>CAYGTO010000020.1:0-2787 GCA_964352815.1 uncultured Azospirillaceae bacterium | reverse complement strand
TTGGCCGCTGGTGGACCATCTTGAAATGCTGTGACGCCATCAGGCATGACTTCCCATGCGGCTTTAGAGCCCACAAAGATGTGCTGCTCAATCACAACGCCCGGGTCTCCGTTGACGCAGCCTAAAGTCACGCCATGCACGGTTCCATTATGCACCCCGCACAGTGTCGAGCCACACGTACTGCAAAATCGAAGGCCAAAGCCGCCGGTGGTGAGGTGCGTTGTCAGATTGTCTTCGCCGGTCAGCCATTTGAATTCATCACTGGTCACAAGCGCATAAGCAGAGGCCTGCCCGCCAAAGACTTTGCGGCATCGTGAGCAATGGCAAGACCGGGCCTCGCGCAGTGTGCCATCAATTGCGTATGTCACCGCGCCGCAGAAGCATTCACCGGAAACCGTCATAGCATTACTCACTCGATCTGCGTTGAGGCCGTTATTCCTATGCAGGGGTCACTATAAAGGCTGCGTAGCGTTTTTGAAGTTTATCGGGTGTTTATCGCGGGTGTTGCGCCGTGCGCCTTAGAGAAGTGTGTAAAACGGAACCATAGATTGCCTAAATTCCTTTGAAAAGGTGGTGTTTGGAGTATTATTTATAACGATCGGTATAAATAATACTGTTGGAGAGCGAGGCGTTCGTTCAGCTTCAAAACACCTAAACAGGCCCACATCCGTACAGCGATAATTATTTTGAACGTTCGGTATAAACTCTCTATGGTTATCTCTCACTTCGTTAGGAAAGCTGCCGTTTATGCCGTGGGAAAAAGCATTCGATGTTGATGAGGCTGTTGATCGCGCCACTGAAGTCTTTTGGGCCAAAGGGTATGTGCCGACGTCCATCTCAGACCTTGTGGCTGGCATGGGCATCAACAAAGGCAGTCTGTACAATGCGTTCGGCAGTAAGCTGGCGCTCTTCAAGCGCGTCTTTCTGAAATACGAGCAAGATCATTGGCGTCAGACTCTTGCCCACCTGGAAACCCTGGATGATCCGATTGCCGCCATCTCCAAGCTGTTCGAGTCTTTGGTCGAAGCGTGCCACGCGGATGCAGATCGAAAAGGCTGCCTGTTGGTCAACACAGCGCTTGAATTGCCCCATCACACAGCAGACGTCAGAGAAATGGTCACGGCGGCTTTTGGCGAAATCGAGTGGTTTTTTAGGCGCGCCTTGTCCAAAGGCCAAAGACGGGGCACGATCTCACGAAGCGTCAACGTCAAAGAGACGGCGCACGCCCTGTTGTCTTTGGTTGTTGGCTTGCGCGTCTTATCGCGCGGTGTTTTTGAGGCAGACAGCCTGACAGCCGTTAAGAAAAATGCATTGAAGCTTGTGTCTGGCTAACCCGGCTGATGTTTATGACAGCGCTGCTGATTATCAGGGTGCGCGAAGGTGCTGCGATAGAATAGAGCCGCCCAACACATAAGAGATAATAATTTTATTTACTTCCATAGGTGGTATCGCCAATACTCTTGAGATTAGACCTTCTTTATTCAGCCTAGGTTAGAGATGAAAACAGAAGAAGCACGACAAGAGATAGACAATCACCTTGCGCCAGCTGAAAACTTGCTCGGTTTCTTTTTTGCGCAAGGAGCCACCAATTTGGGACTCTTTTTTCTAATAGGTCCTCTAGCTGCTTTTAGCATTCGATCCTACTACGTCGCTGCTACTAACCTTGGTATCCATTTTCATTTGATCAATCTGCACGGTGGTTTCACGCACAGTGATTTTTTCCCCTTTGAGGAAATTGAGAACGTCAATATAGGGAAGGGTGCCCTCCAAACACCTATGAAATTCGTTTTCTCAAATGGTCGAGACGTTAAGATAAAAGCGCAGAAGCGTGGCCTTGGTAATGTTGCCAAAGTAACGCCAGAGGTTCTGGATCACATCGTTAAGAATGTGGGTCAAGCCTGAATGGGGTTATTTTTAATTATACTCGCCGCTTATTTGGCAGCCTTGTCATTATACAAGCCGTTGCCCATAAGCCTTCATTCAAGGCTTTCAACATACAAAGAAAATATTGGTCGCGTTAAGGCGTCACTGTCTGTTGGTGCAGGCCTTTTAGTGATTTTCTTCATTACGAGCGGATTTGGATTCCAAGAAATAGATCAACGTGCGCTTACGTTTCTGACTCTCACGAATAGCCTAGAGCTTTTCAAAGTGTGGCCGGTTCCAGTGGTTACACATTTATTTGTTCACGCTGATCTGGTTCATGTTCTGGCCAATGTTGTGACCATTGGCGCGCTTTCTGCTTATGAAAGACGAGTCGGTGCCAAAAGGTTTCTAGTCATTCTTCTCGTTGGCTGCATCGCCTCGATTCCATCAATATTCTTCTTCGACGAAGGAACGAGAGTGATGGGTATTTCAGGTGGTGCTCTTGGATTAGCAGCCGCCTATTTTACCGACTATGAGAAATTGAAAGTTAAGCAGTGGCTTAATGCAATTATGCTTTTCGCATTTCTTGCCATAATGTTTTCATTCTTAGGCGGGGTTGAGAGTGCTTCAGAAGAAGGTATGCAGTACCAAACTGACCACTTAGGTCATATTTTTGGTGCTCTAGGCGCAATTATATATTGCCGCGTTCGTCCGCAGAAAAAAGAGTCAAAACCAGCGTTGGCCTAGGTTGCTCTCAAAGATTATTTCATCTCCTGACAGTCTGAACCTGAGACTTAACTATACCTCCTGACGCACGCCCTTGGGCTGTGCGCGGTCGTAGGCTATACCCATGGAAACTCTGTGAGATATTTTATGCCCGCATCTGACTCAGCCACCTCCCATGTCGAGAACCGTATCGTCATT
>CAYGTO010000019.1:0-6082 GCA_964352815.1 uncultured Azospirillaceae bacterium | reverse complement strand
AACGGACCCGTTGGTAGTGGTATTGCTACGCTTGCCATCATCGTGATTGGTGTCGGCGCCCTAATGGGTAAAGTCTCTTGGGGTATGGCCATCATCGTTGGTGTTGGCGTTGCTGTCGTCTTCGGATCGAGCACTATCGTCGAAGAGCTTGGCGCAAATGGCGCGGGCTGTGAAGGTGGAACGGAGTAATCCTTCCATTTGGGATCTCACGGTAGCTCCCTAAACTGATAAAGAAAAGCTGCCTGGCGTATTTAACTGGGCAGCTTTTTTTATCCCTTCATTTATATTAGCGCACAAGCGGCGGTACCATGGTCTTAGCATTACTCAAAAAGAAAGAAGAAGTCACCGATCTTGAGACGTATCGTGACATTACCGACGATGTGATTGAGTCGGATTTTGTCCCCTATGCCTGCATGTTCGACCCACATACTATTGTAACGAAGAACGGTGAGCTGCTTCAAACCATCAAAGTGGTTGGCTTTAGCTATGAAGCCGTTGCACATGAGCCCGTTGAACTCCGCGATACCATCCGCCGAGCGATTTCAGCACACATTCCTACCAATGAATATGCGATTTGGTTTCACACGCTACGCCGCCAGCGCTCTCTCAAAATGGATGGCGATTTCCCTGATCCTTTTAGCCAAAGCGTGAATGACGCATGGAACGAGGTTAACCAGTGGGAACGCACCTATGTGAATGAACTTTATGTCACCATCGCGCGTGAATGTGAAAGCGCCTCGATTGGCGGCACTAAAGGGTTCGTGCGCGGCTTAATTCCCAATAGGGAAATTAAAGAACGTAACGCCTATCTCGATCGTGCGTTTAGTGAGCTCGACAAGGTGTGTGGTGATGTGCTGGGAACGCTCAAACAATATGGTGCTAAGCGGCTTGGGCTCGTTGAGCGTGATGGAGTCGCGTACTCCGAGAATTTAGAATTTCTAGAAAAGCTGATTAATTTGGAAGAGCGGGCCATGCCAGTGCCGCAAGAAGATCTATCCGAATATTTAACCAGTGGCGAGATCACCTTTGCGTATAATGCGATGGAAGTGCGCACCTACGAAGGCAAGCGCCGCTTTGCGACTATTCTTACTATCAAAGAATATAAGGAAGCCTCGCTCGAAGCGATTGACCGCTTTATGCAAACGCCGTGTGAGTTCATCGTCACACAATGCTTTGATTTCATCAATGCGAAAGAAGCGCTCAGCAATTACGAAGAACAGAAAGAACTCACGCGCATTAGCGGGGACGACGAACTATCGGACACGACTGAACTGACAGCCATTCTCGCGAGCAATCGTCACCGCCCCACCGATTTTGGCCAGCAACAGACAACTCTTTTCATCATCGCCCCTTCGGTTAAAGAATTAGAGGCATCGGTACTGCAGTTACGCGAAGCGCTCTCTGAGATTGGGATTGTCAGCATCCGCGAAGACATCAAATTTGAAGAATGTTACTGGGCGCAGCTTCCTGGTAATTTTGAGTTTGTTAAACGGTTGCGCGCCATCAACACACAGCATGTAGCGGGCTTCGCCAATTTGAACAATTTTCCAGCGGGAAGCAGCCAGGGCAGCCATTGGGGGCCTCCTGTGGCGCTGTTTTATACCGCTGCCAAGACTCCTTACTTCTTTAATTTCCACCACGCTGAGACCGGCCACACCTCAATTATTGGCCCAAACGGCTCGGGTAAATCAGTGCTCATCAACTTCTTGGTGGCACAATCACGGAAATTTCACCCACGCATCGTCTATTTTGATGCCACTCACAGTGCCAAGCATTTTCTAGAAGCCATTGGCGGGCAATATCATAGCGTCACACAGGGCGATCTTACCATTAATCCATTCCTGATGCCCGACACTGCCGCAAACAGAGAGTTTTTATCTCTCTGGGTTGCAACCTTGATCGACTCTCAAGGTGAGCATATCACACAAGAAATGATGCAGCTATTCGCGCGCGTCATTGAACAGATGTACACTTCGCCTGAAATTGAGCGCTCACTATCATCACTCATCACGTTAGTAGGAAGAGAGAACAGCGATTTTGCCGAGAAGCTATCTGTATGGAAGACCGGTGCACATAGCGGCTGGATTCACGACACGATTGACAAGATTCGCCTGCGTCATGATGTGATTGGCTTCGATATTTCAGAAATCATCAAACGTCCCGACATTCGTATTCCCGTCGTCAGCTACATGCTGCATCGCATCGGCCTCACCCTCACGCCTGAGCGCCCAACCATCATCGTGCTCGATGAAGGGTTTCAGATTTTGGAGAACCCCATCTTCGGACCACGCCTTGGCCACTGGATGCATTACATCACCAAACATAACGGCATTGTGATCACAGCAACAGAAGAGATTGAGGCGGCCGCTGCGCTCCATGTCACGCCGAGCGTGCTTGAAAACAGCGTCACACAAATTTTCATGCCCAATGATTTTCCTTCTATGGAAGCCTACATTGCCCGTTTCCAACTAAGCGAAGAGGAATTCCGCTATGTGGGCGGTATGAACAAAGACGAGCGTCACTTCCTTTTAAAGCGGGGCAATGAAAGTATTATTGGCGAAATGAATCTTGCGGGGCTTGATGATATTGTTCGTGTGCTATCAGGCAGCGGCAGGGCAACGGCTGAACCTGCCAGCGTAGATACCACGATTACCTCGTATCAAAATACCGGCCATGCAGGAGAGCTCTTTTCATGATGCACATGCCGCACATTCCTCAAAACCCCTACCCTAAGCTATTTCAGCTTGGCAAGGTGCTTGGCGTGGGAATGCTCGGCGCACTTATTATCATCATGGCCATGTTGCCCGCCGCTTCGGCCGATGCGCAAATGATCATCGATAATTTCTCTGCGGGGAATTTCAGCTGCTCCGGTGGCGAGGCTAACGGTCAGCTATTTGACAGCGGGACAGCGTGTACCACGGGCGGAATCGACAACATCTTTAGTAACTTCATCTGTGAATTCGAGCGGCTGGTCAGCGACATTCTCGGTAAAATGTATTGCAGCGTTGCGGATGCATTGCTTGAACCGCTCGCTGCTTTCTTAACCCTAGCTGTTGCAACGCTAGGCGTGGCTTTCTTGCTTGGCCTCGTCCCATTCACTGCAAAAGAGCTTGCCATCTTCATGTTTAAGCTCGCGCTAGTGATGGCCTTTGCGTCTAATGCCGAAGGGGCGATTGGCTTCGGCTATCGTGCGGTCATGACCTTTGCCTATGAAGGCGTAGCGCTCGTGCTCGAGCCAATGATGGAAGCAACGGGTCTTTTAGCAGCGGGCGAGAATTCTGCGTCCGATGTGTTTAGCAAACTCGATGAAGCCTTCCGAGTGATGCTGACAGGAAACGCTGAATCGAGCGATAGCGGCTATTCGAGCTGCCAGTATAAAATGCTTGGGCTTGTCTTAGGGCTTTCTGCCGGCGTACCGCCTCTTTTCTTAGTGCTGTTATTCGTGACGGTGAAGCTTGTGGTCGCGTTTGTCAAAGCCATCTACGGCTATCTCTTCGCGATTCTCATGATCGCCTTCCTCATCGTGCTCAGCCCGATTATGGTCCCATTCATGCTCTTTAAGTCAACATCTAACCTGTTTGAGAAATATATCGGCTATTTCTTCAGCTATGTGATTCAGGTCGTCGTGGTCTTCGCCTTTATTGGGATGGTCGTGTATATGAACTTACACACCTACCTCTCAAGCTTCCTAGATTTGATTCAGCCGATTCCTAATGATGCGACATCACAGGCAGGCTCAGGCGCATGGTTTGACTTAAGCGGCTGCGGGATTTGCGAATTTGAGAGCACAGCAAATAATGGCGATGCGGGCAACCCAGATGCTGTTTTCGCTGAGCTGCAATGTAAAGAGGGCGGCGAAGTAATCGGTATGTTCGAGATGATGACCAATGGCGACTTCATCAAAAACACCTCACTTGAGCTTCTCAAATTAGCTGTTTTTGCGTATGTGATCGAGCTAATGATTGGTTTCGTTCCAGAAATAGCCCGTTTCTTGGGTGGCCAACGTTACGCCGCACAAATTGGCGGCTCCACCGCAAGTGCTGGCCGGAGCAGTATTGATATTCCGGGCGAAGCAAACCTTGCGAGTGCTGGCCGCGGTCTTGGTCAGGGCCTGCGAAGCAGTGACCCGGTTGGAGGAGTGCGACAAGCAGTCACCAACACCCTGGTTGGCGACAGGGACTCCGGCTCGCGCGGCATTATTGGCGACATGATTGGCAATATCGGCCGCATGGGGTCCAGCCGCTAATACCAAGACCACCGCATTACCCACAATATACAGTATACCACCTAATGATCATCCACAGGATACGCCCCTGCGCTTGCCAGACGGCCTACTCCTGATGTATTTTACGAAGGTTGGGAGGTCTCTCATTCGAGCATGTGCGCTTGGCTGAGGGCAGGGAGTTTAAGGAGCAAAGGTGTTTAAAGCCAAGCAGTCTGCCGGTGCAGAGCAAAAAAATTGGTACAAAGATAAATACCAATATGTATTGGTACAGCGAAATATTCTCGCTGTGACCACGCTTGTGGCATTACTTTTAGCGCTTGTTGCCGTCTTCACCATCATGCAAATGACGCCGCTCAAAACGCTTGAGCCCTTTATGATTAATGTCGATGATCGCACAGGCCTCGTGCAAAACGTCGAGTCGATGACGTATAATGACATTACCGATAATGAGGCGATTAATAATTATTTTGTTGTGAAATATATCCGCTCCCGCGAAACCTATGACATTGCCGACTTACGCACCAATTATAATGCGGTGCGCGTGATGAGTGCGCCGCAAGTCTACCGCGAATTTCTTGGCGACAAGCGCCCCAGCAACCCTTCAAGCCCTGCCGCCATTCTCAAAAGTGTGGGGAAACGGACCATTGACATTCTGTCGCTTACCTACCTTAACAGCCCTGATACGCGCCGGGTCGATAAGGAAACGCTCACGGCGCAGATCAACGTGACATATACCGATAAGCTGGATAAAGCCCCTGCTCCAGTGAAATATTACAAGCAAATTACGATGAACTTTCAGTATGCGAAGCTCGATCTGACACAAACAGAGCGTCACGTCAACCCACTTGGTTTTCGCGTCACCAGCTACCGTGTTGATGAGAGGATTATCCAATGATGCGTTTTTCGATTCTTTTATGCTACACTGTACTAACGTGCGCTACATGGCACACCGACGCCACAGCGCAATATGCCCAACCCGTTGTCACGGATACCCGCGTTAAGACCTTCGTTTACAATCCAAATGATGTGTTCCGGATCTATACACATTACGGGTATCAATCGAATATTGAGTTTGGGGAGAAAGAGCGCATTCGCACTATTTCCGTAGGCGACCGTGTGTCTTGGCAAATCATCCCCTCGCGGAATCGCCTCTTCATCCGCGCATTAGAGCATGGCGCTCATACCAACATGACCGTGATTACCAACAAGCGTTCTTATCAGTTTGACCTGCATGCAAGCGATAAACGCTCTTTATCTCCTTCAGAAGAACTGGTCTATGTCGCACGCTTTTACTACCCAGAGGAAGAGCTGGAACGTGCGCAGCGCAATCCCAATGTAGGCGCACCAGCGAGAGCCGCTACCCCAACCAATATCGGCCTGTCGACATCCGCGCCTGTACAATCTGTTTCTGCACCACAACCGTTGCCTCAAATCCCGCAGCCTGTCGCAACCGCATCCCCCCAGGCGGTCGCTCCTGTGACTACGCCTCCCGTCGCCCCAGCGCCGCCCGCGGCCAGCAACAGCGTTTCAACAGGCGCGCCTCAAACCTTTACCTCACAAGCGTACAATTACCGTTACTCTTATGTCGGAGACGATACGATCGCACCGCTCAAAATTTATGATGATGGCCGCAACACCTATTTCAAGCTCCCTAAAGGAAGCGCGCCGATTATTCAGCGCGTTACATCAAACGGCGGCACAAACACCATCAAAAGCTATGTCGATGCACAAGGCCTTACGGTTGTGCCTGTTGTTGGGCGACAATTTGCCTTAGTGTATGACAATGAAACCACTGTCACCGTCTATAATGAACAATAGCAACGAAACGAAATTTTAGTTATGTCTTCTGCTGGCGCC
>CAYGTO010000018.1:0-14371 GCA_964352815.1 uncultured Azospirillaceae bacterium | reverse complement strand
CGCCAAAAGGGTTAATAAGAGGTGAAGGAAAAACAAATATCACAATGGGTTAGGGGAATAATGCGTCAAATATCTGTAGATTAGAAGCTTAGGATTGAAGGTAATGTTGGATTTTGATCATTTCAGATTCAATCGCGCTAAGAAGCTGTTTTTTATTGTCTTCTGAGCTTTTTGGATGAGTTTCGGCTTCAAAACAGAGCTTTGCGAGCTGATTAGCGCCAAAATTCATGGCCGAACCCTTCAACTTGTGGCTATTAGCGCGCCATTCTTCATCGTTATGCGCCGCAAAAGCTTGTTGAATCTCGTGCAGCGTTTGTTGTCCATGTGATAGAAACATGTTGATGATTTCCTGTTCTTCTTCAGGGTCACCATCCAGAAACATCCGAAGCCGCTCTAAGTCTACAGGTGGTTCGTCAAGAGCTGTCGTGGGTTGTGATAGGTTTTTCTGTGGGATAGGGAAGGTAACATCACACATGGCGCCACAAGAAAGCCATTTTGCGAGCACTTCGTGCAACTGTATTTCACTAATGGGCTTACTGACATAGTCATTCATTCCCGAAGCGAGGCATTTTTCTTTGTCGCCAATCAGTGCGTTTGCGGTCATGGCAATGATAGGGGTCATGTCTGTGTTTTTCGAATCTGTTTCACGCTCACGAATCATGCGTGTGACTTGATAACCATCCATCTCCGGCATTTGGCAGTCTGTAATGATGATGTCATAATTACCCGTTTTGATCATGTCGAGCGCGCTCTTACCATCGATAGCCGTGTCGACAAGTCCGAAACCAAACTTGTCGAGGAGCTTTTTCGCAAATAATAGATTGATTGGATGATCATCAATCACAATAACGCTTTTCTGTGAAAAATCGTATGATTCATCAGGCCGTTTTTTCGTTGCAATACGACGTTTTTCTTCTTGTTCTAAATGTTTGATATGTTGGGCTGTGGCCAGTGTCATCGGAATACAAAACCAGAAACTTGACCCTGCGCCCTCGACACTTTCGACACCGATACGCCCGCCCATCATTTCGCATAGCTGTTTACTAATGGCGAGTCCGAGGCCGGTACCGCCAAAGCGACGGTTCGTGGATTCGTCTGCTTGGGTAAACTTATTGAAGATGGTATCGAGTTTCTCGTCTGGAATACCGATTCCGGTATCATCGACGCGGAATATCACATCGATAGTGGTTGCATCGCGCCTTTGTGAAGAGACGTCTAGCTTTACATAACCCTCTGAGGTGAATTTGAGTGCGTTACTCAGCAAGTTTGTGACGATTTGTCTGAGGCGCGCAGAATCACCTAGTACAAAGCGTGCGCATGCAGGATTGATTGTGACATCAAAATCAATATTCTTTTCCTTCGCTAACGGTTCTAACAAACCTGCAGTTGCCTTCATTGTGTGATGCAAATCAAAGGGTGCTTCTTCGAGGCTAAGCTCTCCTGCATCAATCTTCGAGAAATCGAGAATATCATTGAGAAGTAAGAGGAGTGATTCGCCTGATTTACGAATGGTGCTCACATACTCTTCTTGTTCTTTGTCGAGTTTCGTATTCATCAGAAGTCCGGCCATACCGAGAACGCCGTTCATTGGAGTACGCAGCTCATGACTCATATTGGCAAGAAAATCCCCCTTAGCGTGATTCGCTTGCTCTGCTTTACGTCGTTCGGCGCGCAGACGTGCTTCGGTTTCTTTGAGTTGGCTAATATCATAGCAGTAAATGGTGGCGGTGCGTTCTTCCTCCATCACATTCGGTGCGATGGTTTGATTATAGGTGATATCACCGACGGTGATTTCGCGTGTGAACGGTTTGTTTTGAACGAAAGCTCGCAGGGCGATTTCGTGCACGTCTTTGAGTAAAGGATGTTTGAGTCCAAGGGTGAGCAAATCAGAATAGGAATTATAGCCTGCGGGATTGACGAAAAGAAGCTTAGCTTTATCAACGTCGATCTTTAATAGCGGATGTGGGTTATGTAATGGGAATTGTGCAAGACTCTCTGCCTGTTCTTTTGCCTTCAGCGCCTCCTCTTTAGCGCGTTCGGCTTCTTCTTTCGCGTAACGGAGTTCTTCCTGCGCAAGCTCAATGGCGGTTTTGTTTTTTCGTGTGACGGGTTTAGTGCGCATCCTTACCTACCCGTCTGAGGACTCACCAGCGAAAGCAGGTGATTGCATGATATAATGGTTGAGCTTATCTTGGCTAAATGGCTTGGCGATAAAGCCTCGTGCACCGAGTTTCATGGATTCTAGTACTGCATCTTTAGAGCCTTGGCCGCTTAACATGACAATATAGTGCTCAGGGTCGAGTGTTGTAATTTGCTTGAGCAGGGCATGGCCGTCTTGATCCGGGAGACCAATATCTAAAAAGACAATATCGGGCGCGTAGAGTGCATAGCTCTGATAGGCTTCCATAGCACTGCTTGCTTCGACGATGGTAACGGCTTCTCCCATAAGTTTACGAATGCTTTTCATAACCAATTTGGCTGACAAGCCATCATCTTCTACAATAAGGATGGTTTTTTTTCGACGTTGGTTTCGATGCTCTAATGCATGATCGGCAGCGTTAAGAATATCGGCCTTCGTTAATTTATCGAGAGAACGGGCCGCACGTTCTTGTTCTCTTACCTCACGTTCTTGCTCTTTATGAGCATGTTCTGCACCGCGTTTATCTGTGATGAGCATGACAAGAGACACCCAGTGAATAGAGAGGTCCCAGATATGAATATTTTGATCAAATGAGGTTTCAAAGTCTGCAGCAAGGATACTCTCGAGCTCATCGCAAATCGTATCGAGCTGTTCTTTCTTTGCGCTCCGTGTGAGCAGAAGGATGTCGTTATCTTCAAAGACGAACAATCGCGTTTCACGGCTCATCTCGTGCTTCGAGATAGTGTCACGTGCCTGTTCACACAGGCGTGGTGCATACTTAGGCTCAACATTGAGCTGAGAGCTCTTAAGAAAAAGCCCGCGCCAGACGCCTTTTTCATGCTGAATGGCGCTAAGAATCGCGTCTATACTGTTGAGTACATCTTCTGTGATTTGCTTCATGGCGTTCCTCCTATACCCATAAAAGCAAGGGGTGTGCCATTCCACAGCGTTATATAGTGTTTTTTAAATTATTGATAAATAGTTTTAATATATCAATTTTGGTAACAGCTCAGGTTAAAAATGAGTAATTTCCATTTCTGGGAAGGATCGATATGGGAATTATTCCTATATTGGGAAGATCGAGTAAAGCGAATGGAATGTGCTGCGCTGAAGGGCGTGCTGTGTGCCGCTATGCTCTGTAGAAAACTTCATCATGCAGAATCATAAGTTTTCAGCATCAACCTACAACTAAATAAGGCAAGGCACTTCGTGTTTCAAGATTATTGATATCCCGAGTGCCGCCCTTATATTATGGTCAAGGCATTTAGATGTTTCAAACCATTCTATCAGGGAGTTACCATGAATATTCTTGCATTCGCAGCCACCAACCATCAGAAATCTATCAATAAGCAGCTCGTTCACTATGTGCTAGAACAGCTTCAGGCACAACAGCCTGACGCCACGGCTGATATCATTGATTTAGCGGAGTATGAACTGCCGCTTTATCGGCAAGACCGCGAGGAAGAGGGCGGTGTTCCGGCAAAAGCGCAGGAATTTTACGATAAGATTGGCGCGGCAGATTTAGTAATTGCGTCTTTCGCGGAACATAATGGCCTCTACACTGCAGTATATAAGAATTTGTTTGATTGGGCGTCGCGAATTGATCAGAAAGTCTATCAAGATACGCCGATGATTGCGATGGCGGCTAGCCCGGGTGGTCGTGGCGGCGCAGGGGTGCTCGGAGTGATCGAACAAACGGCACCATTCTTTGGTATGGATATCAAGGCGACCGTATCCGTACCAACATTCCAGAAAAATTTCGATGCTGAAAAGGCTGAGATTACTAACGCCGACATTCAGCAACAAATTCAGGCAGCGATCAGCGCGGCGCTGTAGGGAACGATTGTTCGCATTAATATTCTGGCGGGGGTTCTTTGAGTCCCTTGTTGGGCGTATTGAATATTAGTGTGATGGTAGCGGAGGAGGGACTCGAACCCCAGCGAAGCAATCGCGTGGCGATTGTTCGCATTAATATTCTGGCGGGGGTTCTTTGAGTCCCTTGTTGGGCGTATTGAATATTAGTGTGATGGTAGCGGAGGAGGGACTCGAACCCCCGACACGCGGATTATGATTCCGCTGCTCTAACCAGCTGAGCTACTCCGCCATTACTTAGACGAAAAAGGAAACTAGCGTGATTGGCGAGACTGTCAAGCAGTAAGCGATGCGGTGGCGCCTTCAATCTGATGGCCTTGCTCTGTGAGTGACGCGCATGCCGTCTCTAAGCTCTCCTGCTTCACGAGGATATAGTCCGTATCGTAGGTTGAGAGGGCGAAAACGCTCACCTTAGCTTTCTTCAACACCTCGGTGATGTCTGAGAGAATGCCGATCTCGCTGAAATCGAGTGGGCCTTGGAGTTTGAGCGTACGCCAGTCAGATTCGATCTGGTCATATTCTGCAAGCGCGTCGACCGGGCCGACGAGTGACGCTTCATCCTCGGTGATGGTGAGTGACCATAGCCCGCCGCGGAAAATGGTCTTCACATAAAATGCGCGCGCCGCTTCTTCGTTACTATAGCGGGCCACGCCATAATGCTCAGGAAGCAAAGTAAAGTGGTAGGATTTGGCCATTAGAAACGCCGCCACGGACTCGAGCCAGGGATCACGACACGCGTCGTGGCAACTGTTTTAGGTGCGCGGCTTCCGTCGAAGTGGCGCGACACTGTGTCGAGCTGCATCAGAATCGGGCTGCGACGTGATTCGCTCAAGCGCATGAGCCGGTAATCATCCTGATTAAGTGGCTCGCCATCGAAATAAAGCGCACCCGCCCAGCGGCGGTAATCCGGATGGGTGATCCCAAGGTGGACATGCGGTGCGAGGCTATTACGCGTTCCAGGGTAGATCGTTTCGAAGCTGAAATGGCCGCCACGATCGGTAAAGGCGACGCCGGTACCCGCAAATGTCGGGTTAGGCGTGGCGAGGCTACGGTTTCCAGCTACCACTGCGCGCCCCTCACCGTTATTTTGCCACAGCTCTACGCGTGCATTGAATACGGGCAGACAGTTGCTATCAAGCACTTGGCCGCGAATATGCAGATAGTCGCCATCGGCGTAAACGCCTTTTCCTGTCGGCTCGATCAGGTCATTGGAAGAGATGATGCGCTTGTTTCCAGGATAGGAATGATTGAATAGCTGAGGGGTAGGGGTGCAGTCATTGATGCCAGTCGCATCGGCGCGCGCATGCATTGCCGCGACGACTAAACTAAGCACCAAGAGAATTCTGAATATCATACACACAGTTATGCCAGAAAATGGCATAAGGGGCAAGATGGCATCTTCAGATTCAGCGGAAGTGATTACTTCGCGGGTAGTCGATCTTGGTCGCAACCGTCAAGTTGCTCATTATTCGCGTAATAGCGCTGCGTCGCGATTTCAGTTACTGTGACATCGGTACCCTTGGCGATTTTAGTTAATGTTTCTTGGCCACCACACGCTTCGATGAGTTCTTGATCCGTTGGTGGTGTTGTCGATAATCTGGTGGTTGTTTCTGCAGTTTCTCCAAGGGTGTATGCCTCAATCATACTGCTGAGCTCACTCAATGATTTTGGAAATCGGTCCCACCCTGTTTCGGGAGCCAAATGTCCGGTTTTTGCGGCATGTTTTTTCATGGCATCCGCTAGGCCGTCTAATGGTTTCTTCAGTGCGTCCCATCCGGTCGCCTGCGTGGGGTCAACTTCTGGCGCGACATGAACGCTTTTTTCTTCACCAAGGGGCACCAATGTAATTCCTAATGCTTCTAATCCTGTTGCGTCTGCCATCTCATGCTCCTCGGTTGGCGTGGGTTGCTCGCGGACAGGGCCGCGGGTTTCTCGAATAATGTATGTTCCGGCCCCATCTGCTACAAAAAGGGGCGTTTCAGGCAAGACAGTATCTCCCTCCTCGACACGTATCCCTTCTTCGTGAGGCAGTTCGATACGCATAAAGGCGGTGCCGCGATCTACGATTGTGTCGATAGGTTTGATCCATATACTCATCGGAGGGTTTGTTGCGCGAATCGCCATTCCAAAGGAGGTGACGGGGATCTTTTCAGAAGGAGCAATGTTAACGATGGTGCCTTCAACGGGAGATAAAACCGGTTCTCCGGCAGCGATATGATGCGTTATGGGTTCTGCTTCTGTCCATTGACTCATAAGGAGACAATAGCACAGAAATGTTACAGTTGTGTGACAGCCGGCAAAAAGTGGCGGAATTCCTACTTCTTCGCTTTATCTTCCTTTGCTTCTTCAACGAGCGCTTCCATCTCAGCGGCTTCTTTGAGCTGTTCAAGCTCTTCTTCGGTCATGAACTCATTGCGTACGCCTTCCGCGCCAGGCAGTTGGATCAGCTCGAGCGTTTTCGGATTACGTGCAAAGACGCGTTCGGCGGTGACCATGCCTAAGTTGGGCGGGATGTTACATTTGGCGAGGCCAACGACGGTATGTGGCCCGTCGCGATACATGCCGATCACCACACGCGGGCGGTCAATGAAGACCTGTGAGCCGCGGAGCTCATCGAGTACTTCGCGGGCGCTTTGCGGGCGGGCGCCTTTGGCCAAGTGATGCACCACAATCACGGATGTATTTTTCTCAAGCGCGAACTCTTCAATCGCCTCGAAGAACTCACTCACCACGCCGGCGTCATTCTCATCACCGGTGAGGTATTTACGCGCCGGATCAACAACCATCAGCGGCACATCCGGCATATCGCGCAAACGTTTGAGGAATTCGGGGAAGCTGCTCTCATTGCCGGCCTTGTCGCGGAAATCAGTCCGGTGGAACATCAGGCGGCGTGAGCGTTTGTCGGGGTCGAACAACTCGCCACGCGCATTAATAATCGCCGGTCCATCCTCCCCTGAGAAATAAACACAGACCCCTTTAAAATGATCTTTGACAATGGGTTGGCCGAGCCAGACCGGATTTTCGTCTTTCTCCCAATCAATGGAGCCAAGCACGCAAAGATGGTGCGCGATCGAGGATTTACCGGTTCCCCCTGAGCCGGCGAGCACCATAATAGCGCCGCGCGGCACCAACCCCTCAACGAGGAACTCAAATTCTTGATCAGCGCCGGCGCGCATAGGGCCAGTAGCGTCGAACAGCTCAAAATCACGCGCACATAAATTATAGAAGCGCAGATTTTCCTCTAGCTTGCTGACATCATTGCTGAAACGCTTGTAGAGCGAGTGGTGGCGGTCATAATTGTTCCAACACACGCGTGCATCTTCGAGCGGTTGGCTCTCAACGGTCATGGCATCCAGGTCGAGGCTTTCCAGCGCTGCGCCCTCTTCTTTCAAATCTTCCTCAAACATGGTCTCAAAGCCCGGATGCGTGTAAGCGCCATGGGAGCTGAGATAGGAGAGGCCGGAGAGCAGGTAGAAATTCTTATATTCGTCACTCTCAATATCAGCGACTTCATAAATATCCTGCATGCCAGCAACGACGCCGCCTTCGAGCGGTTCGAGGGTTTCTTTGGCAACGCCGAGCATTTTGATGCCCGCTTCCGCTTTGTCGCCGCGCGTGAAATAGCTGGCTTTGATACCAAGGCTATGCAGGCGCTCGAGCTTATCGGGTGTCATTTCGGCGATGCCTTTGCTGAAGGAGGTGCACCAGAGCACGCCGGAGCCAATACGCCGATAGGTGCCTTCGCCAATTTCTTCATGAACGATGGGGTTAAGCAGCAGGCTGGTGTTGGGGCGCTTGCCACGATTATAGACTTCCATGACTTTTTCAACGGCGGCGTCGATCTCGTCGGGGCCGAACCAGAAGGTCATGCCGTGATCTTGCGAGCGAAACGGTTCTTCGCCGCGGAAGGAATAGACTGACATTTTGCCTTTGAGGCCGACGCGCTGATGCGCCCGCCAGATAAAGGACAGCTCTGCCTTAATCCCGGCGGCTACGCGCTCGAAATAAGCATCATCATCGGAATCGATTTCATGGCGAATCAGTGACATCGCCGCTCCCTTTCATGTGTTTTTTCTTACTTTACGCACATATGCGTTAAGAAAGTCTAAAAACGCTGCTTTTTTCGAATGTTATAGCAGAAAAAGGTGCTTTTGTCACGGTCGATAGCTCACCACAAATGAGCGCTTGCGCAGGGAGGGCTGGCCCGCTACGTATGTAACTAAGACAATAATGATTATTCGGAGGTATGCATGCGCACATTTATTCTATCCCTTTTCACTTTATTTATGATTGCTCCCGCTCATGCGATGGAGCTCGATCAGGTCGGCACGAAGGTCGGTGAAACGATTCCTCATCAACTCAGCACCGTCGATGCTTACGGCAATGAGGTAAGCTTTGACTCGCTCAAAGGCGAGAAGGGGCTGATCATCCTGTTCAACCGCTCGGTCGACTGGTGTAGCTACTGTAAAAAGCAGGTGAAAGAATGGGATGAAGCCAAAGCGGGTTTTGAAGAGCTTGGTTACACGCTGGCGACCATCACCTATGATGATCCCAAGAAATCGAATGCGTTTGCGATGAAACACTCGGTGACCATGCCGATTCTGTATGATAAAGACTCTGAAATTATACAAGCGTTCAATGTGCTGAACACGAATTACCAGATTGATAGCCCGTTTTATGGAATTCCATTCCCGTTCATCTTTGTGATCGATAATACGGGTAAAGTAACGCACCGTTTTGCGGAAGAAAGCTATAAGGTGCGCCCGGAAATCACTCAGGTGAAAACCGCGCTTTTGAAAGAAGTGGTGATTGAAGAGTAGGGCCTAAATAAGCCCGTAGCTTTTGAACGAGTAATGCTGGCTTCCGGCAATGATCAGATGGTCATGCACGGTGATGCCTACCGCTTCGGCGGCATCGATAATCTTGAGCGTCATTTCAACATCGGCTTCAGAAGGGTGGGGGTCACCGCTCGGATGGTTGTGAGATAAGATAATGGCTGCCGCGCCGAGTTCTAACGCGCGCTTGATCACTTCTCTTGGATAGACCGGCGTGTGGTTGATGGTCCCCCGCTGCTGGACCTCATCGGCAATGAGTTTGTTCTTATGATCGAGAAAGAGAATGCGGAATTGCTCCACCTTCTCGCTGCCCATGGCGATCCGGCAATAATCGAGCAGCGCTTGCCAAGATTGTAGTACCGGCTGTTCTTTGACTTCTTCTTTTAGCAGGCGCTCGGCCGATGCTTTAATGGTTTTGAGGGTTGAGACAACTGCGGGGCCGCTCCCAGGAACGGCAAGAAGCGTTCCCTCGCTTGCGTGAATGACGCCAGCAAAGCTACCACATTGTTTCAGCAGCGCTTTCGCCAGGGGTTTGACATCGCCGCGCGGCTTGGCAGCGAAAAGGATGAGCTCGAGTAACTCATAATCCGGAAACTGCGCCCCATCGCTTTGCATGAAGCGCTCACGAAGCCGTGCTCTGTGGCCATGGTAATGCGGGCTATCAGACGCCGGTGCGTCTTTCGTTTCAGTCTCTAAAAGCGTGGCATCATCCATAATTAGCCTTTGTATGGCGCTGTAAAAGTGGTTGAAGCGCCCTCTCTCTTGTGTATGCTACTTCGCAGCGAAGAATCAACCCCTAATGAGCTGAATTTCATGGATGTGTTAGAACGTTACCGCGCGGAAGAAGAGGCAATTCAGGCGTCGCAAGGACCGCAGATGCCTACACTGTCGCAAGAAGACTTTGTTGAGGCGATGCATTTTCATGAGCAATGGCTGAACTCTGGTGGACAAGATGGCAAGCGCGCGAATTTGCGCGGCTATGATTTGCGTAAGATCGAATTTCGCGATGTGATTATGAGCCAGGCGAATCTGCGCGAAGTGAATGTGGCGGGGGTCGATTTCACTCATGTTTCTCTCGCAAGCGTCGATTTTTCTGAGGCCATGCTGGATGAAGCGAATTTGCGCGAGGTGGATATGACCAGCGCGGTGTTTTCGCGTGCAAGTATGCGCGGGATTAACGCGGAAGGGGCGACCTTAGTGAAAGCGAACCTGACGGGCGCGAATGTGATGCGTTCTTCGATGCATCACGCGAACTGTGAAGCGATGGTGGCGCGCGAGGCGTTCTTTGACGAATGTTTGATTCACCAAGCGAACATGACGAAAGCCAACCTTCGCGGCAGTAGCTTTGCGAATTGTGATTTGCGTGATGTGCAGTTTTATGGCGCAGATATCCGTGAGAGCAATATGAATGGTGTGAATGTGACGGGGGCGGACTTCACCGAGGCGCAGTGTCGCGGCGCGACGTTTGAAGGCGTGTTCCTGCGTGATGCGAACATTGCGCAGAGTAAAGAATTTGAGATGGTGTATATCACCGCCTCGCAGGTGCTTGAACATCAGCAGCTGGATGAAAAGCGTGAATCGCTTGAGCTGCTTGAGCGGAATCTGAAAGCGCGCGAATCGGCGCAGCAGGTCTCACGAGAGCGTTTGGAACGAGACCGCAAGGAAATGGATGAGCTGAAGCGGATTGAAGGCGACCTTGCGGAAACCATCCATGAATATAGCGGCATCTATAAATATTCCTCGATTGCGCTGTTCTTTGTGGTGGCGGCGATCGCAACGATTATTGGCTATATGGCAGGAGATGCGCGGCTCAAGGCGCTGGAATCTCATGAGGTGAGCTTTATTATTGGCGGCTCGATTTTGTTGCTACTGATTCATTTCGTGACGGCGATTCTTTCCTTTAAAACCTATGCCTCGCTGACGCAATTTTTGGGTGATCGCTCAAAAAAGAAATATGAAATGTCCGAATATCGCAGCGGTGAAGGTGAATAAGAAAAGGGTTTGCTTCTTCATGAAAGCCAGATATAAGGCAGGGCTGTTTACAATTAAACAATAACAAATCAAGAGGTTAATGTGACCATTCGCTCTGTCTGTGTGTTTTGTGGGGCGCAAAATGCGGTGCCTGAAGATCATCTCGAACTTGCCCGGAATCTAGGGAAAGAGATGGCTTCACGTGAGCTAGCGCTTGTCTATGGCGGCGGAGATTGCGGCTTAATGGGCGCAGTGGCGAACAGCATGTTAGAGGAAAAGGCCTGGGTGACCGGCGTATTCCCTGAGAGTTTGCGTTATATTGAAAAAGAGCACCAATCGCTGAATGAGATCATCATTGTTGACTCAATGCATACGCGTAAAGAGCTGATGTATAAGAAATCTGACGTGTTTATCGTGCTTCCGGGCGGATTTGGAACGCTGGACGAGCTGTTCGAAATTCTGACCTGGAAACAGCTTCAGCTGCATACGAAACCGATTGTGATCGTTAATCATAACGGCTATTGGGATCATCTCGAGTCGCTGATGAACAACATCATCGATAAGGGCTTTGCAAAGGAAGAAAACCGAAAATACTTCCAGATTGTCAATACGTTAGAGGAATGTCTTTCGGCGATTGATGAAATGCGCTAAGCGCCTCATCTTCCTTCCAATTTCATAAAACTGTCACATTCCTAGTCCATCTCTTCGTTATAATAGAGAGTAGCAAATTGTAATGATGATATGGCAGAAAACTTAGAACAGAACGCAAGCGCGACGCCACGGATGGGCTGGTATAAGCCACAATTCCAACTATGGTATGATGCGCCGAAGCATAGTGTGGTCGATGGTGATGAATCGCTCATAGCGCAGCGTCGTGATATCGAAACATTAGGAAAGAAGGCCAATTTCTTTGGCAACATGTCACGCTATCTGTGGTTTGCGACGCTGCCATTATTGGGGCTTTTAGGAGCTGCTGTTGCCCCATTTGCTGAGACGGCAGCCGTTGCACTATTTGGTGCGGCTGGTCCTGCCATCGCTGCAGGAGCAGCGTTAGCAGCAGTGATAGGCGTAGGGTTTTGGGCTTCGCAGAAAGCACAAGTTTTAGCCGACACTAAAAACTTTGAAACATCGGTCATTAATGCGAAAACGACGGCAAAAGAGATTGCTCAGGAAATCTGTAAAACAGAGGGGTGTGAAGCTCCAACGAAAGAAGCCGAAACCCAAGACCGCAGCGATGGTCGGCGCTGGGTTGATGTCGTGGGCGCGCGCAAAGGGTCTCATGCGCAAGCCATTGCTGAATCTGAGCCAGCCTCGCTCTCTGTGTAAAGACGCGATTCTTCCTTTCCGCTCTTCCTAAAATATTGTATTCTATAGATCATTAATGTTGGGAGGCATAATGAATCCTCGTACCTATGTCGCGCATGCGCACCGTAATGCGTTTACCTTAGTCGAATTGGCGGTGGTCATTCTGATTGTCTCAATCATCGCGGGTGGGATTGTGATTGCGGGCGATATGTCGCGCACGGCTAAGATCAAAGTCGCGATGGCGGATACCTTCGGTTATATTGACGCGGTAAAACGATTTCAAAATAAGTATCAGCAGATACCTGGTGATATGGCAGACGCAACGACCTATTGGGGAACGGATACGTGCCCTACTAGCAGCAGTGTCGTCCTTCGTGAAACAACATGTAATGGTGATAATAATGGCTACATTGATACAGATAGAGAGCGCCATACCTTTTGGCAACACCTGGCCAATGCAGACTTTATCAACGGGACATACTCTGGGGCAATGGTTAACGCTGGGCGTCCTTATGAGATCGTTGGTGGGGTTAATGCTCCTTCGGGACCTCTTCAAGGCTCAGCATGGGGAGTAAGAGTTGGAGGCGCTGGTACGTTTGCAGGTGATGCTGCATACTATGCGCTCGATTACGGTAATGCCATGACGCTTGGCTCCGCGTACCCATGGGGGCCAGCTGATGATGTTATTTTTAGGCCAAATGAGATGAAGTCCATTGATGAAAAATACGATGATAGTCTGTCTGCGCGGGGGATTATTGTTGCTGGCCGCTGGGATACGTGCACTGACGCTGCAGATGAGACGGACTTCACGGTAAGCTATACTCTGATTGACGATTCCATTGCGTGTGTACTTATATTTAGAAATATTACTCACTAATGCAGGTGCTTATGAACACGTATAAACGCACGACGTATGGCTTTAGTTTAGTTGAACTTGCGATTGTTCTGGCTGTCATCGGTTTGATCGTTGGTGGTGTCTTGGCAGGGCAGGATTTGATTCGCTCCGCCCGTCTTAAGACTACGATTAAACAGGTAGAGAGTTACGTTGTGGCGGTTCGTAATTTTGAAGATCGCTATTCAGCGCTGCCGGGCGACATGCCAAATGCCACGGATTATTGGGGTGAAGCGAATGCGACGAACTGTAACCGTAACGCGGGAGCAGCCCTTTCAACCTGTAATGGGGATGCGAATGGGTATGTGACCTCATGGATGCATGATCCAGCCACGCTGGGGGCTGGCGGGTTGGCGGATGATCAGGTCGAGGGCTTCATGTTCTGGGAGCATCTTTCCAATTCGGGCATGATTGAAGGGGTCTATACGGGTACTTTTGCGGGAGGTGGAGCCGATTACTATCGGCCCGAAGCAAATACTAATGTGCCGAGCTCTGATATTAAAGGGGTGTTCTATGCTGATGCGATCACGAACCCGGCCGGTGGAAACGCAGCCACCCATTTATATGGAACCATTGAAGGTAATATTTTAATGCTTGGACAAGTGGGAGCCATAGGGGCAAGTTCTGATTTCCCATCACTTTTCCCCGTACTTACTACGGATGAGGCGTGGAGCATTGATGGGAAAAATGATGACAGTGTGCCTGGCTATGGTAAGGTGCAATCCCCTATACAATCGTCTGGCTTTATTGATAATGGGGCAGGGCGAGAATGTGTGACTGGTGATGATGAAGACACAGCAGACTACGACCTGCAAGCCGATGATATTCGTTGTAGCTTGGTGTTTAAAATTAATTAAATCCACACCCAATGATTATTCTTATAAAAAATGCATTTTTGCGGTTGACGCCATAGGTTTCCTATTCTATACCCACCTTCCACGCATGAGTTCGCGTGCGCATTTCGAGTGGTTTTTTACCTTTATTTTCGAAGCTGCAGATTGACAAGTGAATAGCATTTTAGCACAGGAGTGCGGCGTACGATAATTATCGCACGATCACACATCCTGTGACTCAATCAAGCATTGGTCCCCATGGGCTGATGTTTGATAATACATGTTACATAATAAAGCTTTGTGCGGTGGAACTTCTTTGAAGTTCTACTGAACAATTGCCAGTAATATTCCATGAATAACAGAAGATACTGACCGTAAATCCTCTTGAGGTAAGCAGTATCGTGATGTGAGTTCGTGTGGGTTCAAGAAATTTACCATTCCGATTGGAATGGGCAAATTCTCAAAACATGAGAGTTTGATCCTGGCTCAGAACGAACGCTGGCGGCAGGCCTAACACATGCAA
>CAYGTO010000017.1:2940-24248 GCA_964352815.1 uncultured Azospirillaceae bacterium | reverse complement strand
CGACACCAATCACGATGATGGCAAGCGTAGCAATACCACTACCAACGGGTCCGTTGAACCACTCAACCACGTTACAAAGTACGTTACCGATAGTCGCGCCGGCAGCTGCCAATTCTGGAAGCATAATTAGCGCAAACGCCATGGTAAACATAAGTGATGTTGCCCAAGCTTTTTTCAAACTAGTCATTATAGGTCCTCATAGTTGTTAACGAAACGAGCGCATTATTATGGTTAAAATAATTTTGCTCAATTTTCCCTCTAATTTTATCAATTTTTTAGCCACTTCACAAGCATTAACCTTCTTCAATGATTTAATGCTTGACTTTCTAAGACAGCTAAACGAATCAACATGTTAACGTTTCTTTTCAAAAATTATTAACATATAGGGAGAAAAAAATGGGCGTTATCTCAGATAAAATCAAAGAATTAGGCCACGAATTACCTGAAGCAGCAATGCCTGCAGCGAATTATGTGCCAGTGCAACGTGCCGGGAATGTGGTCGTTGTTTCCGGGCAATTGCCCATGCGTGATGGCAAGCCACATTATATTGGTAAATTAGGCAAAGATATCTCCGAAGAGGATGCGAAAGCATGCGCAGCGCTATGTGGGCTCAATGTGCTGGCGCAGCTTGAGGCGTTTATTGGCGATTTGGATAAGGTGAAGCAGTTGGTGCGCCTCGGCGTATTCGTCAATGCTACTGACGATTATACCGCACATCCCGCGATTGCGAATGGTGCATCAGACTTGATGGTCGAAGTGTTCGGCAAGGAAAAGGGTGCCCATGCCCGTGCTGCGGTTGGTGTGAGCGGGCTTCCTTTTGGTGTGTCTGTCGAGGTCGAAGCCATGTTTGAGGTGGCGTAGTTCCATCTTCCTAAAGATGCCGCTTTGCACTATGCTAGCGGCATGTTCTCGCGCTTAGATAAGTACCAAGGCCATGTTACAGCTGCGGACCTCTGGAAGACTGCAGCGTTGCTGCTCATGACCGTTGATCATGTGGGCTGGTTGTTTTGGCCAGATGAGCTATGGCTGCGCGCGGTTGGGCGTGTGTGTGTGCCGATCTGGATGGTGTTGGTTGGCTATCATTATGATGGGAGAACAAGGCCCATTGTGCTGGGCGCGCTCTGTGTGACGCTGATCAATCTTGCTACAAATCAGCCATTATTTTCGCTGAATATCTTATGGACCATCGTGATCTGCCGATGGATGCTAAATCACGGGGTGATTCAAAAAGCCATCGAGACGCAACCCCTTGGCCTGACCATCGCGATCATTGTATTTACGCCCATCACTTTATTTTTCTTCGAATATGGCGGGCAGGCGCTGCTTTTTGCGATGGTGGGTTACATGCTCCGTCAAGGTCAGCGCGATGATCGCGTGATAACCTGTGCCGTGCTTGGTAGCCTGTTCTTTCTCTTGCTGCAGCAGCATATTTTTGAGTTTAGCGTAGCCCATATGTGTGTCATAGCCGCCGGGATAAGTATGGTGTGGTATGGCCTATGGCGCTACGAGCCGAAATCGTATGGAACGAAAGCGCCACTTATATCGACGTTCACCAAAATGGGCGGGCGCTACACGCTCGAATATTACGCACTACACAAGCTGATATTGCAGGCGATTGCTGCATATATCATCGGCCATGAAGCGATGCAGTTCACACTCTATTAGTCGCTAAGCCGCTTGCTGGCTAAGCGCGACGGTGTAAGCTGCGGCGGTGCTATCCGCAATCTCTTGCTCGGTGACACCCGGTGCGAGTTCTACCAACACAAGCCCCTTATCCGTCACATCAAACACGCCCATGGTGGTAATGACCCGGTCCACGACGGCTTTTCCGGTAAGTGGAAGTTCGCAATTCTTTTTCAGCTTTGCGCTACCATCTTTCGCCGTGTGATCCATGATCACAACCACACGCTTCACGCCGGCGACCAGATCCATCGCGCCGCCCATGCCCTTGACCATTTTGCCTGGCACCATCCAATTAGCCAAATCGCCTTCTTCCGACACTTCGAGCGCGCCGAGAATGGTGAGGTCAATATGGCCGCCGCGAATCATCGCAAACGAATCAGCGCTGTTGAAATAGACACTATCCGGCAGCTCTGAGATAGTTTGTTTTCCGGCATTGATCAGATCTGGATCTTCCTCACCTTCATAGGGGAATGGGCCCATACCGAGCATGCCATTCTCGCTTTGCAGCGTCACATGCATCCCTTCAGGAATATAGTTCGCGACCAAAGTCGGGATGCCAATCCCAAGGTTGACATAATATCCATCTTCTAATTCTTGTGCGGCGCGCTGCGCCATTTCTTCACGGCTCCAAGGCATGATTGTCTCCCTATGCTGCTTGCGGACGCGTCGTGCGCATCTCAATACGTTTCTCAAAAGATGTGCCGATGAACAGTCGATCGACAAAAATACCCGGTGTGTGCACTTGATCGGGATCCATTTCGCTCGAATCCACCATTTCTTCCACTTCTGCGATACAGATTTTTGCGGCGCTCGCCATCATCGGATTAAAGTTACGTGCGGTTTTGCGGAATATCAGATTGCCATACTGGTCACCCTTCCAGGCTTTGACGATGGCAAGGTCAGCGACGAGGCCCGTTTCCATCACATAATGTTCGCCATTAAACTCACGCGTTTCTTTTCCCTCAGCGACCATAGTACCATAGCCGGTTTTGGTGTAGAAGGCAGGGATGCCTGCGCCGCCCGCGCGAATACGCTCGGCGAGTGTGCCTTGCGGGTTAAATTCAATCTCGAGTTCTTTGTTGAGATATTGCGTTTCAAAGGTTTTGTTCTCGCCGACATAAGAGGACACCATCTTTTTGATTTGGCGATCTTTCAGTAAAACGCCCAAGCCGAAATCATCCACACCACAATTGTTGGAAATAATGGTCAGCCCTTTGACACCCGATTTCTTGATTTCAGCAATGCAGTGTTCTGGAATGCCGCACAAACCAAAGCCTCCGGCCATAATTGTCATATCGTCTTTTAGCAACCCGGCGAGGCCTTCGCTGGCATTGGCTACCTGTTTATCCATGGTGTTTCTCCTCAAACATCGTCAATGGCGGCGACTATAAAGCATCCATGAAGCGGGTCAATCCTTAACCAATACGTGTTCAGTGCCATTAATGAGACTAAAGAATACGGAAATATGCCTAAATTTACTATGTTAACGAGGGATGTGGTAGGTTCAAATTGATACATTACAGGCTCAGCAAGCGATTGCAGCATGGAATGCGCTTCACTTTTGTGAGATTTTTGTGTATCTTATGCGTGTATAGCCTACTTTGCGGGACGTTATATTTGACAGAAAACGGGGCAGTGAAAATGTTAAGAAAACAATAGATAAAATTTAGCGAATTAACCTTTTTTTAACTACTATTTTGTAGGATAGTTAGACAATAAAAATATAAAAAAACGACAAAAATAAAAACAGGCAACGTTACGTTTGAGAGAGGTGAGGGCAATGGCTACGCAACAACATAAGGACAATGTGATGAGCATTACCCAAGAAGATATCGCACAGTTGGTTCGTGAACCTTCCAAGTCGATGCGCGCAAAGATTGCACAGAAGATTTCCCGCGGCTATGTCCACGGTGGTTACACTGATCGTGAAGTGGAGCTTGCTATCGAGATTTTTCGTCTCCTGCTTCGTGACACGGAACGCCAAGTACGCAAAGTGTTGGCAGAAGAGTTGAAGCATTCGATGGATGTTCCGCATGATATCATCATGACGCTTGCGGAGGATCATATCGAAATCGCGGCACCTATCTTGCAATTCTCTTATGTTCTTGCAGAAGAAGACATGATTCAGATCGTGGAAGCGACCCGCGAAGTGCCCCGCCTAATGGCGATTGCATCACGTGAATCGATTTCCCTTCCCCTTTCTAATGCGCTCATCAATACCGGTGAGAATGATGTCGTAAAACGCGTGCTCCGTAATAAGGGTGCGATGATTAATGATGATACGTTGAGTTACATCGTAGATGAATATTACAATGACGATTCAGTGCTTGAGGAGCTCGTCTATCGTGGCGGTCTGCCATTTGAATTCGCTGAAAAACTCTTTACGCTCGTTTCTGATGAACTGAAATCACACCTAACGCGCCGCTACCGCTTATCGACGCATTTGGTTGAGGAAGCGACGGAAACGGCAAAAGATGTGTCGATGACCAATTACCTCTCGCCGCTGTTGAGTCAGAAAGATGTCGAGAAACTGGTTACGGAAATGTATAATGCAGGCAAATTGGATTATTCGATTCTGGTACGTGCGCTATGCGTAGGAAACATCCGCTTTTTTGAAACGGCTATGGCTAAGCTTGTGGGGATTCCTACCAGTAATGCGAAGCTGTTGATGATGGATCCCGGTGCGCTTGGGTTTGATTCGATCTACGCGTCGAGCCCGTTGCCAATCGCCTTTAAAGATGCTATAAAAAGGTTGTTTGATATTACGCTCGAAGAAACCAACGCCGGCAAATATAAGGTAGATGATTTCGCGCAGCGCGTCGTGCAACGAATTGAAGCAGAAGGTTATGACAAAACAGTGGAAAACATGCCCTACCTCATGTCGATCGTTAGCCGAGGCGTGAATGAGCAGCACACCATCCACTGATACCGGGAAAACCGGTTCCAACAAAGACCACCAATCGGATGATTTGACCCTGAGTTCAGAGGATGTTGAGCGTCTGCTGAATCAAGATTCTCCCGATACACGTGAGACGATCGCGCGCAAAATTGGCGGGCGCTATAGCTTAACCAAGTTTAAAGAACGCGAATCGTGGATTGCGGAACAAATTTTCCGTGTTTTGATGAAAGATACCGAAATCAAAGTGCGTGAGGCGCTTGCAGATGAGCTAAAGAATGCCGAGAACGCGCCGCGTGATGTGATCATACATATGGCACAAGATGAGCTGACCGTAGCCACGCCCGTGCTCGAAGTTTCCAAAGTGTTGAGCGATGCCGACCTCATTAAAATCACCCAATCTTATGAAGAAGAAGCGCGTCTTCAGGCTATGGCGAAGCGCGAGAAGCTCAATGGCCGCGTGAGCGATGAACTGCTCAAAAAAGGCAAGGGAGAAGTGACGAAAACACTCCTCGATAATAAGGGTGCGATGATCACCGATAAGGGTTTTGAACAGATCATGCAAGAGCATGCAGGTAATAACGATATTGTCTACGCAATGGTCGATCGCGGCAACCTACCGCTTGAAATTGTCGAAAAGCTCGTCCACTTCGTATCGCATGAAATCGCTTATGAGCTTCAGCATCAGTACTCTTTATCAGAAGCGCAGATCAAGAAATATTCGCAAGATTCGCGTGAACGCGTTACGCTCGGAATTCTGGATCGGGATATGGATGATGATATGGTCCAACGCGTGATTGATCAAATGTACGCGAATCAGCGCTTATCTCCATCGATCATCATCGCCTCTTTGTGTAAGGGGAATCTCAATTTCTTCGAGCGGGCGATGGCGAAACTGGCGAAAGTCCCAACACCAAATGCACGTAAATTGATTCACGATGCGAAGGGTAAAGGCTTCGAAGGGATTTATAAGAAGACAGAGCTCCCAGGGAGCATGTTCCAATCGATTAGTGCGTTGCTTCAGGTGATCTTGAATCTTACCGAAGAAGACAAGGATATTGCGGATAAGAAAGAATTTTCTAACCGTGTGGTTGAAGGATTGCTTGCCCATTCGGAAGAAGAACCCATGGAAAACATGTCTTATCTCATAGCGCTCGTCCGTCAACACACGCGCACTATCTAGCTTGACCCTTGCATTCCAGGGCTATTCCTGAGACACTCATCGCCATGAAAAAATTATGCCTCTCTTTAGCAGATTTCCTGCCACTGATCGCGTTCTTTATCGCATATCGTGCTTATGGTCTTATTGAAGCAACAGCCGTGCTGGTGTGGCTCAGTGTGATTGTCACTTTGACGAAATATTTGTTTGAGAAAATTATCCAGATCGCGCCGTTGATCACGATTATTTTGGTGGTGATTTTTGGCACACTGACCGTCTCACTCGAGGATGAGCTGTTCATTAAGCTGAAACCCACCTTGCTGAACACCTTGTTTGGCGCTGTATTGCTAGGCGGCGTGCTGATCTATCAGAAGGGCCTCTTGCAATATGTGGCAGGGGCAGTGCTAACCATGTCCGACGAGGCATGGAAGAAGCTATCGCTGCGCTGGGCTGCCTTCTTTTTCTTCATGGCGTGCCTCAATGAAATATTATGGCGCAGCCTGCCAACCGATATGTGGGTGAATATTCGTGTGTTCGGCTATATGCCATTGACGATTGTGTTCGCGTTAGCGCAAATCCCTTTCATCAAACGCCATATGCAGCAGGATGAGGCGGCCGAGGCGGCCTCTTCTTAAGAGGCTTTGGACAACGATTTAAGGGCGCGCCAGCCAATGTCGCGACGGCAGAACCCTTCAGGCCAGTCAATCATATCGACCGCCTTGTATGCCCGCGATTGCGCTTCTTCAAGCGAAGGCCCCGTTGCTGTCACGCCTAAGACCCGGCCGCCATTGGCGCAGATATTGCCATCCTGGCGTTTCGTCCCGGCGTGAAAGATTGCAACGCCTTCTTGCTCACCCGCCTTATCAAGATTGCGAATGATTGATCCCTTCTCATACGCTCCAGGATAACCATTGGTAGCCATCACCACGCACATGGCATGTTCTTTCGAAAGGCCAGGAGTTTTCACTTCTGAAAGGCGATTGGTGGCGGCCGCCATCAATAATGCACCAACGTCGCCCTGGAGTTGTGGCAGAATTACCTGAGCTTCGGGATCACCAAAACGGCAATTATATTCAATCACTTTAGGCCCTTCGGCAGTGATCATGAGGCCAATGAACAGGATTCCATGATAGGGTGTGCCTTGCGCGCGCATGCCTGCGATGCTTGGCTCAACGATGTCTTTAATGATCTGCTGATGTAGCGAATCGGTGAGTACAGGCGTTGGTGAGTAGGTGCCCATACCTCCGGTGTTTGGTCCCGTATCCCCTTCATATGCGCGCTTGTGGTCCTGTGCCGCGCCAAGGAAAATATAGTTATTCTCATCGACCAAGACAAAAAAGCTTAACTCTTCGCCTTCCAAAAATTCTTCAATAATGATCTCTTGACCGGCCTCGCCAAACTTACCGTCAAAACAATCGCGAATTGCTTCCTGGGCGTCATTTAGGTCTGCAGCGATCACCACCCCTTTGCCGGCGGCTAACCCATCCGCCTTGATCACGCAAGGAAACCGGCATTGATTAAGATATTTTTCTGCTGCGGACACCCCAGTGAAATGTGCGTAGGCAGCGGTTGGGATCTGATTATCTGCGCACATTTTCTTGGCAAAATGTTTAGAACCTTCGATTTGCGCGGCTATCCGGGTCGGCCCGACCACTGGGAACCCGGCAACCCTAAGTGTATCGCTTAATCCGTCAACAAGCGGTTGTTCTGGCCCGATAATCACAAGCTCAATGCCGCGCGATTGGAAGGTCTCTACAATGTCATCCACAGTATTCAGATCTAAGCATTCCGCCATCGATTCGATCCCAGCATTTCCCGGAATGCAGATCACTGTATGATTTGGTTTGCCCTTTACTAGCATGGCACAAATGGCGTGTTCGCGCCCACCTGACCCGATGACAGCAGTCTTCATATGTAGCTCCTTTTTTAACGGCAACACCATAGGCGATACAGGCATGACAGCAAGTGTAAATGTGACTTCAAATGCACACTGATCCGTTTAAATAAGATCATAAAACTTTTTCACTTTATAATATTTTCTAAATATGGTAGCTATGGATCTACTAAGGGTTGAGTCTGGCGTTTATTAAAAGACCAGACGTAATAAGATACAGGGGATCCAGCTATGTTAAGTTTAATACGTCAAAAATCTGAAGAATCTGGTGCAATCTCGTTTCGTTCCGTTCTCGAAACGTTACCGGTTGCGGTGATGACCTGCCGCATCGAAGATTTTATGATTGATTACGTAAATGCTAAATCGTTTGAGTTAATTCGTGAGATTGAACATGTGCTCCCGATTACAGCAGATCAACTTCTAGGTGCATGTATTGATGTGTTTCACAAGGATCCATCTCACCAGCGGATGCTATTGAGTAATCCGCGTAATTTGCCGCATCAGGCGCAAATCACGATTGGTGGTGAAATTCTCGATTTGCATATTGATGCGCTTCATGATCACAATAATAACTACACCCATGCTGTGCTCTCATGGAGTGTGATCACAGGCAAGGTGAAGACGGAAAAAGAAACGAGACGCCTTCTTCAGATGGTTGATAAAATGCCATTGAACGTCATGACCTGTGATATTCATGATGATTTTAAAATCAACTATGTGAACCAAACGAGCTTAGACACACTGAAGAAAGTGGAAGAGTATTTGCCTATCAAAGTAGATGACCTTCTTGGGTCATCCGTTGATGTATTCCACAAAACACCATCCCATCAGCGTAATTTATTATCAAATCCGGCAAATTTGCCGCATAACGCGCACATTAAAGTAGGCCCTGAAGTGCTCTCACTAAATGTGAGCGCGATTATGGATGAAGATGGCAGCTATAGTGGCCCGATGCTCTCATGGTCGATCATCACGGATAATATCCGCATGGCGGAAAATGTATCGGAAGTGATCGAGAAAATGGCAGAAACATCAAATTCGATGGACGAGTCGGCGTCGCAAATGCTGGGGCTTGCTGAGAATGCGCAAGAGCTCTCAACCGGCGTTTCTTCCGCATCGGAAGAACTAGCCGCGACAATCAAAGAGATTTCTGGCCGTATTAATATGGCATCAGAAATGTCATTGAGCGCAACTGAGGAAGCGAAGCGTACCGATGCGCAGGTGCATCAGTTGAATGAGACAGCATCGATGATTGGTAATATCATCACGGTGATTCAGGAAATTGCTGAGAAAACCAACCTTCTTGCACTTAACGCAACGATTGAATCGGCGCGTGCCGGCGAGGCAGGAAAAGGCTTTGCGGTGGTTGCAGCGGAAGTAAAAGAGCTTGCAAAACAAACAGCGCAGTCGACAGAAGAAATCCGCCAGCAAATCGATGCGGTTCAAGGAATTACGAAAGAGACTGTGGAGAGTATTCAGTCGATCGTGAAATCCATTGAGTCATTGAGCGAGATTGCGACGGAAGTGGCTGCCGCGGTAGAAGAGCAAAGCGCAACCACCGCAGAGGTGAGTCAAAATATCAGCGGTGTATCAGATGCATCGCGCCAAACAGGTGAGGCAGCACGCAGTGTAAGCGGAGTGACGGATAATCTGCGTGAATACTCTCAACAGCTTGATGCAGAGGTGAAAAACTTCTTAGGGCAGAGCGGCCAGTAGTTACGAAGCCGTTTAATCTGCATTTGACATCAGCTGCTGCATGCTTTCGGGAATCCACCAGAAATCATTTTCTTTGGTGGCTTTAGGGCGGCCTGGCTTGCGGGCAGCTTCACGCTCAAATGCGACAAAATATTCCGTCTCGCCTTGTTTATTGAAAATAGGAAAAGCGCAAATCTCACAGCGATATTTCTCACCATTCTGGCGATAATTTACAAACATGGTGTGGTGCATGTTGCCTTGCTTCAATTGCTGTGCAAGCTGCCGTGTGCGGTGTTTGTTGGTTTCCTTACCTTGTAGCATCTTAGGTGAGCCGCCAATAAGCTGTTCTTTCGGATAACCTACCATATCACACATGGCTTGATTGACATACAGCACCGTGGGCCCACCTGGCTGATCAATGTCCGTGTCAGTCAGTACAACGGCTGTCTCGTGTGATTCAACTAAATGGTGAAAAAGTGTGGGTATATGCATGCGTGCCTCCGTTTATTTTGCCATCCTTACACTACGAAAATAAAATGAACGGAGCATAGTCTGGAATCGTTCTTATGATGAACTTTATGTAATTAATCATAGCAAAATTTTGATAATTAAGCAATAATTATATTTACAGGAAGATACTGTAATACTTATATTACAGTAAGTTAATTATATTTCTGATCTCAAATAGTATTTAATTAAGAGATAATTAAGAATTATAAGCTATTCTACTATAGATAGAGATTACTGGGAAAACACAACATATTTTTGGAGGCTACTATGACACGGATGAATGGACATAAACGCGCAGGATTGGCTGAAACACTGGACGAGGTGTATGAGAACGGTCAAAAATTTGGCTCACAAGCGGAAGAGTTTAAGCAGCTTTTGAACACGCTGAGCGGTAGTGATTTTGTCAAAGCAATGGCGAACATGCGCGGCAACATTATTAGCTAGTTATTTCATATGGTTAGTTCGGAGGGCCACCCTGCGGGGTGGCTTTTTTCGTTGTTTTCAGATTGGGCAATCCGGTTGCAGTCTTTGGCGAGGCTGTGTAGCGTTCGCCCATGGTCACATCACCCTCTTCCCCTACCCATAATCAGCCTGAATACTCGGTCAGCGACATCTCACAGGCGCTCAAGCAGACCGTTGAACAGAAATTTGGCTATGTACGGGTCCGCGGAGAAATTTCTGGTTTTAAACGTGCAGGCTCGGGCCATCTCTATTTCGATTTAAAAGATGATAAGGCCGTGCTCAACTCCGTGTGCTGGAAAGGTGTAGCGGCAAAACTAGCCATGCGTCCCGAAGACGGGCTTGAAGTGATCATCACAGGCCGGATTAGCACCTATCCAGGCCGTTCCAATTATCAGATGATTGTCGAAGCTATGGAGCATGCAGGCCTAGGGGCGCTGATGGCAATGCTCGAGAAGCGTAAGCAGCAGTTTCTTAGTGAGGGATTGTTTGAAGCTTCGCGGAAGAAACCACTGCCACAATTCCCTCAGCATATTGGTGTGGTGACGTCGCCGACCGGTGCGGTGATTCGCGATATTCTGCATAGGATATCAGAGCGTTACCCAGTCCGAGTAACATTATGGCCCGTACGTGTGCAAGGGGAAGGGGCTGCGGAAGAGATTGCCCGAGCGATTGCCGGTTTTTCACAATCAGATCCTGTTTTCCCCATACCTGATTTGCTTATTGTGGCGCGTGGCGGTGGCTCGCTTGAGGATTTATGGGCGTTTAACGAAGAGGTAGTGGTGCGTGCAGCGGCCGATTGCTCTATTCCGCTGATTTCAGCGATTGGCCATGAGACAGACACGACGCTCATTGATTACGTTGCTGACCGGCGTGCGCCAACCCCAACCGGCGCGGCTGAAATGGCGGTTCCGGTCCGGCTCGATTGGCTGGCGGGGGTGGCGGAAGTGGAGAAACGGCTTAACCGCCTCTTGCTTGATCGCTGGCGCTCGGCTTCACAGCAGTTGCAAGGGGTGGAACGCGCCATGCCGAAACCTTCCCGACTGTTTGAACAACCACAGCAGTATGTGGACCGCATTGCCGAGCGGTTAGCGCTTGGCTTGCCACGGTGGCGCCAGACGCGGCGTCAGTCTCTTGAACGACTGACCTTGCAACTGCGCCATCGCACACCAGCCCACCATGTTGCACGTTCTCTCTCAGATATGGCTCAGCGGCGCGATCGCTTGAAGCGCGCGGTGCAGTATCGCCTTGATCGCCTGAGGCAAACGGCTGAGTTGCGCCGCAGCCAGTTGGCACAGCTCGATTATCGCCAGGTACTCAAGCGTGGCTTTGCGATGGTCAGTGATCCGAACGGCACGTTAATTACGAGCGCCGCACAGGCCAAAACCCATCCAAGCGTAACACTTCGTTTCCATGATGATGCATTTCCCGTTGCGACAAACCCAGCCCAGAGCAAGCGTTCGGGTAAGAAGCCAGGGAACCCACAAGAGCAAAGCTCGCTCTTTGATGATTCTTAAGTGCTGAGGCGGAAAATATTCATCACATAGCTGGTGAAGCGCCAGATCAGAAAAATGGTGAGTAGGATCCCGATAATGGGTGGCCCCAGAATGGGTAGGCTATACTCTTCAAAACTTAGCTGTGCGCTGTGGGTAGCCCAATAGCTGTAGAGTTTTCCATAAGTGTCGATGACCGTCAGAAAGTGGAAAAACAGTGCCATCACCTGGTCGCCATATTTGAGATAGAGCGAGGCAAACATGCCAATATAAATGGGCGCGACCAAGATCGTGGTGATCACGACCGGTAGGAGAATGCCTAAAAAGAAGAGTAACAGCGGATGCATGGTCCCTATAATTCCTTACGTCGCTTCTGTTATAGCATGCTCGACCAAGCCTCCAAGGATTTTTCGATCCTCTTCGCTGATCTGAAGGGTGATATCGCCAATATGGGTAAGCGATTGGTAAAAGCGCGGTAGGCGCACCCAATCTTTACGCGTGGTAATAAGCTGGGCCTTATGGCGCTCGGCAATGCCCATCAGCTTGCGAAGCTCTGATTCCGTATAGGGGTGGTGGTCCGCAAAGGTGTGTGTTTCACATAGATCTGCGTCAACGCTTCGCAGTGACTCGAAGAATTTCTCTGGGTAACCAATTCCCGCAAAGGCGACGAGCGGGGCGATGTGCAGCTCTTCCGGGTATGATAGACGAGTGTGGGCCGAGAGGACTGGCGTTTGGGGATGCGTTGCCATGATCTGTTTTTTGAGGCCCCGCCGATCCTCGCCAATGATGATCACGGCGCTCACCTTATCAAGCGCATGTTTCAATGATTCGCGGCAGGGTCCGGCTGGGATAACATGCCCATTGCCAATCCCGTGCATGCCGTCAATCACCAGGATCGAAAGGCTTTTCGGTAACCCGGGGTTTTGTAGCCCATCATCGCATAACGCGACCGTCGCGCCGGCATCCATCGCTGCGTATAGGGCTTGGAGGCGGTTGCGTGCGACCCAGCTTGGCGCGTGCTGCGCCATGATGAGAGGTTCGTCGCCCACATCATGAGCGGTATGAACAGGCAGATCCACCCGCAATGGCGGGCTGTCAGCGGTGACAAGGGACCCGCGGTAACCGCGCGCGATCAAATGGGGTGTCTGGCCTATTTCTTGGAGCATGGCAGCCAGCGCAAGGGTTACCGGTGTTTTGCCAGCGCCGCCCGCCGTGACATTGCCAATGCAGATGGTGGGTAACGGTGGCGTGTAAATAGGGTTGATGATACGTCTGACCCATCCACCAAAGCGGTAAGCGAGCGATAGTGGTGAAAGCATCGCGGCGAGCAGGTGATCGCCGAAAGTATGCCCATGCCAGAATGTCGGCGCCTTCATGATGCCGCCTTATCCCCTTGCGCAGGGGATTCTATGGGGTCTTCTTGGCTGGTCGGCTCGAGGAACGGGCTCAACTCTTCCATCACATTATCAACCACGCCGCGTTTCTGTTTGACCAGTTCCAGCCCATTTTCTGCAAGTGTTTGCTGGGTTTCTTGATCGCGAAGCAAGAGTGAAACGGTTTCTGCGAGGGTGGCTGCGTCTTTCACACGCGCAATGGCGTGGGCTTCTTCGAACTCCGTCACGATAGCGCGAAAATTATGCATATGCGGGCCGGCCACTACGGCACAATCGAGCTGCGCGGCTTCAATTGGATTGTGCCCGCCTTGCGGGATTAAGCTACCGCCAATAAAGGCAATGCCGACCATACGATAGAAAATGCCTAGCTCGCCAAACGTGTCCGCCAGGTAAATATCGGTGTCTTGAGTGATCGGTTCTTCCAAGCTACGGCGCGCGACCGTGAGTTTCTTTTCCTTCAGTGCGGCGATAATCTTTTCTGCACGTTTTGGGTGGCGCGGAACGATAATGGTTAGAATCTCAGAATGGGTGTCTTTGATCTGTTGATGCGCGTCGGCAATCAGCTCTTCTTCGCCAGGATGCGTGCTAGAAGCTAGCCAAAGGCGCCGGTCGCCAATGGTGCCGAGCAACTTTCCGGTCACGCCCGCATCAGCAGGCAGGGCAGGCGCGTCATATTTTAAATTCCCCACATATTTTGCCTGTTCAGCGCCCAGATTTTTGAATCTGACATCATCGAACCGGCTGCCCGGGTGAATGATATTGAAGCTCTGAAGCAATGGCTGAATCACGCTGCGTATGGACATCCAGCGATGGTACGATCGCTCCGACATACGCCCATTAACCAGCAGCATGGCGCGTGTCTGTTTCGCGGTCTGCACGATCATGTTGGGCCACAGCTCGGATTCAACAAAAATCGCAATTTCTGGGTTCCAATGACGCAAAAAGCGGCGAATCACACGTGGAATATCGTAGGGAATATACTGATGAAAGGCGCGCTCAGGTAGTTTTTTGCTGATTAATTTCGCCGAGCTTTGCGTGTTGGTGGTCAGCAGGATCGAATGCTCGGTGTAGCGATTATGCAATACTTTGAGTAGCGGAATGATTGAATGCGACTCGCCCACACTCGCCGCATGAATCCAGATGATACGTTGGCTGGGTTTGGTGATTGATGGCCGGCCAAAGCGTTCTTTTTTGCGCCCACTGTCTTCTTTGCCTTTGGCGGCGCGCACGGCCCATAGTACATGAATACATGGCTCAAGAAGCGTCGTTAAGGTGCGATAGAGCAGGAGTAACATAGCTAAGCCTGGTTAGGTTGTATGAGCGGTATGCCCGCTTCTTGATCGCAGCTATCTGTAAGGGAATTGAGTGTGTTTTGCAATGTTTTACGTGCTTCCTCCAAGGCGCCAGCGTCACTGTCTCTTGCTACATGGACAGGCTCGGTTATCGCATAATGCAGGCGGCTGAATGGCAGTGGAATCATAAAGCGATCCCAGCTGTTTAGCTGCTTGACGCGGCTTGCGCTGTAGCTGACGGCAATGATCGGTAGCCCGGTGGCTTGCGCGGCCCAAATGACGCCATCTGCAACGGTTCGGTTCGGCCCGCGCGGCCCATCCGGGGTGATGCCGATGCTCATCCCGGCGCGAGCGGCCTTGAGGAGATTTTTCGCTCCGCCAATGGCTCCTTTGCTTGAAGAGCCGCGAATGGTGCCAACGCCGAAATTCTCAGAAATACGCGCGATCCACTCACCATCCGCATGGTGTGAGACGAGGACATGCATCTGCATTGACCGTGGTTTGATGCAGGGCATAATCAGAAGTCGACCATGCCAAAAGCAGAAGATGGCCTGTTGCTCGCCTGAAAAGTAGAGCGCCGCGCTGTCTGGCACGTTCGCATGTTTGCGGCATGTCAGGTAAATCCCATAAATGAGCAGTGAGGCGAACCATGCACCGATGCGGATGAATGTCGCCGATTTCAATACGCGTTTCATGGCGCTCACGAGCGGGCCTCGATCGAGCCACTATGGTAAAGCGAATGGTAAAGCCCTTGTTTGCCAAGCAGAGCCTCATGGCTGCCGGATTCAACGACGCGGCCTTTCTCAAGCACAAAAATCACGTCCGCATGCTGCACGGTCGAAAGTCGGTGGGCGATGATCAGGCTGGTGCGGCCTTGCATCAGCCGTTCAAGGCTTTCCTGCACGGCGCGCTCAGATTCATTATCAAGAGCAGACGTGGCCTCATCAAGCAATAGAATCGGTGCATCTTTGAGGATGGCGCGCGCAATCGCAACGCGCTGGCGTTGCCCGCCTGAAAGCTTCACGCCGCGCGGGCCGACTTCTGTATCGTACCCCTCTGGCAGTGCTTCGATAAAATCATGTGCATTGGCCGCCCGTGCCGCTTCGACGACTTCGTCACGTGACGCATTTTGCCGTGCGTAAGCAATGTTATCGGCGATGGAGGCGTTAAACAGCAACACCTCTTGGCTGACTAGTGCGATGTGCGAGCGCAGAGAGTTTAGGGTGAGCCCGCGAATGTCATGGCTGGCGATCGAGATTGTGCCCGACTGGGTTTCATAGAGCCTGAGTAGCAGGTTCATAATGCTGGTCTTGCCGCTGCCTGATGGGCCGACCAGCGCGGCCGTTTGCCCGGCCTCAATGGTGAAAGAGAGGTCATTAATGGCGGCAATCGCATCATCATAGCTGAAAGAGACTTTACCAAATCGGATATCCGCCTGTTTGGCGTTGAGCGTGACCGCGTCTTCTGTGTCCTGAATCTCTGCATGGGTATCGAGCATGGCAAAAAAGCGCTGCGCAGCGGCGAGGCCTTCCTGAAGGTGGTTATTCAGCCCGGCCATGGATTTAATTGGTTTATAGGCAAGGATCATCGCGGTAATGAAGGAGAAAAAGGCGCCGGGCGTGGTCGCATCGTCAATCACTTGCAGCCCGCCATACCAAATCACGGCAGCGATCACGATGCCGCCAAGTGTTTCCATCATCGGGCTGGCGGCCACTTGAATCCGTGCCGCTTTGAAATAATAGATAAAGAGCTGATCAATGATGGTCTTTGCTCTGGCAATTTCGTGCGTTTCAGCATTGCTTGCTTTGACTTCGCGGACATTTTGAAACACATCATCGAGATTGGCCGTCAGCTCACCAAGCTCTTCTTGCACCTGACCAGAAATTTTGCGCATGCGCCGGCCAAGGCGAAGAATGGGTAAGATCGCGGTAGGGAACAAGGCGAGGGCAATTAAGGAGAGCTCCCAACTTTGATAGACCATGACGCCAATGAGGAATATCCCGCTCAGCACTTCTTTGGCGATGCCCGTGAGTGTGGTCGACACAGCAAGGCGCATCATATTGATATCATTGGTGAAGCGCGAGATCAGGCGGCCAGAGCTTTGTGCGTAGAAGGTGCTCAAATCAGCATGCATTAAATGCTTAAACAGATCATACTGCATTTGCGCGATGATTTTTTGTCCGACATAGCGCATGCAAACATTTTGTCCGTAATTGGCCAGCCCACCCAAAATGGCGATGGTCATGATAATAGCCGGGATGATGATAAGTAGATCACGCTCTTTGCGGATGAAAATATCATCGAGCACCGGCTGCATCATATAGGCGTTGGCCGCGGCTGCGCTGGCGACAATCACCATGCAGCCGACCGCAATCAGCAAATAGCGCATATGATGCGACAGATAATCACGCCATAGCCGGCCTACCAATAGGCGGCTCGAAAGCGGGTTTAATGTCGTCGAGTCTACCATGATCACTTAGGCGGCGCCCGCCAGCATCATCCCATCAATGCGCACGGTTGGGGCGTTGGTGCCATAACGCATCACCAAATCATCGGCGGGTGTCATCTGCATGAACATTTCTTTCAAGTTGCCGGCGATGGTCACTTCGCTCACCGCATAAGTCACTTCACCTTTCTCGATCCATAGGCCCGATGCGCCTTGGCTGTAATCACCCGTGATCAGATTAATGCCCATGCCAAACGTGTCAGTCACATAAAACCCGTCCTTAATATCACTCATCAGCGCTTCGGGGCTGACTGTGCCTGCCTGCATATAGAGGTTTGTGCTAGAAGGAGAAGGGGAGCCAGATAGGCCCCGGCTTGCATGGCCAGTGGTGGTTAGGCCAAGCTGGTTGGCGGAACGCACATCAAGCATCCAGCTGGTGAGCCGGCCCTGATCCACGAGCGTCATCTTCTGATTGAGCACGCCTTCGCCATCGAACGGTTTTGACGCTAAGCCGCGCACAATATGCGGATCATCAACGATGCTAATCTGTTCATTAAAGATGGCCTGATCCATTTGCTCTTTAAGAAAGCTTGTGCCTCGTGCAATTGCGGCGCCGTTAATTGCACTGGCGAGTTTACCGACAAAACTTTTCGATACGCGTGGATGAAACACCATGGGCACCTGCTGCGTGGCCACTTTTTTCGGATTAAGGCGGCGTAGCGTGTATTCTGCCGCGGCATTACCGATTGATTCAGGTGACGCCATGTCGGCATAGTGCCGCGCACAGCTATATTCATAATCGCGCTCCATGCCCGTGCCTTCGCCCGCTAACACGCAGACCGCAAGGCTTGAATCGGTGACCGCATATTCTTTGGCGAACCCGGACGAGGTAACCAGCGCAATACCGTGCTTGGAATAGCTTGCATCCGCCCCTTCGGAATTGGTGATCCCCTCATGGGCAAGGGCAGCCTCTTCCGCCGTGGCACAAACAGCTTGTAGCATATCGATTGAGGGTTCCGTTGGGTCACACAGCTCTAACTCGCACGCCTCGCTCGCGAGCAACGCTTCTGGGGCAAGGCCAGCATATGGATCGTCTGTGGCGACTTTAGCCATGGCGATGGCGCGTTCGATCATCGTGTCGAGTGAGTTAGGGTCTAAACTTTCGGAGGAGACACTCGCTAACTTGTCGCCGACAAATACTCGCAGCCCAATGCCTAGCGATTCAGCGCGTTCGACATCTTCGGGCTTGCCCATTCGGTGATTAACTGATAATTCCGTAGCCGAGACAAATACTGCATCTGCTGCGGTTGCACCCTGTTTGATCGCTTTTGCAACCACATCGCCAACGAGGCTCAGCGTATCGTGATTGTCATGAATAGACGGTGTCTGTGCGGCAGATGACATGGTGGCTCCCTGTTCTTCTGTGAGGCAGCATCATGGCGGAGTTTCAGAAGGTTGGCAAGGCTATTTCCGGTACAGCTCATACATCGCAATCGCGGCGGCATTGCTGACATTGAGGCTTTCCATCTGCTCTGACATCGGCAATTTCACAATAAAATCGCAATTGGCCCGGGTGCGCTCGCGCAGGCCATCACCCTCTGCGCCGAGGACCAGGGCAGTTTTTGCATCTAGCTTCTCCTCGCCAATGGTTTTCTCCGTATGGCCATCCAGCCCGGCGAGCCAATAACCGGCTTTTTTACACGCTTCCATTGCTTGCACGAGGTTGGTCACGGTCACAAGCGGCACAATATCTAGCGCGCCGCAGGCGGTTTTTGCCATGGCAGCATTTTCGCGCGCCGTATTATCTTTTGGCATGATCACCGCGCCTATATCAAAGGCAGCAGCGGAACGCAAAATCGCGCCAACATTATGCGGATCGGTCACTTGATCAAGAAGAATCAATGGCTTACCGCACTCCAGCACCTCTTCCAGATGATGCCCGTCGAGCGGTTCCACCAGGCACGCCATGCCTTGATGCACTGCGCCGCTAGGTAAATTGAGCGCAATCTCTGTCCCTTCGCGTATCTCTACCGTGACGCCGCGCTCACGTCTGACCTGATCCATATCGAATTCATTCGCCCGCTCTTTGGTGCAGAGCAGCTTGGTAATCGTCCGCTCGGGGTTATCCAGCGCCGCATCCACGGCATGCACACCATAAATCCAGTATTGCTTGCCCAGCTGGTGGCTTGATTGATAGCGTTTGCGTTGTTTGCCCATTACGCCGGATCCTGGTGAATGATGACTTCGGCTTGCGGAAAGGCCGCTTCAAGGCCATGTTCGAGCCGATCGGCAATCTCATGGGCCTCAGAAAAGCTTAAACCGCCATCAATTTCTGCATGCATCTGAATGAACACTTTGGTGCCGGAATAGCGGGTTTTGAGCGCGTGGTGGCCTTGAATGCCTTCGGTCTGCTCAATAATCGCCATGACTTTTGCCTTATCTTCATCACTCATCTCGCGGTCCATTAGATTATGATAGGCGCGTTCGCCAATTTCCCAGGCTTCTTTAATGACATAGAGCGAAATCAGCAGGGCAAAGAGCGGGTCTGCCCAAAATAAGCCAAAGGTAGCACTTAAGACCAGCGCGCCAATAATTCCGGCATTCATTAAGATATCCGTGACATAATGCAGCGCGTCGGCTTTGACAATCAGTGAGCCGGTGGCGTTAGCAACATAGCGCTGGAACAGGACCAACCCGATGGTGGCCACCATGGAGACAACCATAATGACGATTCCGATCTCACTATGCGGAATCGGTCGCGGGGTGATTAAATGATCGATCGATTGCACCATCACGAACAGCATGGACCCGGTAATAAAGGCGAATTGCGCGAGGCCTGCAATGTCTTCGATGCTGGTATGGCCGAAGCGATGATCATCATCGGCGGGCTTGAGCGCATAGCGCATCGCCATGAAATTAATCAATGAAATCAGCACATCAAACACGGAATCCATCAATGATGTGAGCAGCCCGAGCGCGCCGGTGAGATAATAGCCGGCGATTTTACTGATCGCGAGGACGCTCGCTACGATAAGCGAGGCCATGGTGGCGCGGCGCATGAGCGTCTCATGCTCTGGCGAAAGCGAGCCTTTAGTATGCGGCGGTTGATGGTGATGATGAGCCATGCGCCTGTTGTACTGGCTTGAATCAGAAGCGCAACCAGGATTTCTGCTCAATGAGCGGGCGAGGACATTGACAAGTTCGGGCGGATCTATTAGCTCTGTGCTCTCGTTCGCGAAGAAGCGACCTGATTGGAGGGGTGGCTGAGCGGTCAAAAGCAACGGACTGTAAATCCGTCGGGTTTCCCTACGCAGGTTCGAATCCTGCCCCCTCCACCATTACGCAAGAATATGTGATTCTTAGTCACATATTCTTGCGTAAAAATAGCTGCCTAAAATTCTGTGACAACTTCCGAATTTCGAAAACTAGACGGTGGATGTATCATATTAAAGTTTGTTTACTTTGTATAATTTTCGCGATAGCAATAGCCATCATTGAACGTACACATATCGGAGAAATATATGACTGATAATAGCATACTCACATCGGATAGCGATATTAGCTCTTTAAACACTATCATCACAATTACCGCGCTAGGGGCCCCCCAAGATGGCGATACGATTCAGCTTGTCGTGCCAAACAATACCATATCAGTTTTTCCAGCAACGCAGATTGAGCCCTCGTCTACATTAGACACGCTACATTTCGGATCCATTACAAATGATATTATTTTACTCGGCGATGATGACAACGCTGTCATTACGCGCACCGGCGCAGATTATGTTGAGTTAGGCGGCGGCAATGATTGGATTGTTTTCACCAGTGTTAGTGATAGCTCTTATGATGATGGTGTTGATTTTATTGGGGATTTCGTGCAAGGCGAAGATCGCATTGACCTTACGTTGCTTGGCTACAGCGATATATCGCAGCTATCTTTCGTAAAAAGCGACACGGGGTTTACCGAAATCTTTGACCCGTCGAACAATCTCGCTATTGCGTTTGATGGTGACTACACTTTCACCGCAAGCGATTTTCTGTTTGCTGCGCCATCGACCAATATCATTAATGGGACCGAGGCATCTGATAATCTGATCGGTACGGCCGCTAATGATGTCATTGCCAGCATGGCGGGGAATGACAACCTTTATGGCGGTGCGGGAGATGACACGTTCACGACTGGCACAGGTGGTGACTATATGGAGCTGGGCAAGGGCAATGATACGATTCTTATTTCGGATGTGAGCGATAGCTCGTATGCCGATGGTGTGGATTATATCGGTGATTTTGTACAAGGTGAGGACAAAATTGATGTCTCAGCTTTGGGCTTCAGCGATGTTTCTGATTTCTTTGTTTTTAACAATGGCAGCTACACCGAATATTATGATTT
>CAYGTO010000017.1:0-2840 GCA_964352815.1 uncultured Azospirillaceae bacterium | reverse complement strand
TTTAACAATGGCAGCTACACCGAATATTATGATTTGGCGAGCGGCTTTGCGATGGGATTCAATGGTGATTACACCCTAACCAATGACGACTTTGTGTTTTAAGTAGTACATATTGACGCTTTCATCCAATACGGGGAGATATCATCATGACATTAAAAGGAAAAACCGCGCTGGTGACAGGTTCAACGAGTGGCATCGGCCAGGGCATCGCTAAGGCACTCGCCAAAGCGGGAGCAAATATCGTCATTAATGGTTTTGGTGATACTGCGCAGATTGAAAAATACAGTACGGCGCTCGAATCAGAATGTGGGATTAAGGCGCTGTATAACGGTGCGGATCTCACCAAAACGGATGAGATTGAAGGCTTAGTCAAACAGGCAGAAGAGACGTTCGGCAGCATCGATATTTTGGTCAATAATGCTGGGATTCAACATGTGTCGCCGGTGGATGAATTCCCCACCGAGAAATGGGATTTGATTCTGGCGCTCAATCTTTCCGCGGCCTTTCACACGACACGTTTGATCGTGCCGATGATGAAAGCGAAAGGCTGGGGCCGTATTATTAATATTGCATCGGCGCATGCGCTTGTTGCGTCGCCTTTCAAATCAGCCTATGTCGCGGCGAAGCACGGGGTTGCCGGGTTGACGAAAACCGTAGCACTTGAAGTGGCGCAAGAAGGCATCACCTGTAACGCGATTTGCCCGGGCTATGTCTGGACACCGCTTGTGGAAGGGCAAGTGGCGGATACGGCGAAAGCGCGCGGCATTACAGAAGAAGAAGTGAAAACCGACGTGTTACTCAAAGCGCAACCTACTAAAGAATTCACGACAGTGGAGCAGCTTGGCGGGTTCAGCGTGTTTTTGTGCAGCGATGCGGCGGCGAATATTACCGGCAGTGTTCTCCCAGCCGATGGTGGTTGGACCGCCCAATAACAAAACACAGCAAAAAGATGTGATTAATCTGATCAGAGGGGGTGGCTTTTTGTCGATCCGCCTTGTAGGGTGATGGGAGTAATAGGGTGTGCTATGCGCTTTTGGCAAAAATGTGTGATTATTTCGATGATGGCTCCTTGGGCGGCCTATGCGCAAGTGCCGGTCGTGCCAGGTTCAGCAGATCCCGCACGTATCGAAACCGAAACGCCCATTCTTGCCCCCGAAGCGCCCGCACAAGAAATAGCTGTTCCAGAGGAGTACCAGGGGCTTACCATCCCGGAGAATGCCGAATCTATTCGGTTTACCTTGCGTGATATTCGTGTGAATGGCGTGAGCGCATTCAGTGAAGAACAGATCCGAAATATATACAGCGCGATGCTCGATTCAGAAATTTCCCTCGATCAGGTCTGGGTCATCGCCAATAACATCACGAATTACTATCGCGGCCAGGGCTATTTCCTTTCGCGCGCTTATGTGCCTCGCCAATCGTTTGACGATGGTGTTGTGTCGATCGATGTGGTTGAAGGCTACATCGGCGAAGTCGAGCTGGATGGTGAGTTAAATGACTATTGGCTGGTGCGCCAACTGATGCAGGCCTTTACGGAACCGAAACCAGTTTCGGCGCTCTTTATCGAGTCGACATTGCTGCGGTTGAATGATCTGCCGGGGGTGAGTTTTGTTGGTACGTTGAAGCCGCTTCCTGGTGGGCCAGAAGGTGCGGTGAAGTTGGTGCTTCAGTCGGGTGAGACAGAAGGTCGCGGCCTGGTGAGCTTCGATAATTATGGTTCGCGCTTCTTAGGGCCGTATCAAGGCGCAATTTCGTATCAAGACAGTTATATCCCGCTTCAGCAGACGACCATATCTGGCTCACTCACGGCAGAAACCGATGAATTACGCTTTGTCTCATTGGCGCATGAGATTCCGCTCTATAATGGCTTAGTGCTTGAAGTGTCAGGGAATTATGTCGATACGCAGCCAGGTGCGAGCCTTGAGGTAAGCGATATTCAGAGTGACTCGGTGGGTGTAGATATCAATCTAACCTACACGCCGATCCGCCAGCGTCTGGAAAATTTATCGATTTCTCTCGGTGTGGCAGGGCAGAACACGAATGGTGATTTTGCAGGCAATACGCCATTGACGCGGGATCGTATCCGTAAAGCGCGCCTGGGGTTAAATTATGATGCGAGCGATTTTCTGGGTGGCTATAACACACTGAATGTTGAGATTACTCGGGGGCTTGAGGTGCTTGGCTCAAGCGATCAAGGAGATTTGAATCTCTCCCGCGAGCAAGCGGTGCCTGATTTTACCAAAGTGAACGTCTCCTATAGCCGTCAGCAGGCATTGTTTGAAAATGTCGTCGCGATCGGACAAGTGTCGGGTCAATATAGCGATGACCCACTGTTCTCGGCGGAAGAATTTGGCTATGGTGGGCAGCGCTTTGGTCGCGCCTATGATCCGTCAGAAATTACAGGAGATCAAGGGGTTGCCGCTTCTTTGGAGCTTCGTTACCAGGGCATTGAACCGAATGATTGTTTGGGCCTCTCATGCGTGCCTTTCGTGTTCTATGATGCGGGCAAGGTCTGGAATGAAGATACAACCGGTGCGGTTGATGAATCTGCCATGTCTGCGGGGCTCGGGGTATTGCTAGAGCATAATAGCGGGGCGTATGGCTCGCTTGGGGTTGCTTTCCCGCTGACACGTGATGTCGATAATCCATTGTATGGTAATGGAAAATCGCCACGTTATGCCTTCCAAGTCGGCTACCGTTTTTAATCCACAATAACTAGCTGTAATATATAGCTTCTTCCTGTCCCAAAAAGGGACTTTCATGTGGTGTCTATCTTTTAGATCTTCCCTAACCCATTGTGATATTTGTTTTTCCTTCACCTCTTATTAACCCTTTTGGCG
>CAYGTO010000016.1:0-36023 GCA_964352815.1 uncultured Azospirillaceae bacterium | reverse complement strand
AGAATTGAACTTCCGACCCCGTCATTACCAATGACGTGCTCTACCACTGAGCTACATCGGCACATGCAGCTGTCTTAGCGTCCGTGGGACTTGATGGCAAGTATCAAACTATGCTATGCTGAAAAATAACAAAAACTAGACTATGAGCAAGCAACCACCTTCATCGCCCGCCAAATCGAAAGCTGAACTTTCTTCAGCCCTGCGCGCCAATATGCAGCGGCGTAAGGCGGTGGCGAGCAAGCCAGGCACCCACAGACCGCCGAAACGTAAAGGCGGCACGGATGATTAGTGCAAAATTGAAGAAAAAGCTGATTATGGCGAGGAATCGCCGCAATCAGATTATTTTTAAACATGCCGAGTTTCATGCCGATGAACATCAGCGCATTCTCGATGACGAACAGGAACGGCTGAAGCCAAAAAAGGAAATCGATACGGAAGGCGCCGAAGTGTGGAGCGCAAAAACGCAAGAGATTAAAGACAAGCTGCGCAAAAAGAAGCGTAAAAGCAAGGATCGCTGGAACCGCTTTGCCGGCACGTCCGATGGCGGCGGGCGGGGACGATAATGCGACGCCTCAGTATAATCTTCTCTTTATTTTGGCTCGCAAGCTGCAGTGACATGAACTGGGAGCGCGCCGGAGAGCGCTGGTGTGATAGCGAACCTAACTGCTACCGGGATAGTGATGAATAGCCCCATGCAGCACTGCCTCAAGGCAGCCCAAGATGCTGGCGCGGATGTGCCCATTGCGGCCGCGCTTGTGCATGGGGAAAGTGGCGAGATTCTGGCCCTCTCCACCAACCACGTTGAAGCGGATGGCGACCCAACCGCCCATGCCGAGATGGTGGTGATTCGTGAAGCGTGCGAGAAGCTGGGGCAGAAATGGCTTTCGGAGTATGACCTCTATGTCACGCTCGAGCCTTGCGCCATGTGCGCACAGGCCATCTCCCTCGCGCGTATTCGGCGGCTCTATTTCGGTGCGTATGATCCCAAAGGCGGCGGGGTGGAGCATGGCGCGCGGGTGTTCGACCATCCGCAATGCCACCACAAGCCAGAGGTCATCGGCGGGGTGATGGAAGCCGAATGCGCGGCGTTGTTGAAGGAGTTTTTTGAGGGGAAGCGGTGAAACGGGCATTGGTGATTGATGAGTCCAGATATGCCAGACCTCACGAAAGGGCTCTCAATGCGCATGAAGGATTTCATGCTATTTCCACCACGAATATCGCTGATGCAACCCGTATATTGGAAGAACATCGATCAACGCCTTTCGACTGGGTTTTAATACGCAAAAATATGGATTTGGATAGTAGCACCGACTATAATCGGGACATTAGGGACAGTGGGGTCGACTTATTACAGCGCATTAAAGAGGGAAAGTTTGGGGATTACTCAAACGTTCGCCTAGCACTTGTCACGAACAGTGTAAACCGCCTAGGTGATATACTGCATGGTAAGTCCGATGAATTTGAAGAGAATGTTGCACGTTTGAAAGACAATATGGAACGTTTCCCGGATGTGGATTGCATGGCTCCTGAAGCAGTTTCGATATATATCAAAGACGTTGTGACTGGAGGTCCATCCCGAGATTGGACATTACCAGCACTGAGAGCCTATACACCCAAAACCGAAGTCGCTGAGGGAGAAGTTCAAGGCGAGCCGCTTAGTTCAGAGTCTAAGGATATTTTGCGATAGTCTTAATAATCGTCATACCGCCGAAGGGCGGTATCCATGTTCTCGAATGAGGTTCCTATCTAAGTCATAGACCCCGGCCTACGCCGGGGCGACGAATTCGGATAGTTTGAGAAATATCTCCCTATAGTTCGCTTTCACCTCGCCTGTTACCATCGCATTTAGCACCTCGTCTTTGGTCATCCAGATTAAACCCGCCGCATCTTGCGGAAGTGGCTCAGTGGGCGTTTGGTGGGTGAGTTCAGCGAGGCACCAGTGAATGTCATAGGTGCCTTTGGTATCCGAAGTGTAGGGAAACAGCCCCGCATCATGCCACAGCTTTACTACCCCTAACTCTACCCCTAACTCCTCTTCGGCTTCGCGCTTGGCTGCGCTCAGCATGTCCTCACCCGCCTCGATCGTCCCGCGCGCTAGCTGATAGGGCAGCACGGCATTCGGGTCATGTTTGGGTTTAGGACGATAGAGAAGATAAAGCGGCTCGCCGTTTTCGGGAGTGAAGATGGGGAGGATACCGGTTTTGTTCATGATCTTCTGGCTCTTCCCGCTGCATAGTAAAGCCCTCCTAAGAGCGAAAATGATAGAATGAATGAAATGATATACACGATTGAGAACATGATTTCTGATTCTTTAGTCAAAACACACGGTTTATCCATGAATCGCCAATTCGGCTCACTCGAATAATATTCCTCCACCCCATAAATAGAAATATACGTTTCAACATCTTCACCATGCACCTCAGGATTATACACTACGTATCCTTCATCAGTGCGCACATGGAGCGTCGCACCTGTCGTATAGACACACATATCCTGACCCGTATTAGTGCCCTGCAATGGTAGAATAGGGACAAATGAAAGTATGCCGCATAAGAGTGCGATAATGAGGTAGATCACCACGCGTCGTGCGCGCCTTATTCCCATTCAATCGTCCCAGGCGGTTTGCTCGTCACATCATAGACCACCCGGTTGATGCCGCGCACTTCGTTGATGATCTTCGTCGCGACCTCGCCCAAAAAGCTGTGCTCAAACGGATAGTAATCCGCTGTCATACCATCGGTGGAGGTCACCGCGCGCAGGCCACACACATATTCATAAGTCCGCGCATCGCCCATCACGCCAACGGTTTTGACCGGTAGCAGCACGGCGAAGGCCTGCCAGATCTCATTGTATAGCCCTGCCTCACGAATCGCGTTGATATAGATCGCATCGGCTTCTTGCAGAATGGCGATTTTCTCGCGGGTGATTTCGCCGGGAATCCGGATGGCGAGCCCTGGCCCGGGGAAAGGATGGCGATCGATCAGATCATCGGCCATGCCCAGCTCGCGACCCAGCGCGCGCACCTCATCTTTAAATAACTCGCGGATAGGTTCCACCAGTTTGAGGTTCATTCGCTCCGGCAATCCGCCGACATTATGATGCGATTTGATGGTCACGCTCGGCCCACCATGAAAGGAGATCGACTCGATCACATCCGGGTAGAGCGTGCCTTGCGCCAGATATTTCGCATCGCCAACTTTTTTCGCCTCACGCTCAAACACATCGATGAAGGTTTTGCCGATGATTTTGCGTTTCTGCTCCGGGTCACTCACCCCGTCGAGCAGCCCAAGAAATTCATCGGCCGCATCGATGACATTGAGCGGAATGTTGTAATTCTTGCGGAAACGTTCGGCCACTTCCTCGCGCTCACCTTTGCGCAACATCCCATGATCGACAAAGAAACATTCGAGCTGTTCGCCCAGCGCCTCATGGAGCAATTTCGCTACCACCGACGAATCCACCCCGCCGCTCACCGCGCACAGCACTTTGCCATCACCGACCTGCTCGCGCACCAGCGCAATTTCTTCTGCGCGGAAAGCCGCCATATCCCAATCGCCCGCGCAACCGGCCACATTGAGAATGAAATTTCTAATCAATGCCGAGCCTTCGAGCGTGTGTGACACTTCAGGATGAAATTGCACGCCATAAAATTTCCGGCCCTCATCGGCAATCGCCGCAAACGGCGCACCCGAGGTTTTCGCAATCACTTCAAACCCACCCGGGATCGATTCCACCCGGTCGCCATGGCTCATCCAGACTTGGTGCTCACCCGCATCCGGTGTCCACGCATCGACAAAAAGTGGCGACTCCTTAATAGGCGTAATCATCGCGCGGCCGAACTCACGCTCATGTGCCGAGACCACCTCGCCGCCGAGCATATGGCACATCGCCTGCTGGCCATAGCAAATGCCGAGCACCGGAACGCCAAGCTCAAAGACAATCGGGTCTGGTAAGGGTGCTTTTTCAGTATGTGCGGAAGCTGGGCCGCCGGAGAGAATGATCGCTTTGGGATTAAAGGTGCGAATATCGTCAGCGCTCATTGTGAACGCTTTGATTTCGCTGTACACGTGGTGTTCGCGTACCCGGCGTGCAATCAACTGCGTCACCTGTGAGCCAAAATCGAGAATGAGAATTCGTTCATGCATGGTGCTTGTAGTCAATACTGACAACGCAAATGAAATGCAACGGATTTAGTCATCCACAAGCATGCCCTCATTCCTGTTGTCATCTTTGGATAATCCCTTGACCGTGAAGAGCCACTCAACATACAGTGGGTCGTAATAGGGTAAAATACTAATTAGGCTACGTTTAGATATCTGACTTATGAAATGGCTTCCTCTCGTTGTTGCGCTCGCTGTCGCCGCTTTTGCGGGAGTAATGGCGCTTCAGTTCATGGGAGGAGGCGACCCCGCACCTCAGCAACAACAGCCCGTTGCCACACAACAAGCACCGGTTCAGCGTGAAGTCGCTACGGAACGCGTGTATGTCGCAAAAACCTTTATTCCGGTTGGGACTGAACTTGATATAAACATGATTGATTCACAGCCATGGCCGAAACATTTGGTGCTCGATCAGTTTGTGGTCGGCTCACAAAATGGTGATCAGCTTAAAGGTATGGTCACACGCTCTGCTTTCCAGCCAAGAGAGCCTTTTATTCTAAACAAACTCGTTAACCCGAGCGATCCAAACTTCATTGCTGGAAACTTAGAGGCGGGCATGCGCGTCATGACGATCGCGGTAGACGCGATCTCTGGGCTTTCAGGATTTGTGTTTCCTGGAGACCGAGTCGATGTTGTGCTCACCCATGAAGTGTTGCGCGATGGTTTCACCGAAGCTGATGCAGAGGATCTCAATGAAGATGCCTATGAGCGCGTCAGCGAGACACTTGCCTATAATATTCGCGTAATTGCCGTTGATCAGCGTGCAAGCGGTAGTGCGGATGGCGAGGTGCGCATCCCCTCGACAGTCAGCCTTGAAGTCAACCCCGTCACAGGGCAGCGTATTATCTTGGGCGAAGAAATTGGGCGCCTGTCGCTTGTGTTGCGTTCGCTTGCCGATAAAGATTCTGTGGAACCAGTTGACCTCACGCGTCAGTCGAACATTTCTCAGTATAAGCCAGATAATGGTTCTCAGAGGAAACGGGGTTCATCGATCGAGGTGCGCGTAGTGCGTGGCACAAGCTTAGATCAGAACACGGTGTCTGAAGAGGAAGAGGAGCGATAATGGTGCACTCTATCAGATATGTGTTGCTTGCCTGCCTGCTGCTTTCTGCGCAGCCTTCTCTAGCGAATGACGCGATGCAAATTCCAGTGAATCGCTCAGAACTGATTGCAGCACCCGTTGATTTATCGGAAGTGATTGTTGCAAATCCAGATATTGCGGACGTCTATGTGCATGGAAAGCGCAATATCTCAATCATTGGAAAGCAGATCGGTCACACAACGGTTCGCTTATTTGATGAAGAAAGTAATCTTGTGCGCAATGTCGCGATTCATGTCACCTACGATCTTCCTTCCATTCGTAAAGCAATCAAGGATTTCCTGCCCAATGAGCGTATTGGCGTTGAAATGGTGAATACGCGGATCGCCCTTACAGGAACCGTTAGTGGAGCACAAGTTGCCTCAACCGCAGTGGAGCTGGCCGAACAGTTCGTTTCTACGAGCCTGGATACGAATGGTAATAATACGACAAGAAACGGGGTGCCAGATCTAGAGCCTGATCGGAATCCGGGTGTGATCAATCTTATGAACATTGCCTCGGGACAGCAGGTTATGTTGCGTATCCGTGTGGGTGAGATTCAGCGCTCTACATTAAAAAATCTAGGACTTGACCTTCAGGCGGTGGCTGGAGGGGATAATTTCTCCTTCTTAACGGGCTCTGGGGGAGGGATCGATGCCTTCCGCGTCGGTGGCACACCTGCTTTGAGCTTTGGGCAATTTACGATTCCAGGTGAGACGCAACTTGCGGGGGCTTTTTCTTATGTTAGTGATGGTGGCAATGGCATCGCAGCTGCAATCAACGCACTTGAGCGTGACGGGCTCTTTAAAACATTGGCGGAACCGAATCTCGTTGCCATCAGCGGCGAGCGTGCAGAATTTTTGGCTGGCGGCGAATTCCCTATTCCGGTGCCGCAAGATGATCAAACCATTACCATTCAGTTTAGGCCGTTTGGAGTGTCCGTCGCCTTCACTCCATTTGTACTCTCAGAGAACCGCATCCGTGTCCAAGTAGAGCCTGAAGTTTCAGAAACCAGTACAGCAAATCAGATTGAAGTCGGCAACTTTGTCGTGCCGAGCCTCGTCACACGCCGCGCTAGCACGACCATTGAAATGGCCCCTGGCGAAAGCTTCATGATCGCAGGTCTGATTCAAGACACGCTGCGCACCACCATCGACCAAGTGCCCGGCTTAAGTGAAATCCCAATCCTCAGCTCATTCTTCCGTAACTCTGGATATGAGCGTAATGAGACAGAGCTCGTACTTTCTGTGACTCCTTACATCGTTGATCCTGTCAAACCAGAGAATGTGAAGCTGCCAACAGATGATCTACGCCCTGCCTCCTTTATGGAAACAGTGTTTTACGGAGCGTTGGGCTCGCGCCACAATGGCGAATATCGCCTGTCACAAACACCTAGCCTAGAGGGACCCATCGGGTTTATGGTTGACTGATGCGCATGATGTCTTTGTCTTTCTCCCAAACACTCTTCGTCGCAGCGATGCTGTGCGTCATCACTGCATGCTCCAAGATTCCGCCCGAAGCCCACTATGCCCGTGGTCAACCTGAGTCATTGCTTGACGTCTCCTCTGAAGTCGTGAATTTCTCAATCGTGGAGAGTCACTCCGTTGATGAACTTGCGCAATGGATCAACCAAGATCAACCCACACGCGCTGAACTTTATTGCCCCGCTGACAATTTGCTCTGTGCCCAGAGTCAAGATGTTCTTGATCTCTACGGTGTCCCTACCTTTTATATTCCGTCTCCAGAACCCAGTGTTGCTTTAGTATATGAACGGATTTTGGCGAGAGGCTGTGAAAATCGCTATATCGACAATACCGCGAACCCTTACAACTTGAATCATCCAACTTTTGGATGCTCTGTCGCTGTAAATATGTTACAAATGGTGTCAGACAAACAACAATTCGTTAATCCTAACCTCATGGATTACCAAGATGCTAAAAAGGCTTTACAAAGTTATCGTAACTATCTGGTACCAACCCAAAGCGCCGACCTTCAGAATCAAGGGGTTTCGGAGTCGCTTGTGGGTGAATCGGATTCACAATAATTCCCATATCGTCAATACACATAGTGTCATAGGAAAGGGTGTGGCTTAATGGAGCAGGCGTCTCCTCTTCTCACCATTATTCACGATGATTCTGGTCGTGTGTTTGCCAATAACCTGGCGAACGCGATGGGCTATACGCACGCCAATATTGTGATTGGTGGTTGCACCGATGCCGTAGAATGGATGAAAAGCAATGATTATACACCGCTCTATTTATTTATTGATATTGGTGATAATGGCAAAGAAGGGTTCATTCCTCAACTTCAAGAGCTTTCTCAGCATTGCTTTAGCGAGACTCAAGTTGTCGTCGCTGGAAATCAGAACGACATCGAGTTTTACCGCGCTTTGATTAATGAGGGGGTAACAGACTACTTCACTAACCCCGTTACCATTGATGCCGTACGTCAAGCGCTCACTAAAGCAGGTGCTGTCCAGAAAGGGAAAAACAGTAACATTATCTCATTCATTAGCGCTGCCGCAGGTGATGGCTCAAGCACTGCTGCGCTTAACGTTGCCTACTCAATGGCACATGAATATAATTTGCCTACCGTACTGATCGATATGGATTACCAATTTGGTATGGTGTCAAAGAACCTTGATTTGAGTGCCCCTTTTGGCATAAAAGAGTTTTTCGAGCATCCCGATCGCGGCATCGATAAAACGCTCGTCGAACGTATGGTGGTGCCATACAAAAACAATCTCTACATCATTGCCGCGCCTCATGATTTACGCTTTATGCCTAAAGTGCCGCCCGAGGTCATTCGTGACCTACTAACGGCGCTTAGCGATTCCTATAAATGTATCTTACTTGATCTCCCACATGCCTGGACACCCTGGGTATCTGCCGCACTGACACAATCAACGCAGACGGTTTTGGTGGGACAATTATGGCTTAAATCGGTCACTCACGCCTCGCGACTTTTGAATGTGTGGCGTGATATAGGCATGTCGATGGAAAATATTGTGACTGTGATTAATCGTAGTGGTGCAAAATTCAAAGAGGCCGTTGCAGTGAATGACTTTGAGCGCGTGTGTAACAAGAAGATCGACGCCTATTTGGTCAATGATATCAAAACAGTGGTGCACGCGGAAAATCAAGGGAAAACGATTCTTGAACTGGGCAACTCAAAACTGTCGAAGCAGATTCATCAATTAACGGAGATGCTTTTACCAGAAGATGGCTCGGGTAGCGCGCGTTCATATATTGACTCTAACGAGACTAAACTCTCACTCATGGCCAACACTGGACTCAAGAGGTTAACGTAATGTTTGGAAAGAAACCCTCCTCTGGTGACGCGCTTGTTCCTGTACCACAGCCTGCTGAGGAAGCAGTGCCTGAGCCAGAACTCGTTGTACCTCACGGGCAAGAAGTCGTTGAGGCGGGAAGCATCCCTACTGCAGAAGACATCAAAAGAACCGCGATGGAAGCGGAAAAGGAAGCGGTTTCTTCTTATATTAATACGGCGCTAGAAGATGATGCATTTATCCAAGCAAAAATGCAGCTCATTGAAACGCTGATCCAGAAAGTTGACATTGCGGCCATTACAGCGCTGGATGAATCGAAGAAAAAACAGCGTATTTTTGAGGTCTGCGACACCTATATTCCGAGCATTGCTGCCGCGCTTAATGGCGAGCAGATTCAACTATTGAAAGAAAAGGCCATTGATGAAGTGCTGGGCTTTGGACCACTCGAGATTTTACTCAGTGATCCAGATGTCTCCGATATTATGGTCAACGGTCCGAAGCAGGTCTATGTAGAGAAAAGCGGGCGCATCTATATTACCGATATTACTTTTACCAATGAATCTCATTTGCTTGCTATTATTCAACGCATCGTGACACGTGTTGGCCGACGCGTTGACGAAGCTAACCCGATGGTCGATGCCCGGATGCCCGATGGTTCACGTTTCAACGCAATCATTCCACCGCTAGCGCTCGACGGCAGCTTGGTATCGATTCGTAAGTTTAAAAAGAATAAAATGCCTCTCGATGCCTACATTGATTACGAGTCAATGAGTGAGGCGATGGCAGAGTTTTTGGCCATTTGCTCGTCTATTCGTCTCAATATCATGGTGTCCGGCGGTACGGGTAGCGGTAAAACCACCCTACTAAACGCGCTATCGGGTCATATTGGCTTGTCAGAGCGTGTTATCACCATTGAGGATGCTGCCGAGCTGCAACTGCATCAGCCGCACGTGTTGCGCCTTGAAACCCGCCCTGCTTCCATTGAAGGTACCGGTGAAGTCAATCAGCGCCAACTCGTAAAAAATGCCCTTCGGATGCGCCCAGACCGCATCATTCTTGGTGAGATTCGCGGTGATGAGATCATTGATGTTCTCTCGGCGATGAACACGGGCCATGATGGTTCGATGTCGACCATTCACTCGAACAATCCGCGTGACTGTATTGCGCGTATCGAAAGCTTGGTGAACATGTCAGGCGTCGAGATTCCCGAAGCGTCTTTGCGCTATCAAGTCGCCAGCGCGATTCATCTTATCGTTCAGATTCAGCGGATGCGCGACGGGAAACGCCGCATCACCCATATTGAAGAAGTGGTAGGCATTGAAGGGACCATTATCAGCATGCAAAGCCTCTTTAAATTTAAACCGACAGGCATGCGTGAGGACGGAACCTTAGGCGGCGAGTTTCAATGTGCAGGCATCATGCCGAAATTTATTGATCGCGCTGAATATTTTGGAAAAACAGAGGCCATGCGTGCGTGCCTAAAGCAAGGGTCGCGTCGTTTTGAATAAGGAACACAACTAAGATGGAAGCACTTCTCGTTGCAATTGTTGTGGGTATCATCTGCTATGTCGCGTTTGTGTATCTTTTCCCTAAAGCCGTACCTGAAGAGGGTAATAACCGTACCAAGCATGCGCTCAAACAGATCTATGCGGACACACAAGAAACATTGGAGGCCGCAGAGGGAGAATCTACTTCTGTCATTCGCCGCGATTTTTCCGATCTCGCAAAATGGGCGCAATATATTTACCGCCTGCCCTTCATGCGTGACTTATACGAGCTGATTCTCGGCGCAGGTTTTCTGAAAAGCGCTGAAATGTTTCTATTGTATCTACTCCTCGGTGCCGCTGCAGGAACTTTCTTGTTTGCGCAGACCTCGTTTGCTGCGATCAGCCCGATTATGGGGATCATCTTTTCATATTTTATGATTCGTAGCTACGTGAACCGGCAGCTCAAGAAACGTAACAATGCGTTCTTGCAACTTTTCCCCGACGTGCTGGACATGATCGTGCGTAGCGTAAAGTCGGGTTTCCCGCTCGCTACCGCCTTACAGCTCGTTTCTGAAAATATGGAAGAGCCAGTTAAAAGCGAATTTAAAATGGTGACAGATGAGATGGCACTGGGCCGGCCGCTGAATGAAGCCATCTCACGCCTTGCCAACCGCGTGCGCGAACCTGACATTCAATTTTTTGTGGTGATTCTTGCGGTTCAGCAGGAGACTGGTGGTAACTTGGCCGAGATCTTAGGTAATCTTTCTAATATTATCCGTAAGCGTAAGCAGCTACGTAATAAGGTCAAGGCCATGACTTCGGAAGGCCGCGCTACGGCATGGGTAATGGGCTTGCTTCCAGTGATTGTCTTCGGGGTGCTCTACCTGACAAGCCCCGAATATCTTGAGCCTTTCTGGGAAAACGCGGCAGGCTATATCTTGCTGGCAATTTCCGCGGGTCTCATCGCTTCATGTATTTTTGTGGTCTACCGTATGGTAGATATTGATATTTAGGATGGCAACATGGCTTTAGACGCAATCATTATCGCAAGCTTTATCTCTATCACTGTGTTTACGGCATACATGGCGATTAACGCTTATTTCGAGAAACAACGCGCTTATAAAGAACTCCGAAGCCGGTTGAGCGGCGGTCAAGACGGTAATTATTATGATCTTAATGAAGAAGCAGAAGCAGAGAGTTATGCGATTCTGGGTGAGAAAACGGCTTTTGCTAAAGCTCTTGAAGCGGTACTACGCGTGGTCGGGGTAAATGTCGATGAAGCAACGGAGCAGCTTTCGGAGCGGTTCATCAATGCGGGTATCTATAATGCTGATGCACCGGTTTACTATCTCTTCTTTCAGCGCATCTTGTCGATTGTTCTTGTTGTCACTGGGATCATGATCATTCTCAAAGGAAGTGAGGCCGATGACGGCGCGCTTGAAAAAATAATGATTGGCGTGATTGTCAGTGTGATTGGTGCCTTTGGGCCGAAACTCTACCTACAAAATGCTATTTCAAATCGCAAGAAAGTGCTGACCCGCTCTTTCCCAGACACGCTCGATCTCCTGCTCGTCTGTATTGAATCAGGCCTTGCACTTGACGCGGCGTTGACGCGCGTGTGCCGCGAGTTAGGCGGTGCGTACCCAGAAATGACCCAAGAGCTCAACCGCACACGTTTAGAACTTACCGTATTGAGTGATCGGACCAAAGCGCTCCAGAACCTTGCAGAGCGGACAGACTTGATCTCGATTCGCTCCTTAGTCGCAACATTGATTCAATCAGAGAAGTTTGGCGTAAGCCTGGGCGAATCCCTACGTGTGCTATCAGAAGACTACCGGCTTGAGCGCCTCACGCTCGCTGAGCAGAAGGCCGGGCGTTTGCCGGCGTTGATCACTATTCCGCTCATCTTCATGATGCTCCCTGCCTTTGGTATCATCATTATCGGCCCGGCCATTCTTCGTGTCATGGCGCAGGGCGGTATCTTCGGCAACTAAGCGGCACTCGACTTTCTTTGTAAAAAGCCTATATAGTGCTCACTCATGAGCATTCCATTCCAGATTCACGCTGACTACGCGCCCGCCGGTGACCAACCGCAAGCAATCGAACAGCTTGTCGCGGGCCTCAATCATGAAAAGCGCAACCAAGTTCTGCTCGGTGTGACTGGGTCAGGGAAGACCTTTACCATGGCGCAGGTCATTCAGCAAACCCAGCGCCCGGCCGTGATTCTGGCCCATAACAAAACCCTCGCGGCCCAGCTATATAGCGAGATGCGTAGCTTCTTCCCGAAGAATGCCGTCGAATATTTCGTTTCCTACTATGACTATTATCAGCCCGAAGCCTATGTACCGCGATCCGATACATTCATTGAGAAAGATTCCAACATTAATGAGCAGATCGACCGCCTGCGCCACAGCGCGACGCGTGCGATGATCGAGCGCCGTGATGTGATTTGCGTTGCCTCTGTCTCGTGCATTTACGGTATCGGTTCCGTCGAATCCTATTCGCAAATGACCGTACGGCTGGAAGCAGGTGATACGATTGAACCGAGCGACTTGATTCAGAAATTGATCGCGCTTCTTTATGAACGTAATGATGTCAGTTTCCAGCGCGGACATTTCCGTGTGCGCGGCGATACGCTCGATATCTTCCCCGCGCATATGGAAGATCGTGCCTGGCGTCTGTCTTTCTTCGGCGATGAGCTAGAGACCATTACCGAGTTTGACCCACTCACCGGTGAGACGCTGCAAGAGTTAGGGGAGATTGCGATCTATGCGAATAGCCACTATGTCACGCCGCGCCCAACCGTCGATCAGGCGATCAAAACCATCAAAGAAGAGCTGAAAAAGCGGCTCGAATGGTATTACGAGCATAATAAACTTCTTGAGGCGCAGCGTATTGAACAGCGCACACAATTTGACCTTGAGATGCTAATGGAAACGGGCACATGTAAGGGCATTGAGAATTATTCACGCCATTTAAATGGCACCGCTCCCGGTGATCCGCCGCCAACCCTCTTTCAGTATCTTCCCAAAGATGCGATCCTGTTTATCGATGAGAGCCATGTTACCTTGCCACAAGTGCGCGCTATGTATAATGGTGACCGGGCGCGTAAATCTGTCCTCGCAGAATATGGTTTCCGCCTGCCTTCCTGCATGGATAACCGGCCTCTCAAATTCGAAGAATGGGATAGTATGAGGCCGGACACAGTCTTTGTCTCTGCCACTCCGGGCCCGCTTGAGCTCGAATGGTCGGGCGGCGAGTTTGCCGAGCAGGTGATTCGCCCCACTGGTCTGATTGATCCGCCGTGTGAGATCCGCCCGGTCGCCACACAGGTCGATGATCTAATGGAAGAAGCCCGTAAAGTCGCCGAGAAGGGCTACCGTATTTTGGTCACCACCCTCACTAAAAAGATGGCCGAACAGCTCACCGAATATCTCGATGAGATGGGCCTGAAAGTGCGTTACCTCCATTCAGATATTGATACGCTTGAGCGCGTTGAGATTATTCGTGATTTGCGGCTTGGTGCGTATGACGTTCTCATTGGCGTCAATCTTTTGCGTGAAGGGCTCGACATTCCTGAGTGCGGACTCATGGCAATCCTTGATGCGGATAAGGAGGGCTTCTTGCGCTCGACCACCTCTTTGATCCAAACCATTGGCCGCGCCGCACGTAATGCGGATAGCCGTGTCATTCTGTATGCCGACAAAATGACCAACTCAATGAAGGCCGCCCTCGAAGAAACCGATCGCCGCCGCGCAAAGCAAGTGGCGTATAATGAGCAGCATAACATTACCCCGAAGACCATTATGAAAGAGGTCGGTGAGATCATCGAACGCAGCGAAGAAAGTGAGACTCATCCTAAACAGAGCAAGCGTGGCAGCGCGCATGGTAAACCGCTTTCTGATTCTCTCATGCCCAGCTATGATGGCGGTGATATCGAGGCGCATATGCTACGCCTTCGTGACCAAATGCTCCGTGCAGCAGCCGATTTAGAGTTTGAGAAAGCCGCGCGCCTGCGTGATGAAATTACCCGGCTCGAGGCAAAAAGAGACGCCGCATAACGCAGTGCAGCATTCTTTACTATACAAAGATAGCCGACCAGGCTAAATTCTGCTATAAATAAAGAATAAGATACTGATTTTCAGTCGCAAAGGGGACGGTTATGGCACCACAATTTGAGAACACACCGCTCTATGCTATGCATGAAATGCATAATTTGAGTATGGTTCCACTACGCTTAATGGCCAGTGCAGCCAAGGATTTCTACGCGAACCCATTCAGCCCGATCTCTTACACCAATTACGGCCGTCATATGGCGGCGGCAGGTGAGCTCATGGAACGCATGACACGCCGCTATAAGAAGCCTGGCTTCGAGCTGGAGTCCACTTCCATTCGTAACAGGACCGTCGCGGTAGAAGATGAGGTTGTACTACATAAATCCTTTTGCGATTTGCGGCACTTTAAACGTGAAGGAGCGCCGAAAGGTCAACCTAAGCTTCTGATTGTCGCGCCCATGTCAGGTCACCATGCGACCCTGTTGCGCGGCACCGTGGATGCACTTCTGCCACATGCTGAAGTATACATTACCGACTGGAAAGATGCACGTGAAGTGCCGATCAGCGAAGGGCGTTTTGACCTCAATACCTACATTGATTACATCGTAGAGTTTTTAGAGTTCATTGGCCCCGGTGCGCATACGATGGCCGTGTGCCAACCCTCCGTCCCGCTTTATGCCGCAGTCGCAGTCATGTCAGAAGACAAGCACCGCTGCGTCCCGAAAACCATGACATTGATGGGCGGACCGATCGATACACGCGAGAACCCGACCCAAGTGAATCAACTCGCGAAAGAACGTTCGATTCATTGGTTCGAGAGCCAAGTCATCACCCGCGTGCCATTTAACTATCCTGGCTTTATGCGTCGGGTGTATCCTGGCTTTATGCAGCTTTCCGGCTTCATGACCATGAACCTCGACCGCCATATTGGTGAGCATATCAAACTGTTCCAACATTTGATTGTTGGTGATGGTGACGGCGCCAAAGCGCATAAGAAGTTCTATAATGAATATCTCTCCGTATGCGATCTCACCGCTGAGTTTTACCTACAAACCGTGCAGGAAGTGTTCAAGAAACACTCCCTCCCCAAAGGTGAATTTACGCATCATGGCCGCCCGGTGCATCCTGAAAAGATCAATAAAACCGCGATTCTATGTATCGAGGGCGAGTTAGATGATATTTCAGGCGTCGGCCAGACAAAGGCTGCCATCAACATTTCATCAGGCCTTGATACCGAAATGAAGAAATATCATTTGCAGAAAAAGGTTGGTCATTATGGGATCTTTAACGGCCGCCGGTACCGCGAAGCCGTCCGCCCCGTGATCACGGATTGGATCAAGAAGTGGAATTAGGCTGCGCTCAGCACCCCGAGCAAACTGATCATAACGATGAATGTCACATTACGTCGCAGGCGATAATAGGTATCTGGAATAACCTTGTGCCGATAGAGCGTCATATCGATAAACAGTAAATACGCAAAGGCCAGAAGCAGCGCAAAAAGTACGGCAATCGTACTTCCTAGCCCATAGACAAGCCACACAGAAAGCGTCACCGCATTGCTGGTAATTAATAGATTTCGCGGGCTAACGCCATCATGCTGTAGGTACATGCCCCAATGCGTCCCCGCCATGAATGAGGCAATTGCCAAACCATAGGCCAGCATCAGCTGAGTAAGCTCTTGGGCAAGGGTAGTGATCCCTAGCAGATACCAAAGGGCACCTAAAAGAAATGGTAATGCGCCGGCATAGGTAAGCGTTGAAGTGAGTCTGGAGTGCGTCATGCAATTAGGTTATTACAGCAGCGCCTAAGTTACAATGATCGCTTCAATAGACTCTTACGTAAAATGGCGGACCCGGCGCGATTAGCTACGCTGGTCTCCGCTCGGTTAACACCTCGCTACGGCTCGAACGCATGCGTTCTCATCGCGCTAGCTCAACTTCTAAATCATAGTAAAATGGCGGACCCGGCGCGATTCGAACGCGCGACCTTTGCCTTCGGAGGGCAACACTCTATCCAGCTGAGCTACGGGTCCCCTAGATCACTACTAGCATCATCATACGTTGTTGTTTATCAGATTCGTCGATGCGTACGCACATAGCGCTGCTATGCTTACGCTCTCCTTACTTCAAACTCCTAGTAGCCTGACGCTAGTAGTGATCTATCACGTTTCGCTGAGGATGAAAGGATTTTATAACTCTTCTTTGATTTGCGCATATGCAAGGAGCGTAAAGAGGCCCGTTCCGCCGACAATGTTACCAAAGCCCGCCGCCATCAATACAAGCATGCCTTCGCTAATCGACGCGCCGCCATCGAGAAGCACCATGAACACTTCGAGGGATCCCGCGACAACGTGGGAGAAATCTCCCAGCGCAATGATGTAGGTCATCAAAATAATCATGAACGGCTCTTGGCCACGGCCACTCGGTAGCATCCATACGAGATTAGCAAGGATAAACCCAGCAGGAATCCCCTGCACAAACGCGGTGAACGGCTCTTTCTGCATAAACTTATAGGAGATCGCCATAATGCCTTCGACATATTCCGGTTTAATCAGATCACCATATGTCAGAAGCAGCGCTGCTGCCAGTGTTCCAATAATATTGCAGAGAAACACCAGCCACCATAACCGCAATGTTTTGCCAATGCTGATCAAACTCAAGTTCGATAGGGTAGGCAGAACCGCCGTGATGGTGTTTTCCGTAAAAAGCTGAAGCCGCCCCATAATCACCATGAGAAAGCCAATCGTATAACCAAAATGCCGCACCAACTCCCAGCTTTTATCTGCGGGCAAAAGAGCATAGAGAATGCCGCTACAAATAGCGGAAAAGCTAATGCATAGCCCTGCAGCAATACCAGACCAGATCAGCGATGAATAGGGTCGATTGAGTTCTTCATGCCCATCCGACACAATGATTTTATAAATCATCGGCGAATTAAGCTTAAGCCGCTCTTCTACCTTACGCTTCTCTGCCTGCTTCGACATGATCTGCGCGTGTTCATTCTTCTCTTCTGCCATTGGTGCCTCTGTGGTTACTAAGCTCTTCTATAACAGCTTAATTTCGTAAATCACGCGTTATTGTGATAATCACAAGCCCAATCACCTGCAAGAAAATCGCAAGCGCAGTATAAAAGCTGCTTTGCTGTTGGTGGCCATGGCGCAACACCTCATATTCAAGCCGCTCCCCATACATGCCGTTGATACGCTCCAGCACCTCTACCCGCTCTCCCTGAGCCTTTTCTAAAAGCGGCAACTTTTTGAGCAATGCCAACGCGCCATGCGGGTCACTCACGCGCGAAGTATAATAATCGATCAATGCAGACTTATTGACACCGTCGCGGCCGGTAAGGAGCTGTGCAATCACCGCGCTATCGGCCCGACGTTCAATGAGGCTGGCCTGCTGCCATAAGTTACGGATCTCATCATCAATCCGGTCAATTTCACGCTGCGACTCCATCACATGGCTGTCGTGAAAACGGATGAACGCGAAGGATACCAGTGCCGAGCCCACGATGGTTACGATTCCGATGATCAGAAAGATCAGCCACGTTCTCTGGGAGTTACGAATATGCATGCTTGTGAATCCTCTGATAAACAGGAGGCTACGAACGGTCGCTATATTCGAGCGCTCGCACAATAGAAGTACGGTTGTTCGTAGAAACGATCTCAATGGTGGTCGCAATAAAGATCAAAATAGCACTGATCATCAAGCCACGTGCAATCAACCACAAGCTCCAGAAGTAATAGATCGCATTGTCATAGTAACGCGTTAAATCGCCCACAATCTCACTCGGCCAACCCTCAAACATGACAAAGAGAGTGATTTTGAACGCTTCGCCAAAGTTCAGATAATATTCCGGAAACTCATTATAAAAACTGTGATAGCCGAACAGCGCGTAGGTAAAGCTTACCACGAACAGCACCAGCACGATTGCAAACAAGCTGCCCGATGATTTACGCAACACATCCGCAATAATTCCCGCGCCGGGCGTAGATGGCACGATATTGAGCGCGCGCATCAGGCGAATAATACGCAAGATCGCAAACAGAGTCAGCGGCGGATAGGCCGCAGCACAGATCACGATCGCATCAAAAATATTCCATGGGTCGTGGAAAAAACGGAGGCGGTGGGCATAGAGGCGGAACAGCAGCTCAAGCATAAAGGTTGCTGCAAAGCATTGGCCCAGCAAGAGATAGGTTTTTTGTAGCCCCACTGAAATATTTCCAAGCGTTGCATAGCTCACAAGTGCAGCATTGAACATGATGAGCATCAGGATAAAGCGCTGAAACGATGGCGCCTCAATCGACAATGCCACACGATAGCGCAGCGGATACGCCACTTCATATTTACGCGTGCCTTGGATTTTTTTACGTAACATCTTTTCTACCCCAGCAGCTTATTAGAAACGCACCGTTTTATCGACTGCCATCCAGCGCATACCACACAGCACATGGCTTAACTTTCCGTGTTTATCGGCAAAAGGAAACAGCCCCAAGCGCCACCGTACTTCAAACGGGCTATCGAGCATTTCGTAGACGTCATCCTTATAGACAGGCTTGCCCGCTTTCACCGTTTCCACCGCAAAAGAAGGAATGGCATCATCATAGGTTTTGACTAAATATTTATACACGGACGCGCCGCGATCCGTCAGCGTCATCCCATACTGCGTGACAAACCGCATACCGATATAGTCATAGACCAGCACGACTTTATCTTCGCTTTGTTCAACCTTAAACAAGCTGCAGGCATCCCACATATCGGGAAAGGCGCCGGGGCAAATGGCCTTCGCTGGCGGGAGCTTGGCGCTTCCCTTATGATGCTTCCAGAATTTTTCGAGGCGCGCGGTTATACGACGTTCTATCATGCCTACACTATAGCAAAATACGGGAAAGTCGCAACGCGCCCTCAAAACGTTATAAACAGGCTTGTGCTACGCGGCCTCAGGCCGACTGGTCAGCTCGCGGAAAATATCTTCAAGCTCGGCTTCTTCGGTCGAGAGGTCACAAATCGAAAAGCCAGCCTCTTTGACTTCGCCAATCATTTGCTGGAACGAAACTTTGCTCGGCTGATATTGAATCCGCAGCGCACCGTTCTTCACGCTCACCCCGTCTCTGTCTTTGAAGGCGCTCGGCACGGTTTCCAAAGATTGATCGAGCTGCAAAATTAATGCTTTTGAATCTAGGCTGTTCATCAAATTATCTTTGCTATCGCGCGCAATAATCTCACCGTGATTGATGATGGCAATCTCATCACATAGCTCTTCAGCTTCTTCCAAATAGTGCGTGGTGAGTAAAATGGTCGTGCCCGCTTCGTTCAGCTCTCTAATATATTCCCACAGAGATAAACGCAGCTCGACATCAACCCCCGCCGTCGGCTCATCTAGCACCAACACATCAGGCTGATGCACCAGCGCCTTACCAATCAGTAAGCGGCGGCGCATCCCCCCGGACAGGCTACGCGCATTCGCATCCGCCTTATCTTTCAGCCCCATCGCTTCAATGATCTGATCGGTGCGACGGTCTTTCTTTGCCACGCCATAATATCCGGCCGTGATCTCGAGCGCCTCACGCACCGTGAAAAACGTATCCAGCACCAGCTCCTGCGGTACAATGCCAATCGACAGCCGTGCCTGTTTGGTGTTGTGTTCAATATCATGCCCACAAATTGACACGGAACCGCTGGTTTTCAGCACCAGCCCCGCCATAATGTTGATCATGGTCGACTTGCCTGCCCCGTTAGGCCCGAGCAGCCCAAAGAATGAGCCGCGCGGAATGTCTAAATCGACACCTTTCAGCGCAATTTTCTCCTGTCCGCTCTCGCGTTCGCGATAAGTTTTGCGCAAGGATTGGATGGAAACGGCTGAGTTGGTCATTTTTTCTCTTCCTTATCGAATGGATTCTTCCCCTTACGCAACATAAGGCGGATCGGCACCCCTGGCAAGGTGAAGGCCTCGCGCAACCCTTTCACTAGATAGGTTTTATAAGAGGGCAACAACCCCACCATATTCACATGGAGCGCAAAGGTTGGCGGGCGGGTTTTCACCTGGGTGATATATTTCAACTTAATACGGCGGCCTTTAACCAGCGGCGGTGTATGGCGCGCGACCATATCATCGAGCCAATCATTCAGTCGAGCCGTCGGCACGCGCTGGTTCCACACCTCATACATGCGCAAACATTCATCGAGCACCTTATCGAGCCCTTTGCCACGCGTGGCGCAGACCGGCACGACGGGCATACCCGTAAGTTGTGGCAGCACGCTTTCAATACGCTCTTCAATATCCTGTTTCAGAATATCATGATCCGATTCAATCAAATCCCATTTATTGACCGCAAGCACGCAGGCGCGCCCCTCTTCCGCCACCATCGCGCCAATCTGCACATCCTGCTTCTCGAGTGGCTGGGTCGCATCAATCATTACCACTACCACATGTGCATATTGAATCGCGCGGCGCGTGTCAGTGACGGCCATTTTTTCTAGCTTTTCCTGCACGTTCGCCTTACGGCGCATCCCTGCCGTATCGACTAACGATAATGCCCGCTCTTTCCATTCAAATGGCACAGCAATTGAATCACGCGTGATCCCTGCCTCAGGACCCGTGAGTAAGCGCTCTTCGCCGAGCAAGCAATTGATAAAGGTCGATTTCCCCGCATTAGGACGCCCAACAACTGTAATCTGCACCGGGTGCGACGCGTCATCGATCTCATCTCCCGGATCGGTCACGTCAATATACTCCGTGAGCGCATCAAACAGATCCCCCAGCCCCTCTCCATGCTCAGCCGAGAGCGGCACGGGCTCGCCCATGCCCAAGCGATAGCTATCGAGCACGCCGCTTTCTGAGCCCTTTGCTTCGGCTTTATTCGCAACCAGAATCACGGGCGTTTTCACCTTGCGCAGCATGTCAGCAAAGGCTTCATCTTTCGGTGTGATCCCTGCTTTCGCATCAACGACAAACAGAATGACATCCGCCTGCTGTGCGGCGCGCAAACTCTGCATGAACATACGCCCTTCGAGGCTTTCCGGATCTGATTCTTCCATTCCCGCCGTATCAACAATGGTGAAACGCATGTCACCAATCGAGCCTTCGCCTTCGCGGCTATCACGTGTCACGCCCGGCTGATCATCGACCAGCGCATGGTTCGTCCCGCTCAAGCGGTTATACAGCGTCGACTTACCGACATTGGGACGCCCAATGATGGCAAGGCGCTTCAGTGAAAGGTTGAGTACATGCGTCATAGCCGCTGTCTTAGCGGGAGAGGATGCGGAAGTAAATCAATGAATGATCAGTTGGCGGGCCCATATTGTAGCAATTGGCCATTTTGCTGTATGGTGTACATATACGACCCGACAAAGACCGGTTCGGCAGCAAGCCCATCCTCAATATCGCGCTCTTCAACCAGCTGGCCCGTCGCAATATTCACCACATAGAGATCATCATCATGATTCATGAGCCATACACTATCACCAACCACCACAGGCGCTTGCCAGAAAAGCTGCTCCTCTTCTTCATCTTCCTCATCATTGAGCTGACTGACCGGGGTCGCCCAGCGGATACGTCCGTCAAAACGCTGCAACGCCACCAGCATATTATCGGTGGTCAACACGAACACATAATCCCCCGCCACCCATGGGGTGAAGAGCGACGACAGCTCACGCTGCCAAATGGTGCGGCCATCTTGCACACGGTTTGCTACCATCAGACCGTTACTGGCAATCGCATAGACGATATCACCCGCAATTACCGGCTGGGCATGAATACCACTAAACAAAGACGAGGCGCGCGTTCGGCGCATCCGTGTCAGGCCATCATTCCACAGCGGGCGGCCTGAGCGAAGCTCGAGTGCGTAAATCTCACCGGAAGAATGCGGTACAATCACAATATTTTCTTCTTCAGACACCGCCACCGACGCGTTACTCAGATAGCCAGAATTTTCGGCGATGCCCTGATGCGTCCATAACACGGCACCGGTCTCAGTACTGATAGAAAAGAGCTGGTTCGTCGCCGACAGAACGAGCAACTGACGCCCAACTACTTTCGGCGCGCTACGAAACGGCATGAGCAGCTCAAGCTCCCACAAAAGCGCCCCATCCTTGCGCTCAAGCGACGCAATTTTCCCAGCACCGGTCACCGCATAGATCGCGTTCTCATCGACCGCTAACCCGCCGCCAACAATTATTTCATCATTCTCATCGGTAATCACGTCACTGCGCCAGAGCACCTCATCAATATCATCGGCGCGATGCGCACTGACATAATTCTGCGCGTCTTTCACATACACCACCCCATTAAACACGACAGGTGCTGGCGCGACCGGACTGTCCCACCCTTCGCCATCGCCCACCGTAGCAGAAGAGCGAGGAGATTCCCCTATCATGGGCAGCTCGAGCGCCCCGATCAGTCCAGAAACCGTTGCATGGCTATGCGGCCATGATTCCAGAGTAACCGTATCGCCGCGTGAGAGAGGCGTCTGTTGAAGCTGCTCGTCCACTGTGAGGCCGCTATCAACATCCATCACTGAAATGCGATTGCCTGGGAGGCGTTTAGTCACTTTATCAGTGCTTAAATAATCACATGCGCTGGTCAATAACACCAGGGAAGTTGCTGCAATAGAAGTGAAAAGAAACCTACGGCGCATCACTGCTACTCGGCACTTTCGCCTTGGGTGTCCGCTGCCGGCGCTTCGCTATCAACGGCAGGAATCTGATGCATCAATGCCTGCGCACGCTCGCGCTGCGTTTTGGACATGAGCGGGTCGGCAGAAAGCGTCGCCAGCACGTCCCGTGCCTGCGTGAATTCTCCGCGCTCCATGTGACCAAGCGCTTGAAGCTCTAACAGCAGCCCTGCGAAAGGTGTCTGCTCTAACGTCACCTGCTCCGCGGAGAATACATCCGAATCAACCGTTTCTCCATTGGTGGCGAGCACCATATTCCAGAGTGCTTTCAATGCCGCATTAACATTAGGGTGCGCTGTGATAGTTTGGCGCGATTCATCCGTCAACAGCCCGGCGCTCTCAGGCACGAGCACATACTGCTCAAGCAATGTCAGCAAACGAAGCGACGCTTCTGAAATTCCTATCGGCGGCTCATCAACTGGCGCCGCTTCAATCACGCTGGTAGCTTTTGAAAAATCCCCCTCGCGGGCGTTCATATGCGCTTCCAGCAAACTCAACGTCATGGTTTCTTGGTAAGAGATTTTAGAATCCTGATACCAGACATATCCAATCGTGAATATGATCACGCTGCCCGTCACCCAGGTGATGACCTTGCTAAACCGTTGCCACAAAGCGCGCCATTCATCCGCGCGTACTGCCTCGTCCACCTCTTGGATTAGCGAATCAACCATACTGCATCCTTGCTCTCATTTCTTGGCCTCTAACAAGCATGGAACGAGCTGAAATGCAACGGAATTTGCGAAGCTATACTCGGCGGATTACGCAACCGCAGCCGGTAACTGACTCGGTTGCCATTGCCGGTATGTGATGCTCTCAGCAATATGATCGCGGTCGATCATCTCACTGCCCGCCAAGTCAGCAATGGTACGAGCGACGCGGAGCACCCGCGTATAACCGCGCATTGACAGGCCAAGCTTCGCCACCGCTTCTTCGAGCAATTGCTGGCCCACATCTGAAAGCTGGTCGCGTGCAGCGAGCAACGATGCATCGGCATCACTGTTCAGCATAACACGCCTTGCAACACCGCCTGTTTCCGTCATCGATTGATAGCGAGCGGTTTGTTTGTGCCGCGCGTTAAGCACGCGCTGTTTCACCTGCTGACTCGATTCCCCTTCCGGCATCGTCAACACCTCTAGCGTGTTTACCGGCGGCACATCGACAAACATGTCAATGCGATCAAGCAGCGGTCCGGATAAACGCCCCATATAATCCGCCCCGCAGCGCGGCGCCTTATTGCACGCCCTGCTAGGGTCTGACAAATAACCGCAGCGACATGGGTTCATAGCCGCAATCAGCTGCACATTCGCCGGATAGGTCACATGCGCTTCAGCGCGTGCAATCGTGACGGTGCTTTCCTCGAGCGGTTGACGTAATGCTTCCAGCACACCGCGCGGGAATTCGGGCAACTCATCGAGAAATAACACGCCGCGATGCGCGAGGGAAATTTCGCCTGGCTTCGCACGCTTCCCGCCGCCAACCATCGCGGGCATCGAGCTCGCATGATGTGGGTCGCGGTACGGGCGTTGATCGCTTAACTGGCCATCTTTCAGCGTACCGGCAATGCTGGCAATCGTGCTGACTTCCAAGATTTCTTCAGTAGACAGCGGAGGCAAAATCGATGGCAAGCAGCGCGCAAGCATTGACTTCCCAGCCCCTGGAGGCCCACTCATCAGCAGGTTATGGCCGCCCGCTGCAGCAATTTCCAGCGCACGCCGCGCAAATAGCTGCCCTTTGACGTCTTTCAAATCAGGTCCCGAACCCGCATAGGCGCGCTGGTCTGGCTTGGGTCGCGCGAGCATTTGATTCCCTTTGAAATGGTTAATTAATGCTAGCAAAGAATCCGCCGCAACGATCGACATCTCGTCAGATGCCCAAGCCGCTTCTGCGCCGTTTGCTGCCGGGCAGATCATGCCCGCCCCTGCACCATTCGCTGCCATCGTAGCAGGCAAGACGCCATTGACCGCTGTCAATCTCCCATCAAGCGAGAGCTCGCCCATTGCCCAAAACGGCTCTTCCGCATCAAACCGCACCACACCCATCGCATGCAGCACTGCTAGCGCAATCGGCAGATCAAAATGGCTACCCTCTTTGGCTAAATCAGCGGGCGCGAGATTCACAATGATGCGCTTCGCGGGCAGCGCAAGACCAAGCGCATTAAGCGCTGCTTTCACCCGTTCTTTCGATTCCGCGACGGCTTTGTCGGGCAGGCCAACAATAATAAAGTTCGGCAAGCCTGAGGCCAGCTGCACCTGCACTTCGACGGGGGTAACGGTAAGGCCAGAAAAGGCCGCGCTGTAGATGGTCGCTTGCATCGACACACCTCTAAGTTGTGATTGTCGCAACTATGGCATAAAGATCACAGGACACAAGGAAAGATTTCCGCCCATCTGCTGATCTTTGTCATTCCTTTGCCATCTTTACCCTTTTTTAAAGATTACCCCTCTATGCTGACGGTAATGTCTTGAAATCCAGCCATTTCTGGGTAGAAGGCAAACGGATGGTAGTACGATGACCACACAGGTGAGCCAGTCACGATCCCCCCGGGTGCGCACATTGATTGCGTTTAGCGCCCTGATTATGCTCGTCTTTTGTATTGTGGTCGCCTATCAGGCCTCACGCGCCTACACCGATGCGCTGGGCGAAGGTGAAGCCAACGCTGAACGACTCGTCGATATTCTCGCCGATCAGGCTGAACTCTCCTTTCTTTCTGTGGATTTAACGCTGCGCCGCGCCAGCGAGCGCCATTATTTCAATCAGCTTTTCGGCGGCACCGTCGCCAATGATTTAGGCAATAATTTTAAACTCTGGGTCGATGAAACCCCGCAAATCGCTGCCCTCATGCTGGTGAATGCAACAGGGGAGATTGAAGTCGCCGCTACAAAGAAAGGCTATGAAGGCTGGTTTGATTACGCCAGCCCACTCGACGAAACACCTCTGTTTGTGTCGATGCAAACCGAGCCTGAAACCCGCCTCTATATTGGCCGCTACAGCGCACTCAACACAGAAGACCGCAATCTCATTTTCATGGCACGCCGCGTGGATACGCTGGATGGTGTGTTTGGTGGGGTGATGATCGCAGCGATTGATGCACAGGTGTTTGTTCAATTTTTGAAATCAATTGATTTGAGCGACCAACGCTTTCTTGCCCTTATGCTTGGCAGCGGCAATGTGCTTCATGCCGGGCCGGAAGATAGCATGCTCGACGAAGAAACGATGCTTTACTGGCTCGGTGCGCGTGTGCGTGGTTTCCCGCATCATGATGAGCTGAGCGAACAGGCCGAACTGTACACCGAGACCATCAATGGCCGCATTAAAGTCATCGCCATTCGCCATTTAACCGGCCTGCCCGTCTATCTTTCCATCGTCGTCGATGAAGATAATTTCCTCGCCAATTGGCGCGAAGCGCGCATCAAAGATATCACCTTCCTCGCCATCTTTACCATCTTTGGCTCGGTGCTGTCCTTCTTTGCCCTAACCATGGCAAAACAAATCGTCCGTGTCGAAGAATCGGAGTCTGCTGCGATCATGGCGTCACAAGCAAAGAGTGAATTCCTCGCCAATATGTCGCACGAACTTCGCACGCCGCTCAACGCGATTATCGGCTTTTCCGAAATGATGCAAGCTGGCTATTTCGGCGAGCTTAATACGAAACAAAATGAACGGGTGCGCGACATTCATCTCTGCGGTAGCCACTTGCTGCAGCTGATTACCGATATTCTCGAATTCTCCAAAGGGGAAGCCGGCCGCCTCGAGCTGCATGAGGAAGAGTTCGCACTGCAGGAAATTGCCGAAGAATGCGTGCGCATGCTGAACGAAAAAGCGAAAGCCAAAATGATCGACATTGAAGTGGTGGCTGAAGGCAGTTTGCCAGAGCTTAATGCTGACAAACGCAAAATCCGCCAGATTTTGATCAATCTGCTTTCCAATGCCATCAAATTCACCCCCGAATATGGCAAGGTTACAGTTTCAATTATTCACGATATCAATGGTGGCCTTTCGCTGCGGGTGGTGGATACCGGAGTTGGAATTCCCGAAGAACAAATCCCAACCGCGCTGGCCGTATTCGGCCAAGTCCATCGCGGGCAGAGCCATGAAGGAACCGGCCTAGGGCTTCCTTTATGTAAAATGTTCACCGAACTGCATGGTGGCACAATGAGCCTCACCAGCACCCCGGGTCAGGGCACAACCATTCATATTACCTTCCCGAAAGAACGGGTCATTGGTTAGGGGTTAGGGTGGCGTTTCGCGAGGGAGCGACTTGTCCTCCGAAGCTTTAGCGTAGGAGGAAGCGACCGCGGCGATCCATTCTCGTCATCCTGAGCGATAGCGAAGGATCTATAGTGATGATAGATAGATAGATTCTTCAAAGGCATTGCCTTTTCAGAATGGCACGTAATGGACTGCCGCGTCGGCACTGTCGTGCCTCCTCGTAGAATGTGCAAACCCCCAATCCTAAAACCTAAAACCTAAAACCTGAAACCTGGAACCTATATGCTGTACCCCTCGCCATATTCTTCGCGCGCGGCGGCCAATGTCGCGAGCTGGGCGATGACGCTATACACACCGAAATTACAATGCGAGACGCGGATATGATCTTCCGTGCGCTCCCCTTCATCACACATACCCGCAAACGCCATGCCTTTAGCATTAAGATTACCTTCCGTATCGCGCTCGGGGTTATAGCGGAATGCACCGCCCACCGCATAGCCATTCACGCAGTAAAGCATCGGCTCTGACGGGTAATCTTGCACCTTATCAACGGTTGGCACACCTTCTTGAATGATTACCTGCGTGGATTGCACACCCTCTTTAATCACGTTCATTTTGTTGCGCACTTTTTTGTTCAGCTCGCCCGCTTCTTCGCCGCTGCGCGCAGTCATGATGCCCATGCCATAAGTGCCGCTATCGGCTTTGATGAACACATAGGGCTCTTCCTTAATGCCATATTGCTGATATTTCTCACGCATCTGATGCAGAATTTTCTCGACGCCAATCTGAATGCATTCAATCCCCACCTGCGCTTTAAAATCGACCAAGCCACATTTATGATGCAGCGCAGTAATGCGCCACGGGTCGATGTTAAACGCCTCAGCAAAGTCTTTCGCGGTCTTTGCATAGGCATCAAAATGAATCGACTTTTTGCGGCGATACCAGCCCAAGCCTACCTGCGGCGCGATGCATTGTTTCAGCCCTTTCAGCGCCTCGGGTGAGCCGGATGACATGTCATTATTCACCACGATCATGTCCGGCACAAACCCATCTTGCGTCTCTAAATAATTGCCATTCTTACGCACATGATGCTGCAACATGTCATGCCCATCCCCCGTTTCGAGCATCAGCGGCGACAGGTCACCATCCTCCGGCTCTTCAAGCCGGCCAATTTGCACCTCGAGCCCCGCTTCGCCAAGAATCTGCTGCAGCGCATAGAGATTATCGAGATAGCCGAGATTGCGCGTATGGTTCTCCGGTACGATCAGTACTTTGCTAATCTCGCGGTGGGAATCGCTGATAAACCGCTTTATGTGCTGCACAGCGCGCACGCGCGCCGCGAGCGAAAGATGATTAAACCCCGCCGGGAACAGGTTCGTATCCACCGGCACCAGCTTATAGCCTGAATGGCGCAGATCGACTGAGCTGTAAAAGCAGGGTGGATGCTTTTGATAGGCGTCATGAAACCACGCCATCACCTCTTCAGGCCGTTGTTTCAACATCCCATCGAGCAGGTCGAGAATAATCGGCATAATAGCTCCTTACGTCATCCCGCGAAAAGCCGGCTGGTGATGCCAATCGCCAAACATGCTTTGCGTCAATGACAGCAATGTAGTGCTCGCCGTGTCCGCGCGCAAGATACGCGGCCCAAGTGTGACCGCAATGGCTGCCGGATGCTTATGCAAAAGTGCCAGCTCGTTATCGGCAAAACCACCTTCAGGGCCAACCATCACCGCCCATTGCTTGGGCTTCTTTTCCGCATATTCAGCAAGCACGCTTTGCATCGGTATGCCCTGTCCGGTTTCATCACCGTAAAAAAGTGGGCGATCCTGCGGCCAGTCCGCCATCACCTGTTCTATATCCTGCATCTCACGCACCGGCGGCACATCTAAGCGCTCGCTCTGTTCCGCCGCTTCCACCGCCACCGAAAACAGTCGCTCCGGGTTAATCCGCTTCAGCGCCAAATGCCGCGTCTTTACCGGCACAATGTTCGACACGCCCAGCTCGGTCGCCTTTTGAATCATGATTTCCATATGACCCGATTTGAGCGGCGCGCAAACCAGCCAACAATCCGGGCACGCAGAGGGGGCGCGGGTGCGTTCCAAACAACGCAGCTGCATCGCTTTTTTACTCACCACCGTAATTTCCGCTAGCCACTCACCGTCGGTCTCATTAAACAGCAGCACCCAATCGCCCTCTTTTCGGCGCATCACATGGCTGAGGTAATGCGCTTGCTTTTGCTCGAGCGCCACGCTTTCATGCAGCTCCAAGCGAGCTGTCAAATAAAGCCGCACTGACGGCATCTGTCCATTGGGGGTCATGCTCTGACAGTACCCAATCCCACCCACAACACAAGACGAAACACCCAACATTTCCTAGTCGATTTTAGGGTTTAAGGTTATAGGTTTAAGGTTTAGTATGATCACCATGCTGAAACCTGAAACCTATAACCTCGCGCCCTACATCGCCCTGACGCGCCTTGATAAGCCGGTGGGGATTTATTTGCTGCTCTGGCCATGCCTGTGGTCTTTGGCGTTGGCGAGTGGCGGACTGCCGCCGCTTGAGCTGATGCTATACTTCACCCTCGGCGCGATCATCATGCGCAGCGCCGGCTGTGTGATCAATGACATTGCCGACCGGAAGTTTGATGGCCATGTCGAACGCACCCAATCCCGGCCGCTCGCCTCCGGTGCGCTGAGCGTCACACAGGCGTTGCTGGTTCTCGCCATGCTATTGTTGATCGCACTGGTGATCGTGCTTCAACTGCATCCGCTCTGCCTCTATCTAGCGCTGGGCACCCTGCCCTTGGTCGCCGCCTACCCTTTCATGAAGCGTATCACCTGGTGGCCGCAAGCCTTTCTTGGCATCACCTTTAATGCGGGGGCGCTGTTCGGTTGGGCTGCGGCGGCTGGCACGATCGAGCTACCCGCACTGTTGCTCTATCTCGGCGGCATCTTCTGGACCCTCGGCTATGACACGATCTACGCGCATCAGGATAAGGCAGATGATGTGCTGATTGGCGTGAAATCGACCGCGCTGAAATTGGGGAAACATAACCGGCTGGCGATTACGGGGTTTTATGTTTTCGCGGTCATCGCCTGGGCAGGGGCAGGTTTTATCCATGATGCGTCGCTTTACTATTATGTGGCACTTGTCCTCACCCTCACCCATCTTTTATGGCAAAGCCTCACGGCGCAGTTTGACCAAGGCGCACACTGCCATACCCGCTTTATCAGCAATCGCTGGATGGGGGCGATACTGTTTATTGGGTGTGTGTTTGCCTAACCCCATCTTGTCATCCTGCGAGGCTGCGCAGGATCTTAGCCACCTCACGATAGATCCTGTGCTCTCGCTATCGCGAGCCACAGGATGACGTGAATAATAGGTTGTGAAGACTAGCAATGAAGCGCAGCCAGTAGCGGCTCGTCCGCCGAAGCCTTGGCGAAGGAGGAAGCCCTTTAGTCGGCGACCCGAAGGGCGGCGCTAGCCAACCCGTTAGTTCCATCGTGAGCGCAGCAGCGCGAACGGGGAAGAACAAAAAGAATCAGACGGGCATAGAGCTTGACATTCCCTTGACCTTTCTTTAGCGTCCCGGCAATTTGGCTAACGAAAGGTGATTGCGCCCTCCATGACCGTCCAACCCTTTGAAAACACACCCTACACAGCGGCACTTTTGTTAGCTGATGGGCGAGTGTTTTACGGGTTTGGCTGCGGCGCACCAGGCACAACCTACGGCGAGCTGTGTTTCAACACCTCTATGACCGGCTATCAAGAAATCATGACCGACCCGTCTTATGCCGGACAAATCATCACTTTCACTTTCCCACATATTGGCAATGTTGGTGCCAACCAAGAAGATATTGAAGCCAAACAGGCCGGCGCTCGCGGTATTGTCTTGCGCGAAGCGATCAGCGCGCCATCGAATTACCGCGCCGAACAATTCTTCAATGACTGGTTAATTCAACATCAGGTCACTGGCATCAGCGGCGTTGATACGCGCGCCATCACCCATCTTCTCCGCAGCAAAGGGCCGCAAAACGCAGCCGTGATCTACCCGGCGCCAGGTGAGATGGCGAATATGGACCAGATCAAAGAAACCCTCTCCATGCTACCAAGCCTTGAGGGGATGGAGCTGGCACAATCCGTCACGACAGATAACGGCTATAGCTGGAAACAAACACGCTGGAGTCATGCGGAGGGTTATCAGGAAAAGAAGAACGGGGCACATTCGGTGGTCGCGATTGATTTCGGTGAGAAATTAAACATTCTGCGCTGCCTGACGAGCCATGATTGTTCGGTTCACGTCGTGCCCGCTACAGCTTCGGTAGATGAGATTCTCGCGAAAAAGCCTGACGGTGTGTTCCTCTCGAACGGCCCGGGAGATCCAGCGGCAACCTATGAATATGCCGGACCCATGATCAAAGCGCTCATCAAAGCAGGTATTCCAATTTTCGGGATTTGCCTAGGTCATCAGCTTCTTGCCTTATCCCTTGGCGCAGAAACTGAGAAAATGTATCAGGGTCATCGTGGTGCCAACCATCCTGTGAAACGACTTGAAGATAATGTGGTCGAAATCACCAGTCAGAATCATGGGTTTGTGGTGTCACACAGCAACTTCCCAGATGAACTTAATGTGACGCATGTGTCGCTGTTTGATGGCACGATTGAAGGCTTTAGGCACAAAACGCTGCCGCTCTTTGGCGTGCAATATCACCCGGAATCTTCGCCTGGCCCGCATGATTCGATGTATTTATTTGAGCGCTTCGTGAAGCTAATGAAGGAAAAGGAACCTGCCAATGCCTAAACGCACAGACATTGAATCAATTCTCGTGATTGGTGCAGGTCCGATTGTGATTGGCCAGGCCTGTGAGTTCGATTATTCGGGGACGCAAGCGGTGAAGATTCTAAAGAATGAAGGATACCGCGTCATTCTCGTTAATTCGAATCCGGCTACTATTATGACCGACCCGGAAGTGGCGGACGCCACCTATATTGAGCCGATTGCGCCGGAGGTGGTCGAACAGATTATTGAGAAAGAAAAACCTGATGCGCTGCTGCCCACCATGGGTGGACAAACCGCATTAAACTGTGCGAAAGCGCTTGCCGAAAGCGGTGTGCTTGCGAAGCATAATGTTGAGTTGATCGGCGCATCGCTCGATGCCATCAACAAAGCCGAAGATCGTGAACAATTTAGCGAAGCGATGGAACGCATTGGCCTGGAATGCAGCCGCCATGGCATTGCTCGTACTTTAACGGAAGCACATCATATTCTCGACGATATCGGCCTTCCGGTCATCATCCGTCCCTCCTTTACACTGGGCGGTTCAGGCGGCGGTGTCGCCTATAATAAAGAAGAATTTGACCGTATTGTCACCAGCGGCCTCGATGCCTCGCCAACCAGCGAGGTGTTAATCGACGAGTCGATCATCGGCTGGAAAGAATATGAAATGGAAGTGGTACGCGACTCGAAAGATAATTGCATCATCATCTGTTCGATCGAGAATATCGATCCGATGGGCGTGCATACCGGCGACTCCATCACCGTCGCTCCCGCACTAACTCTGACCGACAAAGAATACCAAATCATGCGCGACGCATCGCTCGCCGTACTGCGTGAGATTGGCGTCGACACGGGTGGCTCGAATGTCCAGTTTGCGATCGATCCGAAAACCGGCCGCATGGTGGTGATTGAAATGAATCCGCGCGTGTCACGCTCATCTGCCCTAGCTTCAAAAGCGACGGGTTTCCCGATTGCCAAAGTTGCAGCAAAACTGGCCGTTGGTTACACGCTCGATGAGATCACCAACGACATTACCAAAGCAACTCCGGCCTCATTCGAACCTTCAATCGATTATATTGTGACCAAAATTCCGCGCTTCGCTTTTGAGAAATTCCCTGGCGTGGACAATATTCTTACCACAGCGATGAAGTCGGTTGGCGAAGTCATGGCGATTGGTCGTTCTTTCCCAGAATCACTACAAAAAGCATTGCGTTCGCTTGAAAATGGGCTGAATGGGCTTGATGAAATCAAAATCCCCGGCTTCGCAGAAAGTAATGATTTAGATGTCGTGCGCGGTGCGTTATCGAAACCAACACCTGATCGTTTGCTGCGCATCGCACAGGCGCTTCGTCACGGTATCACCGCAGAAGAAGTCTGCAGCATCACCCAGTATGACCCATGGTTTGTGCGCCAAATCCAGCGCATTGTGGAGATGGAACGCACCATTGCAGAAAACGGCCTGCCGACCGACCGGCTCAGCCTATTGCATTTAAAGAAGCTGGGCTTTTCCGATAAACGCCTTGCCGAGCTGGGCGGACTTGACGTCGGTGCGTTCAGCGCGCTGCGCCAAAACCTTGATGTTGTGCCGGTCTACAAGCGTATCGATAGTTGCGCAGCAGAATTTGAAGCGCTCACCCCCTACATGTATAGCTGCTATGAAGGGGATGGCATCACCCCTGCCATCTGCGAATCACAGCCTACCGATCGCCAAAAGATTATCATCCTTGGGAGTGGCCCAAACCGCATCGGCCAAGGCATTGAGTTTGATTATTGCTGCGTGCACGCCGCTTATGCACTTAAAGAGGTGGGCTATGAAACCATCATGGTAAATTGTAACCCGGAAACCGTCTCAACCGACTATGATACGGCCGACCGGCTTTATTTTGAACCACTGACCGAAGAAGATGTCATCGCGCTGATTCGCAAAGAGCAAAGCAACGGGTTCGTGCGCGGCGTGGTGGTGCAATTTGGCGGGCAGACCCCGCTTAAACTCGCGAAAATGTTGCAAGACGCGGAGATTCCAATCATCGGCACATCGCCGGATGCCATTGATCTAGCAGAAGATCGCGAACGTTTCCAAAAGCTACTCTATTCACTCGATCTTAAACAGCCGCCCAACCAGATTTGTCATAAAGCTGAAGACGCCCTCGAACAAGCAGAGCGTATTGGCTTCCCTATCGTCGTGCGCCCTTCTTACGTGCTCGGCGGTCGTGCGATGAACATCATTCACGATGGTGACACGTTGCAGTCCTACGTGCGCGAGCTGGTAGATATGTTTGGTGATGGGCCGATTCTACTCGATCGTTATTTGCAAAACGCCATCGAGGTAGATGTCGACGCGCTGTGCGACGGTGAAGAAGTCTATATCGCGGGCATCATGGAACATATTGAAGAAGCGGGTATTCACTCAGGAGATTCCGCTTGCACCATTCCGCCGCATAGCCTGTCATCGAAAACCATTAAAGAGATTAAAAGACAAAGCGAGAAGCTCGCCATAGCACTTAGTGTGCGCGGCTTAATGAATGTGCAGTTCGCGATCAAGGATGGAGACATTTACATTCTTGAAGTGAATCCGCGCGCCTCACGCACCGTGCCGTTCGTGGCCAAAGCCAAAGGCATCCCACTCGCCAAATATGCCGCGCGTATTATGGCTGGCGAAACCATTGAAACCCTCGCCATTCCGCATGACCGCATCGCACGGATGGATCACATCGCGGTGAAAGAAGCGGTCTTCCCCTTCGCGCGCTTTGATAATGTCGATGTGATTTTAGGCCCAGAAATGAAATCGACGGGCGAAGCGATGGGCATCGACCGCAGCTTCTCGATGGCCTACGCCAAAGCCCATCTTGCAGCAGGCTCAACCCTGCCGCTTGCAGGCACAGTGTTTGTTTCGGTGAAAGATGACGACAAAGAACAAGCCGTGCATATTGCACGCCAGTTAACGGATATGGAATTCCAGCTGGTTGCCACACGCGGCACCGCGCAATATCTACAAGAGCATAATATTCCGGTCACGCCGATCAATAAGGTGCGTGAGGGGCGTCCACATATTGTCGATGCGATGAAAGATGGGGCAATTGACCTAGTGCTTAATACGACGGAAGGGGCGCAATCCATTTCGGATAGTTTCTCGATTCGCCGTACCGCATTGCTCGATAAGATCCCGTACAGCACGACACTGTCAGGAACGAAAGCGCTGGTTGAGGCCATTGGCGCTATGCGCAATCAAACGCAATTTAAGGTGCATTCGCTGCAAGAATATCATTTAGGCGACGAATAAGCGTTGAAAATTAAGCGGTTTGTGTGGGTTGTGGCGCTGCCATGGCCGCAGCAGGTTGCTGCTGCATCGCTTGCGCATGTCCCGCACCACCATTCTTACCCGCGGCTAAGCGTGCTTCAAGAAGCGCATATTCTTGCGGTGTGACCGAGTTTTTGTAGGATTGAACTGGCGCAGGGCCATCCATTAAAATCTGACGCGGCAAACCACGGGCCTGAGCCATCTGCTGATATTGCGCAATATCCTTAGCTAGCTGGAGCTCTTCTTTCATTTCTGAACGTTTACCAAAGCCATGTGTAACGGCAGCGACTAACGATCCGATACCACCAATGGCTGCCACTGTAACGGTTAAAGTAACAGGCGAAGCCAACAGTGCTAATGCAGTTGCAGCCAAAACCGTCGGAACGCTCACCGCCATGAAACCAGAAAATAAGCCTTTGTTCCAGAAAGTTGGATCACGAACAATCTTCCCTTCAGATAATTCGCGTCGCATTTCATCACGACCTGCAGAGCCCCCAATAGACGCCCCCACACCCATAGCTGAATACTCAACAGCGCGACCAGGCAAGGATTTTACTGTCGCATCTTTGAGCACATCTACATCGTCCACATCAAAATCAATCGCCTCTGGACCAGGAACATCGGTGATGCCCGCAAGGAATGAGCCAATGAGTCCACTAAAGAAGGCATATTTCGCCATGGTACTGTTCCAGATGGTCGGCTCTTCTTTCGCTGGAATGCGCGGCAAATCGTATCGTAAACCCATAATATTTCTCCAAAATAGATAGTTTTAGTATACAAGATGTCTTCTAGCCATGTGTGACAATTGTGTGAAGATCGCATTTCCTATGCGCTCCCGCTCGGCCTGCTGGCCTTACTTCTGCAAAACACCCCGTTCTGCGAGGAACCGTCACGTAACACGTGACGCGGCAGTCCAGAGCCGCATGCACTATTTCTGGATCGCGTCGCTTGACACTGCGTGTCCGCTCGCGAAACGTACCCCCTAATCCCTAACCC
>CAYGTO010000015.1:0-36031 GCA_964352815.1 uncultured Azospirillaceae bacterium | reverse complement strand
AGTTGGAATCGCTAGTAATCGTAGATCAGCATGCTACGGTGAATACGTTCCCGGGTCTTGTACACACCGCCCGTCACACCATGGGAGTTGGTTCTACCTTAAGTCGCCCTTAAAGCGCCCACGGTAGGATCAGTGACTGGGGTGAAGTCGTAACAAGGTAGCCGTAGGGGAACCTGCGGCTGGATTACCTCCTTTCTAAGGAAGAAGTTGTAGCGAAAAGTTCGCTTTTCTCTCAACCTCTTATACTTACAAAACGTGCGTCGCCTTCTGTGCTAAAATGCTTTCACTTTGATCTGATTCTTTCTCTTTTATTTACTTAATTTATTCTAAGCGATGGTGCTGGGCTAAGTCGTAGAAAGCTTTGCTCCAAATTAACCATTTATTAGAATTAAGAGTGTTTACTCAATATTAAATATGAATGGAGTGCATCAAATGAATGATAATAAAAAAATTCATGTGTCAATTAGATGAAATTTCCAAGGCGCTCGTAAATGAAGGCGTATTTACTGAAACAGAAGCTGGAAAGCAGAAGAGAGCGGAAAACCCTGATTTTAATGAAAATCGTTCTGATGCGGTCAAGTAAGCATTGCAGAATGGTGGTTCACGCAGTCCGCATGAAGCAGTGGATAATGTGCGTCATGGCTTGACTGAGGCGGGCAAGATTAAAGATTCTAAATGCACAAAGGGAACTGGTAATGGCCCTTTAGTTAGTTAGATAATTTAGCCTTCACCACCTTAATCACACTCGCAACCTTATTACCACCCGGGCCACCGGCTTGCGCTAAATTCGGTTTTCCGCCGCCGCCTTTACCGCCGACGGCTTCGGCTGCGGCGCGCACGAGGGTGGGGGCGTCATGCTGATCGGTCAGGGAATCACTGACCGCGACGACGATCGAGGCTTTGCCATCGACATTGCTCGCCACCACGACAATGCCCGGTTCGGCTTGCTTTAAAAATTCCAGCGCGATCGGGCGCAGCTCTTTTGGATCCAGCCCATCAAATGCCTTGCCGATAAAGCCGATCTCGCCAATCATTTCCTTTTCCACCGCATCGCCGCCGCTGCCGCCAAGCGCGAGCTGTTTCTTCGCTTCGGCGAGCTGTTTCTCGAGTGTGCGTTTCTCGCTTTGCAGCGTAGCAACTTTGTCATTGATCGCATCGGGTTTCACCGCCAGCGATTGCGCCAGATCACTGATCGTATGATCACGTTCATTGAGGTGCGCCATCGCGTCTGGCCCGGTCACAGCCTCAATCCGCCGCACGCCTGAGGCAATCGCACTTTCCGCGACAATCTTCATCAGCCCAATATCACCCGTACGCGTGACATGCGTTCCGCCGCACAGCTCCACTGAATAATGCGCGCTATCATCACTGCCCATACTCAAAACGCGCACTTCATCATCGTATTTTTCGCCGAACATCGCTTTCGCGCCGGCCTCAATGGCGGCGTCTTTATCCATCAGCTGCGTGGTGACTTCGGTGTTCTGCCAAATCATCTGATTCACTTCGGCTTCCACCGCATCGAGCTGCTGCCGCGTGATCTGTTCGGGATGCGAGATGTCAAAGCGCAGCCGGTCGGGCGCCACGAGTGAGCCTTTCTGCGTCACATGATCGCCCAGCTGACGGCGCAGCGCCTCATGCAGCAAATGCGTTGCCGAATGATTCTCGCGCAGCCGGTTCCGCCGGCCTGCATCGACATCGAGTGTCACCGTATAGCCAACTTTAATTTCACCATGTTTCATTGTGACATGATGCACATGCAGATCGCCCAGCGGCTTGGTCGTGTCAGTAACCGTACCAAAGCGCGTTTCATCCATATACACCGCCCCAGAGTCACCCATTTGCCCGCCCGACTCACCATAGAACGGCGTCTGATTCGTAATGATCTGGCCTTTCTCACCGGACTTCAGCGCCGGCACTTCCTGGCCGTCTTTGACAATGGCTTTGATTTCTGCCTGTGCGATATCTTTGCTGTAGCCGAGGAATTCGGTCGCGCCATGATTTTCGAGAATCTCGAACCAAAGCTTGCCGGTCGCATCATCGCCTGAGCCGGACCATGCGGCACGCGCGCGCGCCTTTTGCTCGGCCATCGCAGCATCGAAACCGTCAATATCAACATCAATCGCATGGCCGCGCATGATATCTTGCGTGAGATCGAGCGGGAAGCCATAGGTATCATAGAGTTTGAAGGCGACATCCCCGGAAAGTTTTGAATCATCGTTCAAACCTGCGCGTTCCTCATCGAGCATCTTCAGGCCGCGATCGAGCAGTTTCTTGAATCGCTGCTCTTCATTTTTGAGCGTCTGGGTAATTAGTGCTTCGGCGCGGCCAAGTTCAGGGAAAGCGCCGCCCATTTCTTTAATCAGCGAGGGGACAAGCTGGTGCATGAGCGGATCTTTCGCGCCCAAAATATGGACATGACGCATGCCGCGGCGCATGATCCGGCGCAGCACATAGCCGCGCCCTTCATTGCTCGGCAAGACGCCATCGGCAATCAAGAACGAGCAGGAGCGAAGATGGTCGGCGATCACGCGGTAGGAAGCGAGAGAGTTTTCGCCAATCGGTGTGGTTTTTGCCTCAATGGTTTGAATCAAATTTTGGAACAAATCAATGTCATAATTATTATGCTGGCCTTGCATGACCGCGGCCATCCGCTCCAGCCCCATACCAGTGTCAACACAGGGCTTAGGCAAGTCAATGCGTGTCTCGGCATCGACTTGCTCATATTGCATGAAAACGAGATTCCAAATTTCGATGAAGCGATCACCGAATTGATCCTCGCCATTAGTATCGAGCGCCCACGCGCCTTCTGCCGCATCCGCACCATGGTCGAAGAAGACTTCAGAACATGGCCCGCATGGTCCGGTTGGCCCCATCTCCCAGAAATTATCTTTGGTCGGTACGCGCAGAATTTTGTCATCCGCGCAACCGGTGACCTTTTTCCAGAGGTCGAAGGCGTCATCGTCAGTATGATAGACGGTGAAGAACAGCTTATCCGCCGGAATGCCCCATTCTTTATGCAGCAATTCCCAGGCATGGACGATGGCTTGCTCTTTGAAATAATCGCCGAAGGAAAAATTCCCGAGCATTTCAAAGAACGTATGGTGGCGCGCTGTATAGCCAACATTATCGAGGTCATTATGCTTCCCGCCAGCGCGCACACATTTTTGTGAGGTGGTGGCGCGGGGTGAAGAAGGTGTTTGCTTTCCGGTGAAGATGTCCTTGAACTGGTTCATCCCGGCATTGGTGAACATCAGTGTCGGGTCATTATGCGGAACGAGCGAAGAGGAGGCGAGCACTTCGTGATCATGCTTGCCGAAATAGTCCAGAAAACTGGCGCGTAGGTCACTCGTCGTAATCATACACTGGTTCTAATAGATTACGCTGCGCTCGCAAGTGCAAAAGCCATGTTATGCGACTTCTGACTCAGCTTCTTCGACCTTCTCCGCAATCACATCTTCTTCGATGATGCCCGCAGCGTTCGCACGAATTTTTGCTTCGATCTCATCAGCGACGGCCGGGTTCTCTTTCAAGAAGTTACGCACATTCTCTTTACCCTGACCGATGCGTTGGTCATCATAGGAGAACCAGCTACCGGCTTTTTCGATGAAGCCTGCTTTGACACCCATATCAATGAGTTCGCCCTGCTTTGATATGCCCTGCCCATACAATATATCGAATTCAACCACTTTGAATGGCGGTGCGACTTTATTTTTCACGACTTTCACTCGGGTTTGGTTGCCGACCACTTCATCTTTGTCCTTAATAGCGCCGATACGACGGATATCGATGCGGACAGAAGCGTAGAATTTCAGCGCGTTACCACCCGTTGTGGTTTCAGGGTTTCCGAACATCACGCCAATTTTCTGACGCACCTGGTTGATGAAGACGACAGTACATTTAGTGCGTGAGATATTGGCCGTGAGTTTACGAAGCGCTTGTGACATCAAACGCGCTTGTGCACCCATGGTCGCATCACCCATTTCGCCTTCAAGCTCCGCTTTTGGAACGAGCGCGGCAACAGAATCAATCACGATAATATCAACGGCGCCAGAGCGCACCAGCGTATCTGCGATTTCAAGCGCTTGCTCCCCCGTGTCTGGCTGCGAAATCACCAGCTCATCCACATTCACGCCAAGTTTGCGCGCATAAGACGGGTCAAGCGCATGCTCTGCATCGATAAACGCACATGTGCCACCTTCTTTTTGAATTTCTGCAATACAGTGAAGTGTCAGTGTGGTTTTTCCAGATGATTCCGGCCCGTAAATCTCGATCACGCGGCCTTTCGGCAGTCCGCCCACACCGAGCGCGAGGTCGAGTCCGAGTGAGCCGGTCGAGAAGGTTTCAACATTGAGCGCTTCTTGCTCGCCCAATTTCATGATTGAGCCCTGGCCAAACTGCTTCTGAATTTGTGACAGGGCGGTGCTGAGTGCTTTATTTTTATCCATGATTCCTCGCTGTGGTAAGAAGTGTTAATACAGGTTTAATTCATATTCCGTATGCAACAAGAAAAAAGCGAACGAATCCCACAGAAAGCTTAGACAACCACTAGGATTGCGTCACATCTTTCACTTTGCTTGCAAGTTGTTTGAGCGTGAAGGGTTTCGGGAGGAAATTAAACTCGCGTTTTTCGGTGAAGGAATCTGCGAACGCATCCTCGGCATAGCCAGAAATAAAAATGACTTTCGTATCTTTGATCAGGGCAGGGTAGTCGCGTTCCATGGTCTCGAGCATGGTGGGCCCGTTGATCCCGGGCATGATCACATCTGAGACTAGCACATCGATTTTGCCGTCATGTTGTTTCAGCACTTCAATCGCATGCTCACCCGATTCGGCTTCAAGCACCTGATAGCCCTTGTTGGATAAGGCGCGCGCAGCGAAGGTGCGCACGGGCGCTTCGTCTTCCACGAGCAGAATCACTTCCTGGCCCGTCAGGTCGGGCGCTTTGTGGTCTTCGTTTGAAGCGCTGCTTTGCATACGTTTTTCATCCGCGTAGGCTTTAAAGAAGATGCGGAAGGTGGTGCCCGCCTGCTCTTTGCTTTGTACAAACAGGTATCCTTCGGTTTGTTTGATAATCCCATACACGGTCGCAAGGCCAAGGCCGGTTCCGCTGCCGATCTCTTTGGTGGAAAAGAACGGTTCAAAAATTTTATCCAGAATATCGTAGGGAATGCCGTGCCCTGTGTCAGTGATATCAATCTGAACGTAAGGGCCAGGGGTGATTTGTTCATCTTCGGTCGGTGAGTACCATGGCGCTTTCGGTGTATTCTCTGGCGTAACATTAACATGCGACGTTATGATACCCAGGGAGCCGCCTTCTTTCATGGCGTCACGCGCGTTGACCACCAAGTTAATGATCACCTGTTCAAGCTGGCCTTGGTCGGCTTTGATATTACCAATGTCGCGACCATGCTGCATTTTGAGCTCGATATTTTCACCAATCAAACGGCGGAGCAGGTTCGAAAGTTCTGCCAATACGTCGGTTAAATCGAGGATTTTGGGCTGTAAGGTTTGGCGGCGCGAGAATGCCAAAAGTTGGCGCACTAAATTGGCAGCGCGGTTCGCATTTTGTTTGATCTGCATGATGTCGGCGAAAGAAGGATCACCCGCCGGGTGGCGCATGAGCAAAAGGTCACTAAAGCCGATCATCGCCGTGAGCAGGTTATTAAAGTCATGCGCAACACCCCCCGCAAGCTGGCCAACGGCTTGCATTTTTTGTGAGTGCGCAAATCGCATTTCAAGATTCTTCTGCTCTGATTGGTCGATCAGATGCAGAATGACGTGCGCTGATTCAGCTTCAGGTGCACTGAACGTGGTCATGTGTGTGAGGGCTGTTACCTTGCGGTTGGGGAGAATAATTTCAAGCGGCAATGATGCAGAATGAGGAGTGCCTTCTTTAAGTAATGCGTTCAACTGTTCATGACATGCTGCTCGATCGTCTTCTGACAAAAAGTCAAACAGCGAGTGGGTCTGCGATTCGATATGATGATCGGTTAAGAGAGAAAAACTATGATTGATCTGATGAATAGTGCCTTGCGCATCGATGCGGATGATCGGGATCGGCGCATGTTCAATAAAATCGTGAAGGGGAATGATGTCTGACATGAATGATGAAACTTACGAATGCGTCGGTGTGTGAGGATCATGCGGCACTTCTGCAGGCGCAGCCTCTTGGCGTGAAGGCACAAACTCGCGGCCCTTAAGAACGAAATAGCCTGCAGGGCGCTCCATCGGTTCGACAGTGATAATAAATTCCTGGTCGCGTCCGCTATCATCGCGAAGTGGGAATATGAGACGATCTGACGCGCCATGGTATAAGGCGTCATAAATGCGGTCGCGGTCAACTTTCATCACTCCACCGGCCTCAAAGAGCGAATCGAGGGCGCGTTCTTCATTCGCATGAAATTGAGGAAACATTAGCCGCAGCCCGTAACTGCTGTAGACAACGGTTCCATCACCGCGAATGATGAGATAGAAACGCGAGCCAACCGCGGCGGCGCCTGAGAGAAGTGCATTCTCAAATTCTGTCGCGTGGACTAAATCGAGGTTACGTTGTTTCTGAAGAATTGAATAAAAGGCGAGTGCGCCAATAACGATGATGATTGCGCTGATACCGAGCAGGTCATTCCCGTTACTGACGATAAAGATGTTGATGCCGATAATTAAACAAAGCGCGATGGCATAGGCGACGACCAATGCCCAAATGACGCTACTATAGTGGCGTGGCACAAAGTCTGGGCCTAGGCGTTCGGAAAGCCGTTCGTCTGAAAATCTCATGGTTACTCTCTCTTTAGCGAATCGTAACCAAGCTTGATCAGGGCTTCAAGCGCATTCACATGATTATACAGGGCTTTAGCTTAAGCTATTAGCGGGGTGTTTGTGGACGAATTTTTCCTTTAAGGCGGAAGACGTAGCTAATCACTTCCGCGGCGGCCTGATAGTAATCATACGGAATATATTGCTCGATCTCTGCATTATCGAAGAGTGCGCGGGCGAGGGGTGGGTTCTCAACAATGGGGATGTCGTTTTCTTTCGCAATCTCTCGAATTTTAAATGCGATATTATCCGCTCCTTTTGCGACCACCATTGGCGCTTCCATTTTGCCTTGCTCATATTTTAGGGCGACTGAGAAGTGTGTTGGGTTAGTGATTACAACATCCGCCGTAGGTACGGATTGCATCATACGATTGCGCGCGCGCTCAGCACGCAGCTGGCGTAACTTTGCTTTCACATGCGGGTCACCTTCTTGGTCTTTATGCTCGTCTTTAATATCCTTTTGGCTCATACGCATTTTCTTGAGGAACTCGAATTTTTGATAGGCAAAATCGAGCACTGCGATGAAGAACATGACGGCACATGCGCCGATGAGCATACGCTCCGCCATCTCGGAAACGTAGAACAGGGAGTCGCCAACATGCATGCTAGGCAACATACGAATACTGTCTTTGAACGGCCAAATCGCCGCAAAGGCAATAAAGCCAACGACGGTGATTTTGATAATTCCCTTCACGAACTCAACAACGGAGCGAAGCGAGAACATTCGTTTCAGCCCCTTAATTACAGAGATTTTTTCGAGCTTGGGTTTCATCGGGTCGAGTGAAAAAGCAATGCGGTGCTGTACCATCTTTCCGCCAAACACGGCGGCAAAAGCGACGATCATAGGAATAAGCATAATCACGAGCGCGTCTATAAGAAGATTTCCCATTAAGTTATGGAAGCCATTGAAATCAATGGTCATGTCATGCGGGCGTAGCACATAGGGGCTCAGCATTGCACTGGTGTCACGCATTAGCCCTGGACCAAGAATCAGCAGAATCGCGGCGAGGGCGAGCAACATAAAGAAGCTCATCACTTCGCGTGACTGCGCCACCTGACCTTTCTTAAACGCATCTTCAAGCCGCTTATGTGTCGGGTCTTCGGTTTTCTGCGATTCGTCCTGTTCGTCTTCAGCCATTTAGTCCTCGTTGGGAATTATGACAAGTTTCATCTAATTGTAACATAGCTGTCTCGCGATTGTCATACATTCATGATTAAGGTGCTTAGAAATTGGAGTGTAAGATTATGAGTTATTCAGAGAGGGCAGGGGAAAGTTCTGAATTTGAGACTTATGTACAGTTTCAGGCCAGGCCATATTACAAACATGATAAAAACCGAGACCGAACACTTGATGCCAAGGAAACGCTGAACGCGATCGACTCTTATGCGCAAGGCGGAAGCATTACGTTTATGAGCTTGCTGGATGGATATAATTTTGAAGGCATGTGCGCCATTGTTAGTCGGAAGTCGAATGAATTCGATAGACAACAAGAGGAACGTAATTTGGGCTATCGTCATGGATTTCTCAATGAGGAAACCTATGTGACGAGTAGCGAAGCAGCTATTAATGCTAGAGATGAGTGGCTCGAAGATTTAGATGAGTCCTTATCTAAGCATATGAAGAGCGCGCTCGACACATTTCGTATAAAAAGAATAAATCAGCAGCCATTAAGCTGGGCTCAACACGATGTTGCTTTGGTAGATGAAGTGCATCCTCCCAAAATAAGAAAATTTTGTAATGCATTGCTTGAGGCTAGGCTAGAAAGAGGGCGAAACAAGTAATATCACGGCGCTAAAAACCCAATCAGCGTGTTCTCAGCGAAGTTCAAATAGCTGAACATCAGATCGGCGTAAATCGCCATTAGCAAGAATAGTGCGAGGCCAATTTGCGCCGGCATAATCACGAAAAATACCTGCATGTTCGGCATGATACGCGCGAGGATACCAGCGCCAAGATAGAGTAAAAGAGAAAGTACAATATGTGGCGCGGCGAGCTGCGCTCCCATTTTGAATATCTCTGACACCATACGTGCGGCCTGGTTGGCAAAATCTTCTACAGGTGGGAATTGTCCTGGTGGGAAAAGCGTATAGCTGTCAGCAAGCCCCTGAATCATGAGGTGATGAAGGCCCAACGTAAAGAACAATGCGATGCTGGAGAGGTTTAGAAAATTACCAACGACCGTCGTTTGCGCATTACTGCTTTGGTCGAAGAGAGTCGCCAGAGCAAGGGAGGATTGGTACGAAATGATCATGCCGGCAACATGCATGGTGGCAATAATGAAGCGTGCCACCCAACCGATCATGAGGCCGGTCAGTGCTTCAGCAACCATCAACACCCCAAGCGCAAGCGGCGCGTTTGGAATAGGCGGAAAAATGTCCTGAAACAGGGGGACGAGCAAAATGCTAACCCATAGCGCGAAAAGTAAGCGAATACGCGCAGAAATATAAGATTCCCCTATTCCTGGAAGCACCATGATTCCTGAGCCAATACGCGTAAAAATCATGGCTAAGGCGAAGAGTTGATCGATGAGGAACTGGTCTAGCATCAAGGTCTATGCGTGTTGAACATGCTCTACAGCACCACATCTTCACAGAATTGTCACAAACAATCGTTCCGCCATCCCCTATACTGAAAGATAACGATAAAGGAGTGATCATGTCTGATCCACACGCGCATATTCAAGCTAACTACGCTCCGGCGGATCTCCCGGGAGAGGCGCAACGCGCTCCTGTGGTGAGCACAGAGCAAGCGGCAGCATTGCCGCCAAGCATGCGCCCACAACCATCACCCCCGATTAAGCCAGAGCCGGTTGCTCCGATGCATATTACCTCTGAGCACGCCCAAATGGCGCAGCAAATGCACGCGGATAGCGTCAAGAATGGCGTAACGATGGCGAAATATGAGGCATCGGTGAATAGTGCGACAAAGATTGGTAGAAGTGCGGGTATCAGTTGGGCTGCGATGACCTCTGCGGGAACAGGGTTGCTTGTCGCGGGGCTTGGCTCGTTATTCTTTACGGGAAATAGCACACGTGCGGCATTAGCTAAAAACTTCGTGTACGGGGCGTTAGGTGGTTTGACAGGATTAACAGCGGTCAATCTTTATAGCAAAGTATCAGGTAAAAATGATCCCGCACCCATTCAAGACATGGCGCAAGCGGTTGGGCGTCATGAGCAAGAACAGGCGGCGATTGCAGCCGAGCTTGGCCAGGCTGCAATGGTGGATGCGCAAGCAAATATTCCACCAAAGTCGCCGGTCGACGAGACAGCGATTCCAGCGCAAATTCAAGAAGCCCAAGCACAGGCGCGCCAACAAGCCGAGATGTTAGCGGCTTTACCACTCGCAGATAATGCGCATCCGGTCTTAAAGCAGCTTCAAAGCTATGCGAAGAAATCATTGTCAGGGCAAGAGCTCAGCGAAGCAGAGCAGCAACAAGCGGCCGCGCTATTGCAGTCGATTTCTAGTGACCCAGAGCTTCAGAAAGCGATTCAAACCTCACTCACGGAATCGATGCATCAGCATGCACCAACCACGCAGGTAAGCCAGGCGCAACATGACGCTCCTGTGAAAGAAGCGGCAAGCCAAACGCTTGCTTAATTCATCACAAAATCGTCATCCCGTGGCGTGACCACGGGATCTCTACTCCCAAAGCTCTCATTATTATAGGGATCCTGCGATCAAGTCGCGGGATGGCAGTTATGGTCATTGAATTTGAATAATTCGGCTGGTCAGCTCTTCGCTGAAGTCACGCATCGTATTGAACATAAACGGCGCCATGATCATCAGGGCGACAAAAATCGCGAGAATTTTCGGCACGAATGTGAGCGTCATTTCTTGAATTTGCGTCAGTGCTTGGAAGAGTGCGACAGCCAAACCCACAAGCAATGCAATCAACATCAAAGGCATCGACACTTTAAGTAAGACCCAAAGTGCGTCGCGTCCAATATCAATAACTTCGGTGGCTTCCATCTGCCTACATCGGCATTTGCATGATTTCTTGATACGCGCCAATAACTTTGTCGCGCACGGAAACAACGGTACTCAACGCGAGTTCGGCATTGCTTACGGCAGTGATGAGGTCTTCAAGTTCAGTTTCGCCAGCCAACGCGCCAATACTTTTTGCTTCGCTATCATATCCTGCATCGGCAGCGTTTTGTAGCGCTTCACCAACGAGGTCAGAAAATGCCGGCCTACTCGTGGCGCTGTCGCCAAGCCCAGCGGGTGTATTGAGTGTATTTTCAATCGAGCTTCGCGATGCAAATTGTTTCGCATTATTGTACGCGTTGACCGCTTGCGTAAAAGTACTGTTCTGAATGGCCATAACTGCCTCCTACCTACTGCCGCGAGTTAATCATACCGATCGTTTGCTGCAGCATGCCTTTTGACGTTTCGATCATGTTCAAGTTCGCTTCATATGAGCGGCGTGCCTCGCGCATGTCCATCATTTCTACGAATGAGTTCACATTCGGCATCAACACATAGCCATTTTCATCAGCGGCTGGATGCGATGGGTCATATTGCTGAGGGAAGGGTGTTTTATCCTCATCAATATCCTTAATATTTACCAGATTTTCCTGCATTTGGCGATTAAATTCATTCTCGAACGTGATGACCTTGCGGCGATAAGGCTGCTCCCCTGGGCGCGAGCCGGTCGAACTGACATTGGCAATATTTTCCGAAACCACGCGCAAACGGGCAGATTGTGCCTTCATACCTGCGGCAGAAATGTGCATTGATTTAACTAAATCGGGCATTGTCGTCTCCCTAGCTTATTTTATATGTCCAAACATGCATATGGCGTGCCATATCAGCCGTTTAACCGAGCGCCGTCTTGAACATCGACGTCATTTTCTGGTACATGTTCGTCACAGTTGAATGCGTCATTTGGTTGTCGGCCACTTTGGCCATTTGCTCTTCTAGCACAACGCTGTTTTCAGTCGGTGTTGCCTCGAATGGCTTGCGTAGCTCACCACTACGAAAATCCTGATCTTTAAAGCGCGGCTCTTGGTGCATAGCGCTTGAGGTTTTCATCTCAATTTTGCGCGAATAAGCGGACATAATCTTTTTAAAATCAACCGCCTTCATCTCTTCAGCGCGGTAGCCAGGCGTGTCGATATTTGCGATATTCTTAGACAGCATATCCTGGCGTTCATGCGTGTACGCCATCATGGTTTTCATCATGCTGAAGATGCCAATATTTGAGTAGTTCATGGTCGCCTCATTTTTTGTCGCTATATGGGTAAATTTTGCCTATATAACAGTATTATTCTATCACAAACTGTGTATGGCTCATAGTTAGAATTTGGTGCCATCCCCAGCCTGCGGTATATAGAAGAACATTAAGCAAATAGTGTGCCGCATTCGAGGGTTTAAGCTATCTATTTGAATAATATGGAAATAAAGGAGCACAGGTAGGCCATGTTATATTTATCTCGTAAAGTGGGGGAGTCGATCATTATTAACAACTCGATCGAGTTGATTGTGACCGAAATACGCGGAAAGAGCGTTAAAATGGGGTTCAAATTCCCTTCCGATGCGAGCATTCTGCGGAAAGAACTATTTGATAAAATCTCTGAGCAAAACAAAGCATCCCGCGAAGGAGATGCGGAAATGGCGAGCCTATTCGAAGAAGGGCTTTCTTCAACTAATTCTGATAAATCAGAAGAGTAGTCTTATCTATTAAGGTAACCTCGTAAGGGAGAGTACATGAGTGATCATCCCAACGATACGGACGAGGATAAGAAAAAAGCTGTCGCTTTAGAATATACGCGCGGCAGGGACGAAGCGCCGATGGTGATAGCGTCTGGCCAAGGCACGATGGCGGAGCAGATTATCGAGATTGCCAAAGCGCATGACATAGAGATTAAAGAAGATGCGGATTTGGTGAAGATTCTAGAGACGGTCGATGTGGGCTCACCGATTCCACTGGAGGCATTTACCGCAGTGGCAGAGATTTTGGCCTATCTCTATCAAACGAATGCGACGCTGCGTGATAAGCGTTTGTCGCAGAAACCATAGTGAGGAGCACGAATGGATAGCAAAGACATTCAGGGGCTGATTGATGAAATGCATCGCTACATCACCGATGTGCGTGACAATTTGGAGAAAGACCCGGGCGCTCCTATTGAGGGCATGGATGAACGCGTGGCGCTGATTTGTCAAAAGGTGGCGCAGCTTGATCGTGAGGAAGCCAAACAGTTTGAGGCGGGGCTGCAAGGGGTCATGGAAGAGGTGGAGCTGCTGCAAAAGTCGCTTGAGACTGCGCGCGACGCGACGCTTGGGACGCTTAAAAATACGGAGAAACACCGTAAAGCGGCGGGTGCGTATTTCCAGCAATCGACGAATATGCCGAAACATAAGCCAGACGAGTCATAAATGGAATATATCGATATTGGTCAATTTATCTTTGCGTTAGCCGTCGTCGCAGCGCTGATTTATGGCGCGGGCTGGTTCATGCGCCATTCGGGAATGGAGAAACGCGTTCTTAGAAAAGCGTCGCCAGGCGGCCGCCTCAAAGTCGTGGATTCTCTCTTCATCGACCCACGCCACCGCCTTGTGGTGGTGCGTCAGGATGATGTGGAACATACGTTGATTTTGAGTGCAAACGAACCGGTTGTCGTTGAATCTGGAGTGGAAGTGAGCGCATCAGGCTCGCATTCCCGGCGATCGGAGGCCAATGATAATGCCAAAACGGCTGCGTAATTTTCTTTTCCTAGCGGGTGCGTTATTGCTCCCCTCTATTGCGCTTGCGCAAGGGGTGACGCTCGATTTTGATTTGCAGCAGGGTGGGTCCTCCACCGCGCGTATGATTCAAATCGTCCTGCTCCTAACAGTGCTGAGCCTAGCACCGTCCGTGTTGATTATGGTGACCTCATTCACGCGGATTATGATTGTGTTTTCGTTCCTGCGTACGGCGCTTGGAACGCAGCAAACGCCACCTAATCAGGTGCTCATTGCGCTCTCCTTGTTCCTCACAACGTTCATCATGGCGCCGACGTTTGAGGAAGCCTATGAGAGCGGGTTATTGCCTCTGATTCAAGAGGAGATCACCGAAGCGCAGGCGATCGAGAAAATTGGCGAACCGTTCCATGTGTTTATGCTGAAACATGTCCGCGAGCGCGATTTGGCGTTGTTCATGGACATGCTACCAGAAGATGAGACCATAGAAACGCCGGCCGATACGCCGTACCAGGTGTTGATCCCCGCTTTTATGATCAGTGAGCTCACACGCGCTTTCGAGATTGGCTTTTTGCTTTTTGTACCCTTCCTGATCATCGACATGCTGGTCGCGTCGGTCCTCATGGCGATGGGGATGATGATGCTGCCGCCAGTCTTGATCTCGCTGCCCTTCAAGATCATTTTCTTCGTGTTGATTGATGGCTGGTATATGGTCGCTGGCTCGCTGATTCAGAGTTTCGGCTGACCTATGAACGGAGATTCTATTAAAAGCATCCTTCAATTTGTGATTGCCGCCGCGCTATTGGTCGTGATCGCTTTCGTTGCGTTTTACGTGTTCCTGTTTCTGATTGTGGCCGGTGTCATAATCTATCTGGCCCTGATAGTGTGGCGCTGGTTGATCATGAAGGGGATTGTGAACCCACCATCGCACCCTGCGTGGCAACGCTACAGTAAGGCGTCCGATGCGAACCCAACGCACGGCATGGGGCAGGGGAATACGATTGAAACGGAATATACCGTCATTGATGAGGAAAAAGATCAGTGATGTTTGGCGTCGTCTGCCAAGAAGGCGTCGACATCGATGCCCATCGCTTCGGCAAACATGACTAAGCCAGGCAAAAGCAGTTCTTCAAAATCGGCCTCTGTGGCATATTCTTCTTTCATGCGCAGCTGCAATGCTTCAGGCGGAAACAGCCCGTCACCATGCGCGAGAATGGTGCCATACTCAGCGAGATCATAATTCCCGCGCATCTCAGCGAGCTTGAACGCCACATACTTATCTTTTGGAATCATCACATAAGCATGATGCGCGGAATCATCTTCAAGTACACCCTGTACTAAGCAGATGACATGGAGGTTATCAGAGACGTCCTTGCAGTAAGCATCGAGCTCGATTTTTTCGCGTGGTGTGAGTGACTTGCCGGCTGTCATTACTTCCCGAAATCTGCTTTTTTGATGGTCGCGCCATAGACAATATTTGCACCATCTAGCACGGTGGCGGCTAACCGTTGCCAAGAGCCAACCATAGCGCCTTCGCGCATAAAGTTATTATATTGCTCATATCCCTTAAGGCCCGTACTAAACGTACGGATAATGGACCCCATTGCCATAGGGCGCTCACGGCTGAATGTGAGGAAATCATCTCTGTAGCTATGCGAGTCTTTGGAGAATAACACCTGTTCATTGCCGGTTTCTTCCCATTTTCCTCGAACAGAAGAGGGTGTTTCAGGCTGAATTTCCATAATATAGGAAAGCATACTCATGAAGTTACTGACCACTTCCTTAGTACGCTTTTCGCCTGTGTCATTACGTTTAGTCATCTGGACTGCGCCCGTCATGCGTAGGGCATTACCAAACATACCCCCTACCATCGTACCGTGTTCCATCGGGTAGCGGTGCGGGCAAAAAATCATCTCTACCACTGAGGGTGCATGGGTTTGACGTGTGTCCCGTTTGACGAGGAGCGTGTTGCGCGACTTGTCAGAGAGGAAGCTGATGCGTTCAGCGAATTCAGGGGTGTACATGGGATGCACTTCGAGCGACCGGTCTTTTCCATTCATACCGGAGATGCGCGCACGTACTTGCCATTCATCGCGTACAATTTTGAGTGTCTCTCGCACCACATCATCATTGACGCCTTCCAAGGCGATCGCGGACACACTGTTGGCACCCAGCGCGTCCTGGGAGCGCATATGCCTTGTGGAGTCGTCGAGCACTTTAAGCGCCTCATGGCGCAGGTTAAGCTCTTCGCGCATTTCACTCTGGATCATATCAAACACATCACTGCGAATACGAATTGTGGAGGTGTTCGTTTTAGGGTCATTTTTACATATGATCGCATTGGTGGGATAGGCGCTATCCGTGATCATATGGTGAATATGCTGGATCGACTCATCCGGGAGGAGCCCAGGAATATGCTGCTCATAATGGTGGCCATTACGTGTCCATTCGCCAGATGTGACGGCTAAATTTCCAAGGATGGGGTTCTTGCTATGGCCAAAAAAGAAATAGGAGATATTGGCCCAAAAGCCGAGAACATTAGCGATAGTATACGCTTGTACATCGTACTTCTTGCCCTGCGTCCAATCACCCCAGAAATTCAGGAGGGTACTACTGAGCCGGATGAGGCCAAATGTGCGCGCACGGTTGAAAAAAGTGTTCACCCCCTGGTCCGTGCTGACGCTATATTTAAAGGTAAGCCCAGGCGCGACGCCGGGCGAAGTTTCATGCTCCGATTTGACAGAGGTGATGCTTGGTTGAACCGGAAGTGCGGTCATAGATTTCCCTTCGTTTCCATGACTATAACAACCAATTGTGACAGGATTATGTCAGTGTCTGATTTTTCTACGAAATAGCGGTAATAAAAAGCAGGACTGTTTCAATATGCTACATATAAGAAGGGCGGCATCAACTGACGCCGCCCGGTGTTGAGAGGAAAGGATAGGGGTTATGCGACCATCACACCTTGTTTCGTCGCATGCGCCATATTGAAGTCCATAATGAAATGGATCGCATCATTAATGGTCGCTTTTTTCATTTTCTTACCAGAATACAGGAAGATAATGTCATCTGCGTCCATTTCATAACGGTCGCGAAGGAACAATGCTTGCTCTTCTGCTATTCTGAATGCATGGGCATGAATCTGTTCTGAATGAGTCATGTCTTGCCTCCTTGTTGTTGTTGCTTGCAACCCTTAAGAAGCAAGCCCTGTGCCAACTGTGAGGAGGTTAATCTATTGATATATAACAAATAAAATGGGCGCCGTATGCCAGAATCTTTAAGATTTGGTAAACGAAGCGGCAAGGATAGCACTAATTTCCGCAGCCTTATGCCAAATGTCACTAAAATTGCAGTGAATTAGAGCTTAATGGGTAACAATGGAGCTGTCCTCATCCCCATCCGCATGCTTGATATCGCTCTCTTCGACTTCGACCCAGTCCGTAATAGGCTCGGGGGCACGCTCAAGCGCATGAGAGAGCACTTCGTCAACAGTCGAAACGGCGACAATCTCGAGGCCCTTTTTCACATTATCAGGGATTTCTTCAAGATCTTTGACATTCTCTTCAGGAATAAGCACTTTTTCAATGCCACCGCGCAATGCAGCAAGAAGCTTCTCTTTGAGCCCACCAATCGGAAGCACCTGACCGCGCAAGGTCACTTCACCCGTCATCGCCACCTCGCGGCGTACAGGAATACCGCTGAGTACGGAAACGATGGTGGTACACATTGCGATACCGGCGGATGGGCCGTCTTTAGGCGTGGCGCCTTCAGGGACATGGATGTGTAAATCACGCTGCTTAAAGACCGTTGGCTTAATGCCAAAATCGAGCGCGCGGCTGCGAACATAACTGGCCGCTGCTTCAACGGATTCTTTCATAACATCGCCTAATTTACCGGTTACGGTGAATTTACCTTTACCCGGCATTTTAACCGATTCGATAAGTAGCAAATCGCCACCCGTCTCAGTATAGGCAAGTCCGGTGGTTACGCCGACTTTGTTTTCTGATTCAGCCATCCCGTAAGAGAACTTCTTCACTCCAAGCAGCTTGCCCAGATTGCGGCGCGTAATATTCACTTTCGACTTTTTCTTCATCATAATTTCTTTGATGGATTTACGCGTAATTTTGGCGATTTCTCGTTCCAAATTACGCACGCCGGCTTCACGCGTGTAATAACGCACCATATCGCGAATACTGTCTTCTGAGACCCCCCATTCCGATTTTTTCAGGCCATGCTCTTTGAGTTGTTTCGGAATCAAATGGCGTTGCGCAATACTCACTTTTTCATCTTCTGTGTAGCCAGACAAGCGAATCACTTCCATACGGTCCATTAGCGGGCGTGGCATGTTGAATGAGTTCGCCGTGGCGATGAACATGACATCTGAAAGGTCGTAATCCACTTCAAGATAATGGTCGTTAAACTCTTTGTTCTGTTCAGGGTCGAGCACCTCAAGTAGGGCAGAGGCGGGGTCGCCGCGGAAATCCTGTCCCATTTTATCGATTTCATCGAGCAAGAAAAGTGGGTTGGAGGATTTGGCTTTTTTCATCGATTGAATGATTTTACCAGGCATCGAGCCAATATAAGTGCGCCGGTGGCCTCGGATTTCAGACTCGTCTCGCACGCCGCCGAGAGAGATCTTTACATAGTTACGCCCGGTTGCGCGGGCAATCGAGCGGGCGAGGGAAGTTTTCCCTACACCTGGAGGGCCAACCAAACATAAGATGGGGCCTTTAATTTGCTTGGTGCGCGCTTGGACCGCTAAATATTCCAAGATGCGTTCTTTGACCTTCTCGAGGCCAAAATGGTCTTGATCGAGGACCTTCTGTGCGAGCTTCAAATCGCGTTTAACCTTGCTGCGCTTTTTCCATGGAATTGACAGCATCCAGTCGAGATAGTTGCGGATGACTGAGGCTTCGGCCGACATAGAGCTCATATTTTTGAGCTTTTTCATCTCCGCTTCACACTTCTCTTGTGCCTCTTTAGTCATTTTGGCTTTGGTGATCTTTTCCTCAAGCTCGCCCAGCTCATCTTTACCATCCTCAAGTTCACCAAGTTCCTTTTGAATCGCCTTCATCTGCTCATTCAGGTAATATTCGCGTTGGGTTTTTTCCATCTGCTTTTTGACGCGGCCACGAATACGTTTTTCTGTGTTGAGTACGCCAATCTCGCCTTCCATTAAGCCATACACATGTTCTAAGCGATCTGTAACGTTGGTGAGTTCAAGAATTTCTTGTTTCTGCGGGATACCAATCGACATATGCGCGGCAACCGTGTCAGCAAGAACGGCCGGTGAGGTGATTTTCGAAATGGCGCCTAGCGTTTCAGGTTGAATCTTCTTATTCAGTTTCACATATTCTTCGAATTTCGCGATCACTGAGCGGAACATCGCTTTGCTTTCCTGATCTTCTAAGGTGGTTTCATCGAGTGCGGTTGTCATCACCTCATAAAACTCTTCTTCTTCGGTAAAACCCGTCACTTCGGCACGATATTGGCCTTCTACCAACACTTTGACGGTGCCATCAGGCAAGCGAAGCAGCTGTAAAACCGAAGCCACTGTTCCAATATTATAAAGGTCTGCTTTATTTGGTTCGTCTTGCCCCCCATCCTTCTGAGAAACAAGAAGGATTTTATTGTCGCGCTTCGCTACGCTTTCAAGCGCTTTGACGGATTTTTCGCGGCCAACAAAGAGCGGCACGACCATGCCTGGGAAAACAACGATATCGCGGAGGGGTAAAACAGGGAGTTTAAGAGAAGATTCGGTCATGAGGTCACCTTTCGTTAGATGAAAGATAGTGAAATTGACGAAAAAAACAATGGTAAAGGGGTGTTTATGCGCAAAATGATGGGATAGTGGTTAGAAATGGGCACTAAACAGAGGAATTATGACTTTTTGGAGCCTGATTTTGCTTCTTTCTCGTATACTTTGATCGGTTCGGCCTTACCTTTGACCACTTCTGCGTTCAAAATGACCTCTGTTAATTCCTCATCACCTGGAACATCGTACATGAGCTCAAGCAGGAGTCCTTCAAGGATCGCACGAAGTCCGCGAGCACCCGTTTTGCGCTCAATCGCAAGCTCAGCAATCGCTGTCAGCGCATCATCAGAGAACTCTAAGTTGACCTCTTCCATATCAAACAATTTCTTGTACTGCTTGGTCAGGGCGTTTTTGGGTTCCGTAAGAATCCTTACAAGTGCGGGTTCATCAAGGTCTGTCAACGTTGCGATTACTGGCAAACGACCGATAAATTCTGGAATCAGACCGAATTTCATGAGATCTTCCGGCTGCATCTCCGTCAGAAGGTCGCTCACTGTTTTATCTGTTTCGCTACGCACGTCTGCACCAAAACCAATGGCGGTACCTTTGCCGCGTTGTGCAATAATTTTATCAATTCCAGCGAATGCACCACCACAAATGAAAAGGATATTTGATGTATCCACTTGCAGAAATTCTTGTTGTGGGTGTTTGCGACCGCCTTGTGGTGGCACCGAAGCCACAGTACCTTCCATGATTTTGAGAAGTGCTTGCTGCACACCTTCGCCGGACACATCGCGCGTGATGGATGGGTTTTCTGATTTGCGGGTAATTTTATCGACCTCATCAATATAGACAATACCGCGCTGTGCACGCTCGACGTTGTAGTCTGCGGATTGAAGCAACCGGAGAATAATGTTTTCAACATCTTCACCGACATAACCGGCCTCGGTGAGCGTCGTTGCATCGGCCATGGTGAAGGGGACATCGAGAATACGAGCCAAGGTCTGCGCCAGAAGTGTTTTACCACAACCCGTCGGACCAACGAGCAAGATATTTGATTTCGCAAGCTCGACATCCGTCGTGCCCGCTTCAATGGCATTGATCCGCTTGTAGTGGTTGTGCACTGCAACGGCGAGCACTTTCTTAGCTGAGTCTTGGCCAATCACATATTCATCAAGGAAATCACGAATTTCTTGGGGAGTCGCAACCGTTCCGTCTTCCGTTGCCACCGCGCCTTTATCAGCGGTGCGGATAATATCAACGCAGAGCTCAACACATTCATCACAAATAAAGACCGTCGGGCCGGCAATCAGTTTGCGAACCTCATGCTCGCTCTTTCCGCAAAATGAGCAATAACGTGTATTCTTTGACTCTTTGCTTGTTTTTGACACTGAATGCCCCCTATTACTTATATTTTGAGCCTCGCGGAAAGCGAATGCAAGCGCTATTTTTGCTTACTCACGTGACTTATTTCTTGTCTTTTTCAGATTTTTTTACCGCATCGGCGCGCGATGCCACAATGTCGTCAATCAATCCGAATTTTTTCGCATCTTCTGCAGACATAAAGTTGTCACGATCCATGGCTTTTTCAATCGTGTTCAACTTCTGGCCGCTATGTTTCACATAGACGCCATTTAATTTCTTACGAAGTTCTAGAATCTCTTTCGCATGAATTTCAATGTCTGATGCTTGGCCGCGGAAACCGCCGGAAGGCTGGTGAATCATCACTCGCGCGAACGGTGTACAGAACCGCTTCCCTTCGGCGCCGGCAGTGAGCAGCAACGATCCCATAGAGCATGCTTGGCCGATGCAAAGCGTTGATACATCTGGACGGATATATTGCATCGTATCATACATAGACATGCCCGCCGTCACCACGCCGCCTGGCGAGTTGATATACATGAAGATATCGCTATCAGGGTTTTCAGACTCTAAGAAGAGTAGCTGCGCAACCACTAAGGTTGCCATATGGTCTTCTACTTCGCCGGTGACAAACACGATACGTTCTTTAAGCAAGCGTGAGAAAATATCGTAAGAGCGTTCTCCGCGACTGGTTTGTTCCACCACCATCGGCACGAGCTGCGCCGTTTCTTGGTAAGCATCCAACATATCTGATTTCGTGTGAATCATCGCGATCTCCATCCCTGACGTGTTTTTGTTATACGTCCAATGTTGTTCGCTGGCGGGCGAATTGCAAGTAGTAAGTTGAGGTTATTAAAATCGGACCGGAGTCGGATCGGACGAAATGGTTACGCTGCTTTTGCGCCCTCTTCATCTTCTTCAAGCAATGCTTTGGTTGTCGTTTTGACATCCTCGCGTTTGACTTTTTCGAGCACAAACTGAACCGCTTTTTCTTCTAGGATCGGGCCGCGAAGCTCTTCCATATGCTGAGGGTTCTCTTTGTAGAATTCCATCACGCGCTGCTCTTGTCCAGGGAAGCCACGCGCTTGACGCATGATCGCTTGCTGCAATTCTTCCTTGCTGACAAGAATCTTATTTTCTTCCGCGATGTGCGCGAGCAAGAGGCCGAGTTTCACGCGGCGCACTGCGACTTCGCGGTATTCCGTTTTTAGCTCGTCATCGCTCTTTTTCTTATCATCTTCATCGATCTGGCCTGCTTCTTTTGCTTGCGTATATTGCTGCCAAATAGCATCGAATTCACGGGCAACCATACCTCCCGGCGCTTCAACATCCACCTTCTCATCGAGCGCATCAAACAATACTTTCTTTTCTTTCGCATGCGCGGCTTCTTGGTAATTATTGCTCAGTTGCGTTTTGATCATGTCTTTCAGCGTGTCGATCGTATCAAAGCCAATTTTCTTCGCAAACGCGTCATCATATTCCTTAATTGCTTCTGCGCTCAGCACTTCATTGACGGTTGTTTCGAACACCGCTTCTTTACCCGCGAGATCGGCTTTGTGGTAGCTCTCAGGGAAGGTTACTTTGACATCAACCTTGTCACCAGCTTTGCTGCCGACGAGCTGATCTTCGAATCCTGGAATGAATTGACCGCCGCCAAGTTCAAGCTGTACATCATTCGCCGTTCCGCCTTCAAACGCGTCCCCATCGATGCGCCCGATAAAGTCGATCTTCACTGCATCACCTTGTTCCGCTTTCGAATCTTTTGCTTTCGGAGCGAAGTCTTTCTGTTGACCAGCAAGGCGTTCAAGGGCCTCTTCGACCTCACTATCCTCGATGTCATACACATATTTCTCAACAGAAATGGTGGAAAAGTCGATCTCCGGCATGGGCGGAATCACTTCCACATCCATCGTAAAGGTAAGGTCTTTTCCTTCCTCATAATTCGCAATTTCAATCTGTGGCTTGTCAGCGGGGCGAATCTTTTCCTGCGTGAAAATTTTACGCGCCGCATCATCGACAGAATTCTGCACCACTTCACCGATCACATTCTTGCCATATTTCTGCTTCACCACTTTCATGGGCACTTTGCCCGGGCGGAAGCCATTCATCTTCACTTGCTTGCTGATTTTCTTCAGCTCTTTATCCATTTGCTTTTCAAGCTCATTGGCTGAAACGGTGGCAGTGAAATGATATTTTAGGCCGTCTTGATTTTGTTGTGTGATGTTCATGAATTCCTCTGATTTTCCGGTATTTTGAATAGCAATCGCCTGTTAACCATAGCTTTTGCCCAAATGCAAGGGGAATTGGGGTAAGCAGAGGCCTTGGCTTGCTTTTTCTCTCTCGATCCGTATCATCGCCCACAATTTGCAATCACGTAAGGGGAATGCATGGAATTTTTCGCACTCATGCTACAGAACTTTGTTTCACCACCCATTCTGTTCTTTGTTCTCGGACTTATCGCAGGGACGTTGAAATCTGATTTGGCTGTTCCGGATCAAATTAGTCGCTATCTTTCCATCTATCTTATGATGGCGATTGGTTTTAAGGGCGGGGTGGCGATTGCGGAAACGCCTGAAATTGATTTTCAAATCATTGCAGTGATCGCACTTGGCATTATCTTCGGAGCAGTGCAGCCCTTCATTGGCTATTTCTTGCTGCGCCGCACGACCGCGTTGGATGTGCCGACCGCGGCGGCAATTGCAGCCCATTATGGCTCAATTAGTATGGTGACGTTTGTGACCGCGGTGAGTTTCTTAGGGCTTAATGAAGTAGCGTATGCGGGGTATATTGTGGCGGTGCTGGCCTTGATGGAAGCGCCGGCGATTCTCTCTGGCTTGTTTATTGCGCACCGTGATGCGCCGGAAACCACGAAAGCAGCGGAAGAGGCGACGCCGCGCTTGAGCCGTGAAATTTTCACCAACGGTGCGATCCTGCTGCTGACCGGTTCGTTCTTTGTGGGCTGGGCGACAGGAACCGAAGGCATGGTAAAGATGAAAGGGTTCTTCTCTGATCCATTCCATGGGATTCTCGCCTTGTTCCTAATGGATATGGGGCTCTTAGTGTCGCGTCAGTTCCACTATTTGCGCGAGTTTAGTATTCCGCTGGTGTTGCATGCGATTTACATGCCACTGATTGGTGCGTCAATCGGTCTCGCTAGTGCGATTATCGTTGGGCTTGATGTTGGAACGGGAACGCTGTTTATGGTGTTGCTCGCGAGCGCTTCGTATATTGCTGTGACGGCCGCTGTGCGTTTGGCTCTACCGCAAGCGAAGGCAGCCATTTATGTGCCGATGTCGCTCGCGCTAACCTTTCCATTTAACATTATGTTCGGGATTCCGCTTTACTACTCACTCGCGGATATGTTCTTGGTTGCCACGCCTAGCTAAGCAGCTCTGCGTGTTTGACGCGCTGCTCTTCCATCACCTCGCGCACCCGCGTTTCAGGAACACATAACTCTTGAAGTAAATGTTGTCCCATTAGCAGGCTCCCTTCGAGCATTTCCGGAATGGCGCGTGTCGCGCCGGCGTCATAGAGGGCCGCCATATCCGATTCATGGCGCGCACGAACAATCACAGGAAGAAGCGGCGAGCGCTTGCGAATGGCGCGCAGAATCACATGAGAGACGCGAGGGTTATCGACGGTAACGACCACGCTGTTCACCCGGTCCAGATCTACACTATTCCAAAAGCGCGAGCGACGCGCATCACCGTAAATCATCGTGTGTCCTTCAAGCTTTGCGCGGCTCACGAGTAGGCTGTTATTCTCAACACCAATATAAGCAATGCCCAAGGAATTAAGTACTTCAGAGAGAGTGTGGCCGACGCGGCCAAAGCCGATGATCAACACATACAGCTCACGCTCTTTCTTCTGCGCATCATCGGCGACATTATCAGTTAGGAGTTTTTCTTCCAGCCGCTCTTTAAGCTTATTAGCGAGATCGGCAATGGAAGGCGTTAGAATCATGGTGAGCGCGGTGACGATAAGGAAGAACTGTGCGTTTTCTTGCGGAATCATCCCTTGTGTTAGCGCCATGCCGACGATCAAAAAGGCAAACTCTCCGCCCTGGCCGAGCAGCAGCGCCACTTCTAACGCGCTTGGTAAATTTACGCGGAACAGCATACAAAGCGGCGCAATGACCAGCCCTTTGATCATGAAAATACCGATGACTGATACGGGAATCCAGAATGGAGTCTCAATAATCGCGCGGATATCAATCATCATCCCGACCGACAAAAAGAAGATACCCATGAACACCGACTTCAGCGGATCGATGACGATTTCGACTTCATGACGATACTCGGTTTCAGCGATAAGAAGCCCGGCGAGGAACGCACCCAGTGCGAGCGACAGGCCGGCTTCATAGGTTAGCGCCGCCGTACCCAAACTGATGAGCAGCGAGACTGCCATGATCCATTCACTGGTAGCGTTGGTGCCGAAATATTGGAGTAGGGGGCGCAAGAGTTTGCGGCCAATGAAGAAGATAGCGGCAATGGTGAGCGTCGCTTGGAGCAAGGTGATCAATACGGTAACGGTGACGGAGCCTTCGGTTTGGCCAGCGAATACGGCGAGAAGCATGAGAATTGGCACCACGGCCATATCCTGCATTAGCAAGATCGAAAAGGCGGTTGTACCTGACTCTGTTCCGACCTGAGAACGTTCTTTCAAGAGCTGCATTACGGTTGCGGTAGAAGAGAGCGCTAAACTCGCGCCGATCAAAATCGACACTTCGACACTATTGTTGAAGCTATGCGCAATCGCGCCAATGACTAAGGTTGAAACCAGAATCTGCATCCCACCGAGGCCGAACACTTTCCGCCGTAAATCCCATAGGCGAGTGATCGACAGCTCGAGCCCAATCATAAAGAGCAGAAGCATGACGCCAAACTCAGCCGCGCTTTGCACCCAACCCGGGTCATCAATCACGATATAAGACAGTAGCGGGAGTTCATTGCTAAAGAGCGCTAAGCCAAATGGACCAATCACAATGCCGGTGATGAGATAGCACAGAATCGATGAGATTTTGAGGCGTTGAAAGACCGGGACGATAATGCCAGCAATGGTCAGAACGATCAGGATTTCCTTGAAATAATACTGATGTTCTAATGCATGTTCCACAAGCTCTCCCAAATTGAGCCAACAGTGTAGGAAAAAAATCCGCAGAGGTCTAGTGAGAACCGCTTTACATTCCTGTTAAAGCGAGTATGCATCCCAAAGCCAAGGGAGTCTGTATGAGCAAAAAGCTTGTCATCGGAAAAGAAGAATGGTGCGCATTGCCAGAACTTGGCCTGCCTGCGATAAAAGCACGAGTTGATTCGGGCGCGCGAACCTCGTCGCTCCATGCCTTTAATATTCAGCCTTTTGAAGAAAACGGTCAACGGTATGTCCATTTTGACATCCATCCGATTCATAAAACACGTAAGATTATTCAAAGTTGCCGCGGGCGCGTCGTTGATATGCGTGATGTACGAAGCTCGAATGGTGATAAAGAAACGCGTATTGTCATCACCACCCCACTGACCTTAGGCGATGAAACATGGGACATTGAAGTCTCGCTGACCAATCGTGATTCGATGGGATATCGGATGCTTTTGGGCCGCGAGGCGATGACGAATCGTGTGCTGATCGATGTGGATGCATCATTCTGTTTGGGTGAAGTCGATGACAAGGAAGCGAAGAGCTATTATCAGGTGTCGCAGCCAAAGAAAGACGGGCTCAAGATTATTGTGCTCGCGAGTAACCCAGATCTTTATTCAAATAAACGGATTCTAGAGGCAGGCGATGAGCGAGGCCATGATATGCGTTTTGTTAATATTAGTCAGTGCTATATCAACATTTCTGCTGATTCGCCACAGATCCATTACCGCGGCGGTGAGCTGCTCAATGATGTGGATGCAATTATTCCGCGCATCAAACCAGCGATGACCTTTTATGGCTGTTCGATCGCGCGTCAGTTTCAGTCGACCGGCGCCTATTGCCTGAATGATTCCGTATCGATCGCTCGATCGCGCGATAAACTTCGATCGCTACAGTTGCTTTCGACAGCAGGCATTCCGATGCCGATTACAAGCTTTGCCCATTCCCCAATGGACACAGCGAATCTGATTAAGATGGTGGGCGGTGCGCCGGTGGTGGTGAAGCTGCTTGAGGGGACGCAGGGCAAGGGGGTTGTGCTTGCGGAGACGGCAAAGGCAGCAGAATCGGTGATTAATGCATTCAAATCACTTAATGCGAATATTTTGGTACAAGAATTTATTCGCGAAGCGCAGGGTAAGGATATTCGTTGTTTTGTGATTGATAATAAGGTGGTTGGCTCAATTCAACGCGAGGCGGCGGCCGGGGAGTTCCGTGCGAACCTCCATTTAGGCGGCACAGCGAGTACGGTAAAGATTACGCCGGAAGAGCGAAAGATTGCGATTAGCGCTGCGAAAACGATGGGACTGAAAGTAGCAGGCGTGGATATTATCCGCTCTAAAGCGGGACCGCGCGTGCTGGAAATCAACTCATCGCCAGGCCTAGAGGGGATTGAAGAAATCACCAATAAAGATATTGCCGGGCGCATGATTGAGTGCGTTGAAAAATATGCGCGGAAAAAGTAGCTCAGTAGCGCGCTCGTATATCACGTCCCACAGAATGTGCGGTAACTATATTGGGCTGGGCCCGGAGGTATGGTGAGTTCCTCAAACGCATCATTTTCATCATATGGCTGTGCAAGCGCCTGTAAAAGTGCATGTAATTTTGTATAATCCGCATGATCTTCGGCATCAGCCAGCGCTTCTTCCACGCGGTAGTTGCGCGGAATAATGTATGGATTATGCTCGCGCATCACGGCAAGCGACGCCTCGCGCGAAGACGCATGCAGCGCTCGCCGCTTTTGCCACTGTTCATGCCATGCAACAAACGCTTCGCTCTCATAGGCCTCATCTTCAGGCAATGCGTCCCCCATGAGATCTTGGAAACTGTTCGTATAATCCCGTTCATGGCGCTGCATCCACTGCAGGAAAGAACCAATGAGTGCGTTATCGTCGGGCTCTTCACCGCACAGCCCCAGCTTGCCGCGCATCATAGCGCGCCACGCGGTTTGAAAGCGCGTGTCGAACGCATCCAGAACCTTCTCCGCCTGTTTCATCGCCGATTCCATATCATTAGGGTCGATAAGCGGCAGCAATGTTTCAGCAAAGCGTGCAAGGTTCCATTTCGCGATGCGCGGTTGGTTGGCAAACGCATAGCGCCCTATCTGATCGATCGAGCTGAAGACACGGTTCGGATCGTAATTATCCATAAAGGCGCATGGGCCATAGTCGATGGTCTCACCGGAAAGTGCCATGTTATCGGTGTTCATCACGCCATGAATGAAGCCCACGCGCAGCCACTGCACAACCAGCGCGATGTGACGTGTCATAACCTGATCGATGAGGGCGAGGGGGGGCGATGCGTCGTCTTTTATGTCCGGATAATGCCGGTCAATCGTATAATCGGCTAAGCGTCGCAGCCCTTCTTTATCCTGCTCCGCAGCAAGATATTCAAACGTGCCGCAACGGACATGACTCGATGCGATGCGGGTGAGCACCGCGCCCTTCAGAACCGTTTCGCGCATGACTGGCTCGCCCGTGCTCACCACCGCCAGGCTCCGGGTTGTGGGGATACCAAGCGCGTACATGGCTTCACTGATGATATATTCGCGGAGCATCGGCTCCAGCGCGGCCTTCCCATCGCCGCGCAATCCGTAGGGTGTTTGGCCCGAGCCTTTCAGCTGTATATCGACACGGGTGCCATCAGGCGTGAGATGCTCACCAAGAAGATGGGCGCGGCCATCGCCTAGATAGGTGAAATGGCCAAATTGATGTCCGGCATAGGCCTGCGCTATGGGCTCTGCGCCTTCGGGAAGCGCGTTACCAGAAAAAATCTGTGCGAGCTCTGCCTTTGTGGCCTGATCAAGCGACAGACCGAGCACTGTGCCAAGGGCGTGGTTGACGATCACGCATTCCGGTGCGTTCACCGTTTCCGGAGAAAGCCGTGTGTAAAAATGCTCCGGCAAACGCGCATAGCTGTTCTCGAATCGCCAGCCTAGCGTGCCATTCTTAGTGGTGTGTGCGGATGGCATGGGCTTCCAGTGAGGCGAGGGTGACATAATCCAGAACCTTTTCATGGCAGGAGGCCAACATCACGGGCGGCGCGACACCGGCATCCAGCGCTTCTTTCCAGCGTAGGGCGCACAGGCACCAACGATCTCCCGGTTGCAGGCCTGGAAAATCAAACTCCGGCCGTGGGGTGGAAAGGTCATTCCCGCGTGACTGTGTGAAGGCCAGAAATGCTTCTGTCATTTCGGCGCAGATCACATGCCGCCCCTGATCATGTGCATCGGTGCGGCAATACCCATCGCGATAAAAACCGGTTTTCGGGTCCTGGCAACAGAGCTCAAGCGGTGTGCCGAGCACGTTACGTGGTTCATCAGAGGAAATTGTGGTCATGAACTTTTCCTTACATCAAGAAAGTGGCGCGCCCGGGAAGATTCGAACTCCCGACCCCTTGATTCGTAGTCAAGTACTCTATCCAGCTGAGCTACGGGCGCACACCATGTAAAGTCGCACATGCGAGAGCGCAGGCTACCCATTTCCACTGAAAATGCAAGACGGAATCGCAGTGGGCGATGAATTTGGCGGATGAGTCGGCTTTTGCCCTTTTCTCAACTGCCTATCTGCGTTATAACCAAGGAATGACACGGATTTGCACATTAGCGGTAATCGGAGCGGTGCTCGGCCTGATATTGAACGCGCCGATAGCGCAGTGGCCGCAGGGCAGCGTCGCTGCGCAGGCTCATGCCCAGCAAATTCCGTTGATGATTGTGCGTTTTAATCAGAAAAACGTCCATTTTGAACGCCAGCTCTATAATGCGGTGGCGCGGGCGAACCAAGTGAAGCCCGATGTTCGCTTTGATTTGGTGAGTTTTGTGCCGGTCTTGAGTTCGCAAGGGGCGAGCCAGGCGGCGTTTTCTAAAGCGAGCATCAATCAGCAGAAAGTAGCGCAATCACTGGCGAAGATGGGTGTGCCGCGCCCGCGGATTAACCTGATTACGCAGACCCAGCCGGGTATTCAGTTCGACGAAGTCCATATTTTTGTGAAGTGACGTCGCGGTCTTGCGAACCATGTCATCCCGTAAGTGACGAGCCTTAGAATAGCTTATTCGTAGTTATATACGGGATCTCTATTGGCCGGCCTGACACAATATGAACATGCTTTATAGTAAATCACAGACTAACGACTCAATTTTAGGTGCCCCCCACCCAAGCGGCCCGAAGGCTGCGAGGGAAGGGGACGTAGCGTGGTGGTCAGGTGCGTCTCAGCACTTTCACGAACCAGGTGATAAAGCCTGCACAACATGAGGCCATTATCACGACTATGAGCCACTGACTGAAGTCGAGCGTTCTGGCCTCGAGAAAGCCATAGAAAGCGACGTAGCCAGTTGCTATGCTTGCCAGGGCAAGCAAAACAAGCCCTAGAGCACGTGCCAATTCCCGTTCACCTCCTTCCTTTTTATCCAGAGGTTCCACACAAAGTGACATGCGGGGGGATCCCGCAGGTCAGACCACACACCGGGCGCAACGACAGTATCGTGCGTTTGGTGAAGGGTCATAGTGCAGGCATAACACAGCTATGTGTCAGAATGATGACGGAAACATAAAAATCGTCATCCTCGAGTCGGTCTAGCCGATCTCGGGGATCTTATTCTATCAGATCTGCGACACGCGCAGCAGCGCAGTCGAAGATGACGAAGAAAAAACCTCATGCATTACATAAAGAAAGCATGATAAATCAATGAAATAGAAGAATTAGCCCTGACGCGCTTTAAAGCGAGGGTTCTTCTTATTAATCACATAGACGCGGCCCTTGCGGCGCACGATCTGGCAGTGCTTATCGCGCTGCTTTGCTGATTTTAATGAACTCAAAACTTTCATAATGTCTCCTAAGTGGCAATGGGTGTAGCAAGAGATTTAGGGGGTGTCAAGCGATGACTCGTCATTTCGAGCGAGCGCGGTAGCGCGACGAGAAATCTAAGATCCCGTCTTGAGATCCTCACGTCACTCGCGTTGCTCGTTCCTCAGGATGACGAGTTTCCCTGGGGCCACTGAAACTCCTTGAACTCCGTGCGCCCATGGTCGGTTTTCTCCCAGAAATGCGGCCGGGTGATCAGCTGCCACAGCGCTTTGAAGCTGGCAACCGAGTGGAGGAACCAATAGAGCGGGTAGGTGAGGGCAGCGCGGGTCATATCGCTCCAGCGGCGCAGGCGCAGTGTCATGAGGGCCTGCCAGAGATGGCCGCCAAGACCAGCGAGCAGAACCATAAGGTTCATGAATATCAGCCAGTTAGGAAAAATGCCTTCCGGAATCATGCCCAGCGCCCAGGCGAGCCCGACCATCCACATGAAGGGGGCGGTGAGGTAGATGAGCGGCGGCGCACCAAGAAAGAGCTGGAAGCCCCAAAAGCCTTTTGCGCCAAAGGCTCGGTAGATGCGCAGTGGTTGGCGCATATAGACGATCCAGGTTTGCATATGGCCTTTAATCCAACGTGAACGCTGATTCAGCCAGGCGCGGATGGTGATGGGCGCTTCTTCAAGCGTCACAGATTCGAGCACCCGCGTTTTGAGGCCAAGTAAATGGAGCCGAACGCCTAAATCAGCATCCTCGGTCACATTGAACGGGTCCCATCCGCCGACCGAACGTAGCCGCTTCACATGGATATGGTTGCTCGTCCCGCCGAGCGGGATTGGAACATTCATTTGCTGAAGCGCCGGCAGGTACATATCAAAAAGCTGGCTGTATTCGATGGCAAACATCTGCGCGAGCCAATGTTCGCTGCGGTTGTAGTAGTTGAGTTTTGCTTGAATACAGCCGATTTCGTCGCCTTCCTTTTCAAATAGCTCCACGACACGTTTGAGCTGGAGTGGCTCGGGGCGGTCTTCGGCGTCATAAATGGTCAATATATCACCGCGAACGAAGGGCAGGGCATAGTTGCAGGCGCGCGGCTTGGTGCGCAGCTCGCTATGAGCTGGCACGCGGATGATATAGTAGTGCGGCCCAGGGCGCTCAGCGACAATCGCGTCATAAGTTTCCTGGTCGTCTGCTTCGAGAATGAGCTTAATATCGAGTTTCTCGCTCGGATAATCGAGCGCGTTCATCGCCTGGAGCATCGGCGCGATGCCGTTTGCCTCACGGTGGAGGGGGATGAGGATCGAATAGGTGGGCAAAGAGGTTTCATCAACGATAGGTGCTTTACAGTGATGGCGCCATTTGCGCCGTGTCAGCCCCACGAGAAACAGCCAGCCTTTGAACAGGATGTTGCTTAGGTAAAACACATTCATGATGGCCAAGCTCGCGGTGGCAGTGATGCTGGGTGCTAGCCATAGGCTAATCATGAAGATGAAGAATAAAGCGCCGAAAGTTAGGCGCTGACCAGTGGTGAGCGTGGCGTAAGAGGAGACCATCGGCAAGTGGCGGTGGAGCATGAAGCGCGCATATTTCTCTAGTGGCTCGCCTAGCACGTGGTCGATGGCGCGGTAAAGGTCACGCGGGGTGCATATAGCGAATGTGATGGCGCTCCCGAAGGTGTGGTGCGCCCATTCTTTCGTGGCCGGTGTGACTTCAGCGCATGCGATGATGAGGGTTTCGCCCTCTTTGCGCCATGGTACGGCGAGGTGGTGGCTGTAAGAAGGAACATCATCGATCACTAATAGTTCGGGATCGCATGGCTTTTGTTCAAGGTCGATGAACGGGTAGCCATGTTGCGCTGCGAGTCCTTCATAGAGGTCCTTGCCATGGATTAAGCGTGATTGCCAAAGGCGCCAGCCTAGCTTTTCTTGATGAGGATTATGACGATGGGCGATCGTGTCGATGGCGGCGGCGGTGAGCTTGCCGGTTTGCGCGAGGAGTGAACCGATTGAGAGGCTAGAATTTGCGGCGGACGCCGACATTAAAGCCGCCCCCTTTGCCTGTATTGCGGCCTCCGACATGCGCGTTCACCCCCGCGAGTAGCGTTAATTCATCCGATAGATCATAGCTACCACCGAGTTCCGCCTTATACAAATCAAAATCGACGTCGCCATTCTGCGCAAAGGTTTGCTGAGCGGGCAGGTCGAGATTTGTGATCGAGTAGAAAGCCGGAATAATGGTCAGTTCATCGCTTACGCGGAGCCCAAGGCGAATGTCAGCAACGAATTGCTCTTGAAGCCCGCCAGAGCGATTACGGTATTCAAGGCGCGTATCGATAAAGTGATAATAGTCAAACCACTCAAAACTATAGCCCGATAGCAGGCCGATAGAGGTTTCGGTTACATTGCTACCGCCCTTAGGGGCGCGATTGTCGCGGAACGCGCTTTCGAGCTTAAGTGATGGCTCGATGGACATTGTGAGGCCTTCATAATCAAACAAATGGCGGCGCAGGAAAACCTTCGGATCCGCAATCCCCGGGTTGGTGCGCTTCGCGGAGCCGCCAACATTTTCTTGCGTAACGTATTGCAATTCAAACAAACCACCGACGGTAAGCTTATCGGTGAGCCCATATTCGGCATAAGGCTGAATCGCATGCTTGATAAACTGACCTTGGCCTTGGGTGTTGCCTTGAAGGTCATAAAATTCATCGGTTTCATAGTAGAAATAGTTGAGGGATATTTCACCGCTACCTTGCGGTTGAACCCAGGCGCCAGCATAGGCATGACTCGATATCACTACGGATAGAAGAAAGATATAATATTTCACCGGGCGCTCCTTGACTGCGCCTTGGTGGCGCTATTTTAGTGTACGACGCGATCGGCGTCGTTAATTGAGAGCGTAATGAGTTCTTCATCACCCTCTGCCTCAATATGTTCACGGATCACATTTTCAGCGGCCGTTATCGAGATTTCAACGATATTATCTTGAAGCTGTTTCATCGCTTTTTCTTCTGCGCGCGCAATGCGGTCTTTCGCTTGATTCATGCGGCGAGAGATCGCCTCTTTGAGTTCAGCTTCCGCATCGACTTTCATGGTCTCTGCTTCGACGCGCGCACGGTCTAACATAGCTTCGGTCTCTTTTAGCATTTCCCGCTGGCGTTTTTGATACTGCGCCAAGTGAGTTTGTGCTTCTTCACGTAGCTTTGTTGCTTCTTCGAGCTGGCGCTCAATCTCATCTGCGCGTTTGTCTAACAGGCGGCCAACTGGCGGCACGACATATTTCGCAGAGAGTGCAAGAAAGAGCAGGAAGGCAACCAGAACAAAGAAGGATTCATCTAGTGGGATAGAATAGAGATATTGCATATTGTCCTCAACTTCCTGGCGTCAGCTGTTTCATAATCTTTTTAACGGTCCTGGTGACCAGCGCATTGTCAGGTGTCATTTTAATGACCTTATTGACCACTTGTTCCGTAATTTCCGAGGCAATGGGAACGACTTTTTCGCGCGCCTCGTCTAACGATGCTTCAATGTCGCGTTCTGCTGTATCGAACTGATCCGAAATCTCTTTATCCAGTTGCTTATGCGCTTCGAACGCGGCGTCATTATTCTTTTTCTGTGCGCTTGCAATCAATGACTGCACGTTATGGCGTGCTTCTTCAAGGGCCCCTTCGTAAGTTTCTTTTATCGCGGCGGCTTCTTTCTGCATGTTACGCGCATGTTCTAGATCGGCATCGATACGATGCTGACGCGACTCTAACACCTCACGGATACGTGGGATAATGTTGAGTTGCATGAACAAAAAGAGAACGGTAAAGCAGATAAAGAGCCAGAAAAGCTGAGACGCAAACCACGTGTCGTCTAGCTGCGGCATACCTTGCTTGTGATGGGTCTGTTTCTCATGCGCAACGATGGTTTCTGTATACACAGAACCCGGCGCTGCCATCGTGTCTGAGCCTGGGGCAAACTCTTCTTGGCCCGCTGATGTCGTGACTTCAACAGGATCCACCGGCGCGTTGCTGCGCCAAGGAAGATCAGAAGTGGTTACCACAAAGATTGACATAAGAAACTGCGTTGTTCGTCGATTGCTTTACGTTAGGAGAAGGCCGAGTGCCTCCGCGGATCATAGGATCACGTAAAGATAATCGCAGCAGCCAGACCAAGTGCGAAAATGCCGAGGGCTTCCGCCATACCAGCACCAAGAATGAAGTATTTGCTGAGTTTCTCTTCAGAAGCTGGGTTACGCGCCAGGCCGTTAAGTAGAGCAGCAAAAATGCTTCCCACACCGATCGCAGCACCCAGTGCTCCGAAAGACATTAAGCCCGCGCCAATAAATTTGAGTGCTTCCATTTCCATGAACAATTCCCCTTTCTAGTTATTATCGTTCTTAAAATTCTGTGCCTTATATATCCGATGTGTTTCGAGAATCAAGCCTATAGTTAGCTTTTCTGGCTGTTGTGCGTAAATCTAGTGTAGATGCAACGCATCGTTCAAATAAACGCAGGTCAAGACGGTGAAAATGTAGGCGTGAAGGATCGCAATCCCGATTTCAAAACCGGTGAAAACGACCAGTAGAACGAGCGGTAGGATTCCGAAAATCGCGCCAAGGAGAAGAATAAACCCTGCGACAATTTTGAGCATGATATGGCCGGCCATCATATTCGCAGCCAAACGAATGGAGAGGCTAGCTGGGCGAGACAGATATGAGATGAGCTCGATGATAATCATCATCGGCGCCATAGCCGCCGGGGTTCCTGAAGGAAGGAAGAAGCCAAAGAATTTCATCCCATGCTTCGCGAAGGCGACCAAGGTGCAGCCAAGGAAGACAAACATGGCGAGCGCGAAAGTCACAATGATATGGCTAGTCGCGGTGAAGGAGTAGGGCACCATACCAAGCAAGTTACAAAATAGAATGAACATGAAGAGCGTGAAGATGATAGGGAAATATTGTTTCCCTTCACTGCCGCAATTATCGCGTACTGTGTTTGCGACGAATTGATAGGTGAGCTCGCTCATTGACTGCATACGGCTTGGAATAAGCGCGCGGCCACGCATGGTGAGTGTGAGGAATGCAATAATAAGAATCGTTGCGGCAAGCATCGCAGCCGATGCGTTTGTGAAGTCGACATTATAGCCCAAAAACTGAGGCATCTCGATCAGAGGTTTAATTTTGAACTGGTCAAGAGGGCTGTGTCCCGATGCCATACTGTCTCCTGTTAGTCGCTACGCGTTTCCGCGTGTTGATGTTGTTTTTGCGCCATCGCATTGGTTTGCATCATCAGGCGAAACCCTGCAACGGCACCGGCACACATGAAGGTTAAAAAGAAGAGTGGCGAGCTGTTAAGCCAGCGATCTAAGGCGATGCCCAGGGCAATGCCGATCGCGCAGGCACAGACCAAATCAACTCCCATCCGCATGGCAAGTCCGGTTTTAGACGGGCCTTTGGATATCCAAAGGCCCGTCTAAAACCGGACTTGCCATGCGGATGGGAGTTGATTTGGTC
>CAYGTO010000014.1:0-38455 GCA_964352815.1 uncultured Azospirillaceae bacterium | reverse complement strand
CAATCGTCCCAATGTTACAATGCGGCTTATTACGCTCAAATTTTTCCTTAGACATAATGCTCTCCTTTAGACCCTATGCTACTTTCGCTTTAATTTCTTCTGCTACGTTGTTCGGCACATCATCGTAATGGTCGAACACCATACTGAATTGTGCACGGCCCGAAGACATCGAACGCAGCGTATTAATGTAGCCAAACATGTTGGCGAGCGGCACCATCGCATTGACCACACGCGCATTCCCGCGCTGATCCATGCCTTGCACCGTACCGCGGCGTGAAGACAAGTCACCAATGATGTCGCCCATATATTCTTCTGGCGTCACCACTTCAACTTTCATCACCGGCTCGAGTAGTTTCGGGCCGGCATTTGCAATCCCTTCACGGAAGGCCGCACGCGCCGCAATTTCGAACGCCATCACACTTGAATCGACATCATGGAAGCCACCATCCGTTAGCGTCGCTTTGAAATCGATGGTTGGGTAACCGGCGATCACACCGCTGCCCATCATCTGATCAAGACCCTTCTCAACACCCGGGATAAATTCTTTTGGAATCGAACCACCCACAATTTTGCTTTCAAACGCATAGCCCGCACCTGCTTCCTGCGGCTCAAAAGTAATGATCACACGCGCAAACTGTCCCGAACCACCCGATTGTTTCTTATGAGTATAGTCCACCGTGTATGGCTTAGAAATGGTCTCACGATACGCCACTTGAGGCGCACCAACATTTGCTTCAACCTTAAATTCACGCCTCATACGATCGACGATAATATCCAAATGCAACTCACCCATTCCTTTCAGAATGGTTTGACCGGTTTCTTCATCTGACGTCAGGCGCAGTGACGGATCTTCCGCCGCTAAACGACCCAACGCAATCGACATTTTTTCTTGATCGCCCTTGGTTTTAGGTTCAACCGCAATCTCAATCACCGGCTCGGGGAATTCCATACGCTCAAGAATAATCGGCGCATCTTGCGTACACAGCGTGTCACCCGTCGTGGTGTCTTTCAGGCCTGCGATCGCCACGATATCACCCGCCATCGCAACTTTTATATCCTCACGCGAGTTAGCATGCATCAAAAGCATACGCCCCACGCGCTCTTTCTTACCCTTCACTGTGTTCTGCACATAGGAACCAGCCTCAAGCACACCTGAATAGATACGGGTAAATGTCAGTGACCCTACAAATGGGTCAGTCATAATTTTAAAGGCTAGCGCCGAGAATGGCTCATCATCCGAAGCCTGACGCTCCATCGATTTTTCTGCATCATCGACATCGGTACCCTGAATCGCAGGCACATCGATTGGAGACGGCATAAAATCTACCACCGCATCCAGAAGCGGCTGCACCCCTTTGTTCTTGAACGCTGAACCACATAGCACCGGCACGAAGTCGAGGCTGATCGTTCCTTTGCGGATGCAGGCACGGAGCTGATCGTCGCTCGGCTCTTCACCACCCAGATATTTCTCAAGCAGATCATCATCTTGCTCAACCGCTGTCTCAACAAGCTTCTCACGATATTCTGCGGCTTTGTCGGCTAAGTCTGCAGGAATATCAATTTCATCCCATTCCGCGCCCAGCGACTCATCTTTCCAGATCAGCGCCTTCATTTTAATCAGATCCACCACGCCTTGCAGCTCGTCTTCTGCACCAACAGGAAGCTGACAAACGAGCGGGGTCGCACCAAGGCGGTCCACAATCATATCCACGCAGCGATAGAAATCCGCGCCGATACGATCCATTTTATTGATGAAACACATCCGTGGCACACCGTACTTATCTGCTTGGCGCCACACCGTCTCAGACTGAGGTTCCACACCAGCAACGGAGTCAAAAACAGCCACAGCACCGTCGAGCACACGAAGCGAACGCTCCACTTCAATGGTGAAGTCCACGTGACCCGGCGTGTCAATAATGTTGATACGGTAGGGAGTGTCATTACGCACCCAGAATGCGGTCGTTGCCGCTGAGGTAATGGTAATCCCGCGCTCTTGCTCTTGCTCCATCCAATCCATGGTGGCCGCGCCTTCATGCACCTCACCGATCTTGTGCGATTTCCCAGTGTAATAGAGAATCCGCTCGGTCGTGGTGGTCTTACCAGCATCAATATGCGCCATAATACCAATGTTACGGTAGCGCTCGATGGGGGTTTGTCGTGACATATCTGTATCTTTCCTAAAAATAATTGCTCTGCTTGCTTACCAGCGGAAGTGACTGAATGCTTTGTTCGCTTCAGCCATTTTATGCGTATCTTCGCGTTTTTTTACTGCGGTGCCGCGACGCTGTGCCGCGTCCATCAATTCCATCGCCACGCGCTCACGCATGGTCTTTTCGCTGCGAGCACGCGCTGCTGCGGTCAACCAACGAATCGCCAACGCTTGGCGGCGTGACGCGCGCACTTCGGTAGGCACCTGGTAGGTTGCACCACCCACACGGCGAGAACGAACCTCAACTGATGGCTTAATATTTTCCATTGCCTCATGGAAGGTTTCGAGTGGATCTTTACCCGTTTTCTCCTGAATCACTTCAAACGCGCCGTAAATAATGCGTTCCGCGACCGACTTTTTACCATCTAGCATGATGGCATTCATAAATTTAGTAATAACAGTGTCCCCATATTTCGGATCTGGGAAAACAACGCGTTTTTGGGCTGCGTGACGACGTGACATAGTTTCCTCTTACTTCGGACGTTTCGCGCCATAATGCGAACGGCGCTGTTTACGATTTTGAACACCTTGCGTGTCAAGTGTTCCGCGAATGATATGATAGCGTACACCTGGTAAATCCTTCACACGACCACCGCGAATCATCACCACTGAGTGCTCTTGCAAATTGTGACCCTCACCCGGAATGTAGCCCGTCACCTCAAACCCATTCGTCAAACGAATACGCGCCACCTTACGAAGGGCTGAGTTTGGTTTCTTGGGGGTGGTAGTATAAACACGCGTACAAACGCCACGCTTCTGCGGACAAGCCTGCATTGCAGGGACCTTGTTACGCTTTGGTACAGCTTTGCGCGGCTTACGCACCAACTGGTTGATCGTTGGCATAATTTCCTCTTTAGGTTAGACATATGTAGACGGCTTTCTTGCCAAAAGTTGCTCGCTACATCACGCCAAATTATTCTTTTTCAGGGGATTAGCGATCACTAACGCGCAGCACTATCCCGCTGTTGAGGTGCGGAACATAGCAGCCTTTCTTATCAGGTCAAGCGAAAAAAAGCAGCTTTTTCGACGCGCGCTATGCCGCCACTACTGGGCGATTGCCGGCACTAAAAAGCATTAAACTCAAAGAAACTGCGAATATCTATTGAATGCTCGTTAAATATGATCATTTAATCTATTGATTTCCTATGTAAAATAGAATAATGTGGAAAAAAAATAAAAATGATGTTGGCATGTATCGTCGTATTTTAAGTTGAGGCTTGAGCGCTATGCGCTATTCATATTATTACACGGATCGTGGGGCGCATCATGTCCCGAAGAGCGGCCATCACTGGCGCTTTAGCAAACTTCAATGCTTTACAGTCGGTGTGCTTCTGGGTGCTTTTACTGTATTCATGTTATCTTCTGGGTCAGCTGACACCAACCCAGGCGCTCAGCCGATTCATAGTTCCTCTGATACACAGCATGATCCGGATGTATCCGTAACTGCGCTTCAAGAGAGCTCAGAGTATGATGAGACCCATGCTATTGAAGAAGAAGAGAATATCGTTCCTGAAGCGACTCCAAAGCCAATCGAGCCCACTATTACCTATCCGCTGGCCAAGCGTCATACGATCAAGCGTGGAGATGTGCTGGGCGATGTGCTTACCAAGGACGGAATCGACCATCAGCAGGTTGCCTCATTAATTAAGAGCATGAAGCCAATCTATAACCCTCGCAAGCTGAAAGCCGGCCAAACCATTGAATATACACTCGATAAGGTGAATGATTCCGTCGTTCTGAGCGAAATGGAAATTGACCTCGACAAGGTGCGCTATGTGACGGTGAACCGGGAAATCGATGGGGTGTTCAAAGCCGAAAAGAAGACCCTGCCCCAAATCTATAAGACCAGCCTGGGCAAAGGCATCATCCGTGGCAGCTTCTATGAAAGCGCGGTGCAGAAGGATGTGCCGGACGGGGTGATTATGGAGCTGATCAAAAAATATAGCTATGGCGTTGATTTTCAACGTGATATTAAGGCCGGCGATCATTTTGAAGTCATGTTTGAGAAAAAACAGACCGAGAATGGCATCACCACCGGCTATGGCGCGATCCATTATGCGAATCTCAAGCTGGCTGGGAAAAGTCAGGAAATTTACCGCTATAAGAATAAGGCCGGCCATGTCGCCTATTATCATCCGAATGGCGAGTCGATCGTGAAATCACTGCTCGCGACCCCGATGAATGGGGCGCGGATTTCGTCGAACTTCGGCATGCGGAAACACCCGGTGCTCGGCTACAACAAGATGCATAAGGGGACTGATTTCGCCGCGCCAACAGGCACGCCGATCTATGCGGCGGGGAATGGGGTGGTGGAGTTTCGCGGCCGCAACGGTGGCTATGGGAATTACGTCCGCATTCGCCATAATGGGAAATATAAGACCGCCTATGCGCATATGAGCCGCTTTGGTAAGGGTATTCGCAAAGGCAGTCATGTAAAACAAGGCCAAATTATCGGCTATGTTGGCTCGACGGGCCGCTCGACCGGCCCGCATCTGCATTATGAGGTGCTCGAACACGGCAACCAAGTGAATCCACGGAAGAAAAAATTCAATGCTTCGACCAAACTGGCCGGAGCAGACCTCAAGGCGTTTCAAAAGGTGGTCGACACTACCAAAGCGCAAATTGCTAAGCTCGACATTAAGCAAGGACAGACATTGGCGAGTGCGGAGTAATTATTTTCTCTCCCACTGGGAGAGAACGAAATTTTGTGAACGTAATGAACATAAAATTTCGAGAGAGGGCCTAAGCGATGAAGCCCTCACCCAAAATGCTAGCCGCATTTTGACCTCTCCCAGTGGGAGAGGTTATTTCACGCAGCACGCACCTCACCCGCTTCGATCTGCAACCCCAAATCATGTGCGGTGACGGTCACGTTGGAATGGTCCATCACCTTGCCTTCAAGAATCATCGTCGCAAGTTTATCCTGCAAATGTTTTTGAATCACCCGCTTGAGCGGCCGCGCGCCATAGACCGGGTCATAGCCACGATCGGCTAGCCATTGTTTCGCCGCCTCTTCCAGCTCGAGGGTAATCTGACGTTCTTCAAGCAACTTCTCGAGCCGCTTGAGCTGAATCTCAACAATGCCGTTCATATGTTCGCGATTCAGCCGGTTAAACAGTAGAATCTCATCGAGACGGTTCAGGAATTCGGGGCGGAACGATGCGCGCACCACCTCCATCACCTGCGGTTCTACTTCTTTCACACTGTGTCCCTCTTCAAGCTCCGCAATAAATTGTGAGCCAAGGTTTGAGGTCAGCACGATGATGGTATTGCGGAAATCGACCGTGCGCCCCTGCCCATCGGTCAGCCGCCCATCATCGAGCACCTGAAGCAGAATATTGAACACATCCGGATGTGCTTTCTCGACCTCATCGAACAGAATGACCTGATAGGGGCGACGGCGCACGGCTTCGGTGAGCTTGCCGCCTTCTTCATAGCCAACATAGCCCGGGGGTGCGCCTACCAGCCGCGAGACTGCATGCTTCTCCATATATTCCGACATGTCGATACGCTGCATCGCGCTGTCATCATCAAACAGAAACTCTGCCAGCGCCTTACACAGCTCAGTTTTTCCCACACCCGTTGGCCCTAGGAACAGGAACGAGCCCATTGGCCGTGATGGGTCTTGCAGCCCTGCGCGGCTGCGGCGCACTGCATCGGACACGGCTTTCACCGCCGCTTCCTGGCCGACCACCCGTGCACCAATGTGCGATTCCATGGTGAGCAGCTTCTCGCGCTCGCCTTCGAGCATTTTCTCAACCGGAATACCGGTCCAGCGCGACACCACGGCCGCGATGTCTTCGCTACTCACCGCTTCATTGACAAAGCGCTTGCCCGAATCATCCCCTGCATCAGATTCTTGTGCCGCGGCCGCTGCCAGTTTTTTCTCAAGTTCCGGAATCACGCTATAGGATAGTTCTCCCGCACGCTCGTATTTGGCATCACGCTGTGCTTGCTCCAGCTCAATTCGGGCTTCTTCAAGCTGTTTCTTCAGCTCTTTCGACTGGTCGAGTTTGCCCTTTTCTGCTTCCCATTTGGTCGTCAGCTCGTTGGATTGCGACTCCAGCTCGCCAATCTCACCCTCCAGCTTTTTCAGCCGGTCTTTCGACGCATCATCACTCTCTTTTTTCAATGCCTCACGTTCAATTTTGAGCTGGAGCAACCGCCGGTCAATCTCATCCAGCGCCTCCGGCTTGGAATCAATTTCCATGCGTAGCCGCGAGGCCGCCTCATCGACCAAATCAATGGCTTTATCGGGCAGAAACCGATCGGTGATATAGCGGTTCGACAGGGTCGCGGCCGACACCATCGCACTATCCGAAATACTCACCCCATGATGCATCTCATATTTCTCGCGCAAGCCGCGTAAGATTGATACGGTATCCTGCACGCTCGGCTCTTCGGCAAAGACCGATTGGAAACGCCGCGCCAGCGCCGCATCCTTCTCAATATATTTGCGATATTCATTCAGCGTCGTCGCCCCGACACAATGCAGCTCACCGCGCGCCAGTGCCGGCTTAAGCAAGTTCGATGCATCCATCGAGCCTTCCGCCGCGCCCGCACCCACCAACGTATGCAGCTCATCGATAAACAGGATCACCTCGCCCTGCATCGCATTGATTTCTGACAGCACCGCCTTGAGGCGCTCTTCAAACTCACCGCGGAATTTCGCCCCCGCTACCAGCGCACCCAAATCAAGCACGAGCAGCTTTTTCTCCATCAAATTCTCCGGCACATCCTGCGCAATAATGCGCTGCGCTAACCCTTCGACAATCGCGGTCTTCCCCACGCCCGGCTCACCGATCAGCACCGGGTTATTCTTGGTCCGGCGCGATAACACCTGCATGGTCCGGCGAATTTCTTCATCGCGGCCAATCACCGGGTCAAGCTTGCCGTGCAGCGCCTTTTCCGTTAGGTCAATCGTGTATTTCTCCAACGCTTTAAATTGCGATTCCGCCGAAGCGCTATTCGCGGTGCGGCCTTTACGCACATCATTGATCGCCTTGTTCAGGCTTTGCGGCGTGATGCCCTGATCAATCATCAACTGGCGCGAGGCATTGCCTTCGAGCAAGCCCACCGCCTGCAAGAGGCGCTCGGTCGTAATAAATTCATCCTTCGCACGCTCGGCCACCATCTTCGCGCCATCGAAAAGCTTCGCGGTTTCAGGCGCAATATACATGTCATTCGCCCCGCTACCATCGACTTTCGGGATTTTCTCAATCAGCGTTTTCACACCCTTTTTAAGCTTTTTCGCATCGCCGCCCGCCGCTTTCACCAGCTCCTGAATCAGCTTATCCTCAAGCAGCGCCGCCATAATATGTTCAACGGTAAATTGCTGATGATTCTCGCGCAGCGCAATCGCCTGGGCTTCTTGAACCACATTTTTGGAACTATCCGTAAAACGATCAAAATCCATTTTTCTTGCCTCCTGCCACCGATCCGGTACATTACTTACTATTAAATATGGGAAGAAAATAACGCATGACAAGGCTACATCGCATGGCATACACGCTTTCTTTTGGGCTTCTCTGCCTTGGACTGATTCTAACTTATCCAGCGCAAGCGGAAGAACTCGAAGATTTGCAGATGCGCGGGGATTACATGATTGATGTCTCTGCGATTCCAGTCGGAAAGGTCAAAGTCTTGCTCGATGAAAAGCCCAGCCATTATAGCGCTTACACTAAAATTCGCACGACGGGGGTGGTGGATGTGATCAAGCGCCACCGACGTGAAGCATGGGCACAGGGCTGGAAACAATCAGACGGCTACCAAACCGAAGCCTATCGCTATAAATCAGCCGATGGTAAGAAACGTAAAATTGTGATGCATTTCGATCGACAGGGAATACTTAAAAAGCGCACCAATACGCCTGAAGATAACCACACAACGCGGCCTGCCGTGCTCGATAAGCATGAGAATGACAGCTTTGATCCGATCAGCGCCGCGCTTCAGCTACGCTACCTGCTCCATCAGGTCATGCAGCTACCAGACCCAGAGGATAAGGCGATTATGGTGCCTGTCTATGATGGACGGCGCTACATGCATTTGATCGCTGCGATTCACGGCGAAGCAACCATTGTTTATAATGACATTGAAGAAACCGTGATCATGGTTCAGCTCTCACGCGAGCCGATTGATGGGTATACGCAGAAGGAACTGGATACGTTTAAAGAACTTGAAGACCCGGAAGTCTATGTCTATTTCCGGCCGTCAGACTATGTGCCGATTAAGTTCGAAATTCCACTCGATTATGTAAGGATTGATGCGGTGTGGGCGGCCGAAGCACCCAAAGTTGCGTCGAATTAATTCGCTGTTGCCGCCTTGGTCTCAGGAAGTACCGATGTAGGAAGCGGAATTTCTTCTACTTCATCTTTTGGCTTAGCGCGTCGCGCAGTGCGCCTTGGCTTAGATTCTGACATAGTTTCTCCTTCATCTAAATCATCACCAACTTTGTTGCCGGCATCATCATCAAATGACGCCTTATCATCATGATCTTGCATTTCGTCATCACGCTCGCGTGACGGCATTTTTTCGAGAATCTCGCCCACCGTGCGCGACCAGTGTTCCACATGCTGAAAGTAATATTCCGCCTCAACGCGATCACCTTTTGACAGCGCATCTCGCGCCTGATTCAAATAATTCTCTTTTTTCTGAAGCGCAGTACGCTTTTGTTGCGCCAAATTGCCTCCGCCATTACTACTGCGCCCTCCGCCACTGCCACGGCGACGGTTATTTTGTCCTCGATTATTATTAGAATTATTACGACGCATAGCTGCTCCTTATGCTGCTGGTGAGTACGAAAATGCTAACGCTCGCGTGATACCCGCTAAATCTTTATGAGAACCACGATAAGTGAGCGATGCTTCCATGAATGTCCGTACGTCTGTTTCTTGTCCTTTCCCGATCTCAACAAACAACCACCCACGGTCAGAAAGATAGTCGGGAATTATTTCGGCCAGCTTTCGATAAAACGCTAACCCGTCTTTGCCTCCATCCAGTGCGTTGAGAGGCTCAAACCCTTTCACATCCTCATCAAGCGTTTCAATCACGTCCGATGCGATGTATGGAGGATTGCATACTATACAATCGAAGCGGAAGGCAAGGCTTTTTAGCATATCGCCGCATAAAAAATGTGCGCGCTGGTCAAGGCCAAGCTGCAATGCGTTCTGCTTGGCGACTAGGAGTGCAGCTTCGCTGATATCCGCGCCGAACCCGGAAGCACCCTGATATTCACGCAGCAAACTCAGGAGCAAACAGCCGCTGCCCGTGCATAGATCAAAAATGTGCTGCGGTGGTGTTTCGATAGAATGCAGTGGCAGTTCAATGAGTGCTTCACTGTCCGGACGCGGAATCAGCGTTTCATGTGTGACGGTGAAACGATCCTTCCAAAAATCACGATAGCCAAGAAGATGCGCAATAGGTTCTTGCTGTGCACGGCGTTCGATCAATGCCCAATATGACTGCTGCTTTTTAGCGTTTACTTCTATATCAGGGTCACGGATTAACGCTTCGTGCGACACGCCCAGCGCATGCTCAAGTAAGAGCCGCGCATCCAGCGCATCAGTACCATCTCCAGCGTTTTGTAATCGTTTGGTTCCTTCACGCAGAAGTTCGCGACGCGTCACGATTCTTCGATGGCTGCAAGCGCTGCTGCTTGGTCTTCCGAGATCAGTGCTTTGGTGAATTCTTCCAAATTTCCATCCAGCACATCTTGCAACTTATAAAGCGTTAAGTTGATTCGGTGATCGGACACGCGACCTTGCGGGAAGTTATAGGTGCGAATGCGTTCCGAGCGATCCCCAGAGCCAACTTGACCCTTTCGTTCAGCAGAACGCTCAGCTTGCACTTTCTGTCTCTCCATATCATAGATCCGCGCACGCAGAACCTTCATCGCTTTGGCACGATTCTTATGCTGGGATTTTTCATCCTGTTGCTGCACGGTAATCCCACTCGGAATATGCACAATACGCACTGCGGAGTCAGTCGTGTTCACCGACTGGCCACCTGGCCCGCTCGCGCGGAACACATCGATACGTAAGTCCGTTTCATTGATTTGAATATCAACTTCTTCTGCTTCCGGAAGCACTGCTACTGTCGCAGCCGAGGTATGGATTCGCCCGCCCGATTCGGTCTCTGGAACACGCTGAACCCGATGCACGCCCGATTCAAATTTCAAATCACGGAACACATTCTTGCCAGAAATGTTGGCACTGGCTTCCTTATACCCACCCACGCCGGTATCCGCGATAGAAACAATCTCAAACTTCCACCCCTTACGCTCTGCGCAGCGTTGATACATGCGAAATAAATCAGCAGCAAATAATGCCGCCTCATCCCCACCCGTACCAGCACGGATTTCTAGAATCGCGTTTCTTTCATCGGCTTCATCTTTCGGCAACAACGCAACCTTAAGCTCGCCTTCTAACTTTGGAATCACCGTGCTCAGTTGTTGCACCTCTTCTTCCGCTAACGCTTTCATCTCTTCGTCGCCCGACGCGATCAATTCTTTTGCTTCGTCAAGTTCTTCCTGTGCTGCTTTCAACGAGAGTGCCGTTTCCACTATAGTGGTCAGATCCGAATATTCTTTAGAAAGCTTCGCAAACTGGCCACCCGCTAACTGGTCTGGCTTGGCAATCAAATCACTGAGTTCTGTGTGGCGCTTAATCAGCGCGTCGAGTTTATTGTGGATGGACATGGCTAGTTCTGCTTTGCTAATTGTGCTTGAATATACTGGGCCACACCCTCGCGCGCAATCGCTTCTTGCGTCCCCTCAGCCAAATGTTTGACCTGAAGCTGTTGCGTTTTGATTTCTTCTTCGCCTAAGATAACAGCATAGATGGCACCTTGCTGGTCCGCTTTTTTGAAGCGTTTTCCGGCATTGCCGCGATAAGCCATCTCCGCATGGACACCCGACCGGCGAAGGGTCTGCAAGATTTCGAGTGCAGAAGTTTGTTCATTTTCACTCATCGGAATCACTGCCACGAGAGGCATCGATTCTTTCGGAAAACGCTCCAGTGACTCTAGCAACAAACAGAGTCGCTCAACACCCGCCGCAAAGCCAATGCCCGGATTCGGCTGCCCGCCCATCATCTCGACCAGCCCATCATAGCGCCCGCCGGCAAGCACGGTGTTTTGCGCGCCCAGCTTGTCAGTCGTGAACTCAAATACGGTGTGGTGATAATAATCAAGGCCGCGTACTAGCTGTTCATTCACTGAATAAGCAATCCCAAGCGCGGTGAGGCCATCGGTCAATTGCTGCCAGAAGCGCTGCGACGCCTCGTTCAAATAGTCCATCAGCTTTGGTGCATCCGCCGCCAGCGCCTTATCACCCTCATCTTTTGAATCAAGAATCCGTAGCGGGTTTGCTTCGAGCCGGCGCTGCGAATCGTCGGAAAGTTGCGCCCTATGCTGCGCAAAATAATCTACGAGAGCGTCACGATGTGCCGCACGACTTTCCGGGTCACCCAGCGTATTTAACTCGAGCGCAACATGGTCTTTCAGTCCGAGCGTATCCAGTAGCTGCGCCGCAAGGGCGATCACTTCAATGTCCGCCTGCACTTCTGCTGCGCCAATCAGCTCCACCCCAATCTGATGAAACTGTCTCTGACGGCCCTTTTGCGGCCGTTCATAACGAAAGGCCGGGCCATAATAAAAGGTCTTAAACGGCGCTTTTTCTTGCAGCCCATTGCTGACGAAGGCGCGGGCAATTCCAGCGGTGAGTTCCGGCCGCAAGGTTAGCGACTCCCCGCCGCGGTCCTCAAAGCTATATGTCTCTTTGCTCACCACATCGGAGCTTTCGCCCAGCGTGCGATGGAACACATCGGAAAATTCAAAGATCGGCGGCGCCATTTCAGCAAAGCCATAGAGCGCCGACACGTCGCGCGCCATATCCACAACATAGCGCTGCTGCGCCATCGCATCTGGCAATAGATCGTGCGTACCGCGCACTGGCTGAAGTTTTTTCGCACCCATTACGCCGCATCCTTAGTCGAAGACGGACCATAGGTTCGCGCTACATACGCATCGATCATATGCAAAAATTGATCAGGCGCGTCTGAGCCTTTAAGCGTCGCAGTTTTCTTACCATCTTCAAAGACCGGCATGGTCGGCGCTTCACCGGTACCCGGAAGTGAAATGCCAATATTCGCATGTTTGCTTTCGCCCGGCCCGTTCACGATACAGCCCATCACGGCGACCTCCATGCTCGCCACTTCGGGGGCATAGGTTTGAGACCATTCCGGAATCTTTTTGCGCAAATAGTGCTGCACTTTCTCAGCAAGTTCTTGGAACAAGGTACTCGTTGTACGGCCACATCCAGGACATGCTGTCACCATGGGTGTGAAAGAACGAATGCCCATCGACTGAAGCAACTCTTGCGCCACAATCACTTCCTGCGTACGGTCACCACCCGGCTCCGGCGTCAGCGACATCCGAATTGTGTTGCCAATCCCTTCTTGCAACAGCACGGCGAGTGCGGCACTCGAAGCCACAATGCCCTTGCTGCCCATCCCCGCTTCGGTCAGCCCTAAATGCAGCGGATAATCACAGCGTGCGGAAAGCATCCGATAGACCGTGATCAAATCCTGCACCCGGCTCACCTTACAGGAGAGCAGAATCTGATGCGGCGCCAAGCCAATCGCTTCGGCCTTCGCCGCACTATCGAGCGCACTGCGCACCAGCGCTTCATGGCCGACTTCCTGCGCTGATTTTGGCTCTGGGAGCGCAGCATTCTCGTCCATCAACCGTGCAAGCAATTTCTGGTCTAGACTGCCCCAATTCACGCCTATGCGAACGGGCTTGTTATATTCAATCGCTTTCTCAATCATCTGCGCAAATTGTGCATCTTGTTTCGTGCCAAACCCAACATTCCCAGGATTGATGCGATATTTCGCGAGCGCATTCGCCATCTCCGGATAATCCGTAAGAAGTCGATGCCCATTGTAATGAAAATCCCCCACTAGCGGTACCGTGCAGCCAAGCGCATCAAGTTTCTCTCGAATCGCAGGCGCAGCCGCGGCGGCTTCCTCATTATTCACCGTGATGCGCACCACTTCTGACCCAGCAGCCGCTAGCGCTTTGACTTGCTTTACGGTCGCTTCGATATCCGCGGTATCTGTATTGGTCATAGATTGCACCATTACAGGTGCATCGCCACCCACATGAACGGGTTGCCCATCGCTGGTGTGGATCGTGACTTGATGGGTTGCTTTCCGGTTCATAAATCTACTGTGAAGTTGCTCACACGTCGATTACAACGCTTCGGTAGGGAGCGCAAGTATTGTGTTCACCGGCTGATTGGGAAGATAGAGCTCAAAATAATGCTGATTTGCCGCGCAGCCGCCGAACGCAACGCCTGGCTGACACGGCAGACGTGGGCTTGCACCCTGGGTGGCAGGCGTCTCTACCTGCGCATAGAGTACGCTACGGTCGATAACGGATGGTGTGTTACCCTGACCAGGCAACTGAGAAATCCATACAAACATCGCCCCGGCGAGCATGACCAAAGCGAAACGGTACATCACCGTATCAGGCATTTCATGCTGCACTGACGCACTCGGATTAAATAAGCGCACATCTTTTTCCACATTACGTGCCAGTTGATACCGATTCCAGATATCCTGGCCATTCAGAGACAGTTCTTCGGCATAGCTGATCACAAAACCACGTGTATAGGCTGGCCCTGGCAGGATAGAGAGCTCGCCTTTCTCAATAGCATGAAGGTATTCTAGGCGAATACGCAATGTCTGGGAAATCTTCTCAAGGCTCTTTTTCTGATGCACACGCACATCATGGAGATACGCGCCAATATCGCGGTAGCTCTCAATATCAAGGTAGGTTTTACGAACACGCATAATGTAAAGAGTATGCCCGATTACTTACATCAAGTATAGCGCATGCGACGGAGAACTAACAGTTCAATAGGACACCATGGTCGCGTGCGAAATCTTCGAGCTGGTAGCGAATACTATGCTCAGGAAGTGTGACCAAATAATGCATATAGCCTTCGAGCTCAGCATAGTTCACGCTACGCACCATTTCTTTAATCGGCCCTACAGCTGAGAGCGGCATGGACAAATGCTGCACCCCGCATCCGATCAGCGCCATTGCTTCAAGCGGTTTGGTCGCCATATCACCGCAAAAACCGAGCCGCACACGATGCTCATCGCACTGTTTCACAATATCTCGTATCATGCGCATCACCGCCGGGCATAGCGGGTCATAGCGGCCACTTAGTTGTGTATTGTTGCGGTCCGCGGCAAAAAGGAACTGCAGCAAATCATTACTGCCGATCGAGACAAAGTCTGCATGTTTCAGCAGCTCTGGTAACTGAAATAGGATCGATGGAATTTCGATCATTGACCCAATATAAACTTTCGTTGGTCGCGCATAGCCTTCGACACGCGCTCGCTCAAGCTCGCGCATCAGTAATTCTTTCATTTCTAGAAACTCAGAGACATCTGCGATGAAGGGAAACATCACATACAAATCTTTGCCCTTTGCCGCGCGAATCAGAGCTTTTGACTGGCTACGCAGAATCGAAGGACGGTCAATGGCGATACGGCTTGCACGCCACCCCATCGCCGGGTTTTCTTCGTGTTCGCGCGAGATGTATGGCACATGTTTGTCACCACCAATGTCAAAACTACGAAAAATAACTGGCTTATCGCCTGCCTTCTTGAAGACATCTTCGTAGATACCGTGCTGTTCGTCCACGGTGGGAAAATCATAACTAGCGAGATAGGGAAGCTCGGTGCGGAACAAGCCAATTCCAAAAATATCTTCTCCCCCAATATGTGCTGCATCAAGCGTAAGGCCGATGTTAAGATTCAGCCCAATCGCATGCCCGTCAATCGTTTCAGAAGGCAGGTGTCGCGTTGATTCATACACCACCTGGCGTTGATCGCGCGCTTGCATATGCTGCATCATCATTGCATCTACGTCTTCCGGTGGGCGGATATAGACTTCGCCATTATCACCATTGATGATAATCGAATCTCCCTGGCGCACATACTCACGCGCATGTTCGATCTTGCTGACCATAGGAATGTCCATCATCTTCGCCACAATCGCCACATGCGCCTGGGAAGATCCTTCTTCAAGCACCACCCCTTTAAGCGCTGGTCCGGCATATTCGAGAAGCTCTGACGGCCCAAGCGAGCGGGCGACTAAGATGTATGCATCTGGCAGCTCGCCATGCGCAGCCGTGTAATGTTCTCCGGTTAAATGTGATAATAAGCGGTAAGATACATCATCGAGATCCGTCATACGGCTACGAATGTATGGGCTTGCGATCTCTTCCATCTTCACCCGCATATATTCTTGGACTTTTTTCACTGCCGCTTCAGCCGTCAAGCCACTGCGAATCGCTTCCACAATTTTCGTGATCCAGCCACGATCTTGCATAAACATGCGATATGCATCAAAGATTTCTTCTTGCGCTCGTTTACCACGCAGTGGCGAATCTTTCAGTAGATTCTCAAACCGCTCCTGCATTTCGCTGAGCGCCGTGTGAAAACGCTGCTCTTCTGCTTCCGGATCATCCGACACCAGCATTGTGACCATCGGATGCATTTTGTGGAGCACCGCTCTAGCGCGGGCAACCCCCGGCGACAACTTGACCCCAGTGATGTAGTGGGATGCTTCGGCTGCTTCTTGTTCACCAGTAAGCTCAACATAGCCGACCATACCGCCGCCAATCGCCATTTCAGCGATTACCATCGCGCTGGTTTCAAGCACTTCAATTTCAGCTTCAGAAAAAATACGCAGTTCAGTGCTCTGCACCACCAGCACGCCAATCACATTATGACCGTGGATAATCGGTACGCCGACAAATGAATGGAACGGTTCCTCGCCGGTCTCGGGTTTGAGTACAAATTTCGGATGCGTTCTCGCTTCAGCCAAATGAACCGGCTTGGCTTGCAGTGCGGTCTCTCCCACCAACCCTTCGCCCATACGCAAACGCGTTTGATGTACCGCTTCTTGTCTTAGCCCTTTGGTCGCATAGAGCTCTAAAAAGTCACCGGCTTTGAAAAAGTAAATTGAGCACACTTCGCACGAAAGGCTCTGCGCAATCACATCGGTCAATTGGTTCAGTCGCGTTTGTGCGTCTTCCGGCGCGCGCATCACATCGCGTACCACGCGCAATAGATCGAGAGGAATGGAGGTGTCTTTACTTACCGCTTGTAGCTGCATCGTCAGGCCCTCGCCTTCGCTGCGTCACGCGTATCGGAATATTTTTATTGTTTGAAGCCGATCTCTTTATGCTGCAGCATTTGCTTGTCTTGAGAGATAGTATGACGCTTGATCGACCAATTCGTCAACGATTTCCTTGCAACTCTGCGTGCGCTGCACCATTCCGACAGATTGTCCGGCCATCAATGATCCAGACTCGACATCGCCATCAATCACCGCACGGCGCAATGCTCCCGCCCAATAATGTTCAATATCGAGCTGCGCTTCTTGCTTGGTTTTCTCGCCAGCGAAAAACGCTTCGACCGCTTCTTTTTGGAATTTCATATATTCCGCGCTTGCTTTGTTGCTCAGAGCGCGCACGGGGATCACGGGAAAATCTGGGTGGTATTGCACCGACACGGATGCATCGCGCGCATTGGCTTTAATGAACGCCTTTTGGAAATTTTCATGCACAATCGATTCCGTGGTGCAGACAAAACGCGTGCCCATTTGCACACCGCTCGCCCCCATGCGCAGATATTCCACAATCGCTTCGCCGCGCCCAATACCGCCGGCCACAAAAATCGGCACTTCGGTAATTTCTGGCAGAATTTCTTGCGCTAGTACCGAGGTCGACACCGGCCCGATATGGCCACCCGCCTCATTGCCTTCGATGATCAGCGCATCAATATTCATCTTAATCAGCTTCTTTCCAAGCGCCACTGTGGGCGCAAATCCAATCACCTTAATGCCGGCTTCTTTGAGCGGATCAATGGTCGATTTTTTCGGGAAGCCACCGGCGAGCACGACATGCGACACTTGATGCTTTACGCACACCTCCGCCAGCTCCGCTAGTTTCGGATGCATCAAAATCAGATTTACCCCAAACGGTTTATCGGTGAGTGTTTTGGTTGCTGCAATTTCTTTATCAAGCAATTCCGGCGGCATCGAACTTGCCGCAATCACACCAAATGCCCCAGCGTTACTCATCGCCGCAACCCAGTTGCGCTCGCTCACCCAGCTCATCGCCCCGCCCATAATCGCGGTATCGCTGCCCAATAAATCGCAGCCGCGCTGCCAAAGTTGTTGTAAATTCGTCATTTTCTATCCATTCATTAACCTTTGCGTAAGCTTTATCTGCTATGAATAAAAATACAAGCAGTATGAGTATCTTATACGATGACAGACGATGAACAGACTCCGGCAAAGCCTAAGCCGCTTTTGATCACAATCGATGGCCATGCGAAGTCAGGGCGATCTGTAATCGCGCAAGGTTTGAGAGCGCAATACAAACAAAAGGAAAACATCGACCTTCATATATATGATGTCGGCCTTTTATATCGTGCCGTTGCGGCTGCCGTGCTTGATAATGCGCGCAATGAAGGCCGCACATGCTTCGAGATTACTCCCGAAGAGATCATGTCTGAGATAGATAAATTTTATTACGAAGCGGGCATCCGAGAAGAAGGAAATGAAAGGCCGCCCATTTCTTACAACGCTCCTGATACGCCAATTTTATCACCTAAGCATAATTTATGGAATACCGAGAACTCTTTTGAAGCATCGCAAAAGGGCAGTGGTGATAAAGATCGTTTTAAAGAGCGCTTCTATAATGAAGATGTTGAACATGTCACGGCGATGATGAGCGAAGACCTCACGATCAAGAAAGCAATGCGTGATTTTGGGCGCGGCCTTATCGATCATGTCAATGAGTCAGAAAAAGATGGCGTCATTGTTGTGGGGCGCACCGCAGGGATCCGTTTTTATCGCGAAGCCGATGCTATTATCATGGCCAAAAACCAATCACAAGCGTTACAGGCTATGCAGGAAGATACCCGTTCAGGACGGCATAGGCGCACCCTGCCCCCTAAATCGCATGATCGCTCAAAATCCATCGCTGAACTAAAAAGAAAAGGGTATGTGGTGGTAGACACTCGATCGAAAACAGCAGAGACGTCGATTAATAAGGCATACGCAGAGGTGAAAGCACAATTAGAGACCCCTCATCACAGGCTAGAGCAGCATGACGCACATATCAAAGAGTGGGCGGCGCAGGTTAAATCTGGGCGAGATGATGAAGCATCACGATCACTCTAGCGTTACTTCTCTTCCTCAGCATCCAAGCCAAACACACTATGCAATGCGCGGCAGGCCAGCTCAAGATATTCCTCTTCAATCAACACACTGATCTTAATTTCCGAGGTAGTGATGATGATGATATTAATGCCCTTATCTGCCAATGTGCGGAACATATCGGCCGCCACACCCGCATGTGAGCGCATCCCTACGCCCACCACCGACAGCTTCACCACATCCCTGTCGCTATGCAGCGACTCGTAGGGCGGGGTGCGTTTTGCGGTTTCAACAATCTCAATGGTGCGCTCCAAATCGGCTTTCGGCACGGTGAAGGTGACATCGGTTCGCGTGCCTTCTTTGGTCACATTCTGCACGATCATATCAACATTAATTCCGCGATCCGCGAGTGGGCCAAAGATCGAAGCCGATACGCCCGGCTTATTCTCAACATTGGTCAGCGACACCCGCGCTTCGTCTCGGCTATAGGCGATCCCCGTGACTTTATGTTTCTCCATAATTTCCTCCTCTGGGACGAGTAATGTTCCTGGTTCTTCATTAAAACTTGAACGCACCTGCACGCGCACATTATGTTTCATCGCCATTTCCACTGAGCGCGTTTGCAGCACTTTCGCACCAAGCGACGCCAGCTCGAGCATCTCTTCATAGGCCACATGTTTCAGCTTTTGCGCGCGCGCGACGATGCGCGGATCGGTGGTGTAAATGCCATCGACATCGGTGTAGATATCACAGCGATCAGCACCAAAAGCTGCCGCCAGCGCCACACCCGTCGTATCCGTACCGCCGCGGCCCAGCGTATTCACCCGGCCCTCATCATCGATGCCCTGGAAGCCCGCAATCACCGCCACCTGGCCGCGCGCAAGGATCGCCTGAATATTTTCGGTTTCAATCGATTCGATGCGCGCATTCATCGCCGCGCCATTGGTGCGAATCGGCACTTGCCACCCTGCGTAAGCGCGCGCTTCCTGTCCCTGTTCTTGCAAATGCAAGGCGAGCAATCCGGCCGTCACCAGCTCTCCGGAAGAGGTGATGAAATCATGTTCGAGCCGTGCTTCTTCTTTTGATAGCGGCGAGAGTTCGCGCGCATAGCCAACCAATTGATTGGTCACACCCGCCATCGCAGACACCGCCACAATCACCTGATTGCCTGCCTTCACTTCACGCATGACGTGGCTTGCCACATTGCGAATCCGATCCAGATCCGCAACCGACGTGCCGCCAAATTTCTGTATAATAAGTGCCATAGAGCTGGATGGTTACTGTAGTTTGCGGGGGATTTCAACCCTTTCGATTGCATCGCATGGTCACCGCATCCACCTTCTGACCATCCCAGTCTGTGTAATAGTCTGCGCGGCGCCCCATCGCCTGAAACCCCTGTTTCTGATAAAGCGCAATGGCAGCGTCATTCGCTGCACGCACTTCGAGAAAAACGCTCATATCATGATGTAACGACTCCATCACCGCTTCCATTAGCTGATTCGCAATACCATGCCTGCGCAGTTTAGGATGCGTGACCAATGCAATAATCTCCACTTCATCCATCACTTGGCGCATCAGCACAAATCCCGCGCACCAGCCCCCATCGGCATCAGGAATCACTGCCATGAAGCCTCGATATTCCGGACGCATGAGCATGGATTCGCATTCTTCGGAGCTCCAGCCTTTGGGGAAGCCGAGATGGTGTAATTCAGAGAGAGTGCGGGCATCGCCAGATTTCAGCGGACGCAGATGAACCTTGGAAAATGCATTCACGCCTTTTTTAGCACCGCAATTTTACCGGTCATGTCAGCGTAAATCGGCACGCTATCTTGCGCAACCACTTGGAAGCCCGCGGCTTCTGCACCTGCGCGAATATAGCCCTCGCCATGGCCATAACGGCCCGTCTTAGGTGAAAATCCGTAACTATCAGTCGCATCGTAGGACTCATGAAGAATCACCAAGATCCCGCCACTATACAGATTCTTATGTAGCGCGGGCATGAGGCTGTTCAGCTCCCCAATATACGCGGGCGAGCGCGCAAGCGTGATGAAATGGAATTGCGGCGCATTGACGACGCGGCAGTAATCGCGAATATCGGTGTGAAAAAGTTCATTATACACACTGCTCTCATCTTCTGCCTTAGCCTGGCGGGCTTGTTCGACCATGCGAGAAGAAATATCAATGCCAGTGATATAATCCATTTTACTGTGCAACACGCGGCCCACAAGCCCTGTCCCACACCCGCAATCGAGCAAGCGGTAATCATTGCGCGACGCTTCTATAAATCGCTGCACATACTGCGCCGTAATCATGTGGCCCTTATATTGATGCCCTCGCTCAACCTCATCGTAGATAAGGGCGAGCTGGTCGAAATAGGTTTGCGCCAAAGCTGGCGGCATAGTGCCGGGGATTTTGTCTGCGGGAATAGAGCCAGGGTCGAGGCTTGCAAGCATGAACAAGACATCGGCACGGTCAGGTTCATACTGAAGGGCTTTTTTTAACTCGCTGATCGCGTCTGGCGTCTTCTCTAATGCGGCATAGCACATACCCATATGGTAGTGGCACGCGTGATAGTTCTTATCGAGCCAGAGGGTAAATTTAAATCGGCGAATCGCGTCTTCATGCTTCCCCTCACCCGCAAACTTCACGGCCAATTCAAAATTGGTGCGTGCCAAATTTTGGGATTTCGCCAACACCTCTTCGAGCCATAGTGCCGGCTTATCGATGAATGTTTCTTTCAGCTCATCAACACCACGCTTCCAGTTGCGCTCTTTCAGTGGTTCTTGCGGAGGCGCACTTACGGCTGCATCTTGTGGTTGTAATGGCTCGGATGTCTCACTATGTTGGCTCATGAAGGAATCCTCATTTTCACTAAGGAAACAGTACTCATATGGGCGCTAAAAAGAAAGCCAAAAGCGACACTCATACGCAGGGAAGCACCGTCAATCCTGATGAAATTGCTAATTTTGAGCGTATGGCAGAAGAATGGTGGGATCCGGCCGGAAAGTTCAAACCGCTTCATGATATGAACCCGACACGAATTAGCTATATTCGTGAGGCGTTATGTCAGCATTTTGGTAAGGATAGTGACGCGATGAAACCGCTCGAAGGCATCACGCTCGTCGATATTGGCTGCGGCGGTGGGTTGATCACCGAGCCCATGGCGCGTATGGGGGCAGCGGCGAGCGGAGTCGATGCATCCGAGAAGAATATTGGCATTGCCAGCACCCATGCTGCGCAAACGAATACACCCATCAACTACCGTGCAAGCACGGCCGAAGCATTAGCTGAAGATGGGGAGCAGTATGATGTGGTGCTTGCCCTTGAAATCGTTGAGCATGTCGCCGATGTCGATCTATTCATTCAAGCATGCGCCGCTCTTGTTAAACCAGGCGGGCTGCTCTTTCTCTCGACGATCAACCGGACCGGGAAATCTCTGGTAATGGCCAAGTTTGGAGCGGAATATGTGCTGCGTCTTCTCCCGCGCGGCACGCATCACTGGCGCAAATTCTTGAAACCTTCGGAATTGCATCACCATTGTCGCACCCATGGGCTGGACGTTGCGCATACAACCGGAATGGTGCTTAACCCACTGAAATGGGAGTGGTCACTCAAAGAGTCGGATTTAGACGTGAATTATATGCTAATGGCGAAGAAACCATCATAACGAATCCGGAATGTCCCACGTGAAACACTCTAAATCACAAAATCATCCATGAAATAGCGCTGTTCATGGCTTAAAGTGGGCATCGACTTTCGTGTTTGAGCCACTTTTTCTGGTTCGATTTCTGCCAAAATCACGCCTGGCTCACTCGCCGATGCCTCGGCAAGCACTTCGCCCCACGGATCGATGATCAGACTATGACCATAAGTATGCCGTCCGCCCGGATGTTCACCGCACTGCGCTGGAGCGATGACATACGCACCATTCTCGACTGCTCGCGCACGCAGCAACACGTGCCAATGCGCTTCGCCGGTTTTTTTCGTAAAGGCCGCCGGCGCTAAAAAGCTGTTTGCCCCCGCCAGCGCCAAATCACGCCACAGGCGCGGGAATCGCATATCATAGCAGATGGTTAGCCCAATCTGACCAAATGGCGTCAACGCCAAACGCGATTGTTTTCCCGCCAGAAATTTCTTCGATTCGCTATACACTTCGCCATTACCAAGATCGGCTTCGAACAGGTGAATCTTGTCATAGCTGGTCACAATTTGGCCTTGGTCATCAATCATCACACTGCGGTTCGCCCATTTATCAGAATCGTCAATATGGACAAAAATAGAGCCAATATGGATCCAGCATTTCAGCTCTGCCGCTAGGCTCATACACTGCTTGAGCCCTGGATGCGTGTTCATCCGAAAAGTGTGTTCCTCAGCCGGATAGGTAAAATCGCCGCGCATATAGAAAACATTTTCAGGCAGCGCAATAAAGCGTGCGCCCTGCGCATGCGCATCACGGATCATTGCTTCAGCGGCATCCATATTTTGCTGCATGTCACCCTGGGTATTGGTTTGCACGCAGGCAACGATCGTCGTTTGATAGCTCATGGGCGCAGTTTACTCGCCAATCACGGTCTGTGCAAGGGTGAGCACGTTGACTTCAGCTACCTTCGCTTTCTTCAGCGCTTTGGTACACGCATGGATCGTCGCCCCGGTGGTCATCACATCATCAACTAGCACAATCCGTTTACACGCCACCATCTCGCGATATTCTTCATTGATACTAAACGCCCCCTGCACATTCTTACGCCGCGCCGCTTGGCTTAAGCTTGCCTGCGGCGGAGTATGTTTCTGACGCACCAGGCCATCACGAAGCAGCGGCACTGAAGAAAGCTCGGATAGCGCTTCCGCAAGGAGAATCGATTGATTGAACTTTCGCTGTATCAGTCGGCGGAAATGCAGTGGCACGGGGATAATGTAGTCGGTTTGTGTCAGCATTTCTGCTCCCGCACGCTGAAGCCACAACGCATAGCCCGGCACGACATCCCCGCGATCCCCATATTTAAAGCGCGTAATCAACTTACGACTATGCTCATCATATACTAGCGCACTGCGCGCCTTGTCGAATGGCGGCGGGTCTTTAAAACAGCTTCCACAAATCAGCCCCTTACCCTTATCATATTCAAACGGCCGGCCACATGAATCACACATGGGCTCGCTAATGAATCGAATCTTCGGCCAGCATGAATCACAGAGCGTATGCGCGGTCTCAATGGGCTGACTACACGCCAAACAGCGCGGCGGGAAGAGAACATATTCCATCACCTGTTTGCAGAGGCCGAGAAGCGACGTGACAGCCCCGGCTTTCTTTTGTATAAGCGATGCCATGAATGCGGCCCCTTTGTTTCATCGTCCCCTAGCGCGTCTTCGCCGCAACCGGATTGCGCCCATCTATCCTAACCATGATTTTTTGAAAAGAGAAGCGTGTTTGCGCGCCATCGACCGGCTGCGCGATATCACGCATAGCTTCCCGCTTACGCTCGATCTTGGCTGTCATACGGGACAATTCCAGTCCCTTGTGAAAGACGCGGGAGGAATTCATCATTTGGTGCAATGTGACAGCGCAATCAATATGCTAAACGGTGTGGATGGCCTCACGCTCTGCGCGGACGAAGAGCGGCTTCCTTTTGCAGAAAACAGTTTCGATGCCGTGATCAGCACCCTGTCGCTGCATCATGTGAATGATTTGGTGGGGTGTTTTATTCAAATTCAGAAGATCCTGAAACCAGACGGGTTATTCTTAGCGATCATGCCGGGGCCGGCCACGCTTAAGGAGTTACGCGAGAGTTATACCGTCGCCGATATTGCAACCACGGATGGGCTCAGCCCGCATGTTTCGCCTTTCATGGATGTGCGTGATGCCGGCAATCTATTGCAGCGCGCCGGGTTCGCGCTTCCGGTGATTGATAATGAAGAGCTCATCATCACTTATGAAACGCCTGAGAGATTACTCACCGAGCTGCGCGGTATGGGCGAAACCAATTGTTTGATCGAGCAGCAAAAAGGACTCGTACGCCCGGAACATCTCGCATCGATGTATCTGCATTATGTTAGTGAACACACGTTTGCGGAAGAGTCACACGATGCTGCGCCTCGCGTGCACGCCACGGTCGAGTTCGTCACCCTCACCGCATGGAAGCCGGGACCAAATCAACAGCAACCTTCGGCGCGTGGCAGCGGCACGATTAATCTAGGAGAAGCGTTGAGTTAGGCGCTGCGTTTCATAATCAAATCACGATCGGCATGATCTCCGACCATAAAATGATGCTCGCCAATATATTCAAACCCCATGCTTTTATAAAGTTTCTGCGCGCGGGCATTATTTTCCCACACACCCACATAAAGCTCTGAGCATGATTGGTTCGCTTCGAGAAATGCATCACCTAATGCACGCCCCGCGCCCTTGCCTTGCATATCCGGGTCGATATATAAGCGGTGTAACTCTTGCGCATCATTGGCCGCTTGCACCGGCAATCCAACAGCACCATATTTCGCAAAACCAATAAGCATACCATCATACTCGGCAACGATGATCGTATGGCGCTGCATCGCTTCGAGGTAATACTCAGCGGTGCTATGGCCAGTCAGGTAATCTTCTAAATCGCTAGGGGTGTAGAGATGACCAAATTCATACGTAAAGCTTTTGCGGCCAATCATAGCGATCCATGCCGCATCTGCCTTAGTCGCTTTACGGATCGTTATGCCGCTCACGCAGTTTCTTTCGCAGGCATATAATCACGTAGCATCGCAACAAGCGGTACGTCCGCCGGCGGCATCGGCAGCGACTTCATCTCATGCGCATATACCCATTTCATCGCTTGGCCTTCTTTACTTTGCGGAATCCCTTCCCAGCGGCGCGCAATGTAGAGAAGCAATAGCAGTGAGAAGTCATCATAGTCATGAGTAACGAAAGTAAAAGGCTGCAAACAGCTCTCGCAGAGATCAACACCAAGCTCTTCCATCATCTCGCGGCGCAGCGCATCATCCGCTGACTCCCCTGCTTCAACCTTACCTCCAGGAAATTCCCACATGCCGCCCATATGTTTGCCTTCGGGGCGCTGGGTTAACAGAATGCGCCCATCGGCATCAATCAATGCTGCGGCGGATACAAGGACTTGCTTCATCTTAGCTCCGGTAGTCACCATTAATTTCAATATACCCATGGGTAAGGTCGCAGGTCCAAACCGTCGCTGCCCCATCGCCAATCCCTAGGCCAATGGTGATATCGATCTCTTGGCCTTGCATGTGCTTCACCACAGGCGTTTCATCATACCCTTCGACTGGACCACCATGTCTCACAATTTCCGTATCGCCAATCGCAAGGGTAATATCCTCGCGTTCGACTCGCGCACCGGTCTTTCCAAGCGCCATGATAATGCGCCCCCAATTGGCGTCTTCGCCTGCAATTGCCGTCTTTACGAGCGGTGAATTCGCGACCGAAAGTGCAATGATTTTTGCTGCAGCATGATGTTCAGCGCCTGCAACATGAATGGTGATGAATTTACTCGCGCCTTCACCATCTCGCACGATTAATTGCGCGAGTTCAATGCAGAGCGACTCCAGTGCAGTATAGAATAGCTGTGCATCATCGCTCCCGTCCGGAATCGTCACGCCCGATGCACCCGTTGCAGCAAGCAGCACCGTATCACTGGTCGATGTGTCGCTATCTACCGTGATGGCATTGAAGGAAACGTCGGTGGCATGGCGGAGCATGGATTGAAGCAACGCATAATCGATGCGCGCATCGGTGAAAAGGAAACCCAGCATGGTCGCCATGTTCGGCGCAATCATACCGGAGCCCTTTGCTATCCCCTGCAAACGAACGATACCTTGCGAGGTTTCAATCTCCCGCACGGCTACTTTCGAAAACGTGTCAGTGGTCATAATCGCTTGCGCGCTCTCTTGCCATGCATCCGTTGATGATGACTGGTCAGCACACAATGCTGCGCTATGCTGCACAATCTTGTCGTGTGGCAATGGCTCACCAATCACGCCTGTGGAAGCGGTATAAATTTGCTCTGGCGTACAGCCAATCTCACTCGCTATCGCCTGTGCCACTGCCTTAACCGAAGCCATTCCCGCGGTACCATTAAACGCATTCGCATTGCCCGAATTGATGATAATCGCGCGTGCGTTTGTGGCCCCATGCTCTACACACCATTCCACCGGTGCGGCTCTGGTTTTGGATTGAGTGTACACGCCCGCCAGTTGGCTTGCTTCCTCTAACATGAATAAGGTTACATCTGTGCGGCCTTGATATTTAATACCTGCTGCGCATGACGCAACGCTGACACCACCAATCTCATGAAGTGTCGGCTGATCGCTAGGCGCAAGTGGGGAGCGTTTCAGCTGCATCGCGAACTATTCGTCTTTAGGAATCACATTAAATTCAACCACATCACCTGACTCATCATAGACGGTCACGTCCGTATCTTTCATCAGCGACTCGACATATGTCTCAAGGCCTTTTTCTTCCAAACTCTTTTTCAGTTTGGGTTTGAGATCTTGGAACGTCGGGATCTCAGCTTTGCGGCGATCTTCCAGCTTGATGATATGCCAACCAAAATTGCTTTCGACCGGATCAGACACCTCGCCTTTCTTCAACTTTTTAGCCGCCGCGCTAAACGCTGGTACCATCGAATCCGGAGCAAACCATCCAAGGTCTCCTCCTACAGCGCCGCTTGCCTTGTCGGATGATTTCTCTTTGGCGAGTTCTTCAAAATCTTTGCCCTCTTCGAGCGTTTCTTTAATATCCTCTGCTTCGCTCTTGCTTCCCACCAAAATATGGCGCGCCTTCAGCTCTTCTTCATCGCGCTGCTTGCGGACAAACTCATCATACGCTGCTTGCAGATCATCATCATTGACGAAACCGTCGCTCTCTTTCTCTAGCAGCGCTTGCACGATAACCTTACGACGCTCCAGCTCTGCACGGCGTTGAACCACTGGGTCATCGCTAATCTTCTGCTTTTCCGCTTCCTTATACAGGATATGTTCGCTGATAATACCGCGCAGCACATTCTCTCTCACCTTCGCGTCGAACTGATCAAATGCCGGGGCCGCGCCTGGGGGGAACAGTCCTTCCCAGACCATATCAATTTCTGATTTAGTGATTTCTTCACCGTCCACTTTGATGACCGTGTAATCATCTTCAGCATATACCGCCGCAGTGAGAGCGCAGCTTATCACACTGGCGCCTAGAATTGTTTTAAGAGAAAAAGACATCGAACCTCCTGATTTTATATGCAAATATTGTTAGGCTGTGTATGGCATAGAGCTGCGGGTGATGCAAGCGATTCCGTTGACAAAGCCAGGGGCAGCGCGTATTTCATAGCTAACTTAAAAAGCGAGACCCTATGATACAATCCTTTGCTAAGCGTTTATTCGGAAGTTCGAACGATCGGCTGCTACGCACGATGCAGCGCGACGTCGACGCGATCAATGCGCTTGAGAACGATTATGAGGCGCTTTCTGATGAAGCATTGAAAGGCAAGACGGAACATTTTCGCATGCGTCTGCGTGAGGGTGAAAAAGAAGACAAGATGCTCCACGAAGCCTTCGCTACCGTGCGGGAAGCGTCAAAACGTACCTTGGGTATGCGCCATTTTGACGTACAGATGGTTGGGGGCTTAACCTTACACCGCGGCATGATCGCCGAGATGAAAACGGGGGAAGGGAAAACGCTGGTCTCGACGCTGGCAACCTATCTCAATGCGCTTTCGGGTAAAGGCGTGCATATTGTGACCGTGAATGACTACCTCGCGGAGCGTGATTCCGCCTGGATGGGCGAGATCTACCGCTATCTGGGCCTCACGGTTGGCGTGATCAAGCATGGCATGAATGACCAAGAACGCCAGGCTGCCTATGGCTGCGATATCACCTATGCGACGAATAATGAGCTAGGCTTTGATTATCTACGCGACAATATGAAATTTGGCCGTGAAGAAATGGTGCAGCGCCCGTTCCATTATGCCGTGATCGATGAGGTGGATTCGATTCTGATTGATGAAGCACGGACACCGCTTATCATCTCTGGTCCTACTGAAGACAATTCAGCCCTCTACACGCAAATCGATGCGCTGATCCCTACATTTAATGAAGAGGATTACGAGGTCGATGAGAAGAGTAAGACCGTTGCGCTCAACGAAGAAGGCACCGAGAAAGCCGAGAAGCTCCTGGCTGATGAAGGGATTATTGAAGGAGAGACGAGTCTTTACGACATTGAGAACGTGTCAGCCGTACACCATTTGAACCAAGCGCTCAAAGCGCATCATTTGTTTTCACGCGACACGGATTACATCGTCAAAGACAATCAAGTGATCATTATTGATGAGTTTACCGGCCGGATGATGGAAGGGCGTCGTTATTCAGATGGGCTGCATCAAGCACTCGAAGCGAAAGAAAAAGTCGCTATTCAGAATGAGAACCAAACACTCGCATCCATCACCTTCCAGAATTATTTTCGTCTTTACCCAAAACTCTCAGGCATGACGGGGACCGCAATGACGGAAGCCGCCGAGTTTGAAGATATCTATAAGCTCAGCGTGGTCGAGATTCCGACCAACAAACCGATCGCGCGTGATGATATGGATGATGAAATCTACCGCACATCAGCAGAGCGCGATGCAGCGGTGATCGAATCCATTCGCGAATGTCACAAAGACGGACAGCCCGTGCTTGTTGGTACGGTTAGTATTGATAAGTCGGAGGCGTTCGCGAAACAGCTGAAGAAAGCGAAAGTGCCGCACCACGTCTTGAATGCACGTCATCATGAGCAAGAAGCTTACATTATTGCACAAGCTGGACGCCCAGGCGCTGTCACCATCGCCACCAACATGGCGGGCCGCGGAACCGATATTCAGCTTGGCGGTAACTTGGAAATGCGCATCGCAGAAGAAACTGCGTCTTTGAGTGACGAAAAAGCGCGAAACAAAAAAATCGAGCAAATCAAGAAAGACATTGCACGCGATAAGCAAGCTGTACTCGATGCGGGCGGTCTATGCGTCATCGGTACGGAGCGCCATGAATCACGCCGGATCGACAATCAGCTGCGCGGTCGTTCAGGCCGTCAAGGAGACCCTGGAGCGTCGAAATTCTTTCTATCGCTCGAAGATGATTTGATGCGTATTTTCGGCTCCGAGCGGATCGATGGTATGCTTCAGAAGCTAGGACTCGAAGAAGGGGAAGCAATTTTCCACCCATGGATGAATAAGGCGATCGAACGCGCGCAAAGCAAGGTCGAGCAACGCAACTACGAGATCCGTAAGAACCTCTTGCGCTTCGATGATGTGATGAATGATCAACGTAAGGTGATTTACGAGCAACGTCTTGATTTGATGGAAATTGAAGATGTAACAGAAACCATTGGCGAAATGCGTGAAGATTTGAACCAAGAAATGGTGCAATTCCACATCCCACCCGGAAGTTACGCGGAAAGCTGGGACACCGATACGCTGCATCATGAAATTTATCGCGTTTATGGTCTTGATTTGCCGATCGGCGAGTGGGCCAAAGAAGAAGGCATCGCTGACGAAGAAATTCTACAGCGCGTCAATGATCAGACTACTGAATTGATGCAAAAGAAAGAAGCTGAATTCCCGGTGGAGCTACTTCGCGTTGCTGAAAAACGTGTTCTCTTACAAACACTCGATCAAGAATGGAAGGACCACCTCCTCTCGCTCGATCATTTGCGCCAGGGGATCAACTTGCGTGCTTACGCGCAGCGCGACCCGCTTAATGAATATAAGCAGGAAGCCTTTACGCTATTCGAAACCATGCTATATCAGCTGCGTGAGAAAGTGACCGCACGCCTCGCTCGTATGCAGATTCATGTTGAAGACCCCGAAGAGCTCGAGCTTCGCATGAACCATCACCGCAAAATGCAGGAAAGCAGGCAAGACCCTGCAGCGGGGAATGTGCAGGCGAGCACGTCAAAGTTCCAGCCTGTGCAAGCACGCAATAAACCTGAGGACCGTGACCCGGCTAATCCAGAGAGTTGGGGACGCGTCGGGCGCAACGAGCCATGCCCATGTGGCTCAGGAAAAAAATATAAGCATTGCCATGGAGCACTCGTCGCTAGCTAAACATGCTTTTTTACGCTATAACAAGTGAACAAACTCTCGTTATAAGTGTATGACTGACCCTCATTTTGAAGATAGCCCAAACGAAGCGTACGAAGCGCTGCAAAAGGAAATGCGCGAGTTTCTGTACACTGTGTCGCATGACTTCAATGCGCCCTTGCGCCACATTCGTGAATTTACCAAGCTTTTGGTCGGCAATCTTGAGCCTCATCTCGGGCCAAAAGAACGGCAATATGCGCAGATTATTGATAGCTCGGTCAAAAAAAGTGAGGCAATGATCGATGGGCTGCTCAAACTCTCTCGCCTTAACACCCGCGCGCAAGCATTTACCGAATGTAATGGCGACGAGGTCGTGATCTTGGCACTGGGACGTCTAGCACGCGCAATTGATGATTGTAATGCTGATATACGAACCCATCCGATACCCACACTCTATGGTGATGATGCTCAACTTGAGCTGCTGTTTCATAGCCTCATTGATAATGCCCTAAGGTTTAGGCATGCCGGGACCTCACCTATTATTGAGATTGGTGCGGAAGAGAAAAATGGAATGATTGAATGCTATGTGAAGGATAATGGGATTGGGATGGAGCCAGGCTTTGAAGAAAACGTTTACACCCTTTTTACAACCCATCCGAATCAAGACGAGGCAGGATACGGCGTGGGGCTCGCGCTTGTTAAGAAAGTCATCGAACGTCATCAAGGGAGCATCCGCTACACATCTGAGAAGGGAAAAGGAACAACCTTCTATTTCACATTACCACAAAAGTCATCGTAACGAGGGTTGGCTTTAAGCAGGCGTCTTCGCTGCAATCATAATAATATCGTGGAGCTTCGTAGCACTAAACTCTTTTTTCGCCATGAACGCGTTTGCACCCGCGGCTTCCACTTTGGATTTAATTTCGTGATCCATGCTACCCGAGAACACCACAATCGGCACGTCCTTGTTTATCGATCTGATTTGTTCAATCGAATTCGTGCCATACGCATCCATCAACCCAAGATCGAGTAAGACCACATCATAACCCTCTACCATCAAGTGATCGAGCGCATCTTGAAGACATGTGACATTGTTAATCTTAAAATCACTTCCGCTTTTAAGCACCATACTGTCCTGAATTAGAACAGCATCGTTCACATCATCTTCAACATGGAGCACTAATAGTTTTGACATAAACTACATCCACACTAGTTTTCTGTTAGATTCATCATACTCTGAAATGACAGTTACGGGAACTGTTTTATTAACACATTAGCAAGAATAATTGAAAAATGGCAGGGGCAGCAGGATTCGAACCCGCGACCTACGGTTTTGGAGACCGTCGCTCTACCAACTGAGCTATACCCCTGCATTGGAATCTAGAATACGAGACTCTAGAACGTGGGAACATTAGAATCTGGAGCGCCAGAAGCAAGAAAAATATGCTACGCGTCGTTTTTGAGGAATTCAAGCCGGTGGCTGCTTGGATCGAATCGCACGCTCACTTCGCCGCGCATCAGTGCTTCCGCATGCTGGCCAAACAAATCATGCCGCCAGCCCTTACGAGCGCGTACGTTGGTTTTCTCATCTTGCGTTGCGAGCGCTTCCAGTTCGTCGCGCGTTGCCACCAATTTACTGGCGACGTGATGCTCCCCGCACTGCGCCTTCAGGCAAAGTTTGAGCATATCCATAATCGCTTCCTGGCGGGTCGACAGCACCTTACGTTTCGGTGTTTCAAAATCTTCAGGAATCGCATTGCTACGGGCCTCAGCAAGCGCTTCCAGCAATGCGGTGCGCTCATCACGGCGCAAATGATTGCCAAAGCCGCGCAATTGCTCAAGCTCCTCCAGCGTCGCCGGGTCGTAATGCGCAATTTCCGCCACCATATCATCACGCAACACCCGCCCACGCGGTACATTGCGCGACTGAGCAATGGTTTCGCGCCACTGCGCAACGTGACGCAGCTTCCAAAAATAGCCCTTGCCGCGAGATTTCGGCTTAATTTTCTTCCACGCCTCTTCGGGCAGCGTGCGATAGAGCGACGGGTCCGACAACCCTTCCATCTCCTCTTCCACCCAGCCTGTGCGACCTTCTTCGGCCAGCCGCTCAGTCAATACACGGTAAATCTCGCGCAAATGGGTGACGTCTGCCATCGCATAATCAAGCTGTTTGTCGCGCAAGGGCCGCTTCGCCCAATCGGTATAGCGCGAGGTTTTATCCAGCTCGACATCGCATATATCTTGCACCAGCTTGGCATAGCCGACTTGCTCGCCATAGCCGCACACCATCGCTGCAATCTGCGTGTCATAGAGCGGGCCAGGCACTGTGCCGGCCTCATGGAGGAAAATCTCTAAATCTTGCCCCGCCGCATGAAACACCTTCAATATTTTCGGGTTGAACATCAGCGCATAGAGCGGATCGAGATCCATCTCTTTAGCGAGCGGGTCGATGGCAAACGCACTATTTTCTCCCGCCACCTGCACCAAACATAGGTTCGGATAATAGGTCTTCTCGCGGATAAATTCCGTATCGACGGTGATGAACACCTCATTTTTGAGTGCGTCACACGCCTTAGCAAGCGCATCGGTTGTCGTTAGTAATTCGTAGCTCATAAGAATTAAATTGCGTCTTAATGTGGGAGGACTATAACGATCAACACGAAAAACCCCAGATAAACCGAGGAACAATGCACACTTACCGTTCACACCGTTTGAATGAACTTAACGAAGCCCATGTTGGTGAGCGCGTGAAGCTCTCTGGCTGGGTCGATCGCACGCGCGACCATGGCCAGCTGGTCTTTGTTGATCTACGCGACCATTACGGCATCACACAATGTGTCGCTGAGTCGGACCATGCGCTGTTTGAAACGCTGACCCATCTGCGCAATGAGTCGGTGGTGACCATTGAAGGCGAGGTGGTGAAGCGCTCGGAAGAGACGACCAATACCGATTTGCCAACCGGCCATATTGAAGTGAAAATCGATGCGTTCATGTTAGAGTCGGAAGCGGAAACGCCGCTGCCGGTCTTGGTGAATAATGATGAGGCAGATTTCCCTGAAGCCACGCGCCTGGAATATCGCTTTCTGGATCTGCGCCGCGAGAAGCTGCACCAGAACATCGTACTGCGCGCGCAAGTGATTCAGGAGCTGCGCTGGAGCATGATTCAGCAGGGCTTCACTGAAATTCAAACACCGATTCTGACGGCCAGCTCACCCGAAGGCGCCCGTGATTATTTGGTGCCAAGCCGGGTGCATCCTGGGAAGTTTTACGCGCTACCACAGGCGCCGCAAATGTTTAAGCAGCTTTTGATGACCTCAGGCTTCGATAAATATTTCCAAATCGCACCCTGCTTCCGCGATGAAGATGCACGCGCAGATCGTAGCCCCGGCGAATTCTACCAGCTCGATATGGAAATGGCTTTTTGCACGCAAGAAGATGTGTTCGCCGTGATCGAGCCAGTGATGGAAAATGTGTTCACCAAATTTGGCGATAAGAACGTGACCCCTGCCCCGTTCCCACGCATCCCGTATGATGAGGCAATGCTGAGCTATGGTTCGGACAAGCCGGACTTGCGCAACCCGATCAAAATCATCGATGCGAGCAGCATTTGGCAAGGCTCCGGCTTTGGTATTTTCAATAAGGTGATCGAAGGCGGCGGCATTGTCCGCGCAATCCCTGCGCCGGGCACAGCGGAAAAGCCGCGTAGTTTCTTTGATAAAATGATTGCCTATGCGCAGGAAAATGGCGCGAAAGGGTTGGCGTATATTATCTATGACGCAGACGGCAATGGCAAAGGCCCGATCGCAAAGTTCCTCACCGATGAGAAACATGCGGAGCTGAAAGCGAGCGCTGGGCTGAAGCCGGGTGATGCGATTTTCTTCAGCTCGGGCAGTACTGATGAAGCCGCAACCATCGCTGGCATCGTGCGAGGCGAGCTAGGCCGCCAGCTTGAGCTGATCAATGATGATGAATTTAAATTTTGCTGGATTGTCGACTTCCCATTTTATGAGTGGGACGAGGATCGCAAATGCATCGATTTCTCACACAACCCCTTCTCCATGCCGCAAGGCGGGCTAGAGGCGCTCGAAGAAGCAGGCAGTGACAATGAAAAACTCCTCGCGCTCAAAGCGTTCCAGTATGACATTGTATGTAACGGCATTGAGCTCTCTTCAGGCGCGATCCGGAACCATAAGCCGGAAATCATGAAAAAAGCCTTCGGCATCGTTGGCTACAGCGAAGAGGATGTCGCAGAGCGCTTCGGCTCGCTTTGGCGTGCCTTCCACTATGGCGCGCCGCCGCATGGTGGGATTGCGCCGGGGGTTGACCGGATGATCATGCTGCTCGCCGATGAGCCGAACATTCGCGAGGTCATCGCCTTCCCGATGAATCAGCGCGCGGAAGATTTGCTCATGGGTGCCCCGGCGCCAGCGGATGAGCGGCATCTCAAAGAGCTGAACCTTCAGCTCTCGCCAAAGGCACGCAAAGCGCTCGACGACAAAGAGGACGCGCAGGGCGAAGCGGCGTAATGGACCAGCTCGCGGAACTGTCCGGTGTACTGGGCGCCGCGCTCGTTATTCTCGCCTATTTCATGCTCACCACCCGTAAATGGCATGGCGATGACGCTATTTTCCATTGGACCAACCTCGCCGGCGCAGCACTGATCATGGCCTCACTCACCTTTTACTGGAACCTCGGCACCTTCATCATCGAATGTTTCTGGATCGCGATCAGCGCTTACGGGCTATGGCGTGTGTTCGAAAAACGCGGCTAGTTTTTTTGGAGGGGGCTCTGGAGCGGGTAGCGGGAATCGAACCCGCATATTTAGCTTGGAAGGCTAATGTTCTACCATTGAACTATACCCGCTTGTGCTATATGGCGTGACGCTAAAATAAACAGGCCACTCGCATATGCAAGAATAAAGTGCTGAAGGGTTCATCACTCCTTTTCCGGCAAAAACCCATCGAGCTGCATGCTCCAGAGCTTGGCGTAATGGCCTTTGGCTTCCATCAACTCGCTATGGCTGCCCTCCTCAATGATCCGGCCTCTGTCGAAGACGATGATCCGATCCATATGCGACAGGGTGGAAAGCCGGTGCGCAACAACAATGGTGGTGCGCCCTTGCATCAATTCATTGAGCGTCGATTGCACGCGTTTTTCGGTGACGGAATCAAGCGCCGACGTGGCCTCGTCGAGAATCAAGATCGGTGCATCTTTGAGGATCGCACGCGCAATCGCAATACGCTGACGCTGGCCGCCAGAGAGCTTGACGCCGCGCTCACCGACCAGCGTGTCATAGCCCTCTTCTAGCTCATCAATAAAGCTATCACACGCCGCGAGCCGCGCCGCTTCATGCACCTGTGCATCCGTAGCGCTGGGGTTGCCGTAACGGATATTATCCATCAACGAGCGATGAAACAGCGTGGTATCTTGAGGAATAAACGCGACCTGCTCACGCACACTTTGCTGCGTCACGCGCGCAATATCTTGGCCATCGATTGCGATGGTCCCGCCTTGAATATCATAGAGCCGGAGAATCAGATTCACAAAGGTGGTCTTCCCGCTGCCTGAAAAGCCGACCAACCCCACCTTTTGCCCGGCGTGAATATCAAGCGAGAGCGCATCGAAAAGCGGTGGCTTATCCGCATGATAATGAAAGCGCACCTGATCAAAGGCAATCGCGCCTTTCGTGACGGTGAGCGGCGCGGCATCAGGTGCATCGAGCATGTCATGCGGCGTGGTGACGATGCTCAGCCCTTGCTGGCAAATGCCTAGATTCGCAAACAAATTCGGTAGCTGCATCCCGGCATGGAACAGATACATGACAATATGGCTGGTATTGGCAAGAATGAACACCGCCTCGCCGGGCGAGAGTTCGCCGCGCTGCCAATAATACAAACAGCCAAACAGCAATGCAGCAAAGAGCGCAAGGTCCGTGAATGATGCCACCACATTGCGGTAGGTGCTGAGCAGCATTTTGCGCCGATCAAGCCCGCGCGCAATCTCCTGCTGATTATACACGCGTCTATATTCGCGGCGCTCCGAAGCAAACAGCCGCATCGGATTATTGTTGGTGAAAATATCGACCAACTTCCCGGTCAGCGTGCTCACCTCTTCGGCGTAGGTAATGCTTGCCCGGTTGACGCGGAGCGCAAAATACAGGCTCATCGAAATCTCAACCACCGCATAGGTCGCAAAAATGAGCGCGAGTGTCGGGTTAATTGTCGCCATAATCGCAACGGACGCGGTCAACACATAGAGCGGCCCCATCACCATCCAGTTAAAATCCAGGAAAATTTGCTGCGTGCTATTGGCGACATCATTCACCTTATTGCTAATGCTTCCGGCGAAATGGTCATTATAAAAGCGCTGCGAATGCTGTTTCACATAATCAAACAGGGTGGTGCGGGTTTTCGCAATCAGCCAGGGCATAGCCCGGCAATATAGGAACTCATTATAGCGGAAAATCGCATACATAAAAGACAGTAGAATCAGCTTGAGCAGGATCAAACGCCCGACATACCACGCGTTTGCCTGCGTTGCATTACCCGAAGCGAACACATCAATGATCTCTTTGAGCACAAGCGGTAGAAGCGCTGATTCAATAATCAGAAACATCGGCGCAGCAAAAAACACCACAAACGGCCATTTCCATTGACGCACAAAGTGCCAATAGAAGGGAATGATGCGTGTGGGTAGGGAATGAGTCATAGCGCGCCTTAGGCTCACATAATCGGCTTTGTATCGAAAGGCCAGCGCTAATATTCGTAGGACAGGTTCACATAGCTGTCGATGTCGAGCTCATTCGTGTTCTCGGGCACATCCGAGAGATAGGTGGTGTTGACGCCGAACTTCAAATAAATCTGTTCTGCAACGTTCGTCTTAAGGGCAGACTCGGTGCGTAGTTCGCTCACCTCACTGATATCTGCGCGCAACAAATTCTCAAAAGCGAGATATTCATTGATGGTCCATTCGAGATCATTCTGCACGCGGCCAAGAGGGCTATTTTCAGTCTCACCGTCGATGGCGCGCGTTTGCTGCAAACCGGCACCAACGCTGCTGCTCCATTTGAACTCCTCCTCATTGTACCATTTACGGCCATAACCCAGCACTTCGCTAGCACGGAAGTCAAACCCGCTAAAACGGTCATCGACATAATCCAGCTCGCCGAACACAAAATCTTGCGGCGAGAGAATATATTTCGACTTCAGCCCCGCACGATATTCTTCCTCAGTGGTAATGTTATTCTCTTCGGTGAATTCGAGGCGGCCCTTGAGCGTGTTCTCCCAGCTCAAACTATTGAGTTTCAGCACCCCGGCAATGTTCGCCTCGCGTGACTCGGTATTACCGGTGGAGAAGTTCGCCCCTGCTTCAATATTCCCGCCGACGGTGAAGCCTTCATCAACAATTGTCGGCGCTACAGTGGCTTTTTGTAGCTCTGGCTGCTGTACCGCTTGCTCTGCAACTGGCGTTGGCACAGGCACCGTGACTGATTTCGCAGACGCCGCTGTTGAAATGGGATAGGGCTGCGCTCCCAACGCTATTGTAGTTGGCTGATTATATGATTGAGGTGCTGTAACTGCCGGTTGGCTAGCCGCCGCTTCCAATGGCGCCTTACCCTGTACGCGCGCAGGATAGAGCGGCTGATAGGGCGATGGCCTGTTCGTGTAGCTAGAGTGATAACCATAGGACTGCGCCTGCGCCACGGGTGCAGCTCCCATCGCAACGATACATACTGCCATTAGTAAATATTTATTAACCATGCGCCGCGTTGTACCAGAAAAAAGGGAAGCGTCAATGGGGGGCCTATGATTTTTTTCTTGTTCTCTCTTCGGATATGCGGTAACAGAGCGCATCCATTATATTTTATGTAACTAACCTGTTTGAGGAAGAAGAATGTCTAAGGAAAAATTTGAGCGTAATAAGCCGCATTGTAACATTGGGACGATTG
>CAYGTO010000013.1:40412-44836 GCA_964352815.1 uncultured Azospirillaceae bacterium | reverse complement strand
GAGCGCTGAAATCATGAAGGTTTCTTGAAACTCGCAGCGCTCGTTCAACTGTGCAGTAAGTTCGAGAAGTTTAGCCTTGTCGATCACATCAATCTTATTGAGCACCAAATAGGTTGGCTTTTTCAGCGCGTTTACCCGCTCCAGAATTTGCTCCATCTCTTCATCGATCGGCTTGGAGCTATCGACGAGCAATGCGACCATATCCGCATCGGCCGAGCCCGACCAGGCCGCGTTCACCATGGCTTTCTCGAACTTCGCCGACTCCTTAGGCATAAACACGCCTGGAATATCAACGAAGATCATCTGCGTTTTCACGTCACCGGCCTCATGCATGACCGCGCCGGTAATCCGGTTGCGCGTGGTTTGCGCTTTGGGTGTGACGATCGCCAGCTTCTGCCCCACCAACTGATTTAGCAGCGTTGACTTCCCCGCATTCGGCTTACCAAGCAGCGCGATAAATCCGCAGCGTATTATATCGTTCATTCATATCTCCTGCTCTGTCATTGCCTGAATCGTGCGAACGATTCTAAGGCAATCCAGAAGCTACATATCTGGATTGCCCTAGAATTTTTCTGTCAAAAAATTCAGGGAATGACAATCATTAAGATTGCAACCTCTCGAGCAGCGCGTCTGCTGCAAGGCGCTCTGCAAGCTTCTTATTACCCGCAGTCGCCTGCTCTGCCCCATGCTTTTGCACGGAAACTTCAATGGTGAATTCTGGCGCATGAGAAGGGCCAACCTCAGCGATCACCGTATATTCAGGAAGCGGCAGCCCTCGCCCCTGCGCCCATTCTTGTAGCGCAGTTTTAGAATCTTTTGGTGGCTCGGCCGTGTGTTTTGCCCGCTCCTGCCAATGGGTGTGCACGAATGTTTCCGCTGCTTTCAGGCCACCATCCAGGTACAGCGCGCCGATTAGTGCTTCACATGCATCTTCTAGATTCGATGGGTTCTCTCGTCCGCCGCCATCTTCCTCGCTTTGAGAGAGGATGAGCGCATGACCGAGCCCCACTTCTTTTGCAATCTCGGCCAGAGTCTCACCGCGCACCAGCGCCGCATAGCGCTTCGCAAGGTCACCTTCTTGCTCATAGGGATATATTGCATAGAGCAGATCCGCGATAATGACGCCGAGCACGGCATCGCCCAAGAACTCAAGCCGTTGATTACTGAAAGGCTGCCCCGATGCATCACTCTCTGCACAGCTTCGATGGGTAAGCGCACGCGTCAGTAAAGAGGCATCAGAAAATGTATAATTCAGTTTCATGGCTATTGAATGATGGTTAGGCTGCGGCCCGAACGCATGGCTTCCGGCCATTTCCAAAATTCCCAGAATTGCACGCCATCGCCTGTCGAAAAGAGAATAATCTCCGCGCGGCCAATCAAATGCTCTTCAGGAACGAACCCTACTTGCGAGACGTAGCGACTATCGATCGAATTATCGCGATTATCGCCCATAAAGAAATAATGCCCTTCAGGAACCGTGTACTCGCCGGTGAAGTCCACTTCGCCAAATTTAGTCTGATCGAGCACCCGGTAGCTGCGACCATTGGGCAGCGTCTCTATATATTGCGCGACCCGGCGATAGACCCCATCTTCTCCTGGGCTGTCACCCTCATAATCATCGATGCGTACGCGCGGAACCGGCTTCGCATTAATATAGAGGATGCCATCGCGCACGCGCACCGCTTCTCCTGGGAAGGCAACGAGCCGCTTAATATAATCAATTCGTGGGTTTTTCGGATGGCGGAAGACAATCACATCACCCCGCTCAGGCTTTGTGTCCAGAACACGTCCGCCAAAAATCGGCAGTCCCAAAGGAAACGAATAACGGCTATATCCATAGGAAAATTTGGAAACAAATAGGTAGTCTCCTTCTAACAACGTAGAACGCATGGACCCCGAAGGGATATGAAAGGGTTCGAACACAAAGCTACGAAAGATCATGGCCAAGAGGATGGCGAACACGAAGGTTTTAACCAGCTCGTTAAAGGTTGACTCAGGCTTCGCATTGAGCTTTTGCCCTGTCACAATTTTTTTCAATTCGTCAGACATAAGCGGCCAATGTACGTTTCTCGGCACTAAAGGCAAGTGATTTCAACTGCTTGCTGACGCAGATGAGATTAATCGTAAAACTTTCTTATATAGAAGCAACTTTCTTAACATATATTTTACTCATTAACACTATGATAGAGGCATCTAACTGCAACTTATAATTGTCAAAAATAATTAATTTAATCAACGTATTGATACCGTATCCATAGATCGATAAAATTTTAACGAAATTAAATAAAAAGTTGACGAAAATCTTAAATTCGTTTATATTTATGACAATAAGATTACAATAAACTCGGCAAGCAAAAGGAGCTCAGGCATGGCACTCAAAACAATCGCACTTATGGCAAAATCTAGCGGAAGAAGCCTCTCTCAAGATGAATTTGGTGATTTTATAGGATTCAAATTTTCTGATAGCTCAGGCTCCATTGCTCTAGAAATTGACCTATCAAGCGCAAACACCTTTTCGCAGTCTGTTGCCGCCATTAAATCGCAATTACCTTCAGGTTATAAAGTGATTGAGCCTAAAGATTTCAAGGTAGGAAGTGAGCCGGGCGATGCTGAGTTCCTTTATAGCTCTTATGGTTCGAAATTTCCTGGCGTTTTCATCCAGTATGATCCCTCGACGGCTAGCCTTGGCGATCTGCAATCAGATTACAAAATCGTCGCCTCAATCAGCTCTGAGCTGGGCCTAGGCTTCACCACAACTGACGCGACGCGTACGCTGCACACAGCAGAACAACGTTTTGAAAGTTATGTTCGAGAAGTAGAAAGTGCTTATGAAGACGTGTTTGGTTTCAACTATCAGAATCAGAGCCAAATCGAAGGCGTTGAGGCGGTTCGATTAATGAATGGATATTATGATAATATTGATGATTACAAAGCGCAACTTGCAAGAGGTAAAGAGAATATTGAAGGCATTATCTCTGATGGATACCAAACTCGCTTTGACGAAGCAATAGATAGCAACACGCTCGATCAGTTAGTTGAAAAACACATGAATGAAGGCGGTTCAATATCTAGGGTTTATGATGACATCATTAATGAGCGCGAGTCGGCTGCGGAAGCTAAAGCTAAAGGAGACGTCGCAGCAGAAGCAGCAAGTCAAGCGGAAGCAGCTGAGCAAGTAGAAACTGATCTGGCGGCCCCTACTTCGCGCAACCCAAATGTTCCAGAGCTTAAGCCCGCTGTTGAGCGTGTAGAGCCTCAGCAAAAAGAGGCTGCGCCTGAACCGCGCCGCGCGCAACAGGAGGAAGAACCTGTGGTTGAGGCAGCTCAAGTTGATGTCGATCAACCGGTGCTTAAACCTGCAGATGAAGTAGCAACCCCTGGAGTGGCAGAAAACGTTACGGTTGCTGAGCCCACTATGACAGCTGAACTTATCGAAGATGCACTTGAAAGCATGATCGAGACGGCAGCGCATTACGAAAAATTGCTCGGCCATTTCGAGTCGATGTCTAGTCGCCTTGCAGAAATGTTAGGTGAGGACAGTTCTCTTGTTACTAAGATGACCGAACTCGCAGACTCTTTCAAAGAGAAGCTTATTGAGATCAGCGAAGATATTGTCGAGTTTACCACCGAAATGATCGCACTTGAAGAAGGTGGGTTTGCAGAGGCTGCTCCAGCTGAGATTCAAGCTCCAGTGGACCCGCTGGCTGAAGTCATTGAAAACTTTGAGGGCAATCGCATCGAAGCGAAAGATGACAACGGTGACATTGTATTCGGATCTCGTCAGGAAGATCTCATCTTTGGTAATGATGGCGACGACAGGCTGTTCGGGCGTAACGATGATGATATCCTTATCGGCGGCGATGGAGATGATCGCTTGGATGGAGGACGTGGCGACGATATCCTCGTTGGCGGAGAAGGTGACGATACGTTCATCTATCGCAGTGGTGACGACACGATTCAAGACTTTGACCCTGAGCATGATAGCATTCTGACAAGACAGGATGTGGATTCGGTCGAAGGCAGCACCGTCACCTTCGAGAATGGCGGAAGCTTGACCTTTAACGGTCATGACGAAGCCTCAGTGCTTAATATACTAGAGCAGAATGATCTCGATTACTCAGCATAAACACTAAAACGATACGGATATCCGTGCATAAGGGCGTCTTTATGGCGCCCTTTTTTATTTCGCGCTTCTAAGGGTTGCAATCGCTGAGATTTCTCAGTAATCATCTAATTCGCTACACAAGATGGAGAGTTGGCTGAGTGGTCGCGCTAACACCCTCACCGAGGGGTGTTAGCTGATATAAGTGGTTTCGACCATCCCTCAGCCAACACTTCGCTGCTACCTTTGCGGTAGCTTTGAGAGAACGGAGAGTTGGCTGAGTGGTCGCGCTAACACCCTCACCGAGGGGTGTTAGCTGATA
>CAYGTO010000013.1:0-40312 GCA_964352815.1 uncultured Azospirillaceae bacterium | reverse complement strand
TTCGCTGCTACCTTTGCGGTAGCTTTGAGAGAACGGAGAGTTGGCTGAGTGGTCGAAAGCGCTCCCCTGCTAAGGGAGTATAGGTCGTAAAACCTATCGAGGGTTCGAATCCCTCACTCTCCGCCATTATACGCAGCGCAACTTTCATCAGCGTGATGTTGCAACAAAAATAATCTTGATTTACAAGCGGCTTAGGGCAGCATAATCCGTACTAGAGAGTTTGTGAAAGGTTGAAAATTCCGTGCCTTTTCCTCTCTATAGACGCTTTCTCCTATAAAATCTGCTTGGGAGAAATCATCTAAAGTACGGGAAATGCTTGGGTTTGAAACCCGTACTTCGGTTTTGAAGGTACGGGATTATAATGATGAGAATTTCGTAACATGAACAACACGCCTCTAAATATCAAAGATATTTCAACATTGGAAGATAGTCGTTATTTTGTAAACAGAGCGGTGGAAGCCTTAAATTTACAAATGAGGCGTCTAGAAAATTATGATTTCGAGAAAGATGATGTCGCTTGGCTCTATATCGCAGATAGTCACTTCTATATCGTAGCTCTCAAGCGATTGCGGCAGACTATTCTTGTATGCAAAAAAGTAAGTAGGGTCTGGGCAGAAGTTCAATCTGATTTTAAGCAGTTTGATCAATCAACATCAGATGCAATAGCCATGAGACACGCCCTTGAGCACGTTGATGACCATATAAGAGGTGACGGGCGCACTGGCATAAAGAACTCTGAGATGTATACGGTCATCTTCAATAATGATGGCTTTGAATGGGCGGGCGGAACCTTTAACCGAAATACGCTCCACGAAGCGTCTGAAAAGTTGGTGAAGAAATATAGGGAAGTTACCAGTAAAGAATTTGCGCTATACAAGAAGGCAAATGAGGCAACCAATTAACTTTGTATAGTCTATGATGGGCATTGGAAACTCCAACGCCATCACCATAGATAATTCTCTAGTCATGGCAACCACTTAGCCAAAAGCGCCAAAAAGATTCTTCAGTGATTTTTGAGTCCATGAACCGCCATTGTTCGAACACGTAAAATTCTATATTACAGTGCCTTAGATGTTTATTTCACGTTGAGGGGTTCGGGACATGCGAACTTTAAAGCAACTAATTATTAATCTTCACAAAGTATTCTATACGCCTTATTTAAATTCTCGATGGTCTTCATATATTGTTCATCTGACGGTCCGTAATATGGACTTTCAGGGTTCTCGATTCTTGATTTTTTTCTAGCGCTAAATTCTTTCTGCATCTTATCAGTGATTTTTAGCAAAAATTCCCTAATGGTTAGGTTTTTGTAATTGGTATCGGGAGGATCACTTTTATGCCTGACGTTGGGAGGATTCTCCATCGTTACATTTGTATTAACGCCGTTCGTCACATATATGCTGATTTTTTCCAGAACCAGGTCTATATCTCTATTTCCATAATCTACATAAGCTAAAGGGGTTATGGTAGGTATAAGATTTTTATCGGGATCCGCACCATGATAGATCAAGAAGCGTGTTATCTCCATATTGGATGCTGCCGACAAAGAAGCGCACGCATTAGGGTCGGCGTTCATTTTTATAAGCCATTTTACGGTTTCAAGGCTTCCTGACCGCGCTGCCGCACAGATTGCTCTTTCAAGATATATAGCTTTGGGATCTGCGATAACTAAATCATGGCTGTTATTACTGAGCATTTTTTTCATCAAATCCAGCATGCCTAATCTGGCAGCCTGAGCGAAGGACTTTATATCTGGTTTAGCACCACGTACTAACAAGATACCTGCTATTTCTTCATACACTTTGCTGGAATTTTTCTTTTTTCCCTCCTCACCTGGCTTTGTGTAGGTATCAATTAAGATAAATTGTATTTGGCTGAGAGCGGCATACAAAGGTGTATATTCAGGAGTTGGGCCTTGAGTATTTTTTGCTATTCGCTTAGTAATGACGTTGGGGTTTGCTCCGGCATCAAGCAATGCAATGACGGCAGATTTATGACCGTGCAAGGTTGCAAAAACAAGTGGTGTATAACCATATTTGCTTTTTGCTTCTATATTAGCCCCACTGGAAATAAGTGTATTTATCTTTTCAACCTCACCTTTTCCGGAAGCCTCCATTAAAGGAGTAATACCTTGGCTATTTTTAGAAATAGGACTGATAACGCCGCTGATAAAACTTTCAACATCTCTAAAAAAATCAGTTGCTGCAGCTTGCTTGCTGAAAAAAGATATTGATAGAAAGAAAACGAAACACATTACAACTAGACGCTTTGAGGTATTATTTCGCATAAAAACCATTCTATAAGAGGTGGCAGGGATAGTCCTATTTGTTCGGACAAAACCCAGTGTTGATTTGAAACGATAATCATCCTTAAAACAACGAAAAGCAAGTTTTGCGCCGCAAGGATTTGTGTTTATTGAATTTCTGCTTTAGGCATATTGCCAATAGTGGTGAATAAAAGTGCCGTACTAATCGTGAGTTCGAATATCTGTTTGCCTAACGAACTCGCGCCAGATTGGCCATAAACTTGACAGGCAGCTGTAAAATAAGCATTCTCATTTCTGGCGAGGTTCGCAAACCGTCCACTACACCCCTCCATTTCGAGCATCAAACGATTAAGAATCGTTTGTGCGAAGGAATCTCCGAGCCTTTGGTTTCATAAAGCGAGTGTATCGAGCTGATATGAAACCATATAGGCGCAGGTGTGGCGAGCGGCAACAGCCGCGAGACCGGCGAAGCCCATCCCATCTTCTCCGCTACATATTGAATACTCATTAGGCTTTACTATCTCCACCTTATGACCGATGTCTCTTTCCATTCCTTTGAACAGCCGATTCGCGCAGTAGTGATTGGTGCGACGGGTGGGATTGGTGCAGCCTTTGTTGCGCATTTAGCGCAGCATGAAGCGGTCGAATCCATCATCGCCTTAAGTCGCTCAGAATTTACCTATGAAGGAGATGGCCAGGAAAAGCTCAGCACCCATTCCATTGACATTACGGATGAGGCTTCCATTCAAAATGCTGCGGCCTATGTTGCAGACAGTATGACGCCGAACCTCATCATCACATCAGTGGGTATTTTGCATAATGATGAAGGGCTTGCACCCGAGAAAGCACTCAAAGAATTAAGCGCCGCACATTTTAAAAAAAACTTTGCGATTAATGTGATCGGCCCCTCTCTTGTGTTGAAACATTTCACCCCGCTTCTGCCGCGTAATGAGCGCAGCGTGGTGGCGACCTTGTCTGCGCGCGTGGGGAGCATCTCTGATAATCAGATTGGCGGGTGGCATGCATACCGCGCGTCGAAAGCAGCGATGAATATGATGACGAAGGGGGCTGCCATTGAAGTGGCGCGGAAATTCAAGCAGGCTTGTATCATCGGCTTGCACCCCGGCACGGTGGACACGAATCTATCTAAACCGTTTCAATCGAATGTTGCCGATAAAAAATTGTTCACATCAGAATTTTCTGCGGCCTCACTTTTGAATGTGATCGACGCAGTATCGCCTCAAAACTCAGGCTCACTCTTTGCTTGGGACGGGAAAGTGATCCCATTTTAACGTGCATTATGTTGCACAAATGCTGCAGCATTTTTATTCGAGCTTGTGCAAAAAATATGCTATAACCGCCCTACTTCAAATGGTTGAAGGTAAGACTTAATAGAATGCATTCCAGGGAGGAACTTATGACATTCAATACGTATATCTTGGCAATAATTTCACTAATCACAATTGGCGTTGTCAGCGACGCCTATGCACAATCATCAGATCCTTCCCGTGCGGAGATTAGGCAAGACCGTCGGCAGGAGCATCGAGCGAATGTCTCTGAGAGACTTCAGAACCATCAGGACCGAAAGGCTGATCGCAGAGATACATGGCAAGACAGGCAGGCGAACCGGCAAGATATCAGAGCGCAGCGTAATGAGGAGCGTATAGCAAACCGTGCGAATCGGAGGGACAGCCGTCAGTCTGCGCGAGAAAGCCGACAAGGTCGAAGACGTTAGTCTCGCCATCGAAATGCACACACACAGGAAAGGCTGCTTAGATTAAGCGGCCTTTTTTGCGCCTAATGTCTGAGATGTGGCTGCGTAATCATCCATATCGATGATCGCTAGGGACCCATTCTGTATCGAGTGCCGGACCACCATCATAACCGTGCCGCCCTGCTCCACGCGCGTTTGAATCAGCGATTGCACCAATCGAGTTCCCTCCTCATCTAACCCTTGAAACGGATCATCGAGAAGCCAAATAGGTGATGGGTTGATCAGAAGCTGCGTTAAGATGAGGCGTTGCTGCCAACCATACGACAGATCGCGACATTTCATTTCGGCTTTCTCCGTAAGGTCAAAATAATGAAGCGCTGCATCGACCGTGGTGTGATTGCGACACGCACGGGCCCATTTTTCTGCCTGTTTACGTACGGTGCGCGAAAGTTGTACACTGCGTGATTCACATAAATACAGGGGCTTAATAGGCTTGTCCTCACCTTCTTTCACAGCTTCATCACCCCAACTTAAAGCACCATGTGAATGTGGGATCTCTCCTGCTAGTAATTTCAAAAGGCTAGATTTGCCACTTCCATTACTGCCTTGAACAATACACAGCGCGCCGCGTGTGAGCGTGAAACTGATGCCGTAAAACAGGGAGTCGATTTCCATATTCAGGCATTGCACTACGTAAGGTCGGTTCATGATGATTCTCTTTAATACAAAACTTCATCGATGCCCATTGCTTTTTACCCTAAAAAAAGGTACAACACTGACGAAGATTAATAGACATTCTGGGAGAATCACTACAATGACATCTAGCAAAAATTCATTCGACGCTCAGCAAACATTAGAAGTAAACGGCAAACGTTTTGAATATTACGATATTCCTAAAGCGTCGGAATCTATGGGTGAAGATCTCTCGCGCCTTCCTTACAGTTTAAAGATTCTGCTCGAGAATTTGCTGCGTAATGAAGATGATAGCAGCGTGAAGCAAGATGATATCAAAGCCTTTGCGACCTGGCTGAAGAACAAGAAAGAGCCGCGCGACATCGCCTATCGTCCTGCCCGCGTGCTGATGCAAGATTTTACTGGCGTGCCGGCGGTGGTTGATTTGGCGGCCATGCGTGACGCGGTGAAAGGCATGGGCGGGAATCCGGAAGTGATTAACCCGCTTTCTCCCGTTGACCTGGTGATTGATCACTCGGTGAATGTCGATAATTATGCCTCAGAGCAAGCGTTTGAGCAGAATGTTGAACTTGAAATGCGCCGCAACAAAGAGCGCTATGAGTTTCTTCGCTGGGGTCAGAAAGCGTTCGATAATTTCCGCGTCGTGCCTCCTGGGACCGGAATTTGCCACCAAGTGAACCTAGAGTATTTGGCGCAAGTGGTGTGGACGAAAGAAGTCGATGGCAAAACCGTTGCCTACCCTGACACGCTTGTCGGAACCGATAGCCACACGACGATGATTAACGGCCTTGGCGTGCTCGGTTGGGGTGTCGGCGGAATTGAGGCGGAAGCTGCGATGCTTGGCCAGCCTGTCACCATGTTGATTCCAGAGGTGGTTGGGTTCAAGCTCACCGGTAAGTTGACCGAAGGAACCACGGCGACTGACCTCGTGTTGCGCGTCGTAGAAATGCTGCGTGAGCGTGGTGTGGTTGGAAAATTTGTGGAATTCTATGGCCCAGGCCTCGAAGGAATGCCGCTCGCAGACCGTGCAACCATTGCGAATATGGCGCCGGAATATGGCGCGACCTGCGGTATTTTCCCGATCGACGAAGAAACCATTACTTACATGAAGCTTTCTGGCCGCGATGAAGACCGTATCGCGCTGGTCGAAGCCTATGCAAAAGCGCAAGGCATGTGGCGTGATGCGGATTATCAAGATCCAATTTTCTCTGACACGCTTGAGCTAGACATGGGCAGCGTTGTTCCCGCTCTGGCCGGACCGAAGCGTCCGCAAGACCGCGTGGTGCTTTCCAATGCAGCGAAAGAATATGGTGCGATTGAGAAGAAACTCGCTGGTGATAAGGCTGGCGCGCCGCGCGTAGATGTTAGTGGTACGGATTTCTCAGTCGGAAATGGCGATGTGGTGATTGCCGCAATTACCAGCTGCACTAACACCTCGAACCCAAGCGTAATGATTGGCGCAGGGTTGGTCGCGAAGAAAGCGCTGGAAAAAGGCCTGAAAGTGAAGCCATGGGTGAAAACTTCCCTCGCGCCAGGCTCAAAAGTCGTGACCGAATATCTCGAAAAAGCAGGGCTTGATGATGCACTCGATGCGCTCGGGTTTAATCTCGTCGGCTATGGCTGTACGACCTGTATCGGGAACTCAGGACCATTGCTCGAGCCAATTGAGGCCGCGATAGCCGAGAATGACTTAACGGTATGTTCGGTTCTTTCGGGCAACCGTAACTTTGAGGGCCGTGTGCATCAGCTGGTGAAAGCGAATTATCTCGCCTCGCCGCCGCTCGTGGTGGCCTATGCCCTTGCCGGCTCGATGCATGTGGACATTACCACCGAGCCACTCGGCGAAGATCAGGATGGCAACCCAGTCTATTTGAAGGATGTCTGGCCATCGAATAAAGAAATTGCCGAGACCGTCTCGAAATGCGTGACCCGTGAAATGTTCATGGAGAAATATGCCGATGTCTTCTCCGGTGACGCCATGTGGCAGAAAATTATGGTCGATGAAAGCATGACCTATGGTTGGGATGAGGAAAGTACCTATGTCCGAAACCCGCCATATTTCGAAGGCATGAAGGCCGAGCATGACGGTTCGGACGCCACCTATGAAGACATTGAGGGCGCACGTATTGTGGCGCTGCTCAGCGATTCGATTACTACGGATCATATCTCTCCGGCTGGCTCGATCGCCAAAGAAACGCCGGCCGCGAAATATCTTGATGATCGTGGTGTCGCAAAAATTGACTTTAACTCCTACGGCTCGCGCCGCGGGAATCATGAAGTGATGATGCGCGGAACCTTTGCGAATATTCGGATTAAGAATGAGCTAGCGCCGGGCACGGAAGGTGGCTGGACCACGCATATTCCTTCGGGTGAGCAAATGTCGATTTACGATGCGGCGATGAAATATAAGTCGGAAGGCACGCCGCTTGTGGTGATTGCCGGAAAGGAATATGGTACCGGTTCATCGCGTGATTGGGCGGCTAAAGGTACCCGATTACTGGGGATTCAGGCCGTAGTTGCTGAGAGTTTTGAGCGAATTCACCGCTCGAATTTGATCGGGATGGGTGTTCTACCGCTTATGTTTACCGGCGGTGTGACAAAATCATCACTCAACCTCGACGGCTCAGAAACTGTTGATATTAAAGGACTTTCTTCGGGTTTAAAACCACAGCAGGAGCTGGAGCTAACCATCACACGCAAAGATGGCAGCCGCGAAAGTCATACGCTTCTTTGCCGAATTGACACGGATGGCGAACTTTCGTATTATGAAAATGGTGGCATTCTTCAGTATGTTATGAGAAATCTACTGAAGGCGGCCTAAGAATACGAAGAGGAGCATCCTGTGGATCAGACCACAAGCGCGGACCAGTCTGGGGATAAATACGACCCGGATAAGCTATCACGGATCATCATGCTTGTGTATGGGGTGATGGACCATGGCGGCCCGTTCTGGTGCTATGTGGCGGTCAAACCCAGCATGTATGATCAATTCAAAGCTGCGGAAGCGGGCGGCACCTTAGACCTCTATAATTTCGATGCATTGGGTGAGATAATTGTCTCTGCTGAGGGTGAAACACCACCTGAGGAAGTGACCCTCAAAGTAGCGGAAATGTATAATACTGACCCGAGCAAGTTCTTCCAACCGATCGATCCGAAAAAAGTCATTGATGACAAAATTTCGGAGCTTAAGCGCCTCGATACGGAAAACCAATCTTAGCCTCAGTCCCTTGTTTAGTAAGGGGTTCCACTAGTTTTAGTGATATACACATTCTTTTAATCTTCATCAAACTGTCACACACAGCGCTTCATGTCTTTGTTACATTACTAGTAACGATAACGAATTTTTGTGAGTGATAGATGTCATTACCAACCATGCCAGGAGTACATTATACCCTTCCAGGGCAGACCGCTGATGGTACGCAACTCCATTGGGGTAGCGTAGGCCCTGCGGCGAATCAGAATACGGCGCCTGAACAGAAGAGTGGTTTCAGTTGGGGCAAGCTTGCCGTACGTCTAGCGGTAGGCGTAGGCGTTGTGATGGCCGGTGTTGCCGGATTTGAATATTTCACAGGTGTTGATGATGGCCTGTTTTCGAGTCTTTTTGCAATTGGAACAAGCGCTATCGCTAGCGTAACCGAGTTAACGGACTCACTGGCAGGCGTGGTAAGCCATGTTACTGGTATTGGGGCAGATGCCTCGGAAACAACGGTTACGGCTCTTAAAGAAGCCTCAGGAGAGTTGGTCGCCAAGCTTGCAGAAGGCAAAGAATTCATTATTCCAGAGGAAGTTATGACAACACTTGCCTCAACCGGACAAGATGTTGCAGTAAAAGATTTGCTAACGGGTATCTCGACAGATTTGCAGGCGTTGACGCCGGGAATGGATAAGGAAGCAGTAGAAGCTCTCATGGAAGGGCTGAAGGCGAAGGCAGAGGGTGTCTCGAACATCCTTACCGGAAAATCAGGTGGCATCCCTAGAATCATATTTATGATGGATGGTACCATTGATCATAGCGCAGTACCTGAAATGTTCAATACAACACCATTCGTGGAAGCAAATAACAATTTCATCAACACGCTTAAAGAAGGATTGGATGAGATCGGCGCGGGCCCAGGCCTCTTCGCCAACGTTGACGGAACCCATGTTGCAGCCGGACTTGGCGGTGCAGGGATTGCCCTAACTGCCAATAAAATGCTAAGCAAGACACCAGCGACAGAGCGTATGGCACCATCGAGTGCACCGAAATTCACGCAGGCACCAGCGGCGCCACACCCAGATCACATTCGCCCTGACCATGGCGCATTTACACAAAAATTCTACCGTCAAGACATGGCCCGCCATTTGGCGGAGCAAGGGATTGCGGTCGAAGGACCACTTGGACAATCACAAGCCGCACGGTTTGTATAACATAACGTAAGGCACAAAGGAGAACATCATGCCATTACCACATTTCGCAAGTACCGCTGGAGCCGCTGGAACGGCACTCGCCACCGGATCGATTATTGCCGGCTTGGCTGTGTTTGGCCCAGAGGCAATGGAAGAAATTGAAGCTGGCGTGGGAGAGCTGGAAGGTGAAATTTTCTCATCTGAAGGAAAAGGCACGATCAGTTCATTCCTAGATTATATTGGTCAGGGCTTACAAGTAGCGCAAGACTGGGCCGAATATATCGGGATTAAGGTGTTTGAAGGGATGCAGTATCTTGCGAGTGCAGCACATAATTTAGTTTCAGAAACCCCACCGACAAAAGAATATTTTGCTGACACATTAGCATGGCTTCGTGAAGGTGAAATTTATGATATTCAGGTGGGAGCGCCTCGGGGTGCAGCTGGTAATCTTATGTCTGGTACGACCTCGATTACTGAAGCTAATATCGACAAGCTAACCGTTACTGCAGAGGGTACTTATCAGCTTAATGGTGCTGAGATATCTGCTGATAAACTGTATTATGCTGATGAGGCAAGCAAAGAGGCAGCATTAAACAAATTCGCAGCGGGTGACAAAACCCACCCCTTCTGGGCGGAGAAAGCAGCGGCGTTTACGGGTGCCGCAGCCACCGGTGCTGCTGTCAACAAAGCGCGTGGTAAGACATGGGTGGAGACAGTCAAAGATGTGCCACCAATCAACCTTGTGGCACGATAAACGAAGCAAGACACACAAGAAGGCCCGCCTCGCGCGGGCTTTTTTGTGGGTGGATTTCAAGACAAGAATCAGGCTACTCACCTACGCCTAAATTTTTTACTGCGTCTCGATGCACTCGACTGGTAAAAAATAAGGCTCGGAGAGATTTTCACGAAAACAGTTCTCAGCTGTTTTCGCTCAATCTTCACACAACTGTCACTGTTCTTTATAGCTGTTTACGAATATACTCAAATTATCAAGAATATTTAACGTATTCTTAAGCTTAATCGCACAAAATATGACCATATTATAAGGAGATAAGGACATGGCAATGACGGGAAATGAAATATACGCAAATTTAAGTGATCTATTAGGCACGGGAGCCAACTCTAGCTATACGAATGAAACGCATAGCATGATTATCAATGCATTTGGCCTTAAAAATACAGAGGCGAATGCGCTTTTATTACAAGAGTTAGCCGGGATTAGTCCTGGTGATGGCGACATTGGTCCAAATACTGTTGCTAAGATTTCAGAAGCCTTGCAAACAGATCCCAATGCCTTCGTGCTTGGTCTAAAAAGTAGAGGGGAAGATTTTGTTCCGACAACCGATATCCCTGGGTCCTCTCATACGTTAACCATCGACTTTTTCAAGCAATTTGGTCTGACTCAATCCCTCGCGAATGATATTACACTTTATGCTAACGATACCGGTGTTCCTGTTGATATAAGCAGGCATACTGCCCCTGCAACCGAAACACCTGCACCTAGTGCAGAAGCTGAAGCCCCTGCTCCAGCAGCTCTCGCTGTTGATGATAATGCAGAGACTCTGGGTGGACGATTTGGCGCAGCGATTGCAGCATTTGGCCTCGACACCACGCGTGGCAATGGCCGGATGATTCAAGAGGCGGCGGGCTTGAGCGGAAATGACCTAGATGGCCTCATAGGCCCGAAATCGCGCGCAGCGATCAAAGCAACATTGGAAACCAACCCAACCGAGTTTTTCCAAAAACTGAAAGACCAAGGTGCAACGCTTGAAGGCGTGAATCGAAATATGCTTGAGTCTTACGGCCTTGAAGGTGCGGCGCTTAATAAAGCATTCGGTGAAGCAACGCGCATTCGCCTTGGTATTGACGCACCAGTACAGATGGTGACCACTGAGCCAGCGGCTGAAGACCCCGTTGCAGCGATGAATGCAGCTACCGCAGCTGCTGTAGCTCAAGTGACAACACAGCCCGTAACCCAAACCGCTCCCGCGGCGGTGAATGGCCATTATGCTGGCCAGACGGTGGGCGATGTGGCAGCGATTCGTGGTTCGAGCCATCAGGCGCGCGCCCTGCAAGTGCTCATCATGGCAAATGGCGGTGACCTTAGCGGTTACGGCGCAGATGGTGCGATTTCAGGAAATCAGAATGCATTGAAAGGCGAAACTGGCCGCGCATTGACAACGCTTGGTATTAACCCGGGCGATGATTTCGAAGTAACCATGCAAAGACTTAGCGCTTCGGCAGGTCAAGCGAAGCTGAAAGAAGCGATGAGTTCCTTGGATCCATCAGACGCTCAGTTTGTGCGTGGCGTTTTCGGTGAGACTGGGGTTAACTACCAAGCTTCGGCGCAAGAACAAGCGGCGGATGCCGTGGGTACTGCAAAGCGTACGATGAATCCTCTGAAATATGCTGACCTTCCGCCAGAAGTGCGCGGACTCCTTTCTGCAGAGCGTCCAATGACGGCGGCTGCAACAATGAGCGCAGCGGATGAAGCGGTGCTAGCGACGACAGCTAAAACCGCATTCGATGCAGAATTCAGATTTGCGCGTTCGGGCATTAAACCAGATAGCCGCATTTCAGATGTGAAACTGCTAGATCTGATCCGCTCAAACGGTGGGCAGCTACATTTTGGTATCCCAACGGGAAACCGTAACGAAGTCGCGCTAGCGAGTTTTGATATTGAACGTTTTCGTGGTGAAGATGGTACGTTGAATAAGGCAGAGCTTCAGAAAACATTCCGTGAGATCTTCCAGATTGATGGTATGGTTGAATCAAACGCAGAGTTTGGATATCGCAAAAACCAGTCGACACAGATTGGCTCGAGTACAGGCAATCCTTACTTTAATCATGAGCATTTCATTCGAAGCGGCCATGAGGAACTTGTCAATGTTGATGTGCTTCAACCGGCAGGCGGCTCACGTCGTGCCCGTGTCGAAATTGACGCGGTAGAGCGTGGTCGCGATGGTAAAGCAGCGGGACCAAGCACTGGACCTGGCCCAGGACCAAGCGGTCCTTCAGGCGGCCCTAGCCCATCATAAACTGATTATAGATACAATTGAAACGGGGCTTCGGCCCCGTTTTTTATGCGTCAAACACCCGCGCAAAAATCGTATCGATGTGCTTGGTGTGGTAGGTGAGATCAAACAATGCACGCAGCGCCTTTTCATCAATGGCCTGGGTGACATCGCTATCCGCCAGCAGCTCTTCAAGGAAATCCTTTTTCTCTTCCCAGACTTTCATCGCATTACGCTGAACATAACTGTACGCATCTTCACGGCTCACACCGTTCTGTGTCAGGGTGAGCAGCACGCGTTGTGAGAAAATCAACCCGCCGAGATTGTTCATATTTTCAAGCATACGCTCCGGATAAACCACCAAACCATCGAGCATCTTGGTTAAGCGCACTAAAGCAAAATCAAGTGTTACGGTCGCATCTGGGCCGATCATCCGCTCCACGGAGCTGTGCGAAATATCACGTTCATGCCACAGCGCAACGTTCTCCATCGCAGGTAGCGCATAGCCGCGCACTAGACGAGCAAGACCAGTGAGATTTTCGCTGAGTACGGGGTTGCGCTTATGCGGCATGGCGCTCGAGCCCTTTTGACCTTTGCTGAAGAATTCTTCCGCTTCGAGCACTTCGGTGCGCTGCAAATGGCGGACTTCAACCGCGATATTCTCGATTGAGCTAGCAATCACACCCAGCACAGCGAAAAACTGCGCGTAACGATCACGGGGAATGACTTGCGTCGAAACCGGTTCGGCTGTGAGCCCCATTTTTTTAGCAACATATTCTTCAACTGCCGGGTCGATATTCGCAAACGTGCCTACTGCGCCCGATATGGCGCATACCGCCACCTCTTCGCGTGCCGCTTCAAGACGCGCTAGCCCGCGTTCCATCTCCGCATAAAAACGTGCGAATTTAATGCCCATTGTGGTCGGCTCGGCGTGAATCCCGTGGCTACGGCCGACGCAGACCATATCTTTACACTCATAGGCGCGCTTCTTAAGCACGGCGAGCAGCTCCTGCATGTCGGCAATGAGTAGATCCGCGGCCTGCGTGCATTGCGCTGAAAAGCAGGTATCGAGCACATCTGAGCTGGTCATGCCTTGGTGCAGAAAGCGTGCTTCCTCACCCACATGCTCAGCTACATAGGTCAAAAACGCGATCACATCATGTTTCGTGACCGCCTCAATCTCATCAATCCGCGCCACAGCATCTGGGCCAAATTCTTTCGGCGCCTTATCCCAAATCGCTTTCGCCGCTTCTTTTGGAATCACCCCTAATTCCGCTACCTTATCGGCTGCATGAGCTTCGATCTCAAACCAAAGCTTATATTTGTTTTCGGGCGACCAAATCGAGGCCATTTCGGGGCGTGAGTAGCGTGGAATCATAAATCTATTTCTATCATGTTAATGAGTAAGCAGCCCGTTTTTTAAGAGAATTTCGCTTCATTCTCAATGACTAATCACGAAACACACACGATTTTCTGCATATTTCAGCAAATAAGTGGGCCATTGTCATCAAACTGTAACATTGGCTTGGTATACTAATAGGTAAATAATTGGAGTGGATTATGACTGAGACAGTCACTTTAGATGATTTGAAAGATGGCGTGACCGTTGAAGAGTTGAGAGTGCTTGCATCGCAGGCAGGAACAGATCTAGGAGATCGGCTCAGCCAAGCTCACGCAAAAATGGCAAGAGATCTTGAACGCCTTGCAGGTGCTAAAGATATGACCCAGGAAGACTTGCTTGCTATATGGAAAGATGCCATTGGTGCGGCTAAATCAGGCAGTGAAGAAGGTATTAATGCTTTAGGAACACGCCTTGCAAAATTCAGTTTTGATGATGCGGGTGCATTTGCTAAATCCCTCGTCGCAGATGCAAAAGCAGCGATTGACAATCCAAGTGGTGTATTAGAATCACTGGGTGAGACGGCAGAAAAGCTATGGGAACGTTTCAACAAGCAGGATACTGACGCTAAAGTAGCGCTTGGCATTGGCGGCGCGGGGCTCCTGTATAGCCTTTACACGAGTATTTTCGGTGAAGGCACATTCTTCAACAGCATATTAGCTACGGCAGCAGTCGCAGGTGTCGGCTACCTCGGAACACATTATTTGGCAAGTGCTACAAGTGATGAGCCAGAGGTCACTTCGCCAGCAAAATAATTCACATATACCCCTAATAATCTCCCTATCGTCATCATACTGTAACATTGAGTTGCTATACTAATAGCATAGGCCTCATTGAAATGAGGAAGTGTGAACATAACGGAGCAATCATGGCAGTCACCCCAGATTCACCAGATATACCGAATCTTGATGCACTCAGGGGAGAGATCTCTGATGATTTGCTCGCGAAAACGCTTGGTGAAACGGTTGAAACCATCAGAAAGATCCCTCCTGAAGTTATGGAAGAGCTCAAGAAAGTGCTCAATGAATTGGCAAAACAAGGACGCCCAGTGGCAGACGCGATTGGTCTGTGGAAAGCCACCGCTGAGGCGTATCTCGATAGAGGTTTAAAAGACACAGGATATTTGGCAGAAACGGTTGGTGAATACCTTACGACATTGAATATCACCGATCCTGAAACACAAGAGCGCTACATCAAAGCGTTTAGCGATGCGGTAGAGCAAGCCAAAAAGAATCCAGAGGTATTTTTGAATCAAATGATGGAAATGTATCACGAGCAGCCTGCTTTTGTGCAAGGCTTCGGCCCCGTCGCCGCTTTAGGACTTGTATATAGCCTTTATCAGAGCGTTTTTGGCGAAGGTAGCTTTTTAGGAAGTGTCGCAGGCACAGTCGTTGCGGCCGTAGGAGTGGGCGCATTCGTGCATTATACAAACGATGGGAATGAAAATGGTCCTGAAGGTGCAGAGAATGCGCCAGGAAGAGGATAAAAGGAAATATTATGTCAGGTGATGTACCAGCAAGCGGATTTCGAGACACCATCGTCAATGGTGCGACGGACATCTATAATGGTGCCATGGATTTCGCTGGCAGCATCGAACGCGAAAGCCCGCAAGCCTACCACACCGCCATTTGGGGCGGCGTCCTGTTCGCTGGCTTGGCAATTTTCACCCAAGGCTTTTCCATCGGAACTTTGCTCAGTAGCTTAGTCACCGGATTGCTTCTTGGTGGGGCCGTACATCTGTTTAGCACAGCCTCTGAGGGCGCATCACGTGATCCAGCATCCCCGCGCGCGCTGGCAACAACAACACGCCGCACTCCTGAGAATCAACTCGAGGAATTTAAAAAACGCCAGCCAAGTTTAACGCGCGAAGATTATGTGAGAGATTCTTCTTACGATGTTGTCTATGTTCGTAATATTTCGGGTGCAGACATTGCAGTCCTTGCTTCGTTAAACCCTGATGATCCAATTACGCCTGCGTCTCGGCTCAGTTTAGGAGAGCTATCTCCTTTAAACCCTATTGTTAAAACAGAACGAGAGGGCATTTCAGCAGTCTTGCTCAAAGATGCTGATGCGGCCCGCGTCATGTCAGGTCGTTAATCAATACGCCACCGGCACCGGATCCAAACTCCGCCACAGATACCACGTTGCCACCGTCCGATAAGGCGCCCATTGTTCTGCAACCAATTCATAGTAATATGGCTTCTGTTTTTTATGTAGTGCATCCCATGAGGCACGCCGAGGACAGATGTCCGAGCCAGCCTTGAGCCGCGTCCCATCGCGGAGGTCAGCAGACCGAAGCGGGGGACAATTATAATGCAACTCAATGCCTTTCTGTATACCGATATCGCCGATGGGGAACACATCCGGATGCATCACATGAAAAATCAGGAACATCTCTGCCGTCCAGCCCCCTACCCCTTTAATGCTGACGAGCTGTTCAATAATTACTTCATCTTCCATCGCATGCCAGTGGCCATGGTTTAAGCGGCGCGGTTCGTCATTGAAGAATTCAGCGATATTACGAAGATAAGCAATCTTCTGACGCGACAGGCCGCATGCGCGTAGCGGTTCGTCTGAAAATATTAAAATAGTATCCGGGTGCATCCATAGCTCTCGATCTGTCACCCCGTGCTTGTCACGGGGTCTGGAGCGTCTGGCCCCGGATCCCGTCATTCGACGGAATGACGTATCCTTTAACACGGCCTCAAACTTTCCCCACATACTATCTGCCGCTTTGACCGAGATTTGTTGCCCGACGATCGAGCGGCACAATGTCTCAAATGCATGCCCCCTACACGTTAAAGCTCCCTCTGGATAATTCGCAATGATTCCCGCCATTATCGGGTCTTTAGCGCTCAAATAGTGCTTCGCCTCGCCCCAATAGTCGGGGGATAGCGGCGGCTTTGTATTTGCGGATTCTGGCATTTCTTTTATGTAAAGGTTTGAAGGAATTACACAAGAGAGAAGCTATGACTGCCCTACGTAAAGATGATGCCACTGCTTACCGCACCGAATCGGACACATTTGGCCCGCTCGATGTGCCAGCGGATAAATATTACGGAGCGCAAAGCGCGCGTTCACTGATCAATTTCGCCATTGGTACAGAAACTATGCCGCAGCCTTTGGTGCGCGCTTTAGGGGTTCTTAAGCGCAGCGCCGCGAAGGTGAATATGGATTTAGGTGTGCTCGACAAAAAAATTGGCAAGGCCATTGTCGATGCTGCAACTGAAGTAATGGAAGGCAAACTCGACGAACATTTCCCGCTTTCCGTATGGCAGACCGGCTCAGGAACACAAACGAATATGAACACCAATGAGGTGATCGCGAACCGGGCGATCGAAATGCTTGGCGGAGAGCTCGGCAGCAAAGACCCGGTGCACCCGAACGATCACGTGAATATGGGGGCGTCGTCAAACGACACTTTCCCAACGGCGATGCATATTGCGGCCGTCGAAGAAATTCACCACCGCCTTCTCCCTGCACTCGAGACATTGCGCGACGCGCTCGCGGCAAAACAAGATGAGTTTAAAGATATCATCAAGATTGGCCGAACCCACACGCAAGACGCGACGCCACTCACCCTTGGCCAAGAATTCTCCGGCTATGTCACGCAGATGAATTATGGTATTCAACGAGTGAAAGACACCCTGCCCCGACTCTACCAACTCGCCCAAGGCGGGACTGCCGTCGGTACAGGGATCAATAGTAAGAAGGGATTCGCTGAGCAGTTTGCCAAAGAAGTGGCGGCCATTACGAAGCTTCCCTTCATCACGGCAGAGAATAAGTTTGAAGCGCTCGCCGCGCATGATGCGATCGTTGAATCATCGGGTGCGCTCAATACCCTTGCCTGTTCTTTAATGAAAATCGCGAATGACATTCGTTTTCTTGGTTCAGGCCCGCGCTGCGGCTTAGGTGAGCTCGCGCTTCCTGAAAATGAGCCGGGCAGTTCGATCATGCCGGGTAAGGTGAACCCTACCCAGTGCGAAGCGCTGACCATGGTGTGCGCACAGGTGATGGGAAATCATACCGCAGTGACAGTGGCGGGCTCGCAAGGACATTTCGAGCTGAATGTCTTCAAGCCAGTCATGATTTATAATCTGCTGCAGTCCATTCGCCTGATTGCGGATAGCTGTGTTAGCTTTACAGATAAATGTGTGGTCGGGATTGAGGCAAACAAAGAGCGTATTGAAAAGCTACGCGATGAATCACTCATGCTCGTGACAGCACTCAACCCGCATATCGGGTATGACAATGCTGCAAAAATTGCGAAAAAAGCCCACAAGGAAGGTACCACGCTAAAAGAAGCGGCTCTTTCGCTCGATCTTTTAACGGAAGATCAGTTCGCCGAGTGGGTAAAACCCGAAGATATGATTGGGCCGAGGGATTAGATGGTCAAGCACAGCGCAACGCCAGATGCCTTAGACAAGCTTGCAGAAATCATAAAAGCTCAAGCTGATGCTAGTTCAAGGGTTCAAAATCAAATAAACTATGCAACTTGGGTAATAGCTGCTGCAACGGTAGTTAACGTGACAATTGCAGCTATGCCAATTTTATGTTCCAGCAATTAAAACTAATTACTTCTTCTTTTTCTTCGTAGCTGGGTTTTCTTGTCCGCTCATTGCGCCAAACGGTGAGAACATTTTCATCGCGCTTGAGAACATTTCCATATTCTGTTTCGTGATGTCTTCAAAGCTTCCCATGCCGCTCATCGGGGTCATCATCTTCGAGCCTTTCTTCATCGCATCAGCACTTGACTTCATTGCCGTTGCCATCGTGTCGCGCATCTTCTCTTGGTTCTGCATGAAGGTTTCCATGCTATTCTCAAGGTAGGGCGGCACGAAATCTTTGATCGTATCATCATAATAGCCAATCAATGACTTCATGAACGTTTCAGGAAGCAGGAAGCCATCTGACTTGCTTTCCATTTCAAAAATAATTTGTGTAAGAATAGAGCGGGTAATATCCGTTCCGGTTTTTGCATCGCACACCAAAAAGTCGCGACCAGCGCTCACCATTTTGCGTAAATCTTCGAGCGTTACATACGTGCTCGTCTCCGTATTATAAAGACGGCGGTTGGCATATTTCTTGACCACCACGATGTCGTCTTGCTGCGCTTTTGCGTCTGCATGTTGCATGATTACTCTCCCTATGTTGCACCTGCGAAGGCGTGCGTAGTTTCAAAATTATGCTAGACAGCTACCATAGCCACTTCTAGGATTCAATCAAAATATCGGTTAGCAAATGCGGGAGCTAATATGAGTCAACCCGACTATAGCGCCCTCGCGAAAGATTTTATTTCGCTATGGCAGCAACAATTATCGAATGGCATGCACGATCAATCGTTCATCAGAGCGATGGCAGATGCGATTCAACAATTTCAGGGCAATACGATGATGGCGAGCACGGGAAAACCATTCTCAAAAGCCTATACCGATTTTACCGCACAGAAAAGCGAAGAACATCGGAACCATACATGGAACGAAGCGCAACATGCGATGCAACACAATTTCGACCAGGGGGTCGATACGATGACGCAGATGATGCAACAAGGGCTTGCCAATATGCGCAGCATGGCCGGTATGGAGGAAGAAGAATATGACGCCGATTCTGACACTCCCCCTGATGATGCATCTTATGACAGTGAGCTGGCTTGGATTAAACAGCGCCTTGCAGCATGCGAAGCCCGCATCGCCCTTCTTGAATCCGAACAGCGCATGGCCGAACGCGAAAGCCTCTACCGCACGCGAACGCACAGCCAAGAAAAGCGGGCGAAGCGCTTCTTCGAAGAAGACTATTGACGAGCCCTTTGCTGCGTTTCACGACGTCTTCCAGCAGCCTGAATTTGTTGCAGCATTACAACATGAAATGTTTCGTCAGTCTGCTGCCACGCTCAAAGGGCTAGAGCGTTATTATCAAGAAGCATATGTGCGGCCCGATGAAGACCATCCCGTCATATGGCAACAGGGCAGCACCATGCTGCGCAGTTATGCTGCAGCAGGTGAGGAACATAAAGCGATTGTGTTGCTGATTCCGTCGCTGATTAATAAACATACGATTTTTGATCTCCATGCGCAGCATAGCTTCACGAACCACCTCAACAACCATGGCTACGCTCCCTATGTCATCGATTGGGGGGAACCGGGCCCCTCGGAGCAAGGCTATGATTGCCTCCACTATATTACGCGGCGCATGTGCCCTGCCCTAGATACGCTTGCACAGCAGCATCCAAACACACCGATTTATGTGCTTGGCTACTGTTTGGGAGGTATCTTAGCGTTGGGACTAACACAGCTTCGGAAAGATAAAATCCATGGGGTAGCACTGCTCGCAACGCCATGGGATTATGAGGCTAAAGACACACCTGCGATTCCCCTGTCGCCTGAATTGCGTAGTCAGCTTGAAGCGCTTATTAAAGGCCAACAGACCATGCCAGCAGCAGCGGTCCAATCCGTATTTAATCTGCTCTACCCGTGGAAAACACTCGAAAAATTTCAGCACTTTGCTGCGCTTAAAGATAGTGATGCTGCGCAGCATTTTCTCAGTGTCGAGCAATGGGTCAATGACGGGATCCCGCTCACGCGTGATGTTGCTTATGAATGTTTTATCAAATGGCCTCAAGATAACTCTCTCGCAAAAGGCGAGTGGCCTGATCGCCGGCAGCCACTTGCGGCAGAGCTCGTCGACACCCCTTCCCTTTGTGTGATTCCAGAAGATGACAAAATTGTTCCCTACGAATGTGCGATGGGACTCTTTAAGGCATTACCCAATGCAACGCTTCATACTCCCTCGCTTGGCCATGTTGGGCTGCTCGCGGGGCGAAAGGCACCAAAGCAGTGTTGGTACAAAATAGTTGAATGGTTCGATAGACAGCTGTAATTCACCCTTTACATTACTTCAGACTTTCCGTATATAACCCACAGAGAAATAATGATTTTTATTGTGCAGCGCACAAATACTTAGCGCATGACACCAGGGAGGAACTATGAGTGATTCAATCGTTATCGTCGCAGCCAAGCGGACTGCCATTGGGAATTTCAGCGGAGGGCTAGCCAGCGTACCCGCGTCAGAGCTTGGCGCTACTGTGCTTCGCGCATTGATTGACGAAACCAAAATTGCACCGAAAGATATTTCTGAAGTGTTGATGGGCCAAGTACTCACCACAGCAGTTGGACAAAACCCGGCACGTCAGGCGCTTATTAACGCAGGTATTCCTAAAGAAACACCTGCAATGACGATTAATCAAGTCTGCGGCTCGGGGCTTCGTGCCGTCGCTGAGGGATATAAGGCGATTATGATGGGCGATGCAGAGATTGTGATTGCAGGCGGCCAAGAAAATATGAGTGCTTCACCGCATGCGATGCATCTGCGTAATGGCGTGAAGATGGGTGACGCTAAAATGCAGGACACAATGATTGTTGACGGCTTGTGGGATTGCTTCAATGATTACCATATGGGTATCACGGCGGAGAATGTGGCGAAACAGTTTTCGCTCTCGCGTGAAGATCAAGATGCCTTCGCGGCGAATTCCCAGCAAAAAGCGGAAGCTGCGATGAATGCAGGCACATTTAAAGACGAAATCGTTCCGGTTACCATTAAAGGACGCAAGGGCGATACGATTATCGATACGGACGAGTTCCCACGCGCTGGCACGACGGCTGAAGGCCTTGGCAAACTCCGCCCCGCCTTTGATAAGGAAGGCACCGTCACAGCGGGAAATGCTTCGGGCATTAATGATGGTGCAGCAGCCGTCATGCTGATGAAAGCAAGCGAGGCAGAAAAACGCGGCCTGACACCACTGGCGACGATCAAAAGCTGGGCAACGGTCGGTGTTGACCCAAGCATTATGGGAACGGGACCTATCCCCGCCTCACGCACCGCGCTTGAGAAAGCGGGGTGGACGCATGACGATCTTGACCTTATTGAAGCCAACGAAGCGTTTGCGGCGCAAGCGGCGGCGGTGAACAAAGAAATGGGATGGGATACAGATAAGGTAAATGTGAATGGTGGCGCCATTGCGCTGGGCCATCCGATTGGCGCATCAGGATGCCGTATTTTCGTGACATTACTGCATGAGATGAACCGTCGTGACGCAAAAAAAGGTCTGGCAACATTATGTATTGGCGGCGGGATGGGCATTGCCATGTGCGTCGAACGGTCATAGGCGGAGGAAATCATGAAAGAACGTATTGCAGTTGTCACTGGCGGAACCAGGGGAATCGGCCGGGCGATCAGTGAAGACCTTCATCAAGCCGGATGTAGAGTAGTCGCTAATTATGCGGGTAATGAAGAAGCGGCACAAACATTCCGCGACGAGACGGGGATTATGGCGTTAAAGTGGGACGTCTCGGATTATGATTCCTGCTTTGCCGGTATTGCGGAAATTGAAAAAGAATTTGGCAGCCATGTCGAAATTCTGATCAACAATGCCGGGATTACACGTGATTCAGCGATTCACAAAATGGATTCATCGAATTGGAATGCCGTGATCGAAACAAATCTCAATTCTTGCTTTAACATGACGCGCGCCGTGATCGATCATATGCGGAAACATAGTTTTGGCCGAATCGTGAATATCAGCTCGATTAATGGCCAGGATGGCCAGTTTGGGCAGACCAACTATTCTGCTGCAAAAGCTGGCATTTTCGGCTTCACTAAAGCTTTGGCACGTGAAACTGCAGCCAAAGGAATCACCGTTAATGCGGTTGCGCCGGGCTATATTGGTACCGATATGGTCCGCGCCGTACGTGAAGATATCCTTGAAAAAATCATTGAAGATATTCCAGTCGGCCGCTTAGGTGAACCCAGTGAGATTGCACGCGCCGTGTGTTTCTTAGCCGCTGATGAAGCGGGCTTTATTACTGGTGAAACGCTCTCGGTCAATGGGGGGCAGCATATGGAGTGATCATCGCCGCGTTTTGCAACAATAAATCGCTCGATCGAATCACCTCTTCCACGCTAAGCTTGGATAAATCATCGCGCTGCATCACATCGGTGATTGTGCCTCTTGGCGCGCTTTTTTCCGGATCAGAATCAGAAGAGAACAATGTCAGCACCGGGCACCCTGTCGCCGCGATAAGATGCATCGGTCCCGTATCATTGCCCACGGCAATGAGCGCTCCGCGCGCCAGCTCCGCAATATCGCCAAACGAGGTTTGATTGCATAAATTGACTGCCTTCTTACCAACCTTTTCACATATGTGATCAAGCAGCTCTTTTTCAGCGCCCGCGCCAATAAAGACCGGGCGCGTCCCATTTGAAATCATCCATTGCGCTAGCTTAATAAAATGTTCGGCTGGCCAACGCTTCTGCGGTCGGTGCGCCGAACCCCCGGGCACGAGCAGTGCGAATTTGCCCTTCCCCTTCTTCGCGAAATCAACGAATTTCCCTGTTTCTGCTTTAAGCCAGCTAATATCCCCGCGCTTCATTTCAGTGATGCCCGCGATCGCGAGCTGCTCTTGTAACCGGTCAATCGAATGCATACCGCCGCGCTTTGGGTTATCATGCGGATGAGACCCTGCCTTGACAATCCCCGACCATTCAGGCTTGGGGTCAGCAAAGAGTCGGTAATAACCACTACTGCGCTGAGAGGTTTGCAGGTCGTACACCCGCTTAAATTTTCTCAAACGCAGCAAATTTCTTAAATCTCTTAGCTTTCTCAGCTGCCACGGCTTCGGTCGTCCATCAACCCAGACTTCATCAAAATACGGGCTCTTTTCTAGCAATGCAGCGTAGGGCTTAGTAGTAAGTAGTGTGACATGTGACTTTGGATGAGCTTCGCGAATGGCCGCAAAGGCGCTTGCTGCGAGCACAATGTCGCCTAACGCCCCGTGTTTGATCACCAAAATTGCTCTCATTCGGCCGACGATAGCACTTCTTCGTAGACGCTCAACGTTTTTTGTTTCATCTGATCGAGAGAGAAATGCTCTGAGACCCACCATTGGCCGTTATCACGCAGAATATCACGGGTTTCTTGATCCATATTGAGGCAATATTCAATCGCCCCCGCAAGTTGCTCTGCATTATCCGGCTCAACGAGATACCCTGTGTCTCCGTTTTGAATGGTTTCTCTGGCTCCACCATGATTCGATGCAATCACGCAGCACCCCATCGCTTGCGCCTCAATCGCAACCCGGCCAAAAGATTCTGGCACAATCGATGGACACACCACCACTTCTGCCAACATATAGGCCTCGGTCATATCGCGCGTGCTACTCGCAAAGCGCACATGCTGTCCGAGCCCATACTTGTCAATCATAGCTTCTAATTCTTTCTGATATGGTGAGTGCTGGCCATCATCTCCTAGCAAAATTGCCATATAATGTTTATTCGAGAGTTTTGGCAACGCTTTGAGCAGCACGTGGTGCCCCTTGCCGCGTGTGAGCCGTGCTGGCATTAAAATCACAGGTCCACAATCATCAGGTAGACGCCATTCATTCGTTAGTTCAATCAGTTTCGGTGCACGTACCGCATCCGGGTGGAAATAGCGCGAATCCACACCGCGCGGGATCACCTCAATCTTTTCCTTCGAGACTTTATATTCCTTTTGAATATGGTCCGACATGAAGTTTGACACGGCGATAATCTTTTCTCCGCGCGTCATCACACTATTATAGAACTTCTTGAACAGGCCTCGCGTTTTATACGCCCCGTGAAAGGTTGTGATCATCGGCACGCCCGTGATTTTCGAAGCAAGCAAAGCGCTCCACGCCGGCGCTCGTGAACGCGCATGGATAATCGAGACATTGTTCTTACGAATCACATGCACCAAATGGCGCGTATTATCGAGCATTACAAACGGGTTTTTACTATGCACTGGTAGTTCAATATGATCGGCCCGCGTATGACGCACCTGCATCACCATCGGCCCGCCTTTTGAGACAACGATCGCCCGCCAGCCGCGCTCCTGAATTGCCTGACACATTTCAACCGTGCCACGTTCAACGCCGCCATTAATCAGCTCGGGAAGAATTTGAAGGATGGTCGGGGCTTGTGCATTCATGCCGGGTACGCTATTCAAAAGCACATCATCAAGCAATGAGAAAGCGAGTTTCGTCCATGGCCGACCCACAGTTTTTATCTCTGAGTGAGAATGTTCAACTAGCCTACCATAAACATGAAGGCGATCTCTCTAAGCCGGGCGTCATCTTTCTCGGCGGCTTGATGTCGGATATGACTGGCAGCAAGGCAACGCACTTAGAGGCTTATTGCCACCAAGAGAAGCTCAGCTTCATTCGGTTTGATTATAAGGGGCATGGCCAATCATCGGGTGAATTTACCGAAGGCAGCATCGGCACATGGCTCAGCGATGCGCAAGCGATTCTGGACCAGGTCGCAAACCCAGATCAAAAGTACATTTTGATTGGTTCCTCGATGGGCGGGTGGATCATGCTGCTCTTGGCCCTCGCCAACCCGAATCGCGTGCATGCGCTTCTTGGCATAGCTGCCGCGCCCGACTTTCCAACCAAATTGATGTGGGATCAACTGCCCAAAGAACAACAGCAAGAGCTGGTGGAGAAAGGCATTATTCATCTGCCTAGCGACTATAGCGATGACCCCTACCCGATTCGCCACGCCTTTATTGAAGAGAGCCGCCAGCATAATCTCTTAGATGGAAAAATAGATATCACCTGCCCCGTGCGCCTGCTTCATGGTATGCGCGATGAAGACGTTCCTTACCAATTCTCACTCGACATTGCACACAAAATGACATCCGATGATGTCGACGTCCTCTTTATTAAGTCCGGCGATCATCGCCTCTCCAGCGAAGAGAATCTCTGCACGCTCACGCATGTGTTAGAAGAGTTGCTAATGACATAAGAAAAGGGGCACCCGCGGGCGGATACCCCAATCTTGATGAACACGGCATGGTGATTATCCTGCCGTAACCTCATCCTCGGCTTCGTCTTCGATAACCTCGTCATCGAGACCGGCGAGTAAGCTCTCTAGCTTCACGACACGCGCTTTGAGTTCATCATGCTCTTGGCGGGTGATCGAAGTTACTCCTTTCTGCTTAAGTGGATAGTAACGTAGCAGAAACAAGACAATCTGTGATGAAGCAGAATAAAGTGACAATTCGATGACATTTCTTAGGGAATGGGCATTGCGAAACGCAGCCTGTTCTTGTATAAACAATGGCATAAAAAGCCTGTCATTCCCCGAATTTACGTCAGTAAATTCTAGGGGAATCCAGTGCATCACTCTCTGGATTACCTTAGAATCGCTCGCGCGATTCAGGTAATGACACAAAAGACAAACAACTAAGGACTAACAACTCCCCCATGAAACCAACGACCAAACCTGCCAATCCTAATTTTTCTTCCGGTCCCTGCGCCAAGCGCCCCGGCTACGATATTACTGCGCTAGACCTTTCAAGTTTAGGCCGCTCGCATCGTTCCAAGCTTGGGAAAGCCCAGCTGAAAGAAGTGATCGATCAAAGCCATGCCCTGCTCGGCCTACCCGATGACTATATTCTCGGCATCGTTCCCGCTTCGGATACCGGCGCGATTGAAATGGCGATGTGGAACCTGCTTGGCGCGCGCGGCGCAGATGTGCTCGCATGGGAGAGCTTCTCATCCACCTGGGCCAAGGACTGCAAGGCGCAGCTGAAACTTGATGATCTGAACATTATGGAAGCGGGCTATGGCGCCCTGCCCGATCTGTCAAACATCGATTGGGCGCGTGATGTCGTCTTCTGTTTTAACGGCACCACCTCCGGCGTGCGCGTGCCTCATTTAGAGTGGATCCCCGAAAACCGCGAAGGGCTATCGATTTGCGACGCTACCTCCGCCGTGTTTGCTATGGAGATGGATTACAGCAAGCTCGATGTCATCACCTGGTCATGGCAAAAAGTTATGGGCGGCGAAGGAGCACATGGAATGCTCGTCCTCAGCCCACGCGCGGTGAAGCGCCTCGAAGAATATACACCTTCGTGGCCGCTGCCGAAAATTTTCCAACTCACCAAGAAAGGGGCTTTGGTCGATGACATTTTTACCGGAGCTACCATTAACACCCCATCAATGTTGGCCGTCGCCGATGCGCTCGATGGGCTGGCCTGGGCCGAGTCGATTGGTGGCTTAAACAGATTGGTTGAACGTTCAGCCAATAATTTAACGGCTGTTCAAAATTGGGCTGAAAACACAGACTGGGTCGACTTTTTAGCCGAGACCAAAGACACCCGTTCGAGCACGTCGATATGCCTTAAGATCATCGATCCATGGTATCAATCGCTTTCCGCCGATGACCAAGCGGCCGGTGCGAAACAGATTGCGTCGATGCTCGAGAAAGAAGGCGTGGCCTATGATATCGGCGCCTACCGCGATGCCCCCCCTGGCCTTCGTTTGTGGGGCGGTGCAACCGTTGAAACGAGTGACCTCGAGGCGCTTTTCCCGTGGCTTGATTGGGCGTATGCTGAAATCAAAGCAAATATGAGTAAAAAAGCCGCATAGGGCTTGATTTCTGGCGCTCTTCCCTCTACACCCGCATCAGCGCGAGAGGGAAAATAAATGCATAGGCTTGATAGTCTTGAGGCAGATAAGCTCATGGAAAGGCTTTTCTTTCCATGGGGTATGGATGATCAGGGAAACCCATGTAAATCCATAGTGCCAAGAGAAGTGACAAAAGAACAATATAAAGCATCTGGTCTAGAGCCGATGCTGTCATGGCGTCAAATACGTGAAATGGGAAACGTAAGCGGCCCGATCAGAAGTGAGAGGTTAAGCCATGAAAATTTTGAAAAAGCGCGTGAAACCGCGCTTAAAACAGGAAAAACAACATTAATGGTAGTCTAATGACCAAAGTACTTATCTCCGACAAACTCAGCCCTAAAGCTAAAGAAATCTTCGAATCTCGCGGCATCGACGTCGACGTGAAAGTCGGCATGAGCGAGGATGAGCTGCTCGCATGCGTTGGTAAGTATGAAGGGCTCGCGATTCGTTCAGCAACCAAAGTGAACGAGAAGGTGCTGGTCGCGGCAAGTAATATGAAAGTCATTGGCCGCGCGGGGATCGGCGTCGATAATGTCGATACGAAAGCGGCGACAGCGCATGGCGTCGTGGTGATGAACACGCCGTTCGGCAATTCCGTGACCACCGCCGAGCATTCCATTTCGATGATGATGGCGATGGCGCGGCACATTCCGCAAGCCAACGCCTCAACCCATGAAGGCAAATGGGAAAAATCAAAATTCAGCGGCATGGAGCTGGCGGGTAAAACGCTCGGGCTGATTGGCTGCGGGAATATTGGCTCGATTGTGGCCGACCGCGCGCAAGGACTGAAAATGAAGGTGTGCGCCTTTGACCCGTTCCTGAGCATTGAACATGCGAAATCGATTCATGTTGAAAAGCTTGAGCTCGATGAGCTACTGGCACGCGCCGATGTGATCTCGCTCCACACCCCGCTCAATGACGCGACGCGCCACATTCTGAATAAGGATGCTTTTGCGAAATGTAAGAAGGGCGTACGTATCATTAATTGCGCACGCGGTGGATTGGTAGTGGAAGCAGATCTTAAAGCCGCCATTGAATCTGGCCAAGTTGCTGCGGCAGCGCTCGATGTGTTTGAAGATGAACCGGCGAAAGAAAATGCACTCTTCGGTATGGAGCAAGTGATTTGCACACCGCATTTGGGTGCTTCAACCTCGGAAGCTCAAGAAAATGTTGCGATTCAAGTCGCCGAACAAATGGCTGACTATTTAGTGAATGGCACGGTGACCAATGCACTCAATATGCCTTCGGTTTCTGCCGAAGATGCAGCAAAGCTCAACCCCTTCATTACCCTCGCCGGCCAGCTTGGTAGTTTTGCCGGGCAAATTACTGAAACTGGCCTGAATAAAGTCGTGATTGAATATGAAGGGCATGTGGCCAAACTCAACACCAAACCGCTCAGCGCAGCGATTCTCAACGGCTTACTCACTCCGCTTATGGAGGGCGTCAACATGGTGAACGCCCCGATGGTAGCGAAAGAGCGCGGCATTGAAGTAAGCGAAGTGACTCATGAGCGCGAGCCGCATTATAAGAGCTTAATCCGCGTGATCGTCACCTCCGATCGCCAGACGCGCGATGTGGCGGGCACGCTGTTCGGTGAGTCCCCGCGTATTGTGTCCATTAGCGGCGTAGCGCTGGAAGCGGCCCTCGGTCCGCGCATGCTCTACATTACCAATGATGATAAGCCGGGAATGATTGGCGGCGTCGGCCAGGTACTCGGTGATGCGGGCATCAATATTGCGAATTTCCACCTGGGCCGTCACGAAGATGACGGCGCGCAGGATGAAGCCATTGCCTTGCTTGAGATCGATCAAGATATTGACAGCAAAACGCAAAACGCCTTGACCACGCTCGATAGTATTCAGCAGGTCAAGCTACTCAGCTTTGATGTGGCCGAGAAAAAAGAGCCTTCAAAGCCCGCCAAATCGAAGAAAAAAGCGGCGTAAACGTTGATTCTTTAATAGAATACAACCCCGTTGAAAAACGGGGTCTAGCAAGTTGTATGGGATACCGACTTTCGTCGGTATTGCGTTTCCTATATGACAATTCCAAAAAATTTATCCACAGCTTTACCTTTCGTTAATTTCTTTGTGCGATGGTGAGCTTAAGGCGAGGCAAGCATCACAAGAAGGCTCCAATCGCTCGGCAAGCATAACAGGGATGAGGGCATGTAGCCCCGAAAGGAAAGAACCATGAACTTAGAGGTTAGAAAATTCACCCATCGCGCGAAACACTTTGATGCAGATGTACTTTCGCAGGGAACACAGGGCATTGACAGCGTTTGGATCGATGACGATATGGACGCAGAAATCGATGCAGTACTCGGCATGATTAACGACCAGCTAGAAGACTAGACACGCGTCATCTCGAACGCAGCAACGCTGCGGAGAGATCTAAGATTTCTCGTCGGCCTCTGGCCTCACTCGAAATGACGATGATCGGTCACATCAAACATCCTTTTTTGACTTTTGTATATCTCCGATTGCGCCAGGAAGAACGTTTGTTTTTCCTGGCTTTTTTTCTTTTTATTGAAGAAAAATGGCTTCTACCCCCTTCCCCAATACCCCTTTGTCAAATAGAATCCCCATATAGGCTGTAGAAATTGCGCCCAAACGTTGACTTTCCAAGCAAATCGATCCAAAACATGTCATTGCCTGAATCGCATGAGCGATTCTAAGGCAATCCAGAGCAACACTAACTGGATTACCCTAGAATTGTTTCACAATTCGGGTAATGACATGATGATGACAGCAAAAAAAGCACAAAACGACATTACCCTTACCCTGCCCGACGGATCACAGCGAAGCTATGCGCCGGGAGTAACGGGCATGGGGGTCGCCGAGTCGATCGGTGTAGGTCTCGCGAAAGCCGCGGTGGCAATGAAGCTCGACGGGAAGCAGCATGATCTCTCAATCGAAATTTACGGCGATCACGAGCTCGCCATTCTCACCACGAAGGATGAGGAAGGCCTCGAAATCATGCGACACACCCTTACTGCGCAAGTGCTGGCGCTGGCGGTGAAGGAAATCTGGCCCGATGCGAAACTAGCTATTGGCCCGACCATCGATTATGGGTTTTATTATGATATCGACCTCGATTCGCATTCCCTCGTGCCCGATGATCTGCCGAAAATCGAAAAAAAGATGGAAGAAATTCTGAATCGTAAACTACCGGTTCAGCGCGAGATGCATGGCTTTGACGATGCTATCGCCTTGTTCAAAAGCCGCGGCGAAGAGTATAAAGCCGAGCTCGTTGCGATGGCGAAAGAGAAAAATGACGGCACCGACGGCAAAGTGTCGCTCTACCGCCAAGGCGAAGGTGATAATGCGTTTATCGACTTATGCTATGGCCCGCACGTGCCGAACCTGTCGAAAATTTCCAAACATTTTAAACTGACCAAACTCGCGGGGGCTTATTGGCGAGGAAATTCTGACAATAAAATGCTTCAGCGAATTTACGGGATCGCCTTTGCGAGCAAGGATGATCTCCAAGCGCATCTGACCATGCTTGAAGAAGCCGAAAAACGTGACCACCGTAAGCTTGGCCGCGAGATGGATCTCTTTCATATTCAGGAAGAGGCTCAGGGGCAGATTTTTTGGCATGATAAAGGCTGGACGCTCTATCGCCTGATCGAGAATTATATCCGTGGGAAGCTTGAGAAAAATGGGTATCAGGAAGTGAAAACACCGGTGATTGTCGACCGCGTTCTGTGGGAAAAATCGGGCCACTGGGAAAAGTTCCGCGAGAATATGTTCACCATCGATGATGCGGAAGACCGTACGCTGGCAGTGAAACCAATGAATTGCCCATGCCATGTGCAGATTTTTAATCTGGGCATCAAATCTTACCGCGATCTGCCGCTACGTATGGCAGAGTTTGGTTCCTGCTTTCGAAATGAAGCCAGCGGCGCACTGCATGGGTTGATGCGTTTGCGTGGTTTTGTGCAGGATGATGCACATATTTTCTGTACGGAAGACCAAATTGTTGAAGAAACCGAACGTTTTTGCCGCTTACTTGAAGAAGTGTATGAAGAGCTTGGCTTCACTGAGGTTGATGTCAAAATTGCCACACGTCCTGAAACTCGCGCTGGCACTGACGCCACATGGGATAAAGCCGAGAAAAGCTTAATGGATGCCGTGACTGCGGCAGGCCTCAGCTATGAGGTGTTGCCCGGCGAAGGTGCATTTTATGGCCCGAAGCTTGAATTCCATTTGCGTGATGCGATTGGTCGCGATTGGCAGTGCGGAACCCTGCAGCTAGACTTCGTCTTGCCCGAGCGTCTGGATGCTAATTATGTGGCCGAGGATGGCGAAAAACATCGCCCTGTCATGCTTCACCGTGCCATCTTGGGCGCTCTCGAGCGCTTCATCGGCATCATGATTGAGCAATATGCTGGCCATTTCCCACTTTGGCTCGCGCCAGTGCAAGCCGTCGTGTGCAGCATTACCAACGCGCAGGATGACTATGCGAGTGAGGTTGCTGAGTCGCTAAAAACATCAGGATTACGGGTGAAAACTGACTTTTCAGCCAATAAAATCAATTATAAGGTGCGCGAGCATTCCAACGCTAAAGTGCCGGTGATTTTAGCGGTTGGCCCGAAGGATGTGGAGAATAATACCGTTGCGATTCGCCGTTTAGGCACGCAGGGACAAGAAATTCTTGCAAAAGAAGATGTTATTTCTATACTACGGAAAGAAGCGCAGATGCCCAAATAGGGCTATAACGTATTAATGGAGCCAACTAAACACATGACGAAGACTAAATGAACTCGCGCTATTCTCCCAAGAAGAATTCAGATGAGCCGCGAGTAAACAGCGAAATTACTGCTGAAAAAATCCGCTTAGTAGATGAAAATGGTGACATGGCCGGAGTGGTTTCCATCTCTGAAGGCTTGTCACGCGCAAAAGAAGCGAAGCTCGATCTTGTTGAAATTTCACCCAACGCCGAGCCGCCGGTTTGCAAAATTCTCGATTACGGAAAATATAAATATCAGGCGCAAAAGAAAGCTAGCGAAGCTAAAAAGAAGCAAAAGACCGTGACGTTGAAGGAAGTGAAGCTGCGTCCGAATATTGATACGCATGATTTTGAGACCAAGATGAAGCAGGTCCATAAGTTCCTTGATCATGGCGATAAGGTGAAGATCACACTGCGTTTCCGCGGCCGTGAAATGGCCCACCAAGACCTTGGGATGCAGGTGTTGACCCGTGTCAAAGAGGAGCTGGGCGAGAAGATCAAAATTGAGAATGAGCCGAAAATGGAAGGTCGCCAGGCTATTATGGTGGTCTCTCCTGCCATTGTTTAGTGTATAATGTCATAAAAGTTTAATGCACAACGCCTCTGCGATTGCGTAGTAAAGAAGCATGGGGTTAGCATATTTAGATATTCCAGCAAAATCTGGTAAGCCGGCATGCCGGGTTCAAACCGATCTTATACACCTTTTATCACGCCTCTGTGATTTGGCCTATTCAGATAATCTTGCCCTCTCATCGCGTAAAGATAATAAGAAATTCTTGAAAAAGTTTGACCGTATTTGTTTCAGAAATGAGGGGATGATCGGGATAATTATCGCCAATGATGAACAAATCATTGTGGCCTTTCGCGGCTCACGCCTCGCTAAACCGCATAGTCAAGGAGACGTGAAGTGGTATGCTGCAAAGAAGATACTTAAAAAAATTGGCAATCTCAAACCTGATGAAATTCTTAGGGCAACCAATATTGCATTGTTTGACAGCCCTGTCGACGCTCCTTTAGGCGGAAAAATCAGTAAAGTTGCTATGGATACGCTTGAGACAGTCCCTGACTACCCGGAAGATAGTCGATATGAAAGCGAGACTAATTTTTATGAGGCAATGCGCTCAGAGTTAGTAACGATGACAAAGGCCCACCCAAATGCAGCGATATCAATCACAGGCCATTCACTGGGCGGTATGATCGCATGTGCATTTACAGCAAAATATCTTGAAAGTAGCCCTGAGGCAAAGATTGATGGACTCTTCACATTTGCTCAGCCGCGGACAGGGAATGGCGAGTTTAATGAGGCTCTTGAGAAACGGCTCAATGGTCCCTACTTACGCTTCGCCATTGATAGGGATATTTTTGCCGGAGCGACTCACAATCCAGACAGCCCACTAACATGGCTTAGAGGAAACTCAGGGGATACGAGGCGTATTCATGGTGGTGTAGCGGTGATTTACTACACAGACAAGAACCGCTTTGAAGGAAAAGATACGAATGAGAAATATGGCTATGCCGAACTCCACGAACAACCGCATATCAAAGTGTTAGTGAGTGATTTAGAAGAAAAAATTAGAACGGCTGGGCGAACTCCCTTACGACGCCACCAGATCGTTTCACATAAAAAAGTGGCTAAATTCGTAAGAAATGAGGCAGAAGAGAGTAATATACGTGTTTATGAGCCTAAACAGAAAGTAACGCCGGAAACGAGAGAGCCTGGACCGCATATCGAAGCCGCAGAAATTATTGCTCCCCTGCTTTCTACTTCGCCAGATGCCTACTCCCTGGCTTGATCGCCGGAACACCCTCTAGCTTCTTGGGTACATTATCGGAATCGAAGGTTTTGACATCGATTTCAAGCAGTGAAATCAGCGGGAAGGGCAATTGATGATCGCCATTCGAGCGGTCGACAAGGCAGGCTTCCGCAATCACATTTCCACCCGCATCGCTCACGCATTTCACGGTTTCGAGCGATGATTTACCCGTTGTCACCACATCTTCAAGAAGCAAGATATTCGCCCCCTTCTCTATCGCAAAGCCGCGGCGCAGCTGAAACGAGCCATCGACACGTTCGCAAAAAATCGTCGGAACATTGAGTTGCCTTCCCATTTCATAGCCAACCACCACACCGCCCATGGCCGGCGCAACCACCATATCGATGCGTTTCTCTGATGCGGTTAAATGGTTGCAGACCTTATCGGCAAGCACCTGGCATAGCTTTTCCCCGCGCGCCGGCTCCATCATCACCCGCGCGCATTGCAGGTAGGTATCGCTGTGAAGCCCCGAGGAAAGAATAAAATGCCCTTTAAGAATCGCCTCAGCGGCTTCAAATTCAGCAAGCAGTTCCTTTTTATCCATTATACCTCACAATTATCGATTAACCGCGTTCCGCAAAGATGCGCCGCCGCTAGCAAACGCCCCCCCGGCTCATAACGGTCGAGCTTTTCTAATGTTGTCGACGTTCGATAGTCAAAATAATCAATCGGATCAAAGCCGGCAATGGCTAACGCATCTTTACCCGCTTCCAATGCCGTCGCGACATGAATGCCGCTGCGGATGGGCTCTGCGACATCATTCAGCGTTTGATAGAGAATCGGGGCAATGCTGCGCTCCTGTGAGGAAAGATAAGCATTGCGCGAAGACATGGCGAGCCCATCCATTTCACGCACAATGGGGCAGCCGACAATCTCACATTGAATATTGAGATCCTTCGCTAAGCGGCGAACTACGAGCAGCTGTTGATAATCTTTTTCACCGAAAAAGGCATAGCCTGGGGAAGTTTGAACGAGTAATTTCGTAACGATGGTTGCCACCCCATCGAAGTGTCCAGGTCGAGAAGCACCGCAAAGCACTTCTGTCAGCCCCTTTACTGAGACGCTTGTCGCAAAGCCTCGCGGATAGATTTCGCTCGCTTCGGGGGTATAAACCACGAGCATGTCTTCGAAACCGAGCGCTGCAATTTTTTCGCGGTCTTCATCGAGCGTACGTGGATAAGCATCAAAATCTTCGCCCGCCCGGAATTGCATTGGATTCACGAAAATACTGATAATCACCTTATCACAAATTTTCACAGCTTCGCGAATCAACGACAAATGCCCTGCATGCAGCGCACCCATTGTCGGCACCAGACCAATCGTTTTACCCTGCATACGCCAGAGCATGCTTTGCGCATGAATTTCGGCTGCGCTATATTTTGTTTCTACCATGGCGCGTGAGCATCGCATTAAGACACTGTTGTATCAAGAGCTTTTCTCTTATTGACCCTACTAAAAAAACTGTAACTCTGCTTGAAGGGTCGTGTCCGATCTCGTAAGAGTAACGCATGTGTGATATTCCCGCGCAATTTATTGGTCAATACCAACATTTGTTAGAACAAGGCACCCTCACGCCTGACCCAGCACAGCAAGCGGCGGTGGAGGCATTGGACCGTGTATATGAGCTTACGCAAACCCGTGACCGGGTCAAGCATCGCTCCGCCATGTACCGTCTGCTCAAAGGAAAAGGGAATGAACATGCTCTTCCAGAGCAATGCGGTCTGTATTTATGGGGAGGTGTTGGGCGTGGCAAAACCATGCTCATGGATATGTTCTATAAATCTGCCGAAACATCACAAAAAAAGCGTTATCATTTTCATGCTTTCATGATTGATATTCACAAACGCATTCATGAGCTGCGCAGTGAAAAAGATGGCCAAAATCTGATGCAATACATCGCCGATGAGATTGTGGTGAATACGGAGCTGCTATGCCTTGATGAGCTTCAAGTCCACGATATTACAGATGCGATGATCTTAGCGCAACTTTTCACTGCGCTCTTTAAGGCTGGTGTTATAGTGGTGTTTACCTCAAATCGCCCGCCATCGGATTTGTATCAAGGTGGGCTTCAACGCGATCAGTTCGAGAAATTTATCGAGTTAATCGAAAGACATATGGAGGTTTTGCAGCTCGTTAGCCCTACTGATTATCGAATGCAGCAAATGCAATCCTTCAAACAAGTATATTTCACGCCTACAGATGACAAAGCCATAGAAAAACTACAAGAGTTATATAGCAGCCTATCGCAATGCGCTGAGTCACACCCTTTTACACTGAATCTTCGTGGACGAACTCTTACACTTGATAAGACATGTAATGATATCGCCTGGTGTACCTTTGATGAGCTCTGCGCCCGTGCGCTTGGCGCTGAGGACTATCTCGAGATCGCCAAAATCTTTCACATTGTGTTTCTGCAAGATATTCCGCTTCTCACTCCGGAATACCGCAACGAAGCCAAGCGCTTCGTAACATTGATTGACGCACTCTATGATTGTAACACGATTTTGATTTGTAGTGCCGCCACCTCACCTAATGCACTCTACCTATCAGGCGATGGGAGCTTTGAGTTTGAGCGAACCGTATCACGGTTAATCGAGATGCAGTCTGAAGAGTATCTGAGCGGTTTACACCAGGGCTAAAAAGGCGTAGCCTAAGCACATTGAAATAAGGAGGAAATATGAAACTATTTGTTTTTGTTTTTTTAGCGCTCATTGCAACCATCGCTAATGCAAATGGCAACCTGCCATGGCTAGAGCCGTTTTATGCCGATATCAAACACACACTACCTAAAACAGCGAAATATTCTCATGATGGTAGCGTTACGACCATTGGGTTTCGTGATGGCTCCTATATTGTAAAAGGCTACGATATTGAAGAAGCATCAGGGAAAAGCGCCATCGCCTGGCTAGCTGAACATGACAGCGAAGTCCAGAGCTTCAAAGAAAACTATGATATGGATCTGTTCACCTCCTTTAGAGCCAGCGGTGACATCATTTTTATCGATTTCGCCGACGGCTCGTCGCTTTCACGTGAAGGAGAAAACGTGTTTTACAGCGAAGGGCTGGCGGAAGAACATAAGGATCAGCTAATTCCATTGCTCTTCATTTTTGAAGAAGATATTGAGTATAGCCTCTATAAGCTCTAGCCTTTTCGGTTTACTCAGTGCCAAAAACGCGTTAGCAATGCAGCATGAATCAAAGCGCTGCTCTCAACGTTATTCTTGCCCAACCGCGCGGTTTTTGTGCTGGTGTGGAACGTGCGATTGAAATCGTCGAAAAGGCACTCGTGAAATATGGCGCGCCTGTGTATGTGCGCCACGAGATCGTGCATAATAAATGGGTTGTCGATGATTTGAAGGCCAAGGGGGTGATCTTCGTTAAAGAAGTCGATGAAATCCCTGATGGCGGCGTCACCGTATTTAGCGCGCATGGCGTATCCGAGAAAGTCGAGGGGAGCGCGAAGCTGCGTGATCTTCCCGTGCTGGATGCGACCTGCCCTTTGGTGACTAAGGTCCATAACCAAGCAAAACGCTATGAGCGCGAAGGGCATGACATTATTCTCATCGGCCATGCCGGGCACCCGGAAGTCGAAGGCACGAGCGGCCGGGTAAATAAGGTCTATCTCGTGCAAGATGCGGAAGAGGCCCGCCAGATCATCCCTGCAAACCCAGATAAACTCGCCTATGTCACCCAGACCACACTCAGTGTCGACGATACGCGTGAGATCATCGATATTCTGAAAGAGCGCTTCCCTGTTATTGAAGGGCCTGAAGTGAAGGATATTTGTTACGCAACGCAAAATCGTCAGAATGCGGTTCGTGATTTAGCAAAACAAGTCGACCTACTGCTCGTGGTCGGCGCGAAAAACAGCTCCAATTCGAATCGCCTGCGTGATTTGGGCGAAGAAGAAGGCGTGTGCTCCTATTTGATTGATGATGCGGAAGCGATCGACCCTGAATGGCTTAAGGGCGTGCGCACGATTGGCCTGACGGCTGGCGCTTCTGCACCCGAACTGCTTGTTCAGCGCGTCATTGCCTACCTTGAGACCCAAGCCCCTGTGAACATCTCTACCCTCGATGGCATTCACGAAACCGTGCATTTTAATCTGCCGCGCGAGCTACGCGACATCGCTGCCTAATCACCCCTTTTTCAGCTTATTCACAGCCTTACCAATTCGTAATATGGCCGTCATCACTGCGTAAACCCATTTAGATTACTTCTAAATCATATCTAAGCTCCTCATTGTGCCGTATGGTTCGCCCAGCGGCACTTTTTTTATATTCTTTAGGAATATCAGATCACTGCCCTAGTTATCCACGCGCCTAATTGTCATGAGACTGTCACACACACGCCATGAAAAGAGGCGTAAGCTGATATTATGGATGTGACAGAGGACATCACTATGGCAGAGCCAGATCAAATCACAGCATCACTCACCCCCATCGAGGCGGCAGTGCGGCAGCTTGGCAGGGATGAGCTCGAGATTCTGGAAATGATTCGTGCGGAGAATAGAGCCAATTATGGCCACAGCCCGACATCCGAAGCCTATTTAACCGCAATCCTTAGCGGCGAGCAGCCACAAGCACCCCTTGGCGAATCATATGAACCACACGATATGGCGATTGCCGCCATTCTAGATCACGCGCAAAAGGGTACGTTATTAAAAGAGATATACAGAATTAACCTGGATACTGGGCTCTCGAAACATGAGATGGAAAATGGTTCCACTCCCTTCGCGCCCGAAGTCGTTTATTCTGCGACGGTGGCAGTCATGACCGAACTTTATGATATGAAACCAGGTACGTTTGAGGCACTTCGAGATATTCCGGACACTTTGAATAGCCATAGAATATTCGATGGCCATGTCACCGATGCAACCATCGGCGCGGAGCATGAGCTGGCAATCAATGAGGCGTTCGATGCCCTCGCTAAGATCGGCGTGGCTCCGGAAATTGACCGTGGAATGATGCATCAGATCGTGGAGCACACCATGCGCGCCGCCGCGAATAGTCCCAAAGTGGCACAGCGATAATCTAACATAAGAAAAAATCAACGCTTGGTTACGCTGCTAAAGAGTAGGCGCTTGTCAGTATAAAGCCTACTGACGCTGTTGCCCTTCTTGCTCAGCAACGCGGGGGGTAGAGAACAATCCTAGAGTGTGCTCCAATGCGAGACCAGCCTCTTGTTTTTCTGTTCTGGAAGGGTCTGTTTGAACGCCCAAACATCGAGCTACCCTAGCAGCTTCGCCAAGAGCAAGTCCCACCTCTCCTCCCAGTACGCTTATGTACATCTCTCTTGGAGTCTTTCCTTGCGCAGATGGGTGCTTATCATCAAAAAGCCTATTGGTAAGGTCTGTATCTGGGACATTGCTCCAATCAACTTCGTTAATCGTACGAGTTTCATTTGCAGCGAGGCACGCTTGTTCAAAATCTGTCAATTCTCTTCTTGCTTTGATGCTATCGCGAGCGTTTTCCTCTAACTTATAAGGAACTTCGCTAGGGCTGCCCGTCGCCCCTTTTGGAATAGTTTGCCCCTCTTCACCCAGCGTAGGCAAAGCAATTTCATCAAAACCTGGAGGAGGCATTTTTCCATCCAAGAAATGAGATAATACACCTAGGTATGTAAATTTTGGATCAGCTATAACTCCTGACAATGTCATCCTAATCTTAGGGTCTGGGTGGGCAAGGAGATAATTAATGCGATCTTGTAGATAGTCCCCCAATTCCCCGTCTTGAGCTAGATCAATTGCGGTAATAGTCGCAAGTTCAGCTGGAGTAACAGGATTCCCATTGCTACCATCTGTTCCTACGAGCATATCTGTTATTTCTTTGTGAGTACCGTACAAAATATTATAGAGAAGTTTCTTAGTTAGCGGATTTTTCGTAGGAATGCTATTCGCTTCTTTTTCTTCTGTTGTAGCAGCTTCAAAATCTTCAGTGGTAACGTATTCAGAAATTGAATAACCCAAAATCTCATTCCGCAAGCTGTCTACGATTTTAATTTCGTGGCTTTTAACAGGTAACACTAATTCTTTTCTTTCGGTCATAAAACCTCCTTAACGCATACTGCATCATAGCGAAGATTTATGACTTGAGTGTGACAGTTTTATGACAATTCAATGAAGAAAAAAATCATTTAACCAACTGATATATCATTGTTCTTATCAGCTTGATTCGCGGAAATATTAGGAGAAAGTGTTTCTGGTTCTACTTCAGTAGAGGGAAATCTTTTAGGCGTACTAAAAGTACTGTCTAACGTCATATTTAGCGCAACATCTATATTTTTGTTTTTTTCTAATTGAGCATTTTCTGCAAAGTTTCCAGCATCTTGATGAATAAATTCCTTCTCTGCACCTGTGCTCGCCTGCTCTGCCTGAACCTTGGCCACCGCCATCCACGCATCGGCCATCGCTTCGGTTTGCTGGTCTTTACTCATACCGGAGCGGCTCGCAGAATCACTAAAATCGCGCGCTGCGTCAGCGATTCCGCCCATATCTCTTTCGCGTGCCGCTTCCGTAACCCTGCTATTCAAATCGTTTCGTAAATCATCTTCATCAATACTCGGATCAGCCTTCTTCGCTGTCGCCACTGCACGGTCAATCGCTGCATCACGCTCCTCAGGCGTATCCGCCATGAGAGCTGATTTAATGTGCCCCTCGACGTCTTTCTTCTCTTCCTCTGAGAGATTTCCGAAATGATGATCCAAGTCATCCATAATCGATGCGGCTTTATCCTGCGCCCATTGCTGAAGCGTGTTGATCGCATGGCCCTTCGCTTCGCGGCCGCTGTTACCCATCGCCTGCTGAACCTTGC
>CAYGTO010000012.1:0-49653 GCA_964352815.1 uncultured Azospirillaceae bacterium | reverse complement strand
CGCCAAACCAATCGTTATATCGATCCTCGATGGAGTCCAAATATCCTGATAGGGAGGCGGGCGGAGAGACAGGGATTGACTTCGCCTGTCTCGCGGCGGTTACCGTTCGGCTCGAACTGCGCTCTCATCCCAACTATCTCATTATTTATCATTTTAGGGGCGCGTGTTTGCGTTTATCCCTAAAATAATAAATGGCGGAGAGGATGGGATTCGAACCCACGTTACTATTGCTAGTAAACACGCTTTCCAAGCGTGCGCCTTAAGCCACTCGGCCACCTCTCCATATATCTCACCACAACCCCGGAGAACCGTGGCTATGTTTTTCATGGTCGCACGTGCTGCGCACTTCGCGACAAGCACTCGGCCACCTCTCCACACTCAATGAATGCGTATTAATAAATAGGAAAGCGTATGGCGTCAAACCCAATAAAAAAAGGCCACCTTTCGGCAGCCTTTTCTTCTGATATCAGCTGAAACTAGGCAGCGTCAACGAGCGAAAGTTTGCCCGCAGACATTTTACCGCGGCTCTCTTCAAGCTCATACGCCACTTTCTGGCCTTCATCCAAACCGTGCAAGCCAGCAGCTTCCACTGCACTGCGATGAACGAACACGTCATCACCACTCTCATCTGGTTGAATGAAACCGAACCCTTTGGTAGGGTTAAACCATTTTACTGTACCTGTAGCCATCATAATCTCCTTAGTTAGCATTATCTGTACGCAAGTATTCTTGAGAGGCATATGCCACCTAGCATATCCCCCTTACTCTCATCACGTACGGTAACGACTCGAAGAGTAGGCAGAAAACTTATTCAGTGGTTTACGCTAATTAGTAAAAAATTTCAATCATTAAGTTACATGGCGTTTTTGTCGCCATAAAGCGCATCTGCACGCTCTGAAAAGGCCGCGACCAGTTTTTCGACGGCGCGGTGAAAGAATAGCCCCAACAGTTTCTCAAGGGTTTTGCTCGCAAAGGCGAATTCGATCATAAACTCAATGCGAGAGCCTTTCTCTTCTGCGATGAAGTGCCAATCATTATTGAGCACGGAGAAAGGGCCAGAGACAAGCCTGACTTCAATTTTTGCATCACCATTGGTGGAATCGGGCGGGGTCATACTCACCCGCGAGGTGTACGACTCCTTAATCCCTTTAAAGCCAATTATCATCTGTGCTTCCAGCCATTGTCCCTCTGGGTCACGCTTCAAAATTCGAATTGCCTGGCACCATGGAATAAACTCCGGATAGCGTTCGACATCCGCGACCAGCGTATAAAGCTGCTCAATAGTATAAGGAAAATGTTTGGTTTCACTATGCGATTCCATAGGGTGTGTTATACTGCAAAAGTCCTACGCGCATGTAGGAGAAAGAGCGTCTATTCCACAAAGGGATCTGTGTATGAGATATATAATTGGGTGTTTCATAGTGATGGTAGCGGTGAACGCGCAGGCACTCGACGCGGATTGCCCAGGGCTGTATCAGCCGGTGGATCAAGCGATTGTGAGTGCTGCGGATCAATATTCTCAGCAAATTATCGATAAAACATTGGAATTCTGCCAAGTGGGGCAGATTGAACAAGCAGAGCGCTTTTACCACTCTGGTCTGAAACGACTCGTCCCATTCATTACAGCACGCATGGAATTACAACCGGAATGTGACACGCTGCTTGCTTCTATACCGCTGATTCCCTTAGTGACTATACCTAATTTGGCCGGCAGTATTAACCTCTCTACTGACAGCCCCCCATGCGAAAGCCTAACTGATCAAGCTTTAGCAAAGGAAGATGAGCTAAAAAAACGTAGGGCATTGTATGATCAAATAAGCCAGACGATAAAGCAGATGGAGCGTAACGGCATAGTCGTGCCGCAGCATGCGCACGATCAACTGGTTGCGATTAAACGAGAATTAGGCGCTCAGCCATCTACTAATTGAGCTTTGAGCTGCGCTTCGCGGTTATTGCGCATTTGCTCAAAGTCATCCCCCGCATGGTAGGATGAACGGGTGAGGGGGCTGGACGCCACCATTAAAAAGCCCTTCGCCTTGGCCATGCGCTCATAATATTTGAACTCGTCGGGCGTAACGAAGCGCTCTACTGGGGCGTGACGCGGGGTGGGCTGAAGATATTGGCCAATCGTGATAAAATCGACATCCGCACTACGCAGATCATCCATCACTTGCAGCACTTCGTCTTTTGACTCCCCTAAACCAACCATCAGGCCTGATTTGGTGAACATGGACGGATCCAGCTCCTTCACACGCTTGAGCAGAAAGAGCGAATGGAAATAGCGCGCGCCGGGGCGGATCGTCTTATATAGCCGTGGGACGGTTTCAATATTGTGATTATACACATCAGGCTTCGATTTTACGACGGTTTCAATCGCGCCGTCTTTTTTCTGAAAATCAGGGGTTAAAATCTCGACCGTTGTGTCCGGCGCGGTAAGGCGTAGTTTGGTGATACAGCGCGCGAAATGCTCTGCGCCGCCATCTTCGAGATCATCGCGGTCAACGGAGGTAATTACCACATGCGACAGGCCCAGCTCACCCACCGCCTTCGCGAGGTTATCCGGTTCATGCGGATCGAGCAGGTCAGGTCGGCCAGTTTGAATATTACAAAACGCGCAGGCACGAGTGCAAACTGAGCCCAGAATCATCACCGTCGCATGGCCCTTGCTCCAACATTCGCCAATATTCGGGCAGGCCGCTTCTTCGCACACCGTGTTCAGCTTCTGCTTACGCATCAAATCACGCGTTGCCTTGTATCCCTTACTGACCGGCGCTTTGACCTTAATCCACTCCGGCTTCGGGAGCGGTGCTTTGCTGTCTTTGCGGATGTTTTGAACGTTAGTCATATACTAAATGTAGCGACTAACCATACAATATCCAGTGTTTTGTTCTTCTTTATCGTCATCCCCGTGGAAGCCGGAGCCGGAACGGAGTGGAGACCAGCGAAGCTAATCTAATCCAAGCAACCACGTCTCTGGGATACAGTGGTTCCCCGTTTTCACGGGGATGACACATGCAAGGAAACACTTGCATTCCCCCTCAAAGCGCGTATAACTCCACGATTATTAATTTCTATATCAGGAGAATCCATGGCACGTGTCACCGTAGAAGATTGTATTCGCGAAATCCCTAACCGCTTTGATTTGGTCATTCTGGCGGCGCAACGCGCCAAGCAAATCGCTACGGGAGTGCCGCTCACGCTTGATCGTGACAATGATAAGGATTCCGTTGTGTCGCTACGGGAGATTGCCGCTCAGTCGATCGATCTTGAAGTGATTCAGGAAGAGATGACGCAAAGCTATCAAAAGCATCAGTATTTCGATCACGGTGAACAAGAGGATGGTGTGCCGAGCCTAGCGGATCAGTCATCAGAAGCATTCTCAGAAGCACAAAGCTATTCTCAGGAAGAGCCTGAGCAGCGATATACTGGTATGTCCTTTATCGAAGATAATATCGAAGTGGAAGACTGATTTATAGTCATCTCGAACGCAGCTTTGCTGCGGAGAGGTCTACGGTTTCTCCATTCGCTACGCTCATGTTCGAAATGACGTAGGGAATACCCTCATGACGATTCGTTTAGGCGTAAATATTGACCATGTGGCTACGGTGCGTAATGCGCGCGGCGGGGTACATCCCGATCCGGTGCGTGCTGCGCAAGTTGCAGGAAAGGCTGGAGCGCATGGTATCACCGCCCATCTGCGCGAAGATCGTCGCCATATTAAAGATGCTGACATATTTCGGCTTCAAGCAGAAGTGCCACTCCCACTGAATTTTGAAATGGCCGCTACCGAAGAAATGCAGGCGCTGGCGCTGGAATTACAGCCAAATGCATGTTGCCTGGTCCCAGAAAAGCGCGAAGAATTGACGACTGAGGGTGGTCTTAATGTTGCGGGAAATCTCGATTATCTGATCGAATTTTGCCGCCCCCTTCGCGAGGCAGGGATTCGGGTTTCCCTCTTCATCGACCCCGATGAGCTGCAAATTGACGCCGCGAAGGAAGTCGGCGCAGATATTGTTGAGCTGCACACCGGTGCTTACTGCGAACGTGAAGGCGATGCACAGCGAGAGGAACTAGAGCGTATTCGGCATGCCGCAACGCACGCACACTCCCTAGGTATTGAGGTCCATGCGGGTCATGGCCTCACCTATGATACGGTGCGGCCTATCGCGACCATTCCTGAAATGATCGAGCTGAATATCGGTCATTTCTTGATGGGCGAGGCGATGTATGTTGGCATGGATGCGGCGGTAAAGAAGATGCTGGCGTTGATGGAAGGGGCTCGTTCCTAATGCTGTCATCCTCGGGGCTTTTGTCAGACCTGCCCTCCGAAGCTTTAGCGTAGGAGGAAGACAAAAGAGCCCGGGGATCCAGAATAGAATTGTCAGTAGACAATTCTATTTATCATGATGTCTACTGACATCATGATAATGGATTGCCTGGATGTGCTCGCCTACTGCTCGCTTACCGTGGCAATGACAGGAAGGTAACTATGATCATTGGTTTAGGCAGCGATCTCTGCGACATTCGGCGGATTGAAGCCTCGCTTACGCGCTTTGGTGAACGCTTCGAGCGGCGCTGCTTTACCGAAGGCGAGATTGCGAAAGCGCGAGGCCGGTCGCACAAAGGCCATAACTCGGTGGCTGCGACCTATGCCAAACGCTTCGCCGCCAAAGAGGCGTGCACCAAAGCCCTCGGCACAGGCTTTTCGCAAGGCGTGTTTTGGAAGGATATGGAGGTGGTCAACCTACCGACCGGCAAACCCGCCCTGCAGTTGAGAGGCGGGGCATTGGAAGCCCTAAAACGCTTATCCGGCAATAAAAACGCCCACATCCACCTCACCATGACCGATGAACACCCCTACGCGCAGGCTTTTGTGGTGATTGAGGTTATTTAAATTATAACTCTCGGCTTCCACGCTCTTGTAAGAACTGTGCTATCGCCTGAGCAACTTCAGGATTGTCAAAATTACTAGGATCACGCATTGATTCCAAAACGGTTTCACCAGTAGACAGCGTATGATTATGCAGTGCTTCTAGAGCTTGCTGAAAAACTTCAGAATTAATCCCAGTTGCCTCAAATGTCCGATCCAAAGTGACGTCATAACCAACATCGATTCCTCCTGCAGGTACCAAAAAATAACCAACCCGCTTATATTCACCAAACATCTCGGGAGCTTCAGTCACCGGCTCGCAAGTATTATATGTTATGTTACTGTTATCTTGAGTGACTAGGTAAGGCGCTTGCTGCCCATCTTTCCCACTCCAAGTGCCATCACTATTTTGTCTAAGCCAGTGATAATCTTTTCCTTGTTTAATGTATGCCGTAACTAGGTAAAACCCGTCAGGAATATTCTCATTATCTATGTTATCACCTACATACTGCAAACCGTCTGCTTCGGCGCCTCTAATTAAGTTGTCGCTAGAAATAGCCACGTCCGCGCCATATTTGTTCTTAAAGGCTGAACCTCTGTTATCCAGAGCGAACCCGAGGATGCCCGCTGCGTTTCCTGGGTCTGCCACCGCTAAATCATGAAAACGATTTCCACCCACCGCATACTCGAAGCAGTTCGTGTTCCAACCTATTCCCGTTGGGCTGAAAGGATCGTTATAATCCTCAAGGTCGTAATAAAACGAAGGATCAAAGACCGGCGCGCTTGGATTATGAAACTGTGTCACAAGATTCTCCCTATTATTCTGGATGATATCGCTATTTTACTAAAGAATAGTTAATGTTTTCCTCTTGCAAACCGCAGGAATCCTAATAAAACAGCTCTATGGCGAAAAAACCCCAAGCACTTGCTGTAATTGATGATGTCGCGTTCAAAGACGCGATTGGCGAACGCTATCTTGCCTATGCGATGTCGACGATTACCGCGCGCTCGCTGCCCGATGTGCGCGATGGGCTGAAGCCCGTCCACCGCCGGCTGCTTTATGCGATGATGCAGCTGCGACTCGATCCGGCGTCTGGCTTCAAAAAATGTGCCCGCGTGGTCGGGGATGTGATTGGTAAATACCACCCGCATGGCGATACGGCGGTCTATGACGCGATGGTGCGCCTCGCGCAGGGCTTTGCGGTGCGCTATCCGCTGGTTGAGGGCCAGGGGAACTTCGGCTCGGTCGATGGTGATAACGCTGCGGCGATGCGGTATACCGAAGCCCGCCTGACCGATGTCGCAATTGCGCTGATGGAAGGGTTGAACCAAGACACCGTGGATTTCCGCCCAACCTATGATGGCTCAGAAGAAGAGCCGGTGGTAATGCCAGCAGGGTTCCCGAACTTGCTCGCCAATGGCTCCGAAGGTATCGCTGTGGGGATGGCTACTTCAATCCCGCCGCATAATGCCGGTGAGCTGTGTGATGCGCTGCTAAAGCTGATTAAAAGCCCCGAAGCAACGATTGCCTCACTGATGAAACACGTGCAAGGGCCAGACTTCCCAACCGGCGGCGTCATTGTCGAGCCATATGCAACCATATTGCATGCCTATGAAACCGGAAAAGGGTCGATCCGCGTACGCGCAACGTGGGAGAAAGAGGAATTCTCGCGCGGCATGTACCAAATTATTATCACCGAAATCCCCTATCAGGTGCAAAAAGCCAAGCTGATTGAGAAAATCGCTGACCTGTATCGTGCGAAGAAACTGCCGCTTCTGGGTAATATTCTCGATGAATCCGCCGAAGATATCCGCATTGTGCTCGAGCCAAAATCGCGCACCGTCGATCCTGATATGCTCATGGCGTCTTTGTTCAAGAGCACTGACCTTGAAACCCGCTTCAATATGAACCTGAACGTTCTCTCGGCGGATAATGTGCCGCGGGTGATGAATCTGCGCGAGGTTCTTCAGTCCTTCCTCGATCATCGCCACGAGGTTTTGGTGCGCCGGACGAATTTCCGCCTCGAAAAGATCGCGCGCCGCCTGGAGATTCTCGATGGTTTGCTGGTCTGTTTCCTCAATCTCGATGAGGTGATTCGAATCATCCGCGAAGAAGATGAACCAAAAGCGAAAATGATGAAGAAATTCAAGCTCACCGAAGTGCAGGTCGAGGCGATTCTGAATATGCGTCTGCGTCAGCTTCGTAGGCTTGAAGAGATGGAGATCAAAGGTGAACATAAGGAATTAAGCACAGAGCAGAAAGCGCTGAAAGCGTTGATGAAGAATGAAGAGGCGCGATGGGAAAAGATTTCTGAGGAAATTAAAGATATTAAGAAGCGCTTTGGCCAGAAAACCGAGCTGGGCGCGCGCCGTACCGCCTTTGGTGAACTTGGCGACATTAAAGTGATTTCTGTAGAGGCATTTGTCGAGAAAGAACCGATCACCGTGGTATGCTCGAAGCTGGGCTGGGTACGCGCATTTAAAGGCCATTATGATGTGTTGCCTGATTTGAAATTTAAAGAAGGCGATGGGCCGCTGTTTCAAGTGAAGGCCAAAACGACGGATAAGCTTCTGGTTTTTGCGACCGATGGCCGGTTTTATACCCTCGGCTGCGACAGGCTCCCCGCCGCAAAGGGGCAGGGTGAGCCGCTACGGCTCATGATTGATATGCCCAATGACCAAAAACCCATCGCTATGATCGCCCACACCCCAAGCGAGCATGGACAACGCAAACTGTTGATCGCCTCCGAATCCGGCAAAGGCTTCCTGGTAGAAGAGGGCGAAGTGGTTGCATCAACCAAAGGTGGCAAGAATGTGCTCAACCCGGGCGGTGACCATAAGGCGATCATTTGTACGCCTGCCGAGGGCGACCATGTCGCAGTGGTTGGCACAAACCGGAAATTCATTGTATTCCCGCTTGACCAAGTCCCTATCATGAAGCGGGGCCAGGGCGTGAGCTTGCAGAAATATAAGGAAGCCAAACTGTCTGACGTAAAAGTTTTTTCTAAGGAAGAAGGCTTAAGCTGGCAAATGGGCGGAAAGGGCGACCGCGTGCGCACGGAAGAAGATATTATGCCATGGCTCGCGAACCGCGGCGGTGTAGGCAAGCTTCCGCCGACAGGATTCCCGCGGAGTAATACGTTTGGGGATGTGGAGTAGTTTTGTGTGCACTCCTGCTCGGTCTCCTGACCTCGCAATGAGCCTAACGCTTCGCGACTAAAGAGCTTCGCCTGCTGGCTGCGCTTCTTTTTTTCCTTAACATCCAGACACTGTCATTCCGGCGAAGGCCGGAATCTAGGTTCTCGCATTATATTCCTATCTAGATCATGGATCCCAGCCTTCGCTGGGATGACAAGCCTTTGCTTTCTTAACCACTTGCCAACCCATTGCTTATTTTGCTATATGCACTAGTGTCATACCCTGAATTGCGCGAGCAATTCTAAGGGTATCCAGAGCAACAGGTAAGATCACTAGATTCTCCCAGAATTTTCGATGAAAATTCGGGGAATGACATGGAATATGCAAGACACCATTCACATCTCTGCCCTCTATCATTTCGCGCCGGTCGCGGATAATGAAGCGTTGGGTGCGAAGCTCAAATCGCTCCTGAATTATGAGGGGGTGAAGGGCACGCTGATTGTCGCGCCGGAGGGGATTAATGGGACGATTTCAGGCAGTGAAGACGCCATTGAAAATGTGCTGCAATTCATCCGCGCGCAGGAAGGCTTTGCCGGGCTTGAGGAAAAACGCAGCTATTTCGATACCCATCCCTTTAAACGTCTGAAAATTAAGGTGCGCCGTCATGTGCTGCCATTTCCCAAGAAAGTCGATCCGAATGCGATGAAAGGCGAATATGTCGCGGGTGAGGAATGGAATCGGATTATTGCCGACCCCAACACGATCGTGATTGATACACGTAATGATTATGAGTTTTATTTGGGAAGCTTCACAGGTGCGGTGAACCCAAAAACCAGGACATTTCAAGAGATTACGGCCTATACTAAAGATGAGCTGGCAAAGCACAAGGATAAAAAAATCGCCATGTTCTGCACCGGTGGAATCCGCTGTGAAAAATATTCTTCCTACCTAAAGGAAGAAGGCTTTGAGCATGTCTACCACCTCAAGGGCGGGATTCTGCAATATTTACAGGACATGCCGGAAGAGAACAGCCTGTGGGAAGGGGATTGCTTTGTGTTCGATCGCCGCGTCGCCGTTGGCCATGGCGTCACGCCTAACCCAGACATCCACGAATGTTGGGGCTGCGGCCACCCGCTCACGCCTAAAGACCGCGAGCATCCGGCCTATGAATATAAGGTGGGGTGCCAATATTGCGATCATAAAAAGCAAGCGCGCTACCGTGACGGCTGGGAGCTTGAAGAGGAAATGCGATGATGCCTAGCGCCTCATGCCCACAATGCCAAAAGCCTGTCACGAAAGAGCATGCGCCATTTTGTTCTAAACGATGTGCGCAGCTTGATTTAGGCAAGTGGCTGAATGAAAGCCATATCGTGCAAGGCACCGATTATGATGCCTTCTCGAGCGATGAAATATTGGATTAATTAGGCGAGCCCCATACCAATATCTTCTTTAACCGCTTGCGCAGCGGCCGCCATACCAATATTTTCTAGAGTAGCGCTTTCACCCCCTCTGAATTCAGTCGATTGTTGTTGAAGCGCAGCAATATCCGCAAGCGCTTGAGGTGGAAGCGCATCAGCGAGCGTTGAAGGCACGGGCTCTTTCGCCGTTCCTTGACCGCGCGCTGCATCATGTAACGCTGCAAGCTGTTTATCAATATCTGCAGTATCAACCGCTGCCGTATGCGTCACCGCAACCCCTACTTTAGCGCCTGCGACTAATAGTTTTGACCCGGTCACTGGCTCTGTGACGCGCACTGGCTCTTCGCCTGGAGCGAGCTCAGCAGGTGGCCCCCCCACAACAGGGACCTCTTCTCCGCCCATAGTGACGGTTGGTTCAACAGGCTCAACCCCATCTGGGAGTTTCACGCCCTCAATCTCGCCTTTACGTGCCATTTCCATCACTTCGTGTGGCGGAGTTTTCGGGTCGATACCATGTTCTTCACAAAATTCGAGCCATGCTGTCGCGGTGAGAGGGCCAAAGTCCCCATCAACCGCTAGGTCTGAACCATTCGCATTCATCAATTGCTGAATGTCTTGAATATTTCCCTTTGTTTCCAGATCAGTGTTGTACATGTCTTTTTCATCGGAATAGCCTTCGCCGAATCTATCAAAAATCTCGCGCGCGCCTTCTTTGGTCGTGATTTTCTGTGGGCCTTCAGGTTCCGCTGGCTCTGGTTCGCCTTGAACTGTTCTTGGGCCATCTGATGCAGGCTCTGCTCTAACCGGTTCGGCAGGAGTGGGTTCAGTGGGTTCTGGTTCTAATGGGCGCGCTACGGGTAAATCAATTGGCTCTTCATCTGGCCCAGGAATATGTGGCTCGTGAGCGGCCCCATCGCCCAGCTGCGCGGTACGTTGATCAAGTGCGGAAACATCGCCAGGGACTAAATCAGGGTAATGCTTTGAAAGAATGACACGGAAATCTTCAGATGGTGTGTAACCATATGTTTCCGAAACACCTATGAATCGCTGCACCGCTTCTCGCGAGAGCTTTTCACCAGACCCCACGCCATCAACAATTTTTGTTTCCAATGCCGCTATTCGAGCGTTTGTCTCTTCAGGTGATGGAGTTGCCATAATCTTATCCTCGCGCGATATTTTCTTATATAAAATTCTACCTATTTCAGCTTAATAAATGGTTAAAATACGTTCTTTTTTCGTTAATTTCGCGCATGCAAAAAGAGGAGTTGGGGACAGGGCGATAAACCCCTGGACATTCACGGAATTTCTTCTTATACCCAGCATTCATAATTCCAACGCAATGGTCAGGTAGCTCAGTCGGTAGAGCAGAGGATTGAAAATCCTCGTGTCGGGGGTTCGATTCCCTCCCTGACCACCACTTCAATACCTTTACATCTCATGCTAAGAGAGGGAATCTTAATAACCCCCCGCCTACTTTGTTATGCAAACACCCGCTTTGCGGTTGCTTTGCTGGGTTCGATTCCCTCCCTGACCTCCATGCTAGGAGACCGTTAGGCCGAAGGCCGTGCCCTGCGAAGCTTGAAAAGCGAAGCATGGGCTTCAATATGGCCTTATTGATATAGCTTTCTTCAACTTCATGCCGCGCATAAAAAAACACCCCAATCATCGACCGAGGTGTTATTACTTTATACTTCAAAAGGTTATTTCTTTTTATACGGCAATGACGATTTATGTACTGCCATGCGTAAGTCACCTTCTTTATCTTTAATATAACCAATGGTGTATTCTACTTTCACCTCATCACCGCTTGTTGGTGTAAAGTAGTAGTTTCCCATGGCAACGGCCATGGTGCACGCATTATTAGTGATACCAGCATTTTCCCAGCGCACGTTTGTCCATGGTTTTAGAGCAAAGCCTTTATCTTCCTCATAAGAAGGGTTGCCGCCAACAAAGTAAGATAGAGCCCCATCGAAGGATGCGCGGAATTGTTCGACTGCGGCAAGGGTTGGTTTAAAAAGTACCAAGCTATGGTCGTAGGCATAAAATTTATTGATGTGGTCAGCTGCAGCTTTTTCATAATTGCCGCCGTCAGAGTAGACTTTGCCAATTTTAACAATGCCATTGCCCCAAGCTTTTTGGGCCTCGACCACTTCTTGTTCAGTAATGCAATCTGCGCTGTAGATCGAGCTACCTTGGCTGTTTGCATTATCCTCTAAGCATCCGGTGAGGATGACCAGCGCTGCGAGTGATGCATAAAATCTCATAAAACCTCCTTATGGTGTTGTTAATGCTTTAAAATAGCTATCGAAACCGATAATAAGGCCATATAAAACCATAGAAGTAACGAGCGAGCCATTCCTCATGAATCTTTTTTCACAGATAAAACAAGACATTATTGCACATCTTATGTCTGTGGAATCATTGTCTAATGCGGATTTTGCAAATGTTGCCGTTGAGCTCCCGAAAGACCCAAGCCATGGCGATGTGGCGATCAATGCCGCGATGGTGCTCGCGAAACCCGCAAACATGAAGCCGCGTGACCTGGCAGAGGTAATTATCGAGCATATTCAGTCGATTGACTATATCGAAAGCACTGAAATCGCTGGCCCGGGCTTTATTAATCTACGTATCTCCGCCTCATTTTGGCTTTCGATTCTTCCAGTTATTTTGGATGAGAAGAGAGGGTTCGGCAGTTCAGATATGGGACAGAATGAAGCTGTGAATGTTGAATATGTCTCGGCAAACCCGACGGGCCCGCTGCATGTGGGCCATGCGCGCGGTGCAGTGGTCGGCGATGCGCTGGCTGGGCTTCTCCAAAAAGCCGGATATCGCGTAACGAAAGAATACTACATTAATGATGCGGGTGGGCAAATCGATATTCTCGCGCGTTCCGCCTATGTGCGTTATCTCGAACGGCTTGAAATGCCCATCGATGAATCACTTAAGAAAGACATGTATCCTGGAGAATATTTGATCGGTGTTGGGCAAGGGCTCCTCCATCAATATGATCGCGCGTTGGTTTCAAAATCCGAAGAAGATCAGATGGATTGCATCCGCGCCTATGTCATCGATGCGATGATGATGAACATTAAGGAAGACCTCCGCGCTTTGGGCGTTCAGCATGATGTGTTCACCTCGGAGAAAGCCCTGAAAGAGAAGGGGTTGATTGAGAAGACCATTGATGTGCTGGATGATAAAGGGCTCGTTTACCGTGGGATCTTGGAACCCCCGAAGGGCAAGCTTCCTGATGATTGGGAAGAGCGTGAGCAGCTTCTGTTTAAATCGAAAGAATTTGGCGATGACTCTGACCGGGCATTACAGAAATCGGATGGAGCACACACCTATTTCGCTGCGGATGTTGCGTATGCGAAAGACAAGATCGATCGCGGCTTTACCCAGCTGATCTTCGTACTCGGCGCGGACCATGGCGGCTATGTGAAGCGATTGCAAGCGGTCGGCAAGGCATTATCAGATGGCGAGAGTGAAGTTGATTGCAAGCTTTGCCAGCTGGTGCATTTGATGCGCGGCGGCGAACCCGTCAAAATGTCGAAACGTGCCGGAAACTTCGTAACATTGCGCGAAGTCGTCGATGAAGTCGGCAAGGATGTGCTGCGCTTTACTATGCTAACGCGGAAGAACGACCAAACACTTGAGTTTGATTTCGATAAAGTCATGGACCAGTCGAAAGATAATCCGGTCTTTTATGTGCAATACGCTCATGCGCGTTGTAAGTCGCTGCTGCGGATGGGCCACCATGATTACCCTGAAGCGTATACCCTTCTTGAAAAAGGGTTGCCGGAAGAGATATTAGCGCAGCTCTCCTCGCCAGCAGAGCTTGAGCTAATCAAGAAAATGGCGCTATGGCCACGCATTGTCGAGACCGCTGCGCTCAGCCACGAACCGCACCGTATCGCCTTTTATTTGCAAGAGCTGGCGGCCGCTTTCCACAGCCTCTGGGCGCAGGGTGGGAAAAATGAACAGCTGCGCTTTCTCATCGAAGGCAATGACAGCTTGACGTCTGCGCGTCTTGCGCTCGCCCGCACTGTTGCCCACGTCATTGCCTCTGGATTATGTGTGTTAGGCGTTGAACCCGTCGAAGAAATGCGTTAATTTAAGCGCACTTAATTTCATCAAACGGTAATATTATGGCATCTCATCCTGAAGATAGCGACGAAGCATTCGACCAAGATAGCTTTAAATGGATGTCCATCATCGTCCTTATATTGGCGGTTTCCGGCTTCTTTGGCCTGGCATGGTACGCGTATGAGAACAGCACTCAGCATATGCGCATCGAAGATGTATTGCTTGTTGAAGCAGATGATGCCCCGTATCGCCGCGCGCCAGATGAGAAAGGTGGAATGGAGTTTGTCCATAAAGATAAGAAAGCCTATGCGCTCCTTGATAAGGACACGATTGATTCCGGAAAATCTGCGAAAGCCGCGCCGAAAGCCGAAGTGCCGGATGCCGCTCTGATTGAGAAGGCGCAAAAAGCTACTGAGCCTGCGAAAGAAGAAACCAAGGAAACCGTAGAAACCTTGTTTAGTGAAGCAGAAACCAAGAAAACGCGCATTGAAGAAAAGAAAGAGGCGCTGAAAAAAGAGCTAAAAGAAGAAACCGTTTCAACCTATGTGAAGCCAAAAGAGCCCGTGAAAGTGGCGGAAAAAAAGCCTGAACCGGTAGAGATAAAAACGCCAGCTCCAGTGAAACCAACACCGAAAACTGAGAAAAAAGCTGAGGCGCCGAAGGTGGTGGAAAAGAACGTTGAGCCGAAGAAGCCTGAGCCCGTGAAAACCGTTCAGAGAAAAGCACCTGCAAAACCGAAAGCCGCGCCAGCGAGTGGCAGCTATCAGGTCCAAATCGGAGCCTTCCGAAGCAACAGTGAAGCCGAAACGCAATGGAAAAAAATTCGTTCGAAACATTCGGATATTATAGGTAGCCTTTCACGCAAGATTGTTCGCGCCGATTTAGGTGATAAAGGAATCTACTACCGGCTCCGTGTAACGGGTTTGAGCTCATCTGACGCAGCCAAATCTCTGTGCGCAACGCTTTCTGCGCGCGGTCAAGCTTGTTTCCCTGCGGGTAAAGCATCGTAAATGAAAGCCGTTATTACTGATTGTACGGGCACGACGCTCTCTGCCGAAGAAAAAGATTTGTTTTCGGAACAGCAACCCTACGGCTACATCTTGTTTCAGCGCCATTGCGAATCTTCAGATCAGGTCAAGGCACTGATCGACACATATTACGAGCTCACCGATCGCAAATGGCTGCCGATTTTAATTGATCAGGAAGGGGGTAGGGTACAGCGCCTCAAGCCGCCTATCTGGCGCAAATATCCACCGGCGAGCACCTTTGCGGATCTTTTTCAAACGGATCCTCAGAAAGCGACCCGCGCTTGCTATTTAAATAGCTACGTGCTGGGCCGTGAATTGAAATCACTCGGCATTACCGTCGACTGCGCACCGCTTGCGGATATTCCCGTAAAAGGGAGTCATGATGTGATTGGTGACCGCGCTTTTGGCGATCACGCCGAATCTGTCATTGCCCTTGCCAGGGTCCAGGCCTACGGTCTTCTCGCCGCAGGCATTTTGCCGGTTCTGAAACATATCCCTGGCCATGGCCGCGCATCCGTGGACAGCCACGAGTCGCTTCCGACAGTAGAGACAGACCTTGCCACACTACGCAGCACCGATTTTGAGCCGTTCCGCGCGCTGAACACGCTGCCATACGGCATGACCGCACACATTACCTATGAAGCGATTGATCCGAAACAGCCGGCAACGTTGTCGAGAGATGTGATCAGCCTGATTCGTGAAGAAATTGGCTTTACTGGTATTTTAATGAGTGATGACATTTCGATGAAGGCCCTCTCTGGCTCACTCACCGATATCACACAGGGGTGCATCGAGGCCGGGTGTGATGTGGCACTGCATTGTAATGGCAGCTTTGAGGCGCGTGAAGAAGTGCTCATGGCCGCACCGGAAGTAAGCGAATCTGTTATCGCGCAAACAGCTTCCTTCATTCATCTCATCCAGCAGCACCGTAAAACACCGCTCGATGAAAAACACGCCCTAGACGAACTCGCATCGCTAGGATTGCAATATGAGGCAGAAGCCGTATAGTGGCGGCACACAAAGGAGATTCTTATGAGCATCGGTATTTGGCAACTCGTTCTAATTTTGATCATCGTGTTCGTCATTTTTGGCGCTGGAAAACTGCCGCGCGTCATGGGCGATGTAGGTAAAGGTGTGCGTTCGCTACGTGAGGGGCTTAAAGGCGCAGAAAAAGACCAGGTAGAAGCCCAGCCTGCTGCTGAGATGAAAGATGTGACGCCACAATCGGAATCGTCTGAAACCAAAAATAATTAACCGTCATTGCCACGCCAAGCGAACAGCAGTGAGCGCGTGCAGGCAATCCAGTTCATTGATGTCAGAAGATATCAATGAATATCAAAAGATCTCCTGATCTTTTGAATGTGGATCCCCGGGTTTTTTTGCCTACTGACAAAAGCCCCGAGGGTGACATAAAATAAAGCTATGTTTGAACTTTCGTTTATTGAACTGTTTGTGATCGCCATTGTTGCGATTCTAACGCTTGGGCCCAAAGACATCCCCATCGTCGTTCGAAAAATCTCCGAGCTATTTCGCGAATTTTCCTCGGTTTCCCGAGATATTAAGCACACTCTCCAAGGCGCATTGGACGAAACCGGCCTAGAAGAAGCTCGCAAAGAGCTCGAGTCAGAATGGAAAGAGGGGCAGAAATACATCGTCGATCAAGAAGGCAAAGTGCAGGAAATCTACGACATTTCAGAATTTCTTGAAGCCGAAGGCGCAACCCCGCCGCGCGTGTTCGACAAAAAGCCGACTGAAGAGGAGGTGGAGCCGCCTTCCGAAGCAGACGCCATCAACCATTTACTCAACAAACCGCGAATCTGATGAACACTGACACACTAGATGACAGCCCGATCCCGCTGACTGAGCATTTTAAAGAGCTCAAAACGCGGCTGATCGTTGCAATTGTCGCCTGGCTCATCGCCTTCATCGCCTGCTACAGCGTGATTGATACGATTTATGCGTTCCTTGTCGAGCCGCTCGCTGAACAGTTCGCCGACCAGGAAGGGCGCCGCCTGATTTATACCGGCCTGACCGAAGCCTTCTTCACCTACATCAAGCTCGCCGCCTATACAGCGCTGTTTATTGCTTTTCCGATTATCGCAACGCAAGCCTATTTATTCATGGCGCCAGGCCTCTATAAAAAAGAGAAATGGGCCCTCATTCCGTACCTCATCGTCGCGCCGTTGCTCTTCTTTGCGGGGGCAGGGCTCGCCTATTTTGGTGTGTTACCCATGGCGTGGCAATTCTTCATTAGTTTCGAAACCCCAGCCACCAGCGCTTCGGCAATTGGCTTACCTATCAATTTAGAAGCCAAAGTCAGTGAGTATCTCTCTCTTGTGATCCAAATCGTCTTTGCCTTTGGCCTCGCATTTCAGCTCCCGCTCGCACTGACCTTGCTGGTCAGAACCGGGATCATGCGCCGCGAAACCCTACAAAAAGGACGCAAATATGCCGTGATCCTCATCATCACCGCCGCCGCGTTACTCACACCCCCTGATATCATTAGTCAAATCGCGCTTTTCATTCCGCTCTACCTGCTTTATGAGATGGCGATTATGATCACCGGCTTTCAGAAGCCCAAAAAGAGTGAGTAATCATGCATGATATCAAATGGATTCGCGACAATCCCGAAGCGTTTGACACCGCAATGGAAAAACGCGGCGAGGGCATGCGCTCCGATGCGCTGATCGCGCTTGATAAAGAAAAGCGCGAAATTCAGACCAAAGCTCAAGAGCTTCAAGCCTCACGGAACAGCCTCTCGAAAGAGGTCGGCGCGGCGATGAAAGCCGGCGACAAGGATAAGGCAGAAGAGATTAAAGCCCACGTTTCAGCCATTGCCGATGAAATGAAACAGCTCGAAACGCAGACTGAACAAAAAGAAGAGGAGCTGTTCGAGATTCTTTCTAAGCTACCGAACATCCCGGACGCCGATGTGCCTGAGGGTGAGAGTGAAGATGAGAATGCCACGCTCAGGACACATGGCGAGCCGGCATCCTTTAATTTCGAACCGAAAGACCATGTCGCACTAGGCGAGGCGCTCGGGATGATGGATTTCGAGCGGGCCGCAAAAATGTCTGGCGCGCGGTTTGTGATCTTAAAAGACAAGCTCGCGCGACTCGAGCGCGCCCTTGCGCAGTTCATGCTTGATATCCATACCCAGGAATTCGGCTACACAGAAGTGCAACCGCCACTGTTAATCCGTGATAATGCGATGTTCGGCACAGGCCAGCTGCCAAAATTTGCTGAAGACGCGTTCCGAACCACCAACGATTATTGGCTCATTTCGACTTCTGAAATCGCGCTAGCGAATATCCATGCGGATGAGATTTTGTCTGAACAAGGTTTTCCCATTCGCTACACCGCCTACACCCCATGCTTTCGCAGCGAAGCGGGCTCGGCAGGACGCGATACGCGCGGCATGATTCGACAGCATCAGTTCTATAAGGTCGAAATGGTGAGCATCACCCTGCCGGAAGATTCCGAGAAAGAACATGAACGCATGACTGAGTGCGCGGAAACCGTTCTGCAGAAGCTCGAACTGCCTTACCGCACGATGACACTATGTCTTGGTGATCTTGGTTTTGGTGCGCGGAAAACCTACGATCTTGAAGTGTGGATGCCGGGGCAAGACTGTTACCGTGAGATCTCTTCTTGTTCGAACACGGGCGCCTTCCAAGCGCGTCGCATGAAATTACGCTTCCGCCGTGATGGACAAAAACATAGTGAATACGCGCATACGCTGAATGGCTCTGGTGTGGCGGTCGGCCGCTGCTTGATCGCCGTGATGGAGAATTATCAGCAAGCTGACGGGTCCATCACGATTCCGGACGTGCTACAACCCTATATGGGCGGAATGAAGGAGATAAGATAACTGTCATTGCCACGCCAAGTGAACAGTAGTGAGCGCGTGCAGGCAATCCAGTTCTTGAATGTCAGAAGACATTCAAGAATATCAAAAGGTCTACTGACCTTTTGATCCTGGATCCCCGGGATCGTTTGTCTCCTGACAAACGCCCCAAGGATGACAAGGAAATAAGGGAAAAAAAATGGACAGAAACACACGGATCTTAGTGACCAATGATGATGGCATACATGCGACGGGTATTAAGATACTCGAGAGCATTGCGCGCGAATTGTCGGATGATGTGTGGGTGATCGCGCCTGAGACGGAGCAGAGCGGAGCAGGGCATTCGCTTTCACTTCATGAACCGTTGCGGATTCGCCATATTGATGAACGCCACATGGCGGTGCGTGGCACACCGACCGATTGCGTCTTGCTTGCACTGAAGAATATCATCGATGATAAGCCCGTTGACCTCATTCTCTCCGGTGTCAATCGCGGCTGTAATATCGCCGAAGATGTCACCTATTCGGGCACCATTGCCGCAGCGATGGAAGGAACATTGCTAGAAATCCCATCCATTGCGCTCAGCCAATACACACAGCTTGATCATGATCCGCATTGGGATGTGCCGAAGGCCTACGCTGCCGATATCATCAAGAAACTGTTCGATATTGGCTGGCCGGAGCATAATCTGATTAACATTAACTTCCCGCGCATTCCTGCTGAAGAAGTAAAAGGGACCAAACTTTGCCCGATGGGGACCCGCAAAATTGGTGAAAAGCTGGTGAAGCGCCAAGACCCGAAAGGACGCGATTATTACTGGATCGGCGGACCAGGCGCCAGCCCATCTGAGCAGCCCGGCGCGGACGACCGCCAGCTTGCAAAAGGGCATATCACCATCACCCCGATCTGTATGGATCTCACTAATTATCGCACTCTTGAAGATCTGCGTGAACATTTTGAAGAGGAATCGGCTTGAGCAGCCCGCTAGACATTCAACATGATGCCGATTGGCAAGGTGAGCGCATCCGCCTGATTATGGCGCTCCGTCGTAAAGGCATTACTGATACGAAAGTGCTCGGCGCGATGGAAACCATTCCGCGGCATTTATTCATTCCCGAAGCCTTTCTGGATCAAGCCTATGATGATACGCCACTTCCAATTGATGAGCATCAAACCATCAGCCAGCCAAGCGTTGTTGCGCGTATGACCGAAGCGCTTGATGTCCATGATCGTATGACGGTGCTGGAAATCGGTACGGGCTCGGGCTATCAGGCAGCCATTTTATCGCATTTAGTGCGCTGGGTGCACACGGTGGAGCGTTTTACGGCGCTTAAGAAGAAGGCCGACCAATGTTTTGAGTCGCTTAATTTACGTAATATCTCATCCCACCAGGGTGATGGTACACGTGGCTGGTCGCATGCCGCGCCGTATGATCGGATTCTTGTCACTGCTGCGGCAGAATTTCCACCCGCCCACTTGGTTGGGCAGCTCAGCGACGATGGCATTATGGTGATTCCTCTCGGCGAAGAGGGTGAAGAGCAGACCTTAGTTAAAATCTCAAAACGAAATGGCCAGTTAAGCGAAGAGGCGTTAATGCCTGTGCGATTTGTGCCACTCACCAGCGCCAATTAACCCCCTATATTGAACTGTCGTTCAGTATAACTGTTTACCTAGCCGCGTTTTTGTGGTATCCCTCATAGAACAATAACAAAAAAATTTGGGAGATATATTATGGGAAGCAAGTCGCTCGTCATCCTATTCACGTTGCTGTCAACCACTGCCTGCATGACGCAAGAACCAGTGGCAGTGGTCAATAAAAACACGCTTGATTATGGTAAAACCTCGGCGAATCCGAGCTATGCGATGGTGTATGGCACAGCCAGCGCTACCTATCGTGAACCCGCACCATTACAGCGCGACGCTTACGCGAATGATGAATATGCTGCGCAAGGGTTTATGCCGCCGCGTTTTATTGAGGAGCCCTCCGTTCAAGTCGCGCCACTTGAGTCTGTCTCCGTATCATCGCTTGAGCCTATTGAAGCCAAGACGATTGCACAACCAAGCACTCCTTTTGCGCCCGCACCAACCATAGCAGCTGAACCTGCTCAACCAAAACTCCTCGAACCTATCGAGACGATCGCGCGTCAGGACATAGCGGTTCAACGTCAAACACAGCTCATGGAAGCGCCTACACAAGCGAAAGCAGACTTTATCTGGCCGCTTCAAGGAAATGTCATTTCTTCTTTTGGCCCAAAAGAAAATGGCCTGGTGAATGATGGGATTAATATCTCTGCGAATGAAGGGGAGCCGATTTGGGCGACTGCTGATGGGCAAGTTGTCTATGTCGGTAATGAGCTCAAGGGCTATGGTAATATGATGATTATTCGTCATGATGATGGCTGGATGAGTGCTTATGCGCATGCGCAGCGCTGGACAGTTGCGAAGGGTGACCGTATTAACCAAGGCTCACATATTGGCTATGTCGGTACGTCAGGCAATATCTCAGAGCCGCAGTTGCATTTTGGGCTGCGCCGTGACAAAACGCCGGTTGACCCAACCACCTTCTTGCCGCAAAATTTCGCCAGCAATTAAGGGAGGCGGATATGCTACTCACCACAACAAGTGAGCTTCAAGATAAAGAGATCGATTATTTGGGTCTCGTTTCCGGTGAAGCGATTATGGGAACAAATTTCGTGCGTGATTTCTTTGCGCAAATTACCGATGTGGTTGGCGGGCGCTCTGGCACCTATGAAAAAGGGCTGCGTCAGGGCAAAGACATTGCCCTTAAAGAAATGAAAGATGAAGCCGCTTCGCTAGGCGCAAATGCCATTATCGGTATTGATCTCGACTATGAAACCGTCGGGCAGGGCATGTTGATGGTTGTCGCGACTGGAACTGCGGTGAAAGCCAGCTAACCATGGCGCTTCTCTCATCCGAACACGCTGAATTTGGCAAAGCTGCCTCTGATTTTCAGTTAAAAAATGTCGATGGTTCATCGCTCTCACTTGAGGAAATCCGCGGTAATAAGGGTACACTCCTCATGTTCATCTGCAACCATTGCCCTTATGTCTTGCGGATTATTGATACGATTGTGCGGGATATGAAAACATTGCAAGACAATGGCATCGGTGTGGCTGCTATCATGTCGAATGATACGATTACCTATCCCGAGGATTCCTTCGAGAACATGCAGGACTTTGCCAAAGAACATGGCTTCACCTTTCCGTATCTCTATGATGAAACGCAAGAGGCAGCGAAGAGCTATGGCGCGGTATGTACGCCGGACTTTTTTGGTTATAACGCTCAGCTCGAGCTCCAATATCGTGGCCGCCTGGTGAACCCAGAACATCGAGATCATCATGAATTGGTAGAGGCCATGCTCGACATTGCGAAAAACGGCCAAACGAGTCATGAGCAATTCCCCTCAATGGGCTGCTCAATTAAATGGGCCGCCTAACTGAGTAGCGCTCTCAGGCTTTTCGAAACGGCTTCGCGCATTGCTGCATTCTTGAGTGCAAACGCCACATTCGCTTCGACAAAGCCGGCCGGCGTTCCGCAATCAAAACGCGTCCCATTGAAGCGGTAACCATAAAAATCGCACTCTCCTACCATCGCATTCATGCTATCGGTCAGTTGAATTTCGCCGCCAGCGCCACTTGCCTGGTTCTCGAGCGTCTGAAAAATGCTCCCATGGAGCACATAACGGCCAATAATGGATAGCGTCGACGGCGCATCCTCTGGAGCCGGCTTCTCGACCAGCCCCTTTGCTTTCGATAGCGCGCCATTCTCTGATTCGATATCCAAAATCCCGTAGCTCGCAGTTTTCTCGCGCGGCACTTCCATCACCGCTGCCATATTGGCGTTCGCCCCAAGGCCATTATACTGTTCGATCATTTGCCCAAGACATGGAGCGTCCGAGAGCACCAAATCATCGGCGAGCAACACGGCAAAGGGCTCATCGTCATCAATCCAGTGGCGCGCGCACCACACCGCATGGCCAAGACCCAGCGGCTCCATCTGGCGCGTAAAAATAATATTTCCCGCATCTGGCAGCCAGTCACGCGTTGCAAACAGGGCTTTTTCTTTACCCTTATCTTCTAAATTTTGCTGAAGCTCATAGGAATGGTCAAAATGGTCCGACAGAATGTGCTTGTTGCGCCCGGTGACAAAGATAAAGCGCTCAATTCCAGCCGCGCGCGCTTCCTCGTAAGCATAATGGATCAGCGGCTTGTCCACGACGGTCAGCATTTCCTTTGGCATCGCCTTCGTTGCGGGCAAAAAGCGAGTGCCGAGGCCACCGACAGGAAAGACAGCTGTTTTAATAGGTTTCATGGGGCTTATATCCTCTGAAATCCGCTTGACAGCAAGTGGAAAATCATTATGGTTCAGTCTCTTTTGAGCGAGAAGGTAGAGATATGGCAAAGAAAAAGGCAACGATCCTAGTCAAAATGACCAGCACAGCTGGCACAGGATTCTTTTACGTAAAAAAACGTAACCCACGGAAATTAGTCGAGAAATTGAATTTCCGTAAGTATGATCCGGTCGTACGCAAGCATGTGGAATTCAAAGAAGAAAAGCTTAAATCTTAGGCTCTTTCCTTTATAACAACAATAATATCATCAACTAAACGACAGGGAACCTATGTTTTCACCCGCTTTTGCGCAAGATTTAGCTGCCGATTCGGCCGCACCATCCGCACTTTCTGGCCTCGCGCCACTCCTCTTTATCTTTGTGGTCTTCTATTTCTTCATTATTCGGCCACAATCAAAGAAATATAAAACGCATCAGGCGATGTTGTCCGCTATCGTTAAAGGCGATAAAGTGGTGACTAGTGGCGGAATCCACGGGAAAGTCGTGAAGGTAAATGACGACGAAACTCTCAAAATCTCGATCGCAACCGATGTTGATGTTGTGGTTTCCAAAGCCATGGTCGCGCAGGTAGAGAGCAAATCAAAGCCGGCTAATGACACAGATAAAAAAGAAAAACAATCCTCTGCAAGCAGCTCTGAGAAAAAGAAAAAAGCATAAAGGCGTCTGCCATGTTAGATTTTCCGCGCTGGAAAATTCTGTTTATCCTCTTCACGATCCTGATCTGCGGCGCGTCTGCATTGCCGAATTTTGTTCCTGCTGAATATCGCGACCAACTTCCCTCATTCCTTCCGCAAGATACCATAAATTTAGGGCTTGATCTTCGCGGCGGCTCACACCTTTTACTCGAAGTTGATTTCGACACTTATTACATCGAGCGCCTCGGCAACTTACGTAATGACGTGCGCTTAGTGCTGCGCGATGATCGTATTGGCTATCGCGGCTTATCGCTTCAAGATGAAGCCGTCATCTTCATTCTTCGCGAAGAGACCATTGATGCGGATACGGATGTTGCAAAGATTCTCCGCGGCGTTGATGATGGTATTGAAGTGACCGCAGAAGGCAATCGCTATGCGGTTCGTTATACGGAAGAGCAGCGTGAAGTAATCAAGAAACAAGTGCTCGCCCAATCGATTGAGATCATCAATCGCCGGATTAACGAGACCGGCACGAAGGAACCAACCATTCAGCAGCAAGGGACTGACCGAATTTTAGTGCAGGTACCTGGCCTGGAAGACCCTGAGCAGCTCAAAGTGATTTTGGGCAAAACCGCAAAAATGACGTTTCATCTAGTGAATGAGAGCCTGTCTGCGCAGCAGCTACAGTCCGGTATTGTGCCGCCAGGAACGCGTTTACTTCCTTCCGCAAAAGGAGACCGCTTCGAAGATGGTACGGCCGTGCGTTATCCAATCTATGCGGAAGTCGCCCTCAGCGGTGAACAGTTAACGGGCGCGACTGCAACGTTCCAGCAAGGTCAACCCGTGGTACAGTTCCAGTTTAATACGACGGGTGCACGCAAATTTGGTAAAATCACTAGTGAAAATGTCGGTAAACGCTTCGCCGTCGTGCTCGATAACCAAGTTATCACCGCGCCGGTGATTCGCTCGCCCATCCTCGGCGGGAGCGGCATTATCGAAGGCGGTTTTACGGTGGATGGTGCAAATGAGCTCGCACTACTTCTTCGCGCGGGTGCACTCCCTGCGCCACTGGACATCATTGAAGAGCGCAGTGTTGGGCCAAGCCTAGGTGCCGATTCCATCGCGGCAGGGAAGCTTGCGGCCATCATCGCCGTGGTGCTCGTGGTCGTCTTCATGTTGATTACGTATGGCCTATTCGGCTTATTCTCAGATATCGCCCTCATTATCAATATGATCTTAGTGCTCGGCGTACTCTCTATGCTCCAAGCCACGTTGACCTTGCCTGGCATTGCTGGGATCGTTCTAACCCTCGGGATGGCAGTCGACGCAAATGTACTCATTTTTGAACGAATCCGTGAGGAATCGCGTAATGGTAAAACTCCGTTTGCTGCCGTCGATCATGGTTTTCGCAGCGCCTTTGGGACCATTCTTGATTCTAACATCACCACGCTGATCGCCGCAGTTATCTTGTTCACCTTTGGCACCGGTACGATTCGTGGTTTCGCCGTGACCCTGTCGATTGGTATCATTAGCTCGATGTTTTCAGCCATCCTGCTCACGCGCCTGATGGTGGTGGTGTGGCTCAAATCGAAGCGCCCGAAAACCTTAGCCCTCAGTTAGCCCCATGATGGACATCACCCCTACCTTGTCTGACGCTGCACAGCAGCTTGATGGCTATGGGCCTGGTTTTTTCACCGTCTCAAACCAGCGCTATGAAAGCGCTGTTCTCGTATTTCCGGAGAAGTGCGTAGCGCTTGAGCAGGCCGACATCCAAAGTTTAGCGCCCGATGCGTTGCTATCGTTGATTCAAGAGCATGCGAACGAAACAGAGCTCATCCTGTTCGGTTCAGGCAACCACATGCAGCCCATTCCTGCACCGCTGAAAACGCAGCTGCGCGCAGAGGGCATTGCCAGTGATGTGATGGATACCGGCGCAGCGTGCCGGACATTTAATATTTTACTGTCCGAATCGCGCCAGATTGCCGCGGTGCTGTTCCCCATTTCTTCAGAATAAATCGAACAAAAAAGGCGCCCGAAGGCGCCTTTTCATTATCGTTACGTATGAGTGTTACGCAGCGGCTTGTTGCTTTGCAGCAGCGTAATTTTCTGCAGCGAAATCCCAATTCACTAGATCGCCCAAAAACGCACCTATATAATCAGGACGGCGATTCTGGAAATCGAGGTAATAGGCATGCTCCCAAACATCCATAGTGAGTAGCGGAATCTTACCTTCTGTCAGCGGATTTTCCGCATTCGGTGTTTTGGTCACTTCGAGCTTACCACTCTTATCCATCACAAGCCATGCCCAGCCTGAGCCAAACTGTGTTGCGCCTGCCGTTTTGAAGGCCTCGGCAAATTTCTCGTAGCTGCCGAAATCCGCATTCATCTGATCTGCAAGTTCACCGCTCGGCTGACCGCCACCGCTCGGCTTCATCGAATTCCAATAGAAGGTGTGATTCCAGATCTGCGCGGCGTTATTGAACACGCCAGCTTTCGAGGCATCGCCCGCCGTCGCGATCATGATTTCCTCAAGTGATTTGCTTGCCATATCGCTATCGGCTACGAGCTCGTTTAGCTTCGTCACATAGGCGTTGTGGTGTTTGCCATGATGGAAATCGAGGGTTTGCGACGAAATATGCGGCTCGAGCGCTTTTTTATCGTAAGGAAGGTCGGGTAGGGTGAAGCTCATCGGGGTCTCTCCTGTAGTTGATGTTGCTGAGGAAGCAAAGCGAAACGAGAACGGCCATGCGACTGCTGGCTGCGCCATCACAAACGCCGACGCTGCAGCACTGCAGAAATGTCGACGGGTGAGTTTCGCTTCCTTCATGTGAAGAGATATAAGGCATTGCTTAAGGATAGCAAGGGTTTGAAATCATTCATTTTATTTGAGAATGACTCGCAACTAGGAGCATGCGAGCTGCGCGGCCTTCTTGCCTGATACAATGGCCCCTTCAATTGTGGCGGGGAGACCTGTATCCGTATCATCTCCCGCTAAAAATAGGTTCTGATAAGGCGTGCGTGGAGCTAGCCGATGCTCAACTTGCGACGGTGTAGCGCGGAAGGTGGCGCGTTTTTCCTTCAGCACCCGGTAAGCTGGAAGCGGTGTATCACTCGCAAGTTGCAATACAGACTTCACCTCTTCCCAAATGCATGCTGCAAGTACCTCTGCGCTTTGGTCAATATGCTTTTCCGCTGCGCTGGTCGTCGTCGAAATCATACCTTCTTTGATAAACACCCATTCGGTGGTGCCGTTTAACACTCCATAAATGGCCGTGGCGCGCCCTATATCGTAATTAAAGTGCACATTAAGGATAGGCGCATATTCTGTAGGAACGGCTAAATCAGGCAAAAGTTTTTGCGCCTCAAAACCCGGGAGGGCACAGATGACTTGGTCATCCGGCGCAAGCTCAATCGCCTCTTGCCCATGAATTGCGCTGATACGGCTACCGCTCATTTCAAGCTTGGTGACACGCTGTTTCATACGGACCGACACGTCTCTGCCTTTCACATACTGACACGCAGGATCAATCAGGCTTTGCTGCCAATTCAGTTTGGGTTGGTAGGGCGCCGCGCCATTTTTAGAAAAGATGATACGCCGTAACGTCCGCGCAAACAGGCTCGCCGAAGCCTGCTCCGGCGGCGTGTTCATTATCGAGGTGCAGAGCAGAGTAATCCATTGCCGTGTCTTGCTGGGCAATGCGCTCATATACTCAGACACAGAGCGGCGTCTATCTGTGGCACACATTAATCGCAAAAGCCCAAAACATGATTTCAGTGATGCATTAGGAAGATAAAAGGGAGAGCGAAGCAACGTCTTCGCTTCGCTTTCGAGTGAGAAGAGCGAATAGTGATTCGGCAATGCTGCCATAGATGATTCTGAACCGATGAGACGAAGAAAATCAAAAAATGCACCATTTGCACCAAGCACAAGATGATTCCCATTATCAATCTCACGGCCAATCTGAGCGTCATGATAGGACCGGCAACGGCCACCTAGCTGGCCAGCCGCTTCAAACAGGTAGATTTCCCCAAACTTATCCACAGCATGTACCGCCGCGCTAAGCCCAGCAATTCCCCCTCCAATGATGTATAAACGACTCATATTACTGATTCAAAATGTAGATCTTTTTGCACTACGGTTTACGGGGTTGTGGATAAAAGGTATAATGGAACCATAATAATAATCATTCTCAGGCAAGCACATGAATCATTCCTCTCGCAAGAAAGTTAGCGATCACATGCAACGTGATGAAGCACGGGTTGTGTCGGTGGGTGTCATATCCATCGCCATCGTTGCCGTCATTATGTTAGCACAATTTCTCGCTTAAGCTGCGATCGCTTTTGGCTCGCTCCACTGCGCTAAGTCGTTCAGCGCCCGCGTCGTATAACCTTTTGGCCGCTCTTTCTTCTTCGTTTTCGTTTCAAGCTGTGGAAACAGTCCGAAATTGACATTCATCGGCTGGAAGCTTTTCGCATCCGCACCGCCGGTAATATGCGAGAGTAGGGCGCCGAGTGCGGTTGTCGCTGGTGGCACATTCGTGTTCGTTTGTGACAGCTCTTCACTCGCGAATCGCCCGGCCATCAAACCGCAAGCGGCGCTTTCAACATAGCCTTCCACGCCGGTAATCTGCCCCGCAAAGCGCACATGGGTTGCGTTTTTGAGACGTAATGCCTCATCGAGCAATTCCGGACTATTGATAAAGGTATTACGGTGAATGCCGCCAAGCCGTGCAAACTCGGCCTCTTCAAGACCCGGAATCATCGATAACACCTCTTTCTGCGCGCCATATTTCATCTTGGTTTGGAAGCCCACAATATTAAACAACGTCCCGAGTTTATTATCCTGGCGCAGCTGCACTACCGCATACGCTTTTTCTTCCGGGTTGTGCGGGTTGGTCAAACCGACCGGTTTCATCGGGCCATAACGCAGCGTCTCGCGACCCCGCGACGCCATCACCTCAATCGGCAAACAGCCATTGAAATAGGGCGTGTTTTTCTCCCACTCCTTGAAATCCATCACATCAGCAGCGAGCAGCGCATCGATAAAATCATGATATTCCTGCTCATTCATTGCGCAATTCAAATAATCCTTCCCCGTGCCGCCCGGGCCAGGCTTATCATAGCGCGACTGGAACCACGCCTTTTCCATATTAACCGATTCGCGATAGACAATCGGCGCGATGGCATCAAAAAATGCCAAATAATCTTTGCCTGTGAGCTTCAGAATCTCTTCCGTCAGCGCGCCAGAGGTGAGGGGGCCGGTTGCGATAATGACGGGGCCATGGTCAGGGCCAGGAATTTCCGTAATTTCTTCGCGCAGAATGGTGATGTTCGGATGCGCCTCGAGCGCCTTGGTGACATCCGCGGAGAAGCCGTCGCGGTCCATTGCTAGCGCCGCGCCAGCCGGTACTTTATTCGCATCCGCGCAGCGCATAATCAGCGAATCGCAGCGGCGCATCTCCTCATGAAGCAGGCCAATGGCGCTGGTTTCATGGTCATCGCTGCGGAAGGAGTTGGAGCAGACCAGCTCTGCGCAGCTATCGGTATGGTGCGCTTCAGTCGGCTTAACCCCTCGCATTTCGTATAAGCGCACCTTAACGCCGCGTTCCGCTGCTTGCCATGCCGCTTCGCTGCCGGCGAGTCCTGCGCCGATGATGGTGAGTGTGATTTCTGTCATGCGTTTCCCACAGTGTGTCATCCTCGGACGAATCGCCTACTGCTCGCTTACCGTGGCAATGACATGATTAAATTACAGAGGCTTGTAGCACATCCAGCGCGGCTTTGTGAAGCGCTTTATCGCTTGCGGCCAACAGAGAATAGGTCGGCTGACCAAGGCGAATCGGTGCGCCGTTCCAATCTGTGACCGTTCCACCCGCGCTTTTAATAACAGGAATCAGCGCCATCGCATCGTAAGGCTTAAGCCCAGCTTCGCATAGCACATGAAGCTCACCCTTAGCGAGCCGCCCTGCGGCATAGGCATCCTGGTTTAATATATGCTGCTCAGTTACGTTTCTGAGCTGCTCAAATTGAGAAAGCTCTTGATCTGAGAAATATGGCACAGAGGTAGTCGCGAGTATGGCGCGGTTAAGCGCGGTATGACTAGAAAGAGACAATATTTCACCATTTAACACGCATGTATGGCCATCCCCAAGCCACAGTTCATCACGGACCGGCTGATAGATGGCGCCGAATTCAGGCACGCCATTCTTGCACAGCGCGATCAAAGTGGTAAATGTCTCTTCGCCGGCGATAAAGGCTTTCGTGCCATCGATCGGGTCGATCACCCACACATATTCCGCGTCATCATTGAGGCTGCCATGCTCTTCGCCAATGATACCGTGGTCTGGGAAATGTTTCTCAATCGAGCCGCGAATAAACGCCTCAATCTTTTTGTCTGCCTCGGTCACGGGCGAGTGATCCGCCTTGGTCTCGGTCAAGAACGGCTTACGCCAATAGCGTTTCACCAAGTGCGTGATGGGCGCACGTAGTTCGTTTACGAATGCTTGGAATTCCTTATAATTCATGGGACATGGATACCGGCCTACGCCGCTATTGCAAGCACTTAAAGCCCGTCATCTTCGACCGAGCTGCTGCGAATGTCGGAGATCTTTGTCAGCAAGATCCCCGAGACGAACGATGTTCGCTCGAGGATGACGCGCAACTTACTCACTCTTCGGCGGGCTTTCCATAAACGCCTGAATCCCGGTAATCGCGCGGCCGAGGATCAGCGCGTGAATGTCGTGCGTGCCTTCATAGGTGTTGACCGCCTCGAGGTTCAGCATGTGGCGCATGATGGGATATTCATCGGAAATACCGTTGCCGCCGAGCATATCGCGCGCCTGGCGGGCAATATCGAGCGCTTTGCCGCAGCTATTGCGCTTAATGATGGAGATCATTTCCGGCACCCACGCATCTTCATCAATCAGCCGGCCTACGCGGACGCAGGCTTGGTAGCCGAGCGCAATTTCGACCATCATATCAGCGAGTTTCTTTTGAATCAGCTGATTGGCGGCAAGGGGGCGGCTAAACTGTTTACGCTCGAGCACATAATCGCGCGCCGCTTCGTAGCAGGCTTCCGCCGCGCCGAGCGTGCCCCAGCCAATGCCGTAGCGCGCTTTGTTGAGGCAGGAGAAGGGGCCTTTCAGCCCGCTCACATCGAGCATATTGTCATCGGGAACGAACACCTCATCCATCATGATCATGCCGGTAACTGACGCGCGTAAACTAAGCTTACCTTCAATTTTGGGCGTTTCGAGCCCTTTCAGCCCCTTGCCTTGGGAGCCCCCTTCACGCTCAATCACAAAGCCGCGAATCGTGCCATCTTCAATCTCGGGATGGCCAAAGATTTTCCCCCACACCACGCAGACATCGGCGATGGGCGAGTTACTGATCCAGGTTTTTGAGCCGCTTAAGAGATAGCCGCCTTCGGTTTTCACCGCACGGGTTTTCATTCCGCCCGGGTCTGAGCCATGGTCCGGTTCGGTCAGGCCGAAACAGCCGATGAGTTCGGCGGTGGCAAGTTTGGGCAGGAGTTTTTCTTTCAGCGCTTCGTTGCCAAAGGCATGAATCGGATGCATGACTAAAGAGGATTGCACCGACAGCGCCGAACGGTAGCCTGAATCGACGTATTCCACCTCGCGGGTGATCAGGCCATAGGCAACATGAGACACACCGGCGCAGCCATAGCCATCGATCGTGCAGCCGAGGAAGCCAAGCTCGCCCATTTCGCGCAACAATTGCGGATCAAACGTCTCATGGCGATACGCTTCGATAATGCCAGGCATAAGCCGCTCGCGTGCAAATTGGCGCACCGAGTCATGAATCATGCGCTCTTCATCGGTGATTTGGTCATCGAGTTTAAGCGGGTCGTGCGGATCCATCGCTGCTTTCGTCATAGCATCTCCTGTTTAGAATTATTCTATGGCAACAGTATAGCGCAGATGGGTAAAAAGAGGAAATGAAAGCGGCAAACTAGCCGTGCAGTGCGGTATTAAATGACGACGTCGACAATGCTGCCACGATCGAGATATTTCCCGCCGGCGACGGCATCAAGCGCATCCATAATTTGAAGCTCCATCGCTTCGGGCGTAGGAAGTTTTTGGCGGAACGATTGCTGATTACTGTTCTGGAAACGCTGCTGAATCGGCTGAACTTGCTGCTGCGGACGATTCTGGCGAATCGCGGATTCATTGACCCCTCGAGAATCAAACCCTAGCTGCGGTAAAATATCGTTCATGAGACCAGACTCTGCTCCGTTCGCAATTTATACGTACCTGTATAGCAAAGTCCTTCCTAGACATGATTACTATACCAAATTCTTACTGCTTTATGTAGTGGTTTTTAGCCAATTCACAAGTTTTTTTATCTGATGTTCTTCCATCAATGACGGAGCATGGCCGCAGCCGGGAATGACTTCCAGCCAGGCATTTTCTCTATCCGCAACCATTGATTCGGCATTCTCCTGCGAGAGCAATTGAGAGTTTTCACCGCGGAAAATAAGGGTAGGGTGCTGCACTGCTGCCCATAACTCTGATAAATCAATATCTTGGAATTTAGTGAACCCTTCGGTTTCGGCGCGTAGCGGGTCCAGAATCTTCGGATCATAGGCCATGCGATAGCCTTCGTCATCTTGCATAATGCTATGGTTTACAAAAGCATCGAATAATGTCTCATTGGGAATACCGAACTCGCCATACACACGCTGAAGATAGGCTTTTGCCGCATCTTTTGATTCGAAAATCGGTGGATTAGCCGCATATTCCGCAATATATTCTAATGTTTCTTTTGGAATCAAACTGCCGACATCATTCAGAAAGAGTGATTGGAGGCGGTCCGGATGCATCACGGCCGCCATCATGCCCATAATGCCGCCCATGGAAGTGCCAATCCAGTGCACTTTCTTAATGTTCAAATGATCTAGCAAGGCCAGACAATCCGCGACATAGGCCGGGTAGGTGTAGCCGGTAACATTATCGAGATAGTCGCTCTCGCCTCGGCCAGGCATATCGATGCCCACAACGCGATACCCTTCGAGGGTCAACGCAGTCGCAAGCACGTTAAAATCATGGTGATTACGGGTCAAGCCGTGGACACAGAAAGCAATTTCACCCTCTTTAGGCCCAATATCGTCATAAAATAACTTATGCGAGCCCTCATCGGCTATATTTGGCGCATCAAAGAACATATATCACCTTACAACAGCCCATACCGGCGCATATTGAGCCCCTCAAGGCTAATCTCGGGCGTTTCGTCACCAATAACCGACGCTAACAGATTCGCCGTGCCGGCGCCTTGCGTCCAGCCGAGGGTACCGTGCCCCGTATTCATATATAGGTTTTGTAGCTTAGTACGCCCCACAATTGGCGGCCCATCAGGTGTTGAAGGCCGCAAACATGCCCATTCTTTCGGTTGATTCAAATTCGCATGGGGGAAGAGCGACTTGATCCCGCGTTTAATAGGCTCAATTCGTGCCGGATTGACATCCTTATTGTACCCCGCGAATTCCGCCGTACCGGCCACGCGCACCACATCTCCCAGGCGGCTATAGACAATCTTACGCGCATCATCGGTAATACTGACATTTGGGCTATATTCATCGGCAGGGAGGGTGATACTGTAGCCTTTCATCGGGTAAATCGGCACTTTTAGCCCTATTTTACGCATCATTAATGGCGTATCAGCGCCCATACACATGACATAAGCGTCTGCTTTCAGGTTTCCCTTGCTCGTATCGATGGATTCAATTGTATCGCCGGTTCGATGAATCGCTTGAATCTCAGTGCCATACATCATTTTCGCATGAAAGCGTGTTTCAACGTGCTGTGCGAGTTTTTGAGTAAAAATATGGATGTCGCCACTTTCATCCATCGGCGAGAAAATCCCGCCATGAATCTCTTCGCACGAATGCTCTAATGTTGGTTCTTTCGCGATACATTCTTGGTAACTGAATATTTCCTGCTTACAGCCCCATTGTTGCTGAATATTCGCCTGTTTAATGGCAACGTCGAATTCTTTCGGATCCGTGTAGATGTGTAAAATACCCTTATCCTGCCAATTAAAATGAATTCCGGTGTCTTTCCGGATTTCTTTCATCTTATTGCGACTATGCAGGCCGATTTTAAGCAGCGCTTTTGCATGACGCTCCGCTTTATTAGGCGCGCAATTCGCCAAGAAGGAGAGCCCCCACTTAATCATCTGCGGATCACGCGAAAATTTCAGCACCAACGGCGCATCATCCTGACCCATCCATTTGAAAAGCTTAGGAAACACATGCGGATTGGCCCAAGGCTCGGCATGACTATAGCTAAGCTGGCCGCCATTCGCATAGGAGCATTCCTGCGCGGCTTCTTTCTGACGGTCAATCACCGTCACTTTATGGCCGGCTTTTCCAAGATAATACGCAGACAAAATACCCGAAATGCCTGCGCCCAACACAATAATGCGCATATACCCTCTATTTACAACGATTCTAATCGTATTATGATGAGCGGGAAATCGATTTGCAACGAAAGTGAGAGCGTATGCCACAAGAAATACAGTCGACTTTTGTGTTGCCTGATAACCCCGCCATCTTGGTGCTTACAGGCGCCGGTATTTCCGCGGAATCAGGCCTCAACACGTTCCGCGCAAGCGATGGGCTGTGGGAAGGGCACCGGGTGGAGGAGGTGGCCACGCCAGAGGGATTCGAAGCAAATCCTAACCTCGTGCACGCATTTTATAACGCGCGGCGCGCTCAATTACGCGATGTTGCATCCAATGCTGCACATCATGCGCTCATCGAGCTTGCGAATGGCTGCGAAGGAGAGCTTCTCATCGTCACGCAAAATGTCGATGATTTGCATGATCGCGCGATGGATGGCTTGGAGCAGGGGGCCCAATGCCAGCTCATCCATATGCATGGGGAACTACGGAAAGCACGCTGCGGATATTGCGGCTATATTGCAGCATGTGAAGACGATATTGCGCAGCATACAGCATGCGAATCATGTGGCCATTCTGGTGCAATGAGGTCTCATATTGTGTGGTTTGGCGAGGTGCCGTTTGAAATGGAGCGCATCTATCAGGCGCTGCGAGAATGCGATCTGTTTTTATCGATTGGTACATCAGGCAATGTGTATCCCGCAGCACAATTTGTGATGGAAGCGCAGCATCATGGCGCGCATACGGTCGAACTGAACCTTGAACCATCCCAAGGCGCGAGCTATTTTCACGAAACATATTACGGGTCGGCAAGCACGCTAGTTCCTCACTATATCAAACATTTACTGAAGGGAGTTGAGTAATATTTAGCCATCTAATTATTGTATAATATATATTATGGAAAATATAGCACTATGATGATTGAGCTCAAAAGGTATCAGAAACTCAATACCATACCATCATATGCTGGCTCAACACCTTCAGGAAGTTGCGCCTTAAGTGTTTCATATTCAATTTCATGCGCCATATGCGTCAACACAGCGCGCTCAGGCTTCACGCGCTTAATCCATTCAAGTGTTTGCTCTAAATGTGAATGTGTGGCCGATGGCTCATAGCGCAAACAATCGACGATCCATAGCCTCACACCAATCAAAACCTCAAACGCAGCATCATCCAGCGCATCGACATCGGTCGAATACGCCATATCCCCAATGCGAATGCCTAAGGTGCGCCCCTTCCCGTGTCTTTGTACAAATGGCGTAAACACAGGCCCATCAAGCGTTTCATAGGGCTGCCCAAGGGAATCTGCGGGAATAATGTGCGGAATTAAGCTCGGTTTCATCCATACTTTATTCGGTACATACTCTTCAAATATATAGGAAAACCGGGCCTTTAACTCTTCAACGGTACGCGCATCACTATACACATTCAGCGGACCACCATGATGATAATTCAAGCTACGCGTATCATCGATGCCCATACAATGGTCTGCGTGTGCATGTGTGTAAAAGATAGCATCTATCTGACTGATATTATTGCGTAAACATTGTCTTCTAAGGTCTGCTGATGTGTCCACGAGCAAGCGCTTGCCATCATCATATTCGACCAAAATGGACGCCCGAGAGCGGTCATTCTTAGGATTATCCGATGTGCACACAGCACAGTCGCAACCAATGAGCGGCACGCCTCCAGAAGACCCACATCCTAAGATAGTAATTTTCATTATAAATCAATTTATTATATTAATAATCTAATGTTTTGCTTTAGTAAAAAGATGGAAGAAATTCTCCGTAGTAATGCGAGCAATCTCTCCTTCACTCACCCTTTTTACTTCAGCCAATTTTGCTGCCGTATGCGCTGTGTAAGCAGGCTCATTCGGTTTCCCGCGAAACGGCATCGGCGCAAGATACGGCGCATCGGTTTCCACCAACAAACGCTCTAACGGTACGGTTTGCACAATGCTGCGCAATTCATCTGACTTTTTAAAGGTGATAATGCCCGAAATAGAGATGTAAAAGCCGATTTTTTGCGCTTCATCGGCCAGATATTGCGTCGAGCTAAAACAATGAATCAGCCCTGTAAACGGTGCTTTTTTATACTCTTCATGCAGAATAGCTACCGTATCTTCGTCCGCATCGCGCGTATGCACAATCAATGGCAACCCCGTTTGGCGCGCCGCTTCAATATGGATACGAAAACTCTTTTGCTGCGCCTCTCGTGGGCTGTGCTCATAGTAATAATCAAGGCCGGTTTCACCAATACCAATAATCTTCGAATGCTGCGCCCATTTCACGAGTTCTTCGACCGTAACATCGCTGTGATTCCCCGCCTCATGCGGGTGAATGCCGATAGAGCCGTAAATTCGTTCATCTTTCTCACATAAATCGGTCACTTCTTGAAAATCGCTCCGCTTACAGGAAATCGTCTGCATGAGCCCTACCCCCGCTTCTTGCGCCCGCAGCAATGTTGCGGGCAAATCTGCGAAATCAGGATAGTTTAAGTGGCAGTGTGAATCGACTAACATAACTTAACTTCTTACCTTAAATAATTAATATAACTACTTGATATAATTATATATTAACTATTATCCTCTTGGAAGCGAGGGAATATTCCTTCTGGTTTTGGTAGCGTAAGGCCGCTTTGTAGCGCAAAATCTGCATTTAAATGCTGAAACAGCCGTTGATCCTCTGGAATCATGAGCTGACCGAGCATTTTTGCTGCACTATCCGGCACAAATGGCTGCAGCATAATCGCAATACAGCGAATCGCCTCCGCGAGATGATACAGCGTTGCTTCCATCGCTTCGGGGCTCTCCTTCTTCTGCTTCCAAGGCGCTTCTTTATCGATATATTCATTCGCATAGGACGCCATAGCAAGAATATCCGCCAACACCGCGTTAAATTCACAGCGCTGCATCTGATTGCGCAAGAAGGACGGCGTTTCGGTCTCGGTAATATAAATTCTGTCGCGTAAGGCCGCATCTTGTTCGCGGGCCGATATTTTGCTCGGATCAGGCACTTTGCCATCGCAATTCTTCTGAATCATCGACAAGGTGCGCTGGGCAAGATTGCCAACATTATTCGCCAAATCAGCATTGATCCGTTCCGCGAGTGCTGAACGTGAGAAATTCCCGTCATTGCCGAAGGGCACCTCACGAATCAGGAAATAACGCGTCTGATCCAGGCCATATTTCTCAATCAAATGCCCCGGCGCTACAACATTACCGAGCGATTTCGACATTTTTTCACCTTCAATCGTCCACCAGCCATGGGCAAAAATGCGCTCAGGGACAGGAATATCCGCCGCCATCAAGAAGGCTGGCCAGTAAACCGCGTGAAAGCGCAGAATATCTTTCCCGACCACATGCATGTTCGCAGGCCAGAACTGTTTCATGAGCTCGGTCTCTTCCGGATAGCCGAGTACGCTCAAATAGTTGGTGAGTGCATCGAGCCAGACATACATCACATGCTCTTCATCGCCTGGAACCGGCACTCCCCAAGAAAAGGTTGTGCGCGAAATTGAAAGATCATGCAGCCCGCCTTTGACAAAGGACAGCACCTCATTCCGGCGCGCTTTAGGCAGAATAAAATCAGCATTTTTCTCATAGTATTCCAACAACTTATCTTGATATTCCGAAAGCTTGAAGAAATAGCTTGGCTCTTCCACCCACTCGACTTCGGCTCCAGTAGGCGCCTTGCCATCGACCAACTCGCTTTCAGCGTAGAACGCTTCATCGCGCACCGCATACCAGCCGCTGTAGCTATCTTTATAGATTGCCCCGTTCGCTTCGAGCTTCTTCCATATCGCTTGCGCTGCCGCCTTGTGACGCTCTTCGGTAGTGCGGATGTAATCGTCATAACTGATATTCAGACTATCGGCCATGGCGCGGAAATGATCGGACACTTCATCCGCATAGGCTTGCGGCGGAATGCCATTCTTTTGTGCGGATTTCTCAACTTTCTGGCCATGCTCGTCGGTTCCAGTCATGAAATAGACTTGCTGGCCATCGAGGCGCATATAGCGCGCAATCACATCGCAGGCGACAGACGTATAAGCGTGGCCAAGATGCGGCTTATCGTTCACGTAGAAAATGGGCGTCGTAATATAATAGGGCTCTGACATGGGGCTGACTATGCTGCGCGTGCTTCGTTTAGGAGCTGCACCATGCTTTGTTTTTTATCCAAATGCAAGTGCTCTGTCTGCGCGAACAGCGCCATGGCGCGCTCGTAAACATCGAGCCAATGCTCGACTGGCAGCGCCGCACGCAGTGCGTTCAAACGTTCCGGCTCAGAAGAACTTAGAGCCACCTCATGCGTTCGGTAATAGGTCTGGGTCAGCCGTTGCAGCATCGCAGCGTAGAGATGTTGCAGATTACGCCACGAAATCGGCGCTTTCTTATCAGACAGTGATGCCGCAAACGCCAACATGTCAGAAACACTGGTCGTAGGGCTACAATGGGCAAGGAGCTGCTCATAAATATCAAGGGCTTTTTGCTCTATTAGTTCCAGTGCAAAGCCAGGCGCACCAAGAGACAGCGCATAGAGTGCTTCGACCTCCCCCACCCCCATTATCACATCATTCAGAGACAGAATTTCCTCGAACTGTTCATGAGTGGGCATAGTCAGCGCCATCTTGCGGCAGCGCGAACGAATGGTTGGCAGAAGCTTCCCTGGGTTATGCGAAACGAGGAGCATCAACGCATTCTTCGGCGGCTCTTCAATCACCTTAAGCAGCGCGTTGGCAGCGTTCGGGTTCAGCGCATCCGCCGCATCAATGATCACTACACGCCATTCACTTTCCGATGGAGTGAGGCTTAGGAAGTGGGCCACTTTACGCGCCTGGTCGACCTTAATATCTTGCTGATAGAGACCGGTTTTAGGGTCAATGGGCGGCTCCAAGACCATTAGATCGCCATGGGATGACGCCGCAACCCGCGCATTGGTCGATGAATGCTCTGAAATAGACAGATCTTCTGGGCCAAAAAGCGCATCGCCTCGATCTTCAGGCTTAGCTAGTAAATAGCGGGCCAAACGGTAAGCCAGCGTTGCCTTACCAATCCCACGCGCACCGGTAAGCATGATCGTACTCGGCAGACGGTTCCCCTCAATCAGCGACAGAAGTGATTGTTCGATCGATTGATGCCCAATCAGCGCGGTCTGTTCTTTTGGATGGTGCATTACTTCACTATACGCGGCTAGGCGGCTTCTGCAACTGGCGTGAGTGAGATATCAAACCGCTTCGACACCGCGTCAATAATGGCGCGGTGTACGGAAGCCGCATCTTGACTCGCATCAATAATTTCAAAACGTTGTGTGTACCGCGTCGCGAGACCAAGAAACCCTTCGCGCACAGTATGATGAAATGATAGATCCATCGACTCAAACCGGGCTTCGACACCGCTGCGTGACTGGGTACGTTTCAAACCAATCTCCGGGTCAATATCGAGCAATAATGTAAGATCCGGCTCAAAACTACCGCACAGATGCGCATAGAGTTTTTCAAGCCATCCTGGGTCCACTTGCTTGCCAATACCTTGGTATATGCGCGTCGAATCCATGAAGCGATCGCATAGCACCCATTTATCATGAGCAAGCGCGGGCTGAATCAATTTCACCATATGATCATGGCGCGCGGCAATAAAGAGAGCAGATTCCGTCATCGGATCCCAGCGATCAGTAGCGCCCGTCACAAGCAGGTCACGAATCGCTTCGGCACCTTCGGAACCTCCTGGTTCGCGCGTCAGCACATGTTCAAGGTTCGCCTGTTCCATACTTTGTGATAGCCAGGCGATTTGGGTCGACTTCCCAGCCCCTTCGCCGCCTTCAAATGTGATGAAGCGTGTCATTGATCGACGATGCTGAACGGGCTGTCCTGGTAGCCTTCCTTTTTAAAAGGTGCACGCGCAGGCACCAATGTGGGTACGACAGGCTCGACGCGCGTCGGTTTCGGCATGGCAATTCGCGCCGCATTGGGGTTCGGCGTGCCCATCCACTCAGGTCTTGGGATCCCTAGATTGGCAATATACTGATCGGTCTCATGCGGAAGATAGGTCACGCGCACCTGCGCCGTGCCAACACCAATCATATTGAGTGCTTGCGCTGATCCTTTCGAGAGATCAATGATCCGGCCATGCGCAAATGGCCCACGGTCATTAATGCGCACGACGATCGATTTCCCCGTATCAGTGCGTGTGACGCGCACAATCGATGGCATGGGAAGTGTACGATGCGCTGCGGTGATTTCATTCTCATCAAACCGCTCACCGCTCGCGGTCATACGACCATTAAAGCCTGGCCCATACCACGAGGCGATGCCTGTTTCATCGTAACTTGGATCATAGGTAGGGTAATAGCGCTCTCCTGCAATGGTGTAAGGCTTACCTACGCGTACGCTTTTGGGATCATCCGTTCCGCCATAAGGTGAGGCTGTTCCGTAATCAGAACCACCGCCACATGCTGTGACGAATGCTAAGAGAAGGAATCCAGCGAGACACTGTTTAATAGGCAATCGCATCGGACAAAATCCCTACAGAAGTGGCAAAATAGTCAGAGCGATTCCAGCGCAGAATCACATCAAAATTATGATAGGTTAGATACGCACCTTCATGCGTTTTCCCTGGATATTTAAGTTTGGCTTTAACATTTGCACTTGGTAGCACGCTACCATCCGCTTTACGCACACCTAAACGCTGCCACTCCGCAAGGCTACGTTCTGTTTTCGTGCTGCCACTGGTCTGCGCATTTTTCTGCGTGACCTTCACCTGGCGGCCCCATGTCAGGTCGTCATTCCAGCCACTTTTGCTCAAATAATTCGCGATTGATGCGAACACATCAGGAAGTGTTCCCCAAATATCTTTGCGGCCATCCCCATCATAATCTTGCGCGAATGCGAGGAAGCTTGAAGGCATGAACTGACTCTGGCCCATCGCGCCTGCCCATGAGCCTTTCATATCTTCAAGCGAAATATGCCCCGCATCGATGATCTTGAGGGCATTCATCAGCTCTTTTCGGAAAAATGCAGAACGGCGACCATCATGTGCAAGGGTCGCGAGCGCTTCGATAATATTATAACCACCTGTGATTTTCCCATAGCTCGTCTCAATGCCCCATAATGCGACAATAAAGCGTGGCTGCACGCCATATTTGGTACTGATTTCATCAAGCAATGCCTTATGTTTTTGATAGAGATCCTTGCCCTCACGAATTCGCTGATCCGAGATGACGAGTTTCTTATATTTACTAAACGTCATGGTTGATTCTGGCTGCTTACGATCGAGCCGTATCACCTTCTCATTCGGTACAATCCCTGCAAATGCCTGATCTAGCAGGTCTTTCGAAATCCCTTTATTCGCCGCCTCTTGTTTAAATTCTTTAGCCCACAGGTCAAAGGATGGTTGTGCTTCTGATTGGGCGGGCGACAAGGTGCACGCCGTGAGCACCAGCAAGGTGAGGAGTATTCCATGAAGCGGTTGAAAAACAGTGGTTTGTGGTTTCATGAGACTCCCTTTTCGTTGTTTTTACGTGCGCGTAAGCGACTGATTTGGTATTCTACATATATTGAAACAAAATAAAAGTAGCTTCACCCATGATCGCACATGAAACTCCATCGATCCACATGGTACGCCGTGATATAGCGGCGGAAGCGCATGCGCTGATATCGCGACTTGGAAGCTTTCGCGAAGTCCATCTGCTCTGCGACACCAACACATATAATGTGTTAGGCCAGCTACTGGAACTGCAACTTTCTGAGCAATATGATATTCGTTTGCATAAACTTTCCAGCGATGTGAAAGGTGATGTCTCGGTTGCGAAAGATCTAATGAATGCCGCCGAAGGGTGCGAGTGCCTAATCACGGTTGGCAGTGGTACGCTGAACGATATTGGAAAACACATAAGCCATGAACACGACCTCCCCTTCGTTATTTTTCCAACCGCGCCTTCGATGAATGGCTATGTCTCCGACACGAGTTCGCTCATGAAAGATGGCATAAAAAGCTCACTGAAAACCAAAGCGCCTGATATGGTGCTGTGTGATTTAAGCGTGATCGCCAACGCCCCGATGCGTATGATTCAGGCGGGACTTGGCGATTCCATTTGCCGCTCGGCGTCACAGTTTGATTGGCTTCTTTCGCATCTACTGCTCGACACTCCTTATAGCACCAAGCCATACACGCTGCTTGAGGGGCATGAATCGAAGCTGTTCAATCACTCGGCAAAACTGGCTGAGCGCGACCTTGATATTATGGAAGCTTTGATGCGTACCCTGCTCGCTTCAGGTGAAGGCATGCGTATGATTGGCGGTAGCTATCCTGCGTCGCAAGGCGAGCATATGATCGCCCATACGATGGAAATGCTGTATGGCGATAAGGTAAAGTTTACCTTTCATGGCGAGCAAATTGGCGTCACCACACTGACCGCCGTTCGGCTGCAAGAACAACTCTTGGCAGCAAAAGAACCACCACAAATATGTTTGCGCCAAACCGCACGCGAGAAGCTTGATAGCTTCTTTGGAGAGTCGCTGGGTCAGGCACTCTATATGAATTACCAGCGCAAAGGCATGAATGATCCGTATGTGTCGGCCGAGGTCAATATGCGCATGCGCAAACAGTGGAAACAGATTCGCGTTGAGCTCGAGAAAGTGATGATTCCGGTCTCGAAGATTGAAGAGATTTTAAGGCAAGCAGGCGCTCCAACCACTGTGCAGGAGCTAGGCTGGAGCGATACGCAATATCATGCCGCGGTTGCCCTTGCGCCATTCACTCGTGATCGCTTTACCGTGCTAGATGTCCTGGGAACATTGGTCTTCCCGCTTGAGCAGGCAGGCACAGCAGGCGTTGCCTAACCACGTCCACGATACGATTCCACGCCCGTCTCCGGAACATGAACCCCACCAGGAACATCACCAGTTTGATAAAAAATATCAATCGGAATGCCGCCGCGCGGATACCAATACCCACTGATGCGTAGCCATTTCGGCTGCGTTGCTGCGATGATTCGTTTAGCAATAGAAACCGTACACGCTTCGTGGAAGTCGCCATGATTGCGGAAACTATGCATGAACAGCTTCAACGATTTTGATTCGACAATGTTGTCCGCCGGAACATAATCAATTACCATATGGGCGAAATCAGGTTGTCCGGTCAGCGGGCATAGAGAGGTAAATTCTGGACACACAAAACGAATCGAATAATCGACATCGGTATGCGGATTATTCACCACCTCAAGCGTCGCCTCATCGGGGCTTTGCGGCAGGCCGGTTTTTTTACCGAGTTGTTTTAGATCTGTGTAATTTGTTGACATATAACATCCATTATTTCGCGAAGGAGCATAGCGACCGCGGCGATCCATTCAAACATTTTTAATGGACTGCGTCGTTAGCGCTAACGCGCCGCCTCGCAGAATGATCACCTATAGTGCGTCGGGTCGTCTATATTAGCATCTTCAAATCCTTTTTTCCGCAGCAAACATGCGTGGCAGGTGCCACATGCGCGCCCATCGTCGCTCGGGTCATAACAGCTGATCGTCATCGCATAATCAAGCCCTCTTTCCACGCCCGCCGTGATAATCTCTGCCTTACTCATATGGATGAGTGGGGTGTGAATCGTCACTTTCCCCCTCCCTTCGCTCGCGGCCGCAATCGCCTGATTCGCCATCGCCTCATAGGCAGCGATATAGTCAGGGCGGCAATCGGGATAGCCGCTATAATCAACCGCGTTCACCCCAATGAAGATATCAAACGCGCCGACGACTTCCGCATAGGCCAAAGCATAGGAGAGAAAGATCGTGTTCCGCGCCGGGACATAGGTCACCGGGATTTCATCTTTAATATCTTGCACCGATTGCTCTTTCGGCACCTCGATATCATCCGTTAGCGCTGAACCGCCAAACAAACGCAAATCAAGATGAGCAACCCGATGATCTGCGAGCGCTAAATAGCTAGCGACGCGCTTCGCTGCCTCAAGCTCCACCGAATGGCGTTGCCCATAAGAAAAGCTTAGCCCGTGAAGGATAAACCCTTGTTCTTTAGCAAGAATCCCTACCGTAGCAGAATCCAACCCTCCAGAGAGGCATAAAATGGCATTTTTTTGACTCACAAGACACTCATTTTCTTTAATAAAAACAATAGGCTAATTGCCGCCTAAATGTCACGAAAGTGTCACACATGTCAAGGGAGTTTTCCAGTAGAATATATACAGGATCAAGGAGGAACAACACATGAATAACGATCTATATATTAACGCACAGACAAGCATCATTCCATTGCGCGCCAAAGCGCCACGCCCTGCGAAATTCGTGAACCCAGGTGACAGCGCTAATATCTTATTTTTCGAAGCGCATAAATCGATCTGCTTTATGAAAACAATCCTGCGCCCACGCCCGAATGTTGGCGGTGCGGTACGCGGCCGTCGTTTGGTGACCGTCGTCGACGTTTAAGGGATATTCAATATTTTATGCCATTGGAGCGACAGGCGATAGCCGCGCTTCATGGCTAATTCCAGCGCATAGGCTTGATTTGCCGTGTTTTTCTCCTCATCTTGCTCATCCATCGGCTGGACATAGACCGGAATCCCGTATTCACTTTGGCCGACCTCCGCGATCTGATGATATGGCCCCTCTTCTGCCGAAACGATAAATTTGAGGGCTTTCGCCCGCGCTAGAATGTCGGGGCGCAGCGGGTGATAGCGGCCATTTGGTGCTTTGGGAGAGCAGATAATTTCAACAGCTTCCGGCAATTCGCGATAGAGCGTACCATTGGTCTCAATTTGCACAAGATAGCCCGTATCAACCAGCTGTTCACACAGCGGCGTAATGTTCTGACGAAACGGCTCTCCGCCGGTGATGACGGTAAGGTTTCGGACACTATCTGACAGTGCGTGGATCTCTTCAATCACCTCATCGAGCGCCATTTCATTGAACGATTCAAACTCCGTATCACAAAAATGACAGGCGAGGTTACAGCCGCCCAGGCGCACGAACACGGCCGGCATGCCGGCATACGGCCCCTCGCCTTGCAGCGTCGGAAAAATTTCCTGAATCTGCAACAGCTGGCCATCGCCTTTCTCAGGCGCACGTATGGGGTTGGTTCCGAACATGGTATGTTCTTTAGCCAAAAATGTATGTACTGTCATTACCCGAATTGCGTTAGTAATTCTAGGGTAATCCAGAATGGTGATTGGGTATTTCTGGACTCCCTTAGAATTTTTCCAATGAAAAATTCAGGAAATGACGCAATGAAACACCCTATTAAAAAAGCGCTCCCCCACCAGGGAGGGAGCGCCAGCTTCAAAAGGTTTTTCGTGGCTTCGGCCAGGTGTTACCCCGCCCGAAGCATGGACTGATGTGACGAGTCAGTCGTCGTCGTCGGACGGGAACAGATCATCGACCTCGTTGTCGATGCTGACCTCGTCATAGTCGAGGTCGACGGTCACGGCCTTGTCGCCGAGGGTCACGGTAACGTCGTAGTCGCCGTTCCAGAAGACCCGAAGCTGTTTGGCACTGTTGTCCTCATGCTCATAGACCGCCTTGAGGGCCATGAGCGCCATCACCAGCTGCTGGCGGAGGGTGGTCTCGACTTCCTCGGCCGTCTCCTCGGTCGTCGTCACTTGATCGGTCATTTGACCTCTCCTCTTGTCGTCCCGAACTGCCTCGCAAGGTCAGTGGGACATAGTGAACAGAACCATACACCCGGTCGGGTGCACAGGTAGTCCTGTCGGACCGCGGGTGACAGGTCTCTATCGCCTAAACAAATTTCTGTAAGGTTAGTCCTGACCGCGCGGAAGACAAAGACGTTTTACCCCCCCTCGGAATACACAAGAGGCATCGGTCAGGTTTCATCAAACTGTCATATTTGAGAGATGACCGGCATTGTCACCCTGTGCGTGTCACAGGGTCTGGAAAAACATCAAAACATGGAGTGAGCGCCAGACCCCGTCATTCAACGGGGTGACATTCTAAGTCTTACGGAGTGCTTCGTCCTATCAAATGATCAAGGGTCCACATCCAGAAGTTTCAGGAGAGCGTTACGGCGTGCTAACTATTAATAAAAGCTTCACTGGAGCTTTTATTAATAGTTAGCCCCAGAACCCGCCGCCATTATTGTCATCGTTATTGCCCCAAATGGAGCCGCCACCGCTCCCGCCAGGGGATCCCCAGATACTGCCACCGCTATTATCATTACCATTAAACGCCCATAAGCCACTCTTCGGCTTACGCGTGTCATATTGCTTAATCAGTTCAGAGATTTTCCAGTCATTCATCCCGCTTTCCGGGTCATAGGTTCCGACCACATTACCCCAGCGATTTTTAATCTTACCGGTCTTTTGGTCAACCGTCATCACATGCTGCTGCGCAGCATCATAAATACGCCCTTTTGCATCGATGCGCCCGCCCTGCGGACCAACATAATATTTCGCCTTAATTTCAGCGAGCGATTCGCTTTTCTTATATTCTTTGAAATCTTTTTTCGCGGCTTTTTTCGCCATTTGCTGCATAATCATCATCGCAGAATTCGACACTTCTTTCTCAGGCATATCACCGCCCTTACCCAGTATACCGAATTTTGCAGCGCCGCCGCCCTTTGCCGTCTCGACCATTTTGTTCAAACGATTCTCATAGAGCTCGTCCATTTTCATACGATCTTGCTCTTTCTTACTCGCATTCTTTTTAAAGAACGCTTTCTTCGATGCGGTCATACCCGATGATTTCGTCGCGCCGCCCGCTTTCGAAAAGCTGTTCATAGAGCTGTTAAATCGATTGTTTGACATAGTAAATCACGACACATTTTCCGTTATCTTATTAGTATAAAAGGAAAATCATGAAGAGACCATTAAAAACCGGGTTTTTTGTCTCTTTTACTATGATTTTAGCCGTTTTCATCGGCATTTGGGTGCAATCGAGCGCTCAGGCGACGTCATTGGAGCCTCTTTCGATCACCAACCATGACGGTAAAATATATCATTTTCAAATCGAACGCGCGATTACGCGCGAACAAAAACGTGTCGGACTCATGTTTCGTGAGTCTATTGCGGATGATTACGGCATGCTGTTCGTCTATGACACGCCTCAGCATGCCACGATGTGGATGAAGAACACACTGATTCCGCTCGACATGCTGTTCATTGATGCGCATGGCACAATCCGCTCGATTCATCACAGTGCCGAGCCCCATTCGCTTACCTACATTCATTCAGGCCATGAGGTGCTCGCTGTGCTTGAACTTAAAGGCGGCACAGCAAAGCAGCATTATATCAGCGAGGGGGGGCAGGTTACGCATGCCATTTTTACGCACCCTTAGCGCGCTGATTGCCGCGCTGTTGATGAGTACTCCGGGCGCCACCGCCCAGGAAGTGCGCATGATTGGCATGGATGAGAACCGTGTCGCGCGCGGTGACGCGATTATTTTTCGCCGTGATGTGCTCAGCATTATTCCTCAAGCTCAGCAAATTGAAGAGCAAAGCGCTCCGAAAGAGGTGCCATCAGAAACAGCTTCAGAGAGTGATGACACGCCTAAAGAAGAGGTCACCAGCGCCGAAAACGCTAATACTGATACAGAAGACATTCCCGCCGAGCCGGTCATCCGCGAGCCGCGAGATTACCAGGTCAAAATTAAATCAGAGGGTAATATCGCGCCCGATGGCTTCTTTCAGCTGACAAAAATTCTGGAAGGAAATGCAGTTCTCTTTATATTCGCAGGCGATAAAAAACATGGGCTCTCTCCAACCAGCCTTTATTTCGCGATGGATTTTATGTTTGTCTCAGCGGAAGGGAAGATTCAGCAAATCATCCCGAACCTAGCGCTCGCAGAGCTTGGCGCGCCCATTACTCCGCGCCAGCCGATTCGCGCAATCCTTGCTCTGCCGGCAGGGGATACAGTGAAATATGGCTTCCACCCAGGAGACCAGGTTAAGCACCCGCTGTTTCAGGCGGGACCACTGATAATTCAGTGATATTTTTTGTCATCCTCGGACAAATCGTCAGTAGGCAATTTGATCCGGGGATCCAGAATCAAAATGTCAGAAAGACATTTTGATATTCATTGATGTCTTCTGACATTAATGAACTGGATTGCCTGCACGCGCTCGCTTACTGCTCGCTTGGCGTGGCAATGACATAATGGAATTGACACACCGATCGCGTGCAGCAGGCATGCTGCGATGAATCGATGGGAGCAACCACTGCACGAGAAAATGACTGGTGATACGCAGCGCGTGATATATATCGTCTTTTGATGCAGGCGCTTCAGGATTTTTGAAACATTCTGGCAATAGAAAGAGTTTATTGTGGTAGGGTGCGCCAGCCTCGCGCGACACTGCACGGCCCGATTTGGGTGAGAGGTAGATGAGGTCATCGCTCTGACCGGTCGCTGCGCAAAAAGCGGTATCTAAACCAAACCCGGCTTCTGCAAGAAGCACCCATTCAAACAGCGCATAGGGCTTATGCCAGCTCTTTCCTTCTGCCAGCGCATGCAACAACACAATAAGCGCATCATAGAGCTTCGGATGCGGATCACGTTCTTGCATCGTTAGCTCACACAGCGCGACTGCAGAAGAAAGTGCGTTGAGCGCCTTGCTGTCTTGAATAATCAAAGCCGCAAACGGATGCTGAAGCTCACAGCTAATCGTGCCGACATGTTCCTCAAGCCGCGCCGACCATTCCACATGTACAAGATTTCCTGCCTGATAGGTCCCGCGATGCTTTTTACTCATCGCGCTTTTCGTAATACCTTTACACGCGCCGCGCTCGCGCGAGAACACATGGACCAGCGCCCCATGCTCCGAAAATTTCCGAATGCTTAAGATAATGGCATCATCCTGCCAGCGCATTAGAGCCCCAAATGATAAGAGACGACAGTGAAGAGGCCTGTCAGCGCAGCGCCCCCCAGCATCGCAAAAGTCAGTTGCATCCCCTTAACGCGATAACGCACATGGGTGGTGAGCGTATCGCCATCATATTGTTCAACGACTAACAGACTGTAAGCATGGAACATTCGCCCGATAAAGAAGCCGATAGCGAGACCGTGGAGCACATAGACAGAAACAGAAGCTTGTTCGAGTAACACCAAAAGCAATAAAAACGGCAGCGAATATTCGATATAATTGGCATGCGCACGGATGGCACTGCGCAACTCAGGCTGATTGCCATCTCCGGCAGCTTTTTGAAACGCACGACGTCGCCCAATCACTTTGAACGACAAAAAAATCAATCCTAATGCGAAAAGCGATGCGTAAAGCAGTGTAGTCATATTTTTTTCCTGTCATTTCGAACGCGAGCATCGCGAGTGGAGAAATCTCAAAAAGCCGCATGAGATCCTCACGTTGTCCGCCTCCGCTTCGCTATGGCGCGACTCCTCAGGATGACGTTATTTATACTCCAGCCCCATATAACGGTAATTTTCTGGATTATCTTTCCATCCTTCGCGCACTTTCACAAACAAAAAGGTGTGCACTGTGCACCCAAATTGCCGCTGCATGTCGCGGCGCGCATCCCCGCCAATGGTTTTGAGCATGCTCCCGCCCTTGCCGAGCACAATGCCCTTCTGCCCTTCGCGCTGAACGATAATATTTTGATGCACCGCGACGGAGCCATCTTCGCGCTCTTCCCATTTCTCTGTTTCCACCGTGAGCGCATAAGGCAGCTCTTTATCGAGCCGGATAAAACATTTCTCGCGGGTAATTTCCGAAGCGAGCAGCCGCATCGGCATGTCGGTCAGCTGATCTTCCGGGTAAAGCAGCGGGCCTTCCGGAAGCTGCTTGGCGAGTGAGGCTTTTAAATCATCCACGCCCTGCCCTTTGAGCGCTGAAATCATGAAGGTTTCTTGAAACTCGCAGCGCTCGTTCAACTGTGCA
>CAYGTO010000011.1:0-61746 GCA_964352815.1 uncultured Azospirillaceae bacterium | reverse complement strand
CCTAGCCACAGCTCATCCCCTAATTTTTCAACATTAGTGGGTTCGGTCCTCCAGTTGGTGTTACCCAACCTTCAACCTGCTCATATCTAGATCACCTGGTTTCGGGTCTAATCCAACGAACTTAACGCGCGGTTAACACTCGCTTTCGCTACGCCTACACCTATCGGCTTAAGCTTGCTCGTCAGACTAAGTCGCTGGCCCATTATACAAAAGGTACGCCGTCAGGCCGAAGCCCTCCGACTGCTTGTAGGCATCCGGTTTCAGGAACTGTTTCACTCCCCACATTGGGGTACTTTTCACCTTTCCCTCACGGTACTGGTTCACTATCGGTCGGCAAGGAGTACTTAGGCTTGGAGCATGGTCACCCCATGTTCAGGCAGGGTTTCACGTGTCCCGCCCTACTCGAGGACTGAAGTGCTTTTTACTAGTACGGGACTATCACCCACTATGGTTCAACTTTCCAGAAGATTCCTATTATTACACTACAGCCACTGGCCTGGTCCCCGTTCGCTCGTCACTACTGAGGGAGTCTCTTTGATTTCCTTTCCTCCGGCTACTTAGATATTTCAGTTCACCGGGTTTGCTTTTATACCCTATGTATTCAGGTATAAATACTTCGTAGAAGAATTCAGAATGCAACACTCGGCCGAAACCGAATGCTGTAACTGAATTCTAGAAGTGGGTTTCCCCATTCGGACATCGCCGGATCAAAGCCTATTCGCAGCTCCCCGACGCTTATCGCAGCGTATCACGTCCTTCATCGCCTCTTGCCGCCAAGGCATCCACCAGATGCCCTTATCATTTTTAATGGACTTAAAAATGAGTAAAATTACGACTACTTGAGATGGTTGTCTTTGCTCACATGCAGGACAAAATGTTCAAATGAACCATGATCTATCCGTTAAACGCATTTTCAGCGCCGTCTTTGGTCTGTGGCCGAAGCCGCCCAAATCGTATGGAAGTCATGTGTCTTGATGATCGCAATCAACAACATACATCAGCATCTTTGCATTGTTTGTTTGCGCTTGCGTCACATAAGCGTTCCCGAATCATTGCGCTTCAAAGAAGCATGCTCGGAACTTACATTCAGCATACACGCATAAACAATGCGAGATGTCAGAAAATATATTCACTTATCAATCGTCAGTGTTGTTATCTTAATGGTTAAGTTCACAACACACATCATTTTGCGGACGTTTTTCCACAGAACGGATGGCGAGGTATAGACCTGGGAATCCCCCCTGTCAACGGCCTTTTTGCATTTTTCTTGGGTTTTTATTTCGTGGGCGGAAAATGTGGATGGGTTTGTTGATTTTTGCGTTTTTTTTCGTTCGCGTATCTACGCTCACCATGAACCTGACGGCTTTATCGACTGAAGAGCTAAGCGTGCTAGCTTCGCTTTTTATTTTACTAGTATTATGGGATTACCCCGCGCTGGAAAGCTGCTTGCTTAGGTCTGGCTGCACTGTGTCAAGATGCACGGGCGCGGCGATCTGGGTGCGTGTGGGCAGCGTAGGGCCTGCGTCGCGTGCAGAAGCCAGCAGCGGCTCTGGCTCGCTGAGCGGCGCTGTTTTGTGATACTTATGGAGGTCTTCCGCGATACCCGCATAAATATATGCCAGTGTGATCGGTTTATCTTTAAAGTGCTGCTTGAGCTGAACCGCGACATCCATCAAGGCTTGAGGGCGCTCTTCCGCGGGCAAGAGAGCCAGCGCATTGCTCGCATGGGCATAGAGCTTCGGCATATCCACCTCGCGCGTCCCGTATGGTGCAGCTAGGCGAATCATATAGCCCCCAACAAAGACGGTGTTCCCCACCCCGCCAAAAACATCAGCCATTTCGCGGCCTCTCAGCGTAATTTTCTGGTTTGCAAACCGGTCGAAGCTCATATAGCCCGCGCCAGCCATTTCCACCACTGAACTGAGCGGAAACGCCACCTTCTGGCGGAACTGATCCAGTGTTGAGGGTGGTTTGGGATTATAGGGGTCCGGCTCACTCGCTAGCATTGAAATAAATTTTCCGGCTAAGGTCATCAAACCGGCACGGTAGGTGATCGGGTTTGTGTTCTTTGCGACTTCGAGCATTTCGCCTAGTGATCCCGTTTGACGGAGTATGCTATATGCTGCTTTATAGTTCTTGTACGGAAAGGAAAGCTGCGTCGCGCCAATGGTGCGTAGCGAAATCTCGCCAATCGAGGTCGAATATTTCTGCCCAAACGCGTAACAGCGTTGACCAAAGCTTTTCGGCTCTTCCTGCCGCCCTGCCATCGGATCATTCGCAACATTCGGCAGCTCTGTGGAGCCACCCAACCTTGGAAATAATGTGTTGTTGACTTGCTGTCGCACCAAACGCAACTGGTGATCATCATATTTCTCCTGCGCGCCAAAAATAATGTTCGACGCATTCGCCGTCATATTCAGCGTGGCAAAGCCGATGAGTGCTGCGCTATCTGCTTTGTCTTTGCTAAATGCGCCTGCAGTGAGCTGCAATCCTTGACCGATAATACTGGTCGTACCGCGCCAGAACCACGGGTCGAACTTCTTCGGCTCCGGAATCGGCGGCTCAAGCGTCTCGCCCTGCTCGCGCAGGCGACTAACCAACTGCTCTGTCGAGAGATTCCCCTCGCAGACAAAGAGCACATTGCCATCTTCATCATCATGAGAGGCGCGAATGGTTTGGCTCAATGGCGGCGATTCCAGCGTCTGCTGGACCTTCTCGCGATCCGCATTCCGCGACAGATGCACAAAGGTGATTTGCTTGCCTGCCACACGGGCGCATTCGATGGCGTTGATATCGCCGCTTTTGCTATGGTTTTGATACACTGACATTCTAACATTATAGCATGGCGTTTTAGAAGTCGTCCAATATCGCAACCATTTCCGGGCAAATCTTCACATAACTGCAACATTTCACTCGCGAGAGCCTAAAAAGGCTCGCATTGCGGAGATTATTTCCTATAGTCGCCTCATGAGACGACTTTTCCAGATGGCGCTTTGGAAGCAAATCCTGCTTGGGATGGCGCTCGGGCTGATTGTCGGGCTGATCTTCAAGGAAGACGCCGCCGCGCTCAAACCGATGGGTGATTTGTTCATTCGCCTCATCAAAATGCTGATTGTGCCGCTTGTGCTATTCTCATTGATTTCCGGTGTGACTTCGCTGGGCGACCCGATGGCGCTCGGGCGGATGGGGCTTAAAGCGCTCGTGCTCTACGTCGTGACCGCCGCCATTGCAATAAGTATTGGCCTGTTTTTCGCGGAAAGCTTTAATCCAGGTGAAGGGCTAGAGCTCGCATTGCAGGCCGACAGTACGATCGAGGCGCCAGAGGCACGCAGCGCCGTCGACACCATTCTCATGATGGTTCCAACCAACCCGATGGCGGCAATGGTGGAGAGCAATATGCTACAAATCATCGTGGTGGCGCTCCTTTTTGGGCTTGCGGCCAGCATGACCGGCAAAAAAGCTGATCCATTCATCCATTTCTGTAACAGCGCGGCGGAAGTCTGCTTCACCCTAACCCTCTATATCATGCGCCTGGCTCCCTTTGGCATTTTCGGCATGCTCGCATGGATCGCCGGCACGCAAGACCTAGACGTGTTGCTCTCCCTAGGCAAAGTATTGATCACCTTCACTGTCGCAGTGCTAGTGCATTCCACATTGGTCTTCGGCGGCACGCTCTTCTTCATTCTGCGCATTCATCCGTTTACCTTTCTTAGCTGCATAAAAGAAGCGCTGATCATGGCATTCTCGACATCATCCAGCTCCGCAACCCTTCCCATCAGCATGGAAGTGGTGGAACATAAGCTTGGCGTTTCGCCCGTCACCACAGGCTTTGCGCTGCCCCTCGGCGCGACCATCAATATGAATGGCTCGGCGCTCTATCAGGGCGTCTGCGCCGCCTTTATTGCACAAGCGGTAGGGATGGACCTCAGTATGGCGGACTATGTCACCATCACTGCCACCTCGATCCTTGCTGCAGTGGGTACTGCCGGAATCCCTGGCGCGGGCCTTCTGATGCTGACGCTGGTGCTAACCTCGGTAGGACTGCCCACCGAAGGAATCGCGATTTTACTCGGCGTTGACAGGATTATGGATATGATCCGCACCACGGTGAATGTCGCTGGCGATGCGTTTGTCGCATTAATTTTGGATATTAGCGAAGGCCGCTATGACCGCAAGCGACTGACGACGGATTCTTCCTACAAGTAGCTACCCTTCCCGTTTGTGGAAGCTTTCTTTCATGAAATGTTCAATCTCTTCCAGTGTTTCCGCCAGAACGGGCTCTGTTGGGAACGTATCAAAGTCTTCGCTATGGCCGAACAGAATCACCGGCTTATCATAAAACAACGCCAGCGAGGTTTCGGTCTTGGTGCCATGCAGCCCGGGCAGAACCACCACCACATCGCTGGTCAGCACATTCACCGCATTCAGGGCCATCGCATTGGTATTATCGCGCTTAGCCTTGTCGCTGAGCTGCGTGATAATCGGAATTTCAATATAGGGGTTGGAATAATGTTCCAGCGTTTTCAGCTCGGTGCGGTCTTCGATCGGCACAATGCCAATGCACATGCCTTGGCGCGGCTCGGTTTTAACGAAACTCTTCGCCACCGCGCTCATCACCCCGCCCCCGCCGCCGGTCAACAAGTGGCAGCCATGCTGGGCAATGAATTGGCCAAGCGGCGTTGATAGCTCCTCATGCGCTTCTGCATGTGAGCCCACCACACCAATGATCGGAAGCCGTTTCATGAAACCTATTTTAGCAGAAATTATCGCGGTCTAAAGCGCCGGGCGCGACTTATCCCGCCACTAAGTCAACATCCGCGCCGACATAGGCCGGATGCTCGCCCCAGAGCACATCCGCCAGGTCGCTGGTCACCACGCGTTCCACGGCGCCAATTAACTGCTGTGCAATGAACGTCGCCACCGAGGCTTTGCGCGTGATATCGAGCGTGAGCACTTCCTTCGCCATGGCCTCACGGTAGCCCGCAAAGGCATGATCCGTATCGATTGTGACGGATGTTGGGGTCATCAGCTCCGCCGATTGATAGCGCGCGAGCGATTTCAGCGCGCAGCCCATCGATACTTCACGAATCAAGCGGTTCAGCGGGTTCAGCGATTCATCATCCTGCCCGCGCGTCAGGCCGTTCTGACGAAGCACGATATAGGCAACGCGACTCGCTGATCCAGTTAAATGATGTAGGGCAATTTCAACCATAAGATGGGTTATATAACATGGATCGCGCCAGATATGTGACAGTTATGTGAAATTGTAAGCATAAAACGATTGAGAATCGTTTTTGCGAAACAATCTCCGAGACTTGCGTTTTGTGAGGAGTCGCGCTGTAGCAAAGCGAAAGCGGACGACGCGGCAGTCCAGTCACACCGTGCCACACGCTCTGGATCGCGTCGCTTATTCTCCGTGCGCTCGCGAAACGTGTTCGTCATCCTGAGGAGCGCAATTTCATAGCCCCGAATCCCCAACCCCGAGTCCCATTGCCTATTGCCTAATGCCCATCCCTAAGTTATACACATATTTACTCAACCTAGTTAACCGATTATTCACTTTTCGATGGCATACTACATTCATAGGCAGCGTTTGAGAGAGGAAGAGAAAGATATTATTTCTCAGAATCTTATCGAACTTCAGACGTCGCGTATCACGGGAGCGAAAGAGCCGAGTAAATGGCTCACCGGCCCAGCCCCAGCGGATGACCCGGAAGGTGAAACGTTGGTTCTTGAGCCGAAAAAGAAGCTTAAAAAGCCCCCGTTTTACAAGGTGTTGCTGCTTAATGATGACTTTACGCCCATGGATTTTGTGGTGATGGTCCTCGAGCAGATATTTCGTAAGAGCCACGAAGAGTCGGTCGAAATCATGCTCCAGGTGCACAACAAAGGCCAGGCACTGGTCGGACGGTATACGCGGGATGTTGCGGAAACCAAAATCGACCAAGTCATCGACCAAGCGCGGAAAAATGAATATCCGCTGCAATGCACGATGGAGAAAGAGTAAAGGGAAATTGTGCGGCGCAAGTAAGTAAAAAATAAACACCGAAAAAACGGGAGACAGGCAGGCCATGTTATCTAAAACACTCGAAACCACGTTGCATCGCGCACTCGACATCGCAAAAAGCTATCAGCATGAATATGCTACCCTGGAGCATTTGCTCCTTGCACTCAGCGAGGACCAAGACGCCTCATCCGTGCTTCGCGGCTGCGGCGTGCATATTGGTAGCCTTCGTAAATTGATTATCGACTTCTTGAAGAATGACTTGGCGTCATTGGTGGTGCCAGATCTTGAAGAAGCCAAGCCAACTGCTGGATTCCAGCGCGTGGTACACCGCGCAGCGATTCATGTCCAGTCGGCGGGTAAAACGCAGGTAACGGGCTGTAACGTGCTGGTTGCCCTATTTTCTGAGCGCGAATCACATGCGGTTTATTTCCTTCAAGAGCATGAAGTGACCCGCCTCGATATCGTCAACTACATCTCGCATGGCGTCGTGAAATATGGTGATTTCCTGCCGATGCAGCCCTTGCATGATGAGCATAGCGAAGAAGAGATGGATGATGGATCCATCCGCTATACCCGAAATGAAGCGGGCATGGAAGAAGAGCTGGAAGAGCAAGATGCGAAAGATCCGCTCAGCCTCTACTGCGTGAATTTGAACAAGAAAGCCGAATCAGGCAAGACCGATATTTTGGTCGGCCGTGAGTCAGAAATCGAGCGTACCGTGCAGGTTCTCTGCCGTCGCACGAAAAATAACCCCCTCTATGTTGGGGAAGCTGGCGTCGGTAAAACCGCGATTGCAGAAGGCCTCGCCCTGCGCATTATTCGCGGCGATGTGCCCGATGTGCTGCAGAATGCCGTCATTTTCTCCCTAGATATGGGCTCGCTCCTTGCGGGAACCCGTTATCGTGGTGACTTTGAAGAGCGTATGAAGGCCGTGATCCACGCGGTGGAAAAGCTTCCGGGTGCGATTCTATTCATCGATGAAATCCACACCATTATTGGTGCAGGTTCGACGACAGGCGGCGCGATGGATGCGTGTAACCTGCTGAAACCTGCGCTTGCACGCGGTGCACTGAAATGCATGGGTTCGACCACTTTTAAGGAATACAGAAACCATATTGAAAAAGATCGTGCTTTGGCGCGTCGTTTCCAGAAAATCGATATTTACGAGCCAAGTGTAGAAGACACAATCAAGATTCTTCGCGGGTTAAAGCCTTATTACGAAGAACATCATGATGTGAAATACCAGCCAGCGGCGATTAAAGCGGCGGTGGAGCTGTCTGCGAAATACATTCAAGACAGGAAACTGCCGGATAAAGCCATCGATATCATCGATGAAGCCGGTGCAGCGCTAAAACTCATCCCTGAGAGTAAGCGTAAAAAGAGCATCAGCGTCAAAGAAATCGAGGAAGTGGTGGCAAAAATCGCACGTATGCCATCGAAGAATATCAGCATGAATGATGCTGAAATGCTGAAATCTCTGGAAGACGACATGCGCGGCGCGGTCTTTGGCCAAGACCCAGCACTTGCTGAGCTGAGCAGCGCCATTAAAATGGCACGTGCTGGCTTGCGCGAGGAAACCAAGCCGATGGGCTCCTACCTCTTCACCGGTCCGACCGGTGTGGGTAAGACTGAGGTGGCGAAACAGCTCTCGAAAACCATGGGTATGGAGCTGATCCGTATCGATATGTCCGAATATATGGAGAAGCATGCTGTGTCAGCACTGATTGGCGCGCCTCCAGGCTATGTCGGCCATGATCAGGGTGGTAAGCTGACCGATAGCGTCGATAAGACTCCCTATGCGGTGGTTCTGCTCGATGAGCTTGAGAAAGCACACCCGGATGTGTTCAATATCCTGCTGCAAGTGATGGATAATGGCACGCTGACCGACCAAACAGGCAAAACAGTGAGTTTCCGCAACACGATCATCATTATGACCAGTAATGCCGGCGCGAGTGAGATTAGCCGCGCGCCAATGGGCTTTGGTAAGAATGACCGCCAGGGCGAGGACAAAGCCGTGATCAACAAGATGTTCACACCAGAATTCCGCAACCGTCTGGATGCGATTATCGGCTTCGATTATCTCACGCCAGAGGTGATGAGCCATGTGGTGAACAAATTCATTCTACAGCTTGAAAACCAGCTCTCAGACCGCAATGTCGTCATCGAATTGAGCGACGAAGCGCATGCATGGCTCGCTGAAAATGGCTACGATAAGCCAAACGGCGCGCGTCCATTGTCCCGTCTGATTGCTGACAAAATCAAGAAGCCTGTCGCAGATGAGGTGCTCTTCGGTACGCTGCAAAAAGGCGGGGTGGTCTATGTCAATGTTACGGAAGATGATGATGGCGAAGACATTCTCGATCTTGATTATCAAGCGGTGAAACAACCGGCGCGTAAGGGAAAAGGTGGGCGTAAGACGGCGAAGAAAGATAACGCGCTTGTGTAAAGGACGCACGGCGTAGTAGTATCTTTGCGAAGACGGCTTATAATATAAGAACCTGTTTTGATGGAGCCTATAGATGACCCGACGCCCATTACGCGCGCCTAGAGCATCGCTGTATGCGATGATGGCCTCGTGCCTATTCGTCTCTTCATCTCTCGCTGCAACACCCCGCTACATTGAATTTTCGACCGGCACCGGCTTCTTCGTATCGCATAATGGCGATCTGGTGACCAATCATCACGTGATTCAAAACTGCAAAACCGGCGCGATCGAAGTGCGTAATGATAAAATGGGCTGGACGCCCGCAAGCGTTCGCTCCAGCGATAAAACCAACGATTTAGCGCTGCTTCGCGTCAATAAATATTCCCCTGCCGTGGCGCCGCTCGAGGCGAATGAAGGCTCGATTCGTAAGAATGACAGCGTGATCGTGATTGGCTACCCTGGCGAACATTCACGCACCGGGAAATATAAGTTCGTCAAATCAAGCATTGTGGACGTCAAAGGCCCGCAAGGCGAGCCGAAATGGGTGCAGTTCACGGATGTGGTCGTCCAAGGCAATAGCGGCGGACCACTGCTCGATCAATCTGGCAATGTGATTGGCGTTGTGACCGGCCGAGCAGAGCTCTACAAGGTCAATATGAGCAACAAAGCACAAGAATTTATGGGCTCGACCGGCGTGGCGGTTAGCCTACCACTTCTGAAAGAATTTCTGTATAAAAACCGCGTCCATTATCCCCGCAAGGCAGGCTGGGCAGATCGTCATGATTCCTTCGTGGAACGCCGTGCGCGTGATTTTATTGCGAATGTTCGTTGTGTGATGAAGTAATTATTCTTCGAGCGTCTTCTATTCCGTCACTCCTGTATTGCTATCATTCTGATAGAAACTTGGCAGTTTTGTGTCGACTGGCTTATCTCTGAGGCGTTCCTTCGTTTTGCGGCGTTCTTCTACCCGGTCAAGCAGCTCATCCACGCTGTTCTTGCTCTCACTGCCTGGAATGGTCAGAAGCCCGCGTGCGGCCGGCACAGACCAGTCTGGGAGGTCCATAAAGGCCCCGCGCAGCAGAATAATGGTCACGCGGCGGTTCCGTGCATCTTTCGGCTGCTCAGGAACCAGAAGATCACTCGCTGCGAATCCGACAATCTTTTTCGTCCGCTCAGGGCTCAAACCCGCCTTCTGCATAAAGCGCCGCGCTGAGTTCGCACGGTCCGTTGAGAGCTCCCAATTGGTATATTGCGACGTCGCCTTACTGTGTGGCGCCACGTCGGTATGGCCACTAATCGAAATGAAATTCGGCATCGCTTCAATGATCGGCAACATTTTCGACAGCACCATCTTGCCAAACCGGCTCAATTCAGAACTATCCGGGTCAAACATCGCGTATTTATCTGAATCGGCGACCTGCACTTTCATGCCTTCAGGCGACTGCTCAACCACGATATTATCCGCAAGATCCCGCAAGGTTGGGTCCGATTCAAACGCTTTCTGAATCGCCTCTTCCGCCTTGGTGAAAAGCTTGGCCTCTTCTTCCGACTCAATCAACACTTCTTGATCGGGCGTCTCGGGAATTGGCCCCTGCTTGACCTGGCCAACAACGATCCCCACCGGCGCTGATTCTTGGCGGCGAATACCTTGCTCTTCCTTCACGGCGGTTCCGCCTTCAAAGCCAATCCCTAGCGAGTCTTTCACACCAATGGTCGGCTCAAAATATTCCGCAATCCCATCGAGTGTCGCCTCATCGGCCGTTGAAAGCAGCCACAGAAGCAGGAAAAACGCCATCATCGCCGTCACAAAGTCAGCATAGGCGACTTTCCATGCGCCACCATGAAAATCAGATGATTCCGGAAGCGAGAGTGCTTGAACCTTAGGTTTTTCAGCAGGATTGCGCGGCATGATCATGCCTCAAACTTCACTTCATTGAGGATTTCTTCCATCTCAAGGAAGGTCGGCTGATACTCGCTCGGCACGTTACCGCGGCCCACTTCAATCGCCACTTGCGGCGCATTATTATTCAGATGCGAGACGAACACATCACGAATAATCAGATAAAACTGATGCTCACCTGCAGAAACCTGGTGCATTTTACCCGCCAGCGGGCCAGCAAACCCGTATGAAAGGAATACGCCAAGGAAGGTTCCCACCAGCGCGCCACCAATCATCGCCCCCAGCACTTCCACGGGCTCATTAATACTACCCATCGTCTTAATCACGCCGAGTACTGCGGCAACAATACCGAGCGCTGGCAAACCATCTGCCACCAAATGCATCGCATGGGACGGTTCTTCCGCCTCGTGATGATGCTTGCTAAGCTGCAGCTCCATCATCGATTTAATCTGATTCGGGTCTTCAAGATTCATCCCGATCATGCGCAGCGTATCGCAGATAAAGTTAATCGCGAAATGATCGGCCATAATTTTAGGGTATTGGGTAAAAATCGCGCTCTGGTCGGGGTTTTCAATATGCGGCTCAAGCGCAATCATTCCTTTGGTCCGCGCGACCTTTAAAAGCCCAAACAAAAGTGAGAGAAGTTCGCGGTAATCTTGCGCGTTCCACTTCCCGTTACCAAACGCTTTTCCCACGCCTTTGATGGTCTTTTTGAGCACGGTTCCCTTATTAGAAATAAGGGTCGCGCCGAGCGCTGCCCCGCCAATCATCATCATTTCAAAAGGCAGCGCCTTGATAATCACGCCCATTTTACCGCCGGCCGCTAAATAGCCACCGAACACGCCGGCAAACACCACGATAATCCCGATAATCGCGAGCATAGCACTCCCACTTTCTTGTTATTTTTATACGCGCATCATGCCACAAATCCTGCATGAAGGCGAGTGTTATCTGGAAGGATTATAGAGTGCGGCGAAGCACAGAGCCTAGCGCACAATGCGCAAATCATTTAGGAAGTTCGAGATCTGTGTGAACGCCTCTTGGAGCGCTGGGGCGTCGGGTGCGTCAAAGTAAAAAATGGGCCGAGTGGCGCAGTCACGCAGGATGTTTTTTGCGTTCTGCGAACGTGCGTCAGAGCCTTGCGCGAAAGAGATTGCAAAAATATTCACCCCCTCATCCGCTAAGCTTTGACAGGCTTGGCGTGTCGCATTGTCAGCATTGCTATTCGCACGCACACAGTCATTCTCGTTTGCCGGGCCGTCTGGCAAACGCAGGCTCGAGTCAAATGCCGGATAGTCGAAACAGCGCTGATTATAGCCATCGGTCATTAGAATCACGATTTTGACGACATCCGGGTCGTTAAAGGCTGACGGCGTGATCGTGTGGCTGAATTGGCCCGCATTCGCCGGGTCAATCGCCCGCTCAGTTTCACGCATCGCATACCCGATGTCCGTACCGCCCACCGCATCCAACGCGTTGATATCGCTCACTAAGCGCGAAAGGTTATCTGTGAATGGGGTTAAGTCGCGAAAATCGGGATGGAGCCGGCTCATCCGATCATCTTGTGCATGCGCGCACAAACGCTGACCCACTGCACTGTCTGGCGCCCCTGCAACCGTTGGGTCTTCACACCGGTCGGCTAACTCACTGTAGAAGCTATTATTCGTACTGTTTGCAATGTCGCGCAATTCTGCCGGTGAAAATTCATACGTGCGGCGATTATCGGAAAAATCATAACTTCGCCCCGGACGGTTCACATGCAAATTATACGGAAGCAAGGTAACATACGCATTGTCGAGCGTGCCGCCCCCTGCAGTCAATCCTTGCACAAAAGTCCGCGCCGTTGCTTTGAGCGCGTCCAGCCGCGTGTTCGACACAGCACAGACAGTCGCCGACGCATTTGCAGCGCGGCACATACTACCTGAAATATCCATGGTCATAGCAATTTCGACTTCGCGGCTACGCCCTAGCAGCACCTCAGATTCCGTCGCGATCTCAACATCGTTGACGCCCACGATGCTCATGATCGAGCTGGGCATGATGCCGGTCACCTGCACGTTTAAGCGCGTCGCGGCGGCCATCTGCGCCGGGTCGGTCACGGACAGCACATTGCCCGCCTCATCAAACGCCATGATTTGCAGCGGATTAAGCGTGGTGCCGAGGTAATTCATCGGAAAATTCGCTTCAAAGAATCCATTCGCCACACGCGTCACATCTTGCGTGCGCGCCACTGACGCTGCCGCTAACGCCGCTGCATCGATCGCTGTGATAATTTTCGAGCGCACCAGCATGGTCCGCGCCATATCGATCGAAAGCCCGGTGACAATCAGTAAGACAAATGCCGCTACGGCGACAAAAATCAGCACGCTTCCGTGCTCTTCTCGCTTCCATCGATGAAGGTACTGAAGCATCCTATCCTCACGTAAATTGGGCGAGACCGCCTTGGCGCGGCTTCATAATCGCGCGCTTATAGAGCAGCTCATTACTGTTCAAAAAGGCAAAGCCGAACGAGGCCAGCAAATCCGCAAAACTCGCATCATAAAGCAGATACACCTCTGCGCTAACCGCACGTTGGCCCGATTGTAGCTCAAGCGCGGAAAGATTGGGACGCGCGCCAATGCCGCCTAGCTGGCTGGCGCTTCCTAAGCTGCCGCCTGTCGCATATTGATCGACAATGACTGGGTTCACGCCGGCACTGCACCCTGCAGGGTTTTGGCATTCTACAATGGTAAAAATCACCTGTCCGCGCCCTTGCTCGTAATTATCGATCAATTGCGGCAGAACGCTTGTAATATCATCCAAGTCGCTGCGGCTAATCGCGGCGGAGCGGGTCACTAAGTCCGCCATTTGATTGCCCGTCTTATCCACCTGCTGATGGGCCAAAATCAAGCGCGACATTTCAATGCCGCCAAATAGCAATAGCAATAACAAGGGCAAAACGAGTACGAATTCAAACAGCGCGATGCCATCTTGATGTGAGCGAAAGGATGAAAATGGCGCAGAACGCATAGATAATTCCTTAAAAGGCTTCGTTTACCGCGACTAATGACGCAGTCAACGCAAGATTGCCGTCTTGATCGCCAATAATCGAAGATAAAATGGGGGTAATCACCGGATATTCGTATGTTACTTGGTAGAGAATCACGTCCGAACCTGCACCGAACGCGCCGGCACGGGGTGCTCCCGTGTTCGGGTCAATCGCCTCGCTTGGCGTCGCAGTAAGCAGGTTGACTTGATCATAACTTGCATAGGTTTGCGTGCTAATCGTCAGGTTCTCTTCACGAATCAACCCATAGGTACGATCAAGAATTTCTTCATAGAGGAAGGCCACACGATCCGTGGTGCTAGATTGATTGAAACCCGCATAAATCGTGCCGGTACGGCCAAGTCGGGCTACCTTATCGGTTGCCGATTCAAGCAAACTTTTAGTAAAAAAGATCAGCGAAAATTCGAGCACGCCAAACACGAGCAGGAATACTGTGGCCGCAACCAGTGAAAATTCAATTACTGTTGCGCCAGATTCATCATGCCGGAACGTTGAAAAGATCTTTGTAAAATTTGTCATCTCCACACCCATCTTCCTCTGTTGCTTCAATACAACATTTTGGCTATTTTTCAAGTGTTATCGTAGCATAAGCGCCGCATTTGCTGCGTGAACTATTTATGACATTCACATAATTAGGTGCACATCACCCAGGGTAATGCGGCAGAGCCATATGCTCGGAAAGCGCCTGAGCCGCCTCCATAGTTTCTCTATAAAAACCAATATCCTGCAGATCTTTGACGGTGAGGCGGTCGCGGTAATGGCGTTCAACCCAGCTGGTAAGCCTACCATAGAGGGCGTCATTCATTATCGCCGGCTGATACACACATGCGAGCTCGTCCTTGGTGACTGGCACACGCAGGCGTAAACATGCAGGACCGCCGCCATTTTTCATGCTTTCGCGCAGGTTCAGATAGCTCACATTCGCGATCGGATTGTCTTCTTGTACCAGCCGATCGAACAGAATGCGTGCCTTATCATGCGCCTCACACTCACTCGGCGCGATAATATGGATAGCGTCATCTACTTCAACCAGCTGAGAATTAAAGAAATAGGTGGCCACCGCATCCTCAAGCGACAGCTCATCATCACTTACGCAGCGTAGCGTGAGCGGCCACGCTTTGCCCAACAGTTCGATTTCCTGCAGCCTTTCAAGGCTTTCCGGCGTATAGGCGCGCGCATGATACACCATGACATTGCGTGAGCTGAGCGCGATCACATCATTATGAAACACGCCTGCATCCACGGCGTGTGGCGATTGTTTCAGCAAGAAAAACTGCCCGTCTCGCCACCCATGCTGACGCGCAATCATTTCACATACTGCCTTATGCTGACGTGGAAAATAGCATGTATTTTCAATAGGCTGATGATCTTCCATGCCATAGACAAAGATATTTATTCCGGACTCGTTATAGTTTTTGCATAGCCGCATATGATTCGCCGCGCCTTCATCCCCCGCCCCCGTGCTCGAGGGCGCGGCAGGGTGGTGTACAAACTGCTCCCCAGGAAACAATGTTTTCAGCATGGCAGCCGTATGATTCACCTCTTGTGAGCGGTGCAACTTACTGACCAGATTGGCGGGCGTCACATGCACCTTACCATCGGCGCTATCGGCCGAAGCAGTGATCGTCGCCGCATTCGCCGTCCACATGCTCGCGGCAGAAAACACTGACGCCAGCAGGCTTGGCGCGTGCTGATAGGCGGCCTCCAGCATCGCCGGCTCACTGCCGCTGAACCCATAAACGCGCAGCAGGGAAAACACCTCATGCATCACCGGCGGCATGACCATTTGTGGCACACCAAGGCTAGCCACATATTGCATTTTTTTGAGCCCCTGCAGCGCAGCTTCTCGCGGGTTTGAGATCGACGCCGCATTCTTTGCCGAAGCAATGTTCCCGCTAGACAAGCCAGCATAGTGATGGGATGGCCCGACCAGCCCGTCTAGCTGGATTTCCTGCACGTTTCGTGCTGTCATACCGTAATCCCAGGGGCGCTCTTTTCAGGAAGCGTGAGCTTCTCTTGCTCCATCGAGGCGACTGGATAGGCGCAGTAGTCCGCCGCATAAAACCCAGCCGGGCGGTGGTTTCCGCTCAAGCCACATCCGCCAAACGGTGCCATGCCCGACGCGCCGGTGGTAGCTTTGTTCCAATTGATCAGTCCCGCGCGTAAATGCTCGCTAACATATTGATATTCAGCTGCATCATCCGTGAATATGGCGCTACTCAGCCCGAAGGATGTATCATTCGCCACCCGCACCGCTTCCTCAAGCGTTTTCACGCGGATGAGCTTGAGCTGCGGGCCGAACACTTCCTCATCAGGCAGCTTTCCAGCATGATAGAGCGCGGTGACATCGATCAAGCCAGGCGAGAGGAACGGCCGCTGCGCATCAAGCGCTTTGCCTTCCACAAGCAGCTCGGCCCCTGCTTTGTGCAGCGTTTCCTGCATGTTCAGCGCGCGATCCACTTCCTTGCGATGAATCAGCGGCCCCATATAGGGCTCAGGCTCCTGCGTGTAAGGCCCGACCGTAATCGAGCGCACCATCTCTGCCAGATGCTCAACAAAGCCATCAGGCGTGGTTTCCTCAACCACAATCAAGCGCCGCGCGCAGGTACAGCGCTGGCCAGCACTCATATAGGCCGATTGCACCACCTCATACGCTGTGGCAGACAGGTCAGAAACCTTGCTGATAATCAGTGGGTTATTGCCTCCCAACTCGAGCGCAAGCAGCACTTCCGGCCGACCGGCAAATTGCTTATGCAATAGCGTTCCGGTGGCGGAACTTCCAGTGAACAATAGACCTTGAATCTTCGCCTTCGCCAGCGCCTCGCCTACCGGGCGCGAGCCCTGCACTAGATTTACCACGCCCGCTGGAACTCCCGCCTGTTCGAGCGCTTTCACCAGCCATTCGCCGCCCGCCGGCACCAGCTCGCTCGGTTTGAAAACAACCGTGTTTCCTGCAAGCAGCGCGGGAATAATATGGCCGCCCGGAATATGCATCGGGAAATTATACGGCCCAAACACCGCCATCACCCCATGCGGCTTGTGGCGCAGTGAGGCGCTCACCCCATTCAGCTCCGTTGATCTACTCGGCGTGCGCTCTGCATAGGCGTTCAGCGAGGCGTTCAGCTTGCCAATCACCGCACCTGCCTCCCCCGCCGCATCCCAGCGGATTTTTCCGCCCTCGCGGCATAGTATCTCAATGATATTATCACGGTGCGCCTCGCAATAATCCGCATATTTCTGCAAGATAGCGGCGCGTTCCTCAAACGGCGTCAGCGCCCATCCCTCAAACGCGTCATGCGCCGCCTGGACCGCCTGCTCCACCTGCGCCGCGCTCGCTTCCTTGCCCTGCCAGACTTTTTCGCCCGTGGCTGGATTCTCTGAGATCAGCACTACCGCTTGACCCTCAACCCACTGTCCTTGAATATACTGCATCACGCCTCCTTTTTGATAAAAATAGGGGGCTTAGCCTAATTTGGCTAGGTGAATCCGTCCAAGGGTGATGAAATGTGGAAAACTATTCGGCGCCGAGATAGTCGCGCGTCGCTTGCTCTAGCTTTGGCATGTAGCGGTCTACCTTGTCGAATTTCTCGTATTCAGACGCATGATGGACAAGTTCGGTGAGCATTTCAATCTGCTCAAGACCCGTTTTCTCTTCTTCAGATAGGTTTTCTTGAGTTTTGAGCTTTAAAATAGCGCCCTCAAGACCATAACTTGCCTGGTGCACAGCATCATAGTCTTTTTCAGAGGTTTTTTGAGCCATTAAAGCGGTATAACGCGCCATTTCCGACTGCGCCGCATCTACTGTTGCAGGAATCACACGCTCATAATGGTCAGGCCGACTATCGTCAGCCAACGCATGTGGCATTGATGCAACAAAAAGCGCCAGAGCACTGATATATAATGAAAATAATGCGTGAAATCGTGTCATAGAGAGAATGTAGTGCCTCACCCATATAAATGCAAGCGATTCGCATTCTTAGCGATGGTCTGGCGCGATCCGCACCTCATCTCCTATCGAAATGGATAGCGTTTCCGCCAATGCTTCCGAGATTTTCAGCTCGCCACCTTCAAGCAACACCGTCCCCAGCGTCGCGCGCCAGTCCTTGAAATCGGTGGTGCAGATCATACGATGCAACGCCCGCGGGTCGTCACTCACCTTATCCGTGATCTTACCGACCTTGACTTTCTGGCTCTGCTGAATCGTATGAATATGCTCACGCTTCGCCTCCATCGTTGGTCCACCATCAAACACATCGAGATAGCCTTGGAAGCTAAAGCCCTCTTTTTCCAGCAGCTTTTTTGCCGGCGCTGAGGAAGGGTGCGGCGCGCCAATCGCTTCCTGCGCCTCTTCCGGCAGCAAACTCACATAAATCGGATATTTTGGCATTAAATCGGCAATGAATTGGTTCCCTTGAGTCGCGTTAATATAATCTGCCTCAGCAAAATCGAACATAAAGAAGTGTTTGGCGAGCGAATTGTAAAACGGTGCATGCTGCTGGCGATCGTTGATACCACGCATTTCCGCAATGACCTTTTCATCAAAATAATCCGAAAATTCCGCCATAAACAGAAAGCGGCAGCGCGAAAGCAGCTTGCCCCGACCGCCACCACGTGCCTCAGGCAATAAATAGAGTGAGCCAATCTCACTCGCGCCGGTCAAATCATTCGTCACCTGCAGCATTTGGTGCTTCGAATAGATGTTCATCGGGCTATGCGTTTGCGTGATGGTGATCAGCTTATAGGAATAAAAAGGCTGGGTTAGCCCGACATGCGCTTTGATCCCCGTGGTCCCGACCACCTTGCCCTCTTCCTCCAGCACAAACAGAAACGCCTCGCCTTGCGGATAATCAGGCGCGCCATCGAAACTCTTCACCGAACGGGTGATCTTATCGATCAACACCTCTTCATCCGCTGGCAGCGAGGTCATGCCGATGCTTGCCGCCTTCGCCAGCGTCAACACAGCATCCTTATCATCAAGTGTAACGGGTCGTATTAGCACGAATCCTCACAATGTTATCTCACCACTCGCCACCTTCATCAGCACGAGTGCTGAGAGTTTGGCGCGATCGGCGAGCGAATCAAGCTCCGCAAACTCTTTATCCGAATGAATATAGCCGCCGCGCACGCCCATCGTATCAATATTCGGCAGGCCATAGCTGTAGAGATTGTTGCCATCGCAGCAGCCACCCGAGGGTTTGACGACCATTGTCTGCTGTAAATGCTCGGCGCACTGAGCTACCAAATCAAAAACACGCTGATTATCCTCTTTCATCGGCTTCGGTGTGCGGGTAAAAGCACCATATTGATGGATGGAGAGGTCTGGATTAGCCGTTTCAACCATCTTAAACGCCTCTTTGAAGGCATTTTCGATCCATTCGCGGTCTTTTTGATCCAAAAACCGGACATTAAGACCAAATATGGCGAGATCAGGCACCATATTCAGAGGTCCTCCCCCCTCAATTTTGCCAATATTGAAGGTAACACCCTCTTTTTGGCCATTATAGCGGTTGATTTCTTGAATGAGCGCCGACGCACCAACAATCGCATTGCGGCCTTTCTCGAACTCGCGCCCCGCATGGGCCGCCACGCCTTTGATTACAAAGGTAAAATTCCCCGCTCCCTTGCGCGCGCACCGGCATGGGAGCCATCCATCTGCGTCGGCTCATAAATCAAGCCAAAGTGATTGCGTTCCGCCGCTTCCTTCAGCAAATGATCCGAGCTTTGCGAGCCAATTTCCTCATCGGAATTGATCACCACCTCCCAGCCGATTTGCTCCGCCCACGGGCTACGCTCGAGCGCTTCGAGCGCCTTCAGCATGCAGAGCAAGCCGCCCTTCATATCGGCAACGCCAGGCCCATGCATGATATTTTCTTCAGGAAAATCAACCGACTGAAATGGGTGTTGCTTTGAAAACACAGTATCCATATGCCCAGCTAGACACACCTGCATCGGCGCGTCAGGCCGCTTCCTCACCCGCAGCGCCTGGCCCATCGGAATTGCTTCTTCTTCGCCACGCCGATCAATCGCCATCAGCGGCGGAAGGTCAATCGCCTCCAGCTCACCGCCGCCCTCATTCACCAACCAGGAGAAATTGTCTGACAGCGCCTTGTGCATCCGCGCGAGCCCATCGATATGGTAGCTGCCTGAATTGATTAAAGACCATTGCTCTAGCAAATGCACCATATGCGTATGCTGCTCATCAATGAACTGAAGATAAGGAAGATAGCGTTCCATCGTCGCCCCTGTCGCCGGCGCCGCGCGCTAGCTTTTAAAGAGTTTGGTTATTTTGGCGAAGAAGTTAGGTTTTTTTTTACTCGCAAATTCGGTAAGCGCTTTTTCAAGCCGGCTCATCCCTTCATCAATCTCATCATTGCTGATGTTCAGCGGCGGCAACAAGCGCATCACATTCGGCCCAGCCACCAGTGCGAGCACGCCTGCCTTGCGCGCCAGTTCACTGATTTCTGGCGATTTGCCATGATGCGGCTCGAGCAATTCGGCGCCAATCATCAACCCGCGCCCGCGCACCTCTTTAAAGAGCACAAGCTTCTCGTTGATTTCTTGCAACCGCTCTTTGATTTTTTGCTCTTTTGCAAACACACCTTTGAGTAGCTCGGGATCATGAAGTTTCTTCACCGCTGCCAGCGCGACGGCCGCCATCACAGGGTTCCCGCCAAAGGTCGAGCCATGCGAGCCAAAGCCTAGCGTTTCCGCAGCTTTGTCACCGACGACCATCGCGCCAATCGGCAGCCCGCCACCGAGCGCCTTCGCCAGCGTCATCACATCAGGTTGAATCTCATCCTGCTCATGCGCAGTGAAGGTTCCGGTACGGCCTAGGCCGCATTGGATTTCATCGACAATAAGCAGTGCACCCAGCTCATCACACAGCTCACGCAAATATTTTAGGAACCCCGGATCGGCTGGCATCACACCGCCCTCGCCCTGCACCGGTTCAACGAGAATCGCGCAGGTTTTATCGGAAATACAGCACGAGCCATCTTCAATGCAGCGACGCATCGCATCCGCGTCGTTGAAATGTTCGCAGTACACGAACCCGCCTGGCAGCGGCTCAAACCCTTCCTGATATTTCGGCTGCGCCGTCGCCGTCACCGTCGCCAGCGTCCGACCATGGAACGAGCCGGTGAAGGTCACAATTTCGCGCCTCTCAGGTGGACGTCCTTTATCGGCAGCATATTTGCGCGCCAGCTTGATCGCCGCTTCATTCGCTTCCGCGCCCGAGTTACAGAAATAGACCCGCTCAGCCCAGCCGATATTGTTCACCAAAAACTCTGCAAGCTCGATCGGTGGCTGGGTAAAAAAGATATTGCTCGTATGCCAAAGCTTATCGGCCTGGGCGTGCAGGGCTGCCTTCAAATCTTCATCACCATGCCCTAAATTACACACTGAAATGCCGGCACCAAAATCAATGTATTCTTTGCCGTTCAAATCCCACAACCTCGCACCTTGGCCGCGATCAAGGATCATCTCGCGCGGCTTATAGTTCGGCACGTAATAGCTGCGGCCTTTTTCAATAAGGGATTTCGAGAGTTCTGCAGGAGAGAGATTATGTGTCTTTGTAGCCATTGCAGCAGTATACACGGCCGCACAGGTAAGGTCTAGCCTGCTGCTGAGCAGGTGCACAGAGTAAATCGTCCTTATTTTAGGTATTTTTCTGCCCTAAGGCACATCTTAAAAAGTTAACGCAATTGCAGCTTTATTTAACATAATGTTAATTAATTAACGCTATTATTAACACATAACAAAAGCAACATAAAAGCAGGGAATACCATGACAAAATCAACATTCTATCGTTATCGGGGGCTACAGATGTTAACCTTTTCCATTATTTGTTTCACCTTTGCTACTATTGCACTCATGCTCGTCGCGAGCCAGCTTTCTGCGCACGCTTCAGAGCTGAAACCTATCGTTATTTCCTCAGATATGAATGACCCGCAAGAGGTCGCCCGTGTTGAGCAGGAGCGTACGGTTCTTCTCGAAATCAGTGCGGAGCGCGGCTGGCGGTAATTGCCTGGCCAGCGCTATGCGCTGAACCCGTTTCCCTTTCACTCCACACACTCTTCCTCCCGGCCTCGTGCCGGGATTTTTTTGTTCAAAATCAATGGGTAATAAATCCTTAAGATTTTCATGCCATACTAGCCAGAGTGAGAGGATTCTGTATGTTACCAATGATCAACCGACTCTTTAACACCCCCCTTACCCGGGCCTGTTATCTGGTCTGGCTGTTCATGGCATTGATTCACGTTCCCAGCCATTCTATGTCATCGCAAACCGTTACTTCCGAGATTATCGCGCAGTATTAATCCGCTCCAAAATGATTCTCTATTTTTCAAAAAAATTGCCGAACGCCCCTTCCGGCCCTGAATCGCCTGGGCTACACTGCTCATAATTCACCCATAATGAGCGATTAATGCACTTCCCTGATCTTTGGGAGCCTGGCCGCGTGCTGCCAATTGGCGCGTTGCCGCCGGCCCTCCCCCTGCCCAGCACGCGCCCGCCCGAAACTAAGCGGCAGCGTGTCTTTACCAATCCCGATTTACTGATCTTCGAGGCTGAACTAGCCATCGAAGGGATGGAGCAGCTCACGGATGCCATGGCAGACGCCGAGCCGCTCATGAAACAGGCGGAGCGCGAGCATTGGCTTGAGTTTGAAAAGCAGATGCAGGAGCTGACCGGCATTGAAGAGGTCGAGATGGAAGAGCCCTATCTCGAAGGGCTGCTCGCCGAGGCGCAGCTGAATTTCGTGCAGGCGATCGCACGCAACATCGACCCGCTAAACGCCTTCGTGACCACCGCCCTCAGCGACGCCGAAGCCCTCATCACCGGCGCCACCGACCAGGTGATAGTGGATGTGAAAGCCGCGCCGATGCCCATCCCCCTCTCGCTCAAAGCCATTGATTTTGATAAGAATCTCGAAGCGCAAGTGCGGGAATTGATTCGCAAGGATGCAGATAAAGTAAAGGAAAAGCTTGAAATTCGGCTATCAATGCGCCGCCAAAAGGAATTTGGTTTAACGCATTACACATGGGTGACGGCGGGCGATGAGAAGGTTCGCCCGAGTCATGCCGCCAATGAAGGCGCAACCTTTTCCTGGGACAATCCGCCAAGCACCGGCCATCCCGGCACCGCGCCCAATTGCCGCTGCTTTCCTTATCCCGCACTGGTGGATGATCAAGGCGTTGAGCAACTCCGCCGCCCCGGCCCGGGTTCGGACGGTCGTGCGGAATCACTCTACCCCGAACAATATCTGATCCCTGCCATCGCCGCACGGCGTGGTGCCGGCGCCGCGGTGGCAGGGGCGAAGCAGGGAGTTGAAGCGATCAAGAATATTCCGCGGCAGAGTGACAAGAAACCTCTTAGCAATGACAAAACAACATCACACGGAATCAAAAGAGGGCTGGAAAGGAAAATTTCCCAAAAAGAAATTGATAAAGCCATAAAATCTGCGGAGAAGTCTAAAAGGGTTGAAATTAAAATAGGTAAGTACGGAACAAAACAGAAGCATTACACTGGCGACAATGGTGTCGTGGTTGTCGTTGAAACAGAAGGGCGTAATACGGGAAAGGTCATTACTACCTGGAGGAAAAAATGAACGTTATACTAGAACAAATCGAAAGATTGCTTCTTGAAGAAGATATTGAAGGGCTCATTGCAGCCGGAGCGCCAGAAGATGAATATCATTCTGAAGCTACTGAAATATATATGGCAATTTCAGATGACAGTGTTGCCGGAACAGAAATACAAGATATTATTGAGCGTATCTGGCAACGGAGTTTTAATCTGACGCGGCAGAATATCGTGGACCGTAAAGCATCATTTGAACGTATATCTAACAACATAGCACAGGCATGATACGAGCTAGAAACCCCTATATCGCAAGTCATCAAAGAGCGGCGGCCCCACAATTGACATAGATTTTAGTGAAGTGGACTTTAAGAAAGTACATTTCCCAGACTAAGGAGATAGAGAGTGAATACAGAACGAAAAAAACTGAGCAGTGAAGATCTTGCTGCGTTGATCATTGATGGTTTGAACACTGCAGCAATTATCAAAGATAAGGATCTTGATAAAGCGATCGAAATCGCTGCTGAAGAAATCGATGTACGAAAAGCAGCCGGAGACTACTAGCTGGTTAATAAAGCGTTAGATAACAATGCAACGAACAGAAAAAGAACTCAAAGAGCTGAGCGATAGAATGGCAAACATTGTCGTTGCTACACTCGCAGAAACTGGCCTCATAAAAAATAGAGACGTAGATAAAGCCGCCGATATTGCATCTGAAGAAATTCAAGTTCAGATTCATATTGAAGGAATATAGGGCCATTGGGAAAATGACTGAAGAAGAAATCCGAAAAGAGAGCAAAGACATTGCCGAGTATGTCGTTAGCACCTTGGTTTTTTCTGGGTGTGTTAAAGAGAGAGACGCAAAAAAAGCAACGGAAATCGCAGAAGAAGAAATCGCCGTCTATTTCACATTGAAAGACGTATGATTAAAAAATGAAATGGAAATCACACTTTATTAGCGAATCAGGAAATAGATTCGAGATAGAAGAGGACGACGCTGTTGGCTTCTATTTTAGAGTAATCAACAATGAAGGGGTTGGGGTATACGATACTTTGCAAGATACCAAAGAGATTGCGATTGATATTGCAAAAAAAGAATATCAAGTACCTAAAAGTAGCTGGAAAAAACTAAAAGAAGAAGCCACAAATCGACCGGGTGATTGATCGTGAGGCGGAGAAAATCGATTATTCCCTGCGTCAAACGCTCGATCAAGAACGCCAGCAGCAGCTCGGTATCACCCATTACACATGGTCGACGGCGGGAGATGATAAGGTGCGCCCATCACACGCTGCGAATGAAGGCGCAACCTTTTCCTGGGACAACCCGCCTGCCACCGGCCACCCCGGTGCAGCACCGAATTGCCGATGCTTTCCTTATCCCGCACTGGTGGATGATCAAGGCGTTGAGCAACTCCGCCGCCCCGGCCCGGGTTCGGACGGTCGTGCGGAATCACTCTACCCCGAGCAATATCTGATCCCCGCCATCACGCGCTTGAAACCGCGCCTTTTTGCACGCCCTCATAGGCGCGCACGGTGTAGTTTTGGCCAGAGTCGGCTACGTGCAGCTGATCCGCAATATGGTGTGAGATATTCTCGACCGTCGATTCAGTGTCAATGATATGGCAGCAGTTTACAGGATAGCGAAGCATGAATGCCCCCTGCGGCGCCCTGTAGCGAAATTCATAATAGTCCACGCCACCAACCTGCAGGGTTTCTGCGATATCTTCACGCGTGCCAATGTAAATATGCTTCCACTGATCCGCCCATTCGCTGGCCAGCTCTGGTGCAGGTGTGCCATTCACCCATACAAGCAGCTTGGAGCGGTGGCCATGGGCAATACGCTGACAATTACCCTCATGCTTCTTCAGCCCGTGCGCGTAATGGTAATAGGCGCTCTCAATGATTTCGGTGCGCAGCTGAATTTCCACACGCGTCACGGTTTCATGCACCACTGCCATCAGCGCCGACTCAAGATAGCGCGTCATCGCCTCGGGCGTCACCGCTTCTGCGTCGAGCAAGAACACGGCTTCTTTGGGCGATTGATGGATGATCTCAGCCTCATCATTCAGCCGATATTTCAATGTGACGGTCTCGCCTGATTCTTCTGCTGTTAGATGCGCATCCTGAGATGCAGTAACCAGCGCATGATCCATCCAGCCGTCAATCGCGTCTTTGATGCGCTTTTTCATGGGCCCGAAATCCATAATCATGCCTTGCTCATCAAGCCCGCCATGGAGCGTCACATCACAGATGAGGCTTTCACCGACAATCCCATATTCTGGGTCGAGATAGGCGAAATCAATCACGGTCAATTGTTCAACAAAGAGCTGCATAGGGGCGGTATAGCGGAAATGGTAAGAAAAGCAACTAAGCGAAACTAATCGCCTTGAGCTCATGTAGCTTTTTCAGTAGCGGCACCAATGGCAGGCCTTTGATCACATCCATATCACCTTTCACCTCGTCGAAAAGATGGCGGCCGAGCGATTCAAACTTATAACCACCGCAGGAATCCACCGGCTCATCCACGCGGACATAGGCCGCAATCTCCTCATCACTGAGGGCGCGGATACGCATTTTGGCGTTGCCCGTGTAGCGAAAGAGCACCTCCTCACCTTTCACCACCACCACTGCCGCGTATTGCTCATGTGGCACATCGCGCATATATTTCAGCTGTTCCGCGGCTTTCGCAAGACTGCCGGGCTTATCGAGAATTTTGCTCTCACCGGGGATATGATCGCACACGCAGAGCTGATCGGCGCCAATTGTCAGGCTTCCCGGGTGGTCTTTACCTACCGAAAGCGCTTTAGCAAGGGCAAGCTCTTGCGCCAATTCAGGGTAAAACAGTTTCGATTGCGCTTGCTTGATCGCTTCTTCATCAGTGCTGGAAGGCAATACGGAAAAGGTCAGCCCCACTTCTTTGAGCATCTGCGCGCGAATCACCGAGCCCGAAGCGAGAATCAAAGGAACATGCTGCGTAATCATAATGCGCTTAGTGTACGCATTTTGCGTGCAATGTCAGCTGGAGATTCGGGGTTTAGCCCACTTCCGGTGAACTAATCAGGGACATGAACTCGGCGCGCGTTCTTGGATCTGTCTTAAACGTCCCGCGCATTTGGCTGGTCACTGTCGTCGTTTCGGTCTTGTGTACCCCGCGCGTGGTCATACATTGATGTTTCGCATCAATCACTACCGCACATCCAAGCGGCTGCATCACCTGCACAATCGTGTCGGCGATTTGCGCCGTCATGGTTTCCTGCGTTTGCAACCGCTTACTGAAAATATCGAGCAGGCGTGCAATCTTGCTGATCCCCACCACGCGTTTATCAGGCAAATAGGCGACATGCGCCTTACCGATAATCGGCACCATATGGTGCTCACAGTGCGATTCGACGCGCATGTTTTTCAGCAACACCATCTCATCATAGCCATCCACCTCCTCAAAGGTTTTGGCGAGCACCTCTTTCGGGTCTTCATCATAGCCTTGAAAGAACTCACGGTAGGCTTTCACCACACGCTTTGGCGTCTCGAGCAGGCCTTCTCGCTCGGGATTGTCGCCCGCCCAGCGAATGAGCGTTTTCACAGCATCCATCGCTTCATCTTGGCTTGGGCGCTGATCGTGTGGAAGCACATGGCGGTTCGGCATAGTCTGGTGTCTTTCTGTTTCTTGCGGCCCGGTGGGCTGCGATACGGTATCTAGCATAGAATCCTCGAATTGCAATGATTCATGCAGATATAGGACAGTTCAAAGAGAAAGGAAATAGTTTAAAAATGACAATGCGGTAAGGTGTTAGGCGAGACCACGGCCCGCTTCTTCAGCGACCTTCAGCCCTGCTTCACGCGCTTCGGGGCCATCAACCCCTTCCATCGCGGCTTGCACATCCCGGCCAATGCCTGCGATCTGATCTGGGGTTGCGCCTTCTTTTGCTGCTGCCGCTTCCGCTTCAGAGACCATGGTGCGCATTTCAGCATATTCAGTTGCTAATGCTTCTATATTCATAGGGGGTGCCTGGCCTTGTTGCGGTCCAAGCTCTGGTGCTTCCGCAAGGCCAACGTCGGATGCCATTGCGAGCTCTTTGACGCCTTGCATCGCCGCTGCTTGGCCATCAACACCCTTAAAGTGCGCGTAAGATGCCTCACGGTACCCTGCCACCTCTTCAGCAATCGCAGCAGCGCGGTCTGCCTCGCGCCCTGGCACGGATTCAATCTCCATCGTGCCACGTTCATGATTCGGCGTCACGCCTATAGCGCCATTCAACGTGACCTTGCCTGCCATGACATCATTGTAGAGCGCTTGAGGGTCGCACTGAACCCCGTACATGATACACCCGTCCAAACACACATCTTGCATGTTAGCGTTCGTCAAATCTGCACCAGAGAGGTTCGCGCCGGCAAAATTCACGTTGGATAGAGCAGCGCCAGTGAAATCTGCATGGCTCAGATCAGCACCGGCAGCGTTAAGCTTCACCAGATTACAGCCGCTAAAATCCGCACCAATCGCTACGGTTTTACCTGTTTCATTTCCGCCGCCTAATGCCACCGCTACCCCCAGCTCGACAGGTCGCCCGTCAGGGTCGCACCAGAGAAATTCACACCGCTCATATCAGCGCCGCGTGCTTCAATTTGATAAACGCGTGCGCCCGAAATATCGGCGGCGCGTGCATCGGAATCATTGAGCTCTAACCGGCCGAAGGTCGCACCTTCACCGACATTCTCACCACGCAACCGCGCACCCACGAGGCAGCTACGCTCCGCCTTGAGCGTTGCCGCTTCTGGGGAGATGATGTCGCAATAGGCCGCATTCATACCGACCATTTCCAGCTCTTTGCCCGCCGTTAGCTCGACCGATCCATAGGAAATATCGGCCCCTTCCATGATCACATCATCCCAGTCATTACCGCAAATCGCGCTAAAACCTTGCAAATTCGCACCGCACAGGTTGAGCATCGTGCTTGATTTCGCATCTTCAAGCAGCGCTTTCTTCAAATCGCCAAACGAGGCATGGCCAAACGCTTGATCACGCAGCGCGTTAATCTTGGATTGCATCGGATGCGCCGCGTATAAACGCACCGCTTCATCGCCAGGATTGGCATTAGAGTCTTTATTTTTGAATGGGTTCACTAAAAAGGAGAGCAACCCACTGCTTTTTCCTGTCTCATTCTCAGACATAGACGACACGCCCCAAATGTTATTTTTATCGAATTATCAGTATGTCAGAGAATATTTAAAATTTTATTAATCTCGCCCACTTCGCGCTAAGAATATCGATATGAGGAAAAATTTTCTGGCGCTTTTCCTAAGATATTGATATTAGATCACCTTCAAGGTCAAATCTAACCCATTGACGAAGCGAGTGTTCCCATGCGTAGCCCTGAATCTGATCACTCTCCTTCTCAGCCAAACGAGCCTAACGACCGTTCAAAATCACGCCGCTCACGCCATAAACGTCGCCAACAACCGCTGCCAAGCGAGCTCTATGCCGCGCTTGACCTCGGCACAAATAATTGCCGCCTTTTGGTCGCTGCACCCGGTGAAAATGAGTCGAAAGACTTGCGGGTCTATGATTCTTACTCACGTATTGTCCGGCTAGGCGAAGGGCTAAGTGACACCGAAAAACTTAATGAAGAAGCGGTCGATCGAACGCTGAAAGCGCTGCAAACCTGCAAGCGCAAGCTCGATAAATTCTCGCTGACCCAAGGGCGCTTTGTCGCGACCGAAGCCTGCCGACGAGCAGAAAATGCCGATTGGTTTTTAGAGCGGGTGCGCGAGCAAGTCGGCATCGATATCGATATTATTTCCAGCGAAGAAGAGGCACGCCTCGCCTTCCTTGGCTGCTCATCGCTGCTTCATAAAGACACACGCTTCGCTCTCGCCTTCGATATTGGCGGCGGATCGACCGAGTTCCTCTGGGTGCGGATTGACCCAGACCAGCCGATCAGCTCCCACAAACGCCATCTGATCCAAGATTGGCTGTCGCTTCCTTATGGGGTGATGAACATGTCGGAGCGGTTCGGTGGTGCGGCCTTTACCGAGATGTATTTCGATGAGATTGTCGATCAAATCGCGCAAAAACTCCTGCCGATGGACCGCGCCAATGGCATCTCCACCCAGATCCGCGATAACAAGGTTCAAGTTCTTTCCACATCCGGAACCGTTACCACACTGGCTGCGATACACCTGAATTTGAAGCACTATGATCGCTCGAAAATTGACGGGCTCAAAATGTCGATCGAAGATGCACGCAAGGCGACCGACAGCCTGATGCAGATGACCCCGACCGAACGCGCGACACACCCGTGCATCGGCTCCGCACGCACTGACTTTATTCTCTCTGGCTGCGCGATTTTTGAAGCCATCGCCCGCGTCTGGCCGGTGGAGCATATCACCATTGCCGATCGCGGCGTGCGCGAGGGAATCATTGTCTCACTGATGCGCGAATATCATGGGTGAGAACGCCAATAAAACAATTGAGAATTGTTTTATCGTTCGAACCGCCGGAGCGGTAGCGTAAGCGTGGTTCATAGGTTAGCTTCACTTTTTCTAGTCAAACTTCTAAAAGAAGGGATATAATACGCTCATGACTGGAAAACGATACGAATCTGTCCGCGTCAAAACCGCGAAAGGCCGCAAGAAATCCTCTACGCGCTGGCTTCAGCGCCAGCTGAATGACCCTTATGTGATGCGCGCCAAGGAAGAGGGTTATCGCTCGCGCGCCGCCTATAAGCTGCTGGAGCTGAATGAGAAATTTGATTTTCTGAAACCGAAACAAAAGGTCGTCGATTTGGGCGCGGCACCGGGCGGCTGGAGCCAGGTGGCGTTTGAAGTCTGCGGCACACAGGCGCAGGTGGTGGGCATTGACCTGCTCGAGATTGAACCGCTCGCTGGCGCGACCTTCCTTCAGCATGATTTCACCGACAATGATGCGCCAGACATGCTCATCACTCATATGGATGGCAAGGCTGATGTGGTGATGTCCGATATGGCGGCGAACACGACGGGGCACGCTAAAACGGATCATTTACGCATCATGATGCTGTGCGAACTCGCCTATGATTTTGCGCAAGACGTGCTCGCACCGGGCGGGGTGTTTTTATGCAAGGTGCTGCGCGGTGGCACAGAAAACCAACTGCTCCAGACCATGCAGAAGGAATTCGAGACCGTCAAACACGCCAAACCCAACGCCAGCCGTAAAGACTCCGCCGAAAGCTATGTGGTTGCAATGGGGTATCGGGGGTGAGAATCTTTAAGTGATGTCATTCCCCGAATCGCTGTGCGATTCTAGGGGAATCCAGAAAAATCGCGCCTATTGCTCTGGATACCCTTAGAATAGCTAATGCCATTCAGGGTATGACATATTTAACCTATAATGGACTCATACAAATCCTGCCATTGCGGATTCTCTTTTTCAATCAACTTCAGTTTGGCCCTTCGCGTGTATTTTTTTAGGCGTTTCTCACGGTGAATAGCGGCTTCAACCGAATCGGTGAGTTCGTAATAGACGAGTTGCTTTACATTGTATTGTTGCGTAAATCCTTCGATAGCTTCCTGCTTGTGCTCATAAATACGCCGTACCAAGTTGTTCGATCCCTACATAAAGCGTTCCATTGCGCTCATTTGTTAGAATATAGACCGCGTATTGTGTCATGATTTCTGGATACCCTTAGAATGGCTGACGCCATTCAGGGTATGACAGCTTCCTTCTTTTGTCATTCCCCGAATCGCTTTGCGATTCTAGGGGAATCCAGAAACATCGCACGTACCGCCCTGGATTGCCTTAGAATACTCTGTATTCAGGCAATGACAGATAAAAAAACCACGTGACATCCCGCCCCATCCACGTTACAAAACCGTGAATTGCGGAGCACCGCGTCAGGTAAGCTGTTTCAGGCTTATGAGGGGATTTCTAGAAATGCCCGCACGCAGAACCGCAATGTACTTGAAGTACATGAGGATTCGAGTACGGACATGACACCGAAATCACCCTTAAGCATGGGACAAACTATGTACGACACACATGACATCCCCGAAGCCCTCACCTTTGACGATATTCTTCTGGTGCCCGCCGCATCGGAAATTGTCCCCACCCAAGCCGATACTACCAGCTATTTGACCCGCGACATTCCGCTTGGAATCCCGCTGATTTCTTCGGCGATGGATACGGTGACCGAAAGCGCTTTGGCCATTGCCATGGCGCAGCAAGGCGGAATTGGTGTCATTCACAAGAATTTGACGATTGAACAGCAGGCCGCTGAAGTGCGCCGCGTGAAAAAGTTTGAATCGGGCATGGTGGTCGACCCAATTACGATTCATCCTGATGCGACGCTGAGCGACGCGCTTGCGCTGATGGCGGAACATACGATCACCGGCTTCCCGGTCTGCGAGAAAGACGGCACACTGGTCGGCATTCTCACCAACCGCGATATGCGCTTTGCCGAGAACACCAATCAGCCCGTGCGTGAGCTGATGACACAAGAAAGTTTGGTGACGGTGAAAGAAGATATCGACCGCACCGAAGCAAAGAAACTCTTGCACCAGCACCGCATCGAGAAGCTTATCGTCGTCGATGAAGCAGGGAAATGTATTGGCCTGATCACCGTGCGCGACATTGAGCGCGCAGCCCAGCACCCGTTGGCGACGAAGGATAGCAAAGGCCGTTTGCGCGTCGCCGCCGCAATTGGCACTGATAAAACCAGCGAAGAGCGTGCGCAGGCACTGATTGGGGCCGGTGTCGATGCTATCGTCGTCGACACGGCGCATGGCCATTCCAAAGGTGTGCTCGAGATGGTCAAACGCTGCAAAGGGCTGACCGGTTCCGTCGCCGTGATCGCAGGAAACATTGCAACCGCCGAAGGCGCAGAAGCGTTGATTAAGGCGGGCGCCGATGCGGTGAAGGTGGGGATTGGTCCCGGATCGATCTGTACCACGCGCATTGTCGCCGGTGTCGGCGTACCGCAGCTCAGCGCGGTGATGGCCGTCGCGCGGGTGTGCAGCCGCAAGGATATTCCACTGATCGCCGATGGCGGCATTAAATATTCCGGCGATGTCGCTAAAGCCATTGCAGGCGGGGCAGATTGCGTGATGATCGGTTCCCTGCTCGCGGGCACGGAAGAAAGCCCGGGCGAAGTGATTCTCTATCAAGGTCGCTCCTATAAAACCTACCGCGGCATGGGCTCGGTAGGCGCGATGGCGAAAGGCTCGGCCGATCGCTATTTCCAGCAGGATGTCAATGAAGCGCTCAAACTCGTGCCCGAAGGCGTCGAAGGCCGCGTGCCTTATAAAGGGCCGGTCGCCGATGTGGTGCATCAGCTGATGGGCGGCTTGCGCTCGGCCATGGGCTATACTGGCAATGCCACCATCAAAGACATGCAAAAACGCTGCGAATGCGTGCGTATCACCGGCGCAGGCCTGCGCGAATCGCATGCGCATGACATTACGATTACCCGAGAATCGCCGAATTACCGCGTCACTAGTTAGGATTGATCATGAAACAAGATGCGCGGATCGCCGCCGTCATAGAAGTGCTTGAGCATATGAATAACGCCTGGTCATCGGGCGAGATGGTCCCTGCTGACGTGCTCATTGGCCGCTATTACCGCGACCGGCGCTATATGGGCAGCAAAGATCGCCGCGAAGTCTCCAATTATGTTTATGCGATTATTCGCAAGGGCGGCGCGCTGGAATGGCGCCTTGAGCAAGAGAATATGGAAGCGCAGCCGCGTGAGATGGTGCTGATGTTACTTGCGACCGATGGCGGCCTGACGCGCCATGAAATTGAGCATATGTTTACCGGCAAACACCACGCTCCAGAGCCGCTTTCCCTGCGCGAGCAAATGCTGATCGATGCCGCGGAAGGCACCGCCCTGATCACCGATGAGATGCCCGATTGGGCACGTCATAATATCCCCGATTTCGCCGCACCATGGCTGAAAGAGAAATTTGGCGATCATTTCGAAGAAGCGATGGGCGCCCTCGAACAGCAGGCACCGGTTGATCTGCGCGTTAACCCGCTGAAAGGCTCGCGCGAAGATATCATTTTTGAGCTGGATAAGCTTGGCCATAACCCCGCGCAAACACCGCATAGCCCGCTGGGGATTCGCCTGCGCGAGCGGCTTTCGATTCAGGCGCTCGATGTCTATAAGGATGGCAGCGTCGAAGTAATGGATGAAGGCTCACAGCTGGTCGCCTCGCTTGTCCAAGCCGAACCCGGCGATACCGTCATCGATTTTTGTGCAGGCGCAGGCGGAAAAACGCTCGCCATTGCGGAGAAAATGAGGGGCGAAGGCACCGTTTATGCCTGGGATACCGATGCGAAACGCCTCAAACAGATGAAACCCCGGCTTAAGCGCGCTGGCGTGCACAATGTGCTGATGCGCTGTATCAAAGGGGAACAGGATGAAGCGCTTGCGCCCTATAAACGTACAGCTGACTGGGTGTTGGTGGATGTCCCATGCAGTGGGAGCGGCACGTGGCGGCGCAATCCAGATGGCCGCTGGCGCTACATGGAAGAGGATATTCACGCCTTCGCCAAGAAGCAGGCCTCCATTCTCGCCGCAGCAAGCCAATTTGTGAAACCTGGAGGATCTATCGTATATAGCACCTGTTCCCTTTACAGCCAGGAAAACGAGGCTATAATTGGGGCGTTCTGTGTGGACAATCCGGACTTCCGTATTGCTGATCTGCCAGAAACATGGAATGAATTTTATAGTTGGATCGAAGGTGTGGGAACCGCCATTCAGGCACTTCCTCATCGTCATCAAACGGATGGTTTTTTCGCAGCATGCTTAGAACATATCGCGTAAATAAAAATAGAATAGAAACCATTCACGACTGTCATGATGCTCTGGCAAGTGATCATGTTATGCGCGCCCGGTTGGCCGCATATTAGAATGAGAGGATTGCTAGAGTATGAGACCATATCGCCCTTCCCTAATGAAACGTATTCGTAGTTTCTTCGATCGCCTGTTCTGTAAGCGTACTGTGATCGTGATTTCGAATCACAAACGCGATCACTATCCGATTGATGGCCGCGTGCAGCTACTGAGTATCGCAGCGGTGATTATGCTCGTTTCATGGATTTCTTATTCGACCGGAAATTACATGGCGGCGAAAAAAGAACTAGCTGCGAAAGAGAAAGAGATTGCGTCCGAATCGCTCCGCGCGAAGAAAATTGAGAATGAGTTCTCCTTACTTAAGCGCGACCTGATGGGGCTAATGAAGCAGGACGACAAGGCGAAAATGAGCGATTATTCCAAGTTTGTGATCAAGCAGTATGAAAATACTGAGTCACAAGAAATCCCTGATATCCGTGAGAGCGTATCGGAAACGACCACGGGCATTGACGGTGACATTATCTTCGCGCGTATTGCTTTCTTGGAAACCACCGTACGTGAGCTGCGTGAAGCGCATGAAGAACTGATTCGCTTGGTAGAAGACACCACGCAAGGCAAGATTAAAGAGCTGAAACAGATCATTGCGGCTACCGGCCTTCCGGTACGCGAGATTGAAGCAAAAGCACAAGATAAGGTCGATGAAGAGGAAACTTCGTGGTTCTTTAGCGATGATGCGGTGGGTGGGCCATTCTTGCCCAATAATGCAACATTGCTCGACGATGGTGGCGAAGCAATTTATCGTGATTTGAAACAGTTAATGCTCCTTCATCAAGTGTCGGAAGAGTTGCCGCTTAGCGCGCCAATGAAAGATTACCGGCTTACGAGCGGTTTTGGTGTGCGCCGCGATCCTTTCACGAAAAAGCCTGCTCATCATAGTGGACTAGACTTTGCTGGCCCATATGGCGCACGCGTTTACGCCCCCGCTGATGGGGTGGTCAGCTTTTCAGGTCGCCGAGGCGGGTACGGTGTTACCGTTGATATAGACCACGAATATGGTGTGGTGACACGCTATGGCCATATGCGTAAGTCGCTGGTGGAAGACGGTCAGGAAATCAAAGCAGGCGACGTGATTGGCATTCAAGGCAGCTCAGGCCGAAGTACGGGTGACCATCTGCATTATGAAGTGCGTTTCAACAACAAGACCCTGAACCCGAAACGCTTCCTCCGTGCAGGAGAAATGTTGAATTAATTCACCATTGATGGTACATCTTAATCATAGTGTGCCATTTTAAGAAAGTGAGTGTCCGTGTTTAACTTCGGAAAGCCCAAAGAAACCACCCAGCATCAGCCACGTTCTACATTGCGCCAGAATTCACCCTCTGTGGTGTCGGCGGACATGTTCGTGCTTGGCAACATTGCAAGCGATGGCTTTATCGACCTGGAAGGCAAGGTGGATGGCAATGTCAAATGTAAGGAAGTGATCATCCGCACCCATGGCATCGTCAATGGCGATGTGGTAGCGGATGCAATTCAGATCTTTGGATCCGTGCGTGGCCTCGTCAAAGCCAAGAACATTACGCTCCACTCCAGTGCCAAGGTCGAAGGGGTGATCATGCATGAATCCCTCTCTGTGGAAGATGGCGCCTTTGTCGATGGCAAGTTCAAGCGCATGGATAAGGTCTTCATCGATGATGATATGGGTGAAGATGACATTGACCTCATCGATCAAATTATGGCGGAAGAAGAAAGCGATGATGGGTTCGAGAATGATGATGAGGACAGCATTCGCCTCATCCATAGCGAGATTAAAGTCTAATTAAATTATCCACCACGCCGCAAGACCGAGAAATGTCAAGAAACCGACCACATCGGTGATGGTGGTCAGGAAAATGCCTGACGCCACTGCCGGGTCGATGTTCATTTTTGAAAGCACTACCGGGACGAGCGCACCAGAAAGCCCTGCCACCGTCAGTGTAATAATTGTCGCGCACGCGAACACCAGCGCCAATTCCATATTCTGATACCAGTAATAGGCACCGCCCGCCATAATCAGCGCCATACCCAGCCCATTCATGAGACCAATCAGCAATTCTTTGCGCACGACATAGAGCGCATTATCATCGCGCAGCTGTTTCGTCGCGATCGCGCGCACCGCCACCGTCACCGACTGCGTGCCGGCATTGCCACCCATCGAGGCGACAATCGGCATCAATACGGCCAGCGCCACCAACTGTTCAATCGTATCTGTAAACGAACCGATCACGACTGACGCCAAGATCGCGGTAATAAGGTTGACAAACAACCACGGAAAGCGCTGCGACACCGTGTCTTGCAGTGAGGCTTGCAAATCTTGCGACTTCAAACCGGCTGAGAGAAGGAAATCCTCTTCATCTTCTTCCCGGAGAACATCGACAATATCATCGACGGTGATCGTCCCAACCAATCGCCCATCATGATTCACCACCGGCGCTTCCACCAGCCCATATTTCGAGAACATGAACGCGACCTCTTCCTGATCGGTATCGGTATTCACCGCATAGGTGTCTTTAGCCATCACCTCAGAAAGTTTGGTTTTTCGCCCATGATTCATCAATATGCCGAGCGGCAACCGGCCAAGTGGGCGATATTTCGGATCAATCACGTAAATCACATAAAAGTTTGACGGCAGCTCTTCTTGCGCGCGCATGTGATCGATCGCATCGCCAACGGTCCAGAATTCCGGCACGCAGACCAGCGTCTTGCGCATCATCCGCCCGGCACTCTCTTCCGGATAGGAAAGCCCTTCTTCCAGCTCTTTACGGTATTCCCTCGAAACAGCCTGGAGAAGCTCTTCCTGATCCTCGGTCTTCAAATCTTCGATGATATGAACCGCATCATCGGTCTCAAGCTGACTCAGCGCCTCAGCGCTTCGCTTGGTTCCAAGTGCCTCAAGCACATCATCGGCCGCTTCTGAGCACAGATCCGGCAACACTTCATGGTTAAACGCTTCGCCTAGCTCTTGCGTGAGCTGCTTTCGCATCTCCGAATTCAGCCCATCGATCAGCTCGGCCTGATCCGCAGCATGTAGATCTAACACTAGCCCAGCTGCCACCGCCTCCTGCCCCTCGGATAGCGCACCTTGCACCTCTTTCAGCACATCGCTCGCTTCCGGCGGGGTCAGCGCGTCTGGCATGGTCTCAGTTTCATTAGACGTTGGATGTGACATCGGATTCCTGTCTCATAATGTTGCAGGAGTGTAGCGATTTGCACGTAAAATGACAAGGCTTGCATTAGCAGGGCCATGTGAAGTAAATTTCAATACAGAGATATCGTCATCACGTATGGCAGAGGAGGCATTATGACATCAGAAAAAATCACCTTCATGAGTTCCAATAATGAGACCCTCGCGGCTCGCCTCGACTCTCCCAACGACTCCCCCGCCCTTGCCTATGCACTGTTTGCCCACTGTTTTGCGTGCAGTAAAGATCTTGGCGCGGTGAACCGTATCGTACGCGCGCTAAATAAGGAAAGAATTGCTGTCTTTCGTTTTGATTTCACCGGGCTCGGTATGAGTAGTGGTGATTTTGGGAACACCAATTTTTCATCTAATGTCGAAGATTTGATGTGCGCGGCGGATTACATGCATCAACACCTACGCGGCCCTGATCTCATGCTCGGACATTCGCTTGGCGGCACCGCCACCCTTGTCGCCGCGTCACAAGTGCCCGAAGTCAAGGCCGTCGCCACCATTGGCGCGCCCAGCAACACCACCAATGTGCTCAAACATTTTGGCGGGGCATTGGACGTTATTAATGAGCAAGGCTTTGCCGAAGTGGAGCTGGCAGGGCGCACCTTCACCATGAAACGACAGTTTGTCGAAGATGCGCAAGAGCAGAAGGTGATCGAGAAAGTGAAAGCGTTGAAAGCGCCACTGCTCATCATGCATTCCCCCATCGATGAAACCGTGAATATTGACCATGCGCGCGAGCTGTATAACGCCGCCAACCACCCGAAGAGCTATATTTCCCTCGATAAAGCTGATCATTTGCTAATGCAGCGCCCTAGCGACGGGAAATATGTCGCGCGTGTCCTATCAGCGTGGGCAAGTCAATATGTCGAAGAGGAGAATGGGGCAAAAGCGGCGTAGCTTAGCGCTCTTTGTCAGCGCTTTCTTTAGGCCCTAAATTATCGACAATAGACAAAGTGGCACCAAGCACAAGCGTGCCAACGGTGGCGCAAAGCGCGAGTGCGTTTTACTTGTAGCTACGATGCACAATCTTGCACTCATCAGACACATTGCGAATACCGAGCGCTGTGTAACCTCTTTCACTTTGCTGAAATACTCTTTTCGGGCTTTCGCAATCATTTCAGGATAGTGACCGCCCTTCTCCCCTGCCGCCGCGGAGCCTAACACGCACGCACTGTTTTTCAGGTTTAAGAAACGGCTCTCATCTTTATGGGGCTGCGATGGCGGTTTAGCTTGGTTCATGACGGCAGATTAGCAGCGCCGAGGAATAGTACCAGAGAGGCACGTCAAAATTCATTGAATTGTCACAATCATGGTGCCCAGGAAAGGACTTGAACCTTCACTCCCCGAAGGGAACTAGCACCTGAAGCTAGCGCGTCTACCAATTCCGCCACCTGGGCCTTATAACGAGGGTGTCTGTTTATGAGCGTGTTGTAACAGTCACCTGCGCCTAACATTCGCCTTGCGCCTCGATACACTCGGCTCGGTCTCATGAAGGCTCGAATTGGTGCGCTCGAGAGGACTTGAACCTCCACCCGCCGAAGCGGACAACGACCTCAACGTTGCGCGTCTACCAATTCCGCCACGAGCGCAGGTCAATACTTGGTGATGTATAATGAGTGTTACGCAGGCGCGCAACGTTTTTGTTGCTATGCGGCGACTTTCGCTTCGTTCATCCCGGCATCATGGGTTTTTCTTTGATTTTAGTGCCGCACTATCTATTTTGCCTGTATGGAATGGAAAATCTCTGATTCGCTCATCCCCTACCCTGACGCGCTGGCTTTTATGGAAACACGGGTCGCGGCGATCCGCGCCGGCGAGGCAGAGGAATGTATCTGGTTGCTCGAACATCCACCGCTTTACACTGCCGGAACCAGCGCAAGGAGTGAAGATTTGCTGGAAACGGAGCGGTTTGATGTGTTTGAGACCGGCCGCGGCGGGCAATATACCTATCACGGCCCCGGTCAGCGCATCGCCTATGTCATGCTTGATCTGAAGAAACGCGCGGAGGCGCTCGGCCAAGCGCCTGATTTACGTGTGTTCGTCAAACAACTTGAGGCGTGGATCATTGCAACCCTCGCAGAGTTCGACGTCGAAGGCTTCACCCGAGACGACCGTATCGGCGTTTGGGTGCAACAGGATTCGGGGATCGGGGATCAGGGGTCTGCTGAAATGACGCATCATGCTGGCTCTCAAGCGACGTCAGCAGACGTCGCCAGCCATGAGCTGCGACAGCAGGTTTCATCGCGCGAAGCAGTAGCGCAGCGCGGGAACGAACAAAAAGAATCTAAAATCGCAGCCCTCGGCATCCGCGTCAAACACTGGGTCACCTATCATGGCATCGCCATTAATTTAAACCCCGACCTCTCGCATTTTAACGGCATCGTCCCATGCGGCATCTCACATTATGGCGTCACCTCGCTTCACGCACTCGGCATAGAGGCGAGCATGGCGCAGTTTGACCAAGCGCTGAGCAATCAGTTTATTCGTGTATTTGGAACGGATTAAGCCGCCATTGAGCTGGAAGAGCGAATCAAGAAGTCTTCCGACTCAACACTCGAATTCACATCTTCCTGTTGCACGAGCAAGACGGCTGCCGCAAGTGGCCCCTCATAGCAGCGCTGCACCATGGCATTCACCTGCTCAGCAGGGCCAGAAAACACTGCTTCGACCGAGCCATCAGCGCAATTACTGATCCAGCCTGCAACCCCTAGTTTACGTGCCAGTGATTTTGCCCAAGCGCGATAGCCAACCCCCTGGACACGGCCTGTCACGCGCACTTTGACGCTGCGATAGGCTGACTTTTTCGATCCCATCATTATCCTCCACGACATGAGTAATCTTCAGATTAGCCGAGAGATTACAGAAATGCAATCTTTGTAATGCGGTGCAGCATAAGCTTGGGGGCAATGGCTTGAGAAATAACACTAACAACATGATAAACAATAACAATTAATGCCCGCATATCAAGATATTAACGTTTGCACACAACCTATTGTGTGAGGTACAATTCGCCTATGAGTAATTTAGAAAGAGATGCAGAAGAGCGCGAAAAACGGATTCGTTCTATGCTGGGCGAAGGTGCGCTGGCATTGCTCGCAGGCCAGGCGAGTGGCCTTGGTTTAGATGGAGCAAGAAGTGCAGTTGATGGTGCAATTGGAACACTGGCAAGAGGCGATAAAACACTACCAACTGATCCTGCAGCGATGTTAGGTTACGTTATGCAATCTCTGCAGCATGCTGCTAATCAAGTAAACACACCCGAAGGGGAAGGGCCAGCTGCAACGTGCCAATCACGTTAGCGCATAAGAGCACTAATCTGTGTTGAACTCTAAGACCACCGCATCGGCATTGACGCTTTGCGGCGCTGTCACGTTAATTTTTGCTATTTCCGCATCATGATCGGCATAGACGATGTTCTCCATCTTCATCGCTTCAATCACGAACAGCTCTTGCCCCTCGGTCACACTATCGCCTTCACTCACCAGCATGCGCGACACGAGCCCAGCGATCGGCGAGCGAATCTGATGGCTCAAATCTTCTTCCACCGTCTCTGGCATATAACGCGCGAGTTCCGAGACACGCGGTGTTCGCACGGCGGCTTTGATCTCTGATCCGGCGTGGCTGAGCCGATACCCTTCCGCAAGCGGTTCGATTTTGACACTGACCTTTTTGCCGTCGACGACGCCCTGGAATAAACGCCGGCCCAGCTTCCAATCGCTGCGGATCGACACCATGCCATCATCATAGGCCACATCATAGCCGTTGGCCCGCTTACGCACAGAGACCGCAAAGTTCTGATCTTCGAGCACTACCACCCAGCGCGTGCCGAGTTGCGGTGTTCGGCCAGGTAGCTGGCCCGTGGTTTGTAGCGCACGCTCCATGTCGCGCATAAAGAGGTAAACCGCCGTCGCCAGGCACACTTTCGCTGATTCCGTCGTTAGCTCAGCGCCGCTAAAACCACCCGGATATTCCTGCTCAATGAAGTTGGTCGACATGTCACCCTTTTGGAAACGCTTGTGCGCACAGATCGCCTCCAAAAAGCTGATATTGTGCGAGACTCCCTCAATCGTGTAGGCTGCCAGCGCTTCCTGCATCGCCTCGATGGTTTTCTGGCGATTGGTGGCATGGGTGCACACTTTCGCGATCATCGGATCATAGTACATGCTAACTTCGCCGCCTTCATAGACACCGGTATCGATTAGCGTCTTAGCCTGAATTTTTGGCTCCTGATAGCGGACAATCCGGCCCGTCGAAGGCAGGAAGCCCCGGCTTGGATCTTCCGCATAGACCCGGCTTTCCATCGCCCAGCCATGGAATACGACCTTATCTTGTGTGAGCTGCAGCTCTTCGCCCGCCGCCACGCGAATCATCTGTTCGACTAGGTCAATACCGGTAATCAGCTCGGTTACCCGGTGTTCAACTTGGAGACGTGTGTTCATCTCAAGGAAATAGAAATTACCTTTTTTGTCTACGATATACTCGACAGTTCCGGCACTGGAATAACCTACTTTCTTCGCTAGCGCGACCGATTGCTCGCTCATTTTTGTACGCATTTTGTCATTCAAGAACGGGCTTGGCGCCTCTTCAATCACCTTCTGATGACGCCGCTGAATCGAACATTCACGTTCGCCTAGCGTGATCACATTTCCGTGATTATCGGCGAGCACTTGAATCTCAATGTGGCGCGGCTCTTCGAAGAATTTTTCAATAAAGATGCGTGCATCATTGAAGCTTGATTCCGCCTCGCTTGCTGCGAGCCGCATGCCTTGCTTCAGCTCTTTTTCATTCCATGCGACGCGCATACCTTTACCGCCACCACCAGCGGCCGCTTTGATCATCACCGGGTAGCCAATGTCACGCGCAACAACCCGTGCTTCATCATAATCGCTGATCGCCTCTTCTGTTCCGGGAACGGTATTAACCCCGGCTTCCTTAGCCACTTTCTTCGACTCAATCTTATCACCCATCAAACGGATGGCTTTAACCGGTGGCCCAACAAAGGTCGCACCAGCGCCAGCAACTGCTTTACAAAAGCCTTCATTTTCCGACAAAAACCCATAACCCGGATGCACCGCGTCGGCGCCGGATTGGTTAATCGCCTCAATGAGTTTCTCTTGGTTCAGGTAAGACTGGGTCGAGGGCGGTGGGCCAAGATAGAAGGCATCATCGGCATATTTCACATGCAGCGCGTTGGTATCGGCTTCCGAATAGACCGCCACAGTCGACAGGCCCATCTTCTTCGCCGTGCGCATAATACGCACCGCAATTTCGCCGCGATTGGCAATTAAAATTGATTCAAACATCCGGCGGTTATAGCGCGGGTGAAAAGGGAATGCAAGATGGGAGAAGCGGTCATCCCGGCGAAAGCTAGGATCTCACTCTTTCAACAATCACAATAGCTTGCACGAGATCCCGGCTTTCGCCGGGATGACGCTATGTTACCAGCTCGCTACGCTCGCTGACATACGCGTCACTTAAACTGCTCTTCCTCCGTTGAGCCATGCAGCGCCGTGGTGGAAGAGGCGCCGCCTGCAATCACTTGCGCCACCTCGTCGAAATAGCCGGTGCCGACTTCGCGCTGGTGCTTGGTCGCAGTGAAGCCGCGTTCCGCATCCGCAAACTCACGTTCCTGCAGCTCGACATAGCCAGTCATGCCGGACTCTTTATATTTAGTCGCTAAATCGAACATACCATGATTCAGCGCATGGAAGCCTGCCAGCGTAATGAACTGGAACTTATAGCCCATCGCGCCAAGTTCTTTTTGGAATTTCGCAATCGTTGCATCATCGAGATTTTTCTTCCAATTGAACGATGGCGAACAATTATAGGCGAGCATTTTGTTCGGATATTCCTGCTTCAGCGCCTCAGCAAAGCGCTTCGCTTCTTCCAGATCCGGCGTCGAGGTTTCGCACCAGATCAAATCCGCGTAAGGGGCATAGGCAATACCGCGATTGATCGCCGCATCCAATCCACCCTTATAATTGTGGAAGCCCTCGGCTGTGCGATCCTCACCATCGATAAAGCGATGATCGCGCTCATCAATGTCGCTGGTGAGCAAGTATGCGCCGTTTGAGTCCGTACGCGCGATGATGATGCTCGGTACGCCGCACACATCCGCCGCTAAGCGCGCTGCGACAAGCTTCTGAATATGCTCAGAAATTGGCACGAGCACCTTGCCGCCCATATGGCCACATTTTTTCGCAGAAGAGAGTTGGTCTTCGAAATGCGCACCCGCCGCACCGGCTTCAATCATCGCTTTCATCAGCTCAAACGCATTGAGCGAGCCACCAAAGCCGGCTTCGGCATCGGCCATGATCGGCTGGAACCAGTCGATCGAATCATCGCCTTCGGCATGATGCAGCTGGTCGGCGCGCTGCAAGCAGTTATTGATGCGCTTGACTACCATCGGCACGGAGTTCGCCGGATAGAGCGATTGATCGGGATACATCTCACCGGCAAGGTTCGCATCGGCCGCCACCTGCCAGCCTGAGAGGTAAATCGCCTTCAAACCGGCTTTCACCTGTTGCATGGCCTGATTCCCCGTCAGCGCGCCCAGCGCATTGACGTAATCGGAGGTGTTCATATAGCGCCAGAGCTTTTCCGCGCCATTTTTCGCGAGGCTATGTTCGATCGGCAACGTGCCGCGCAGTTTCTCGACTTCCGCGCCGCCATAGGGGCGCTCCACCCCCGCCCAGCGCGGGCTTTCTTTCCATTCTTTTTCTAATGCTTTTGCGGATGGTATAGCCATCGGTAACTCCCTGATATCTATTGTTTTAGTCGATTCATCGACCGCAGTTATTGCATTGCATCATAACGCAATTCCCCCGAGAGTACCAGAGGGAAGTAAAGGATGGATTAACAAGCTGCTATCTACAACGGCAGATTATCGTGTTTCTTCCATGGGTTTTCGAGCTTTTTCGAGCGCAACATGCCTAGCGCACGGCAGAGGCGCCAACGGGTGTTTTGCGGGCGGAGGACGTCGTCGAGATAGCCGCGCGTGCCCGCTGCAAAGGGGCTGGCAAATTTCTGGCGATATTCATCGGCCTTTTGTTGCAGCTCTTCTTCGGAGACTTTATTCTTATAAATCACTTCTACCGCGCCTTGTGGGCCCATTACGGCGATTTCTGCTGTCGGCCAAGCATAATTCACATCGCCGCGCAAATGTTTGGAGCTCATCACAATATACGCGCCACCATAGGCCTTGCGCGTGATCAGCGTGATCTTCGGCACCGTCGCCTCGGCATAAGCATAAAGCAGCTTTGCGCCATGTTTGATCACCGCATTATGTTCCTGAGAGGTTCCGGGCAGAAAGCCTGGCACATCGACAAACGTAACGATGGGAATATTGAACGCATCACAAAAACGTACAAAACGTGCGGCCTTGCGCGAGGCATTGATGTCGAGGCAGCCCGCCAGCTCCAGCGGCTGATTGGCGACAAACCCTACCGTCGAGCCTTCCATCCGGCCGAAACCCACCATAATGTTTTTGGCATAATCGGGCTGAATCTCAAAGAAATCGCCCTCATCGACGACTCGCATCACCAGCTCGCGCATATCATAAGGCTTGTTCGGATTGTCGGGCACCAGCGTGTTCAGCGCCATTTCGACGCGGTCAGCAGGGTCATCGGTTGGGCGGCTTGGAATCTCCGCACGGTTCGAAAGTGGCAGGTAATTGAAAAGCTTACGCACCTGCATCAGCGCTTCAATGTCATTATCAAACGCAACATCAGCAACGCCGGTGCGCCGCGCATGGATGTTCGCGCCGCCCAGCTCCTCATGGGTCACTTCCTCATGGGTCACGGTTTTAACCACATCCGGCCCGGTCAGATACATATAGGAGCTGCCACGTACCATGAAGGTGAAGTCGGTCAGCGCTGGCGAATAGACCGCCCCGCCCGCGCACGGGCCCATAATCACCGAAATTTGCGGGATCACGCCGGAGGCCAGCACGTTGCGCTGGAAAATCTCGGCAAAGCCTGATAGCGAATCCACACCCTCCTGAATCCGCGCGCCGCCTGAATCATTCAGCCCGATGATCGGCGCACCCATTTTCAGCGCCATATCCTGCACTTTGCAAATTTTCTTGGCGTTCGTTTCTGAGAGTGAACCACCCAGCACGGTAAAATCTTGAGAATAAAGAAAGACGAGCCGGCCATTGATCGTCCCCTGCCCGGTCACCACCCCATCGCCAGGGATTTTCTTATCTGCCATGCCGAAATTGTCGCAGCGATGCTCCACAAACATATCATATTCTTCAAACGAGTTCGGATCGAGCAACACTTCAATACGCTCGCGTGCGGTCAGCTTACCACGATTATGCTGTGCCTCGATGCGCGTACTACCACCGCCCATGCGCGCACCATCGCGGCGGGTTTCGAGTTCTTTCACGACCGTATCGGTTTGCATACATCCTCTAGGGTTGTTTTTAAAGCACTGGAATGTAGCAGTTTCTGCACATAGGGCAATCGGAATATCGCTTATCCCAACAACGTAGCCGCCTCCCGCACTTCCGCCATTTTGGCCTCGCGTTTAGCTTTCGCCTCCTCATCTTCGCCCCATAGGCCGGCCTGGTGGGTTTCTTCGAGGAAGGACGCCTCGATGGCCTGGTCGATGGTAATGGCCTTGTGGTAAACGGCCAGCGCGACGATCAGTGAGCCGAGCAGCTTGGTAAGTTTGGCAACATTCCGAATATGCTCATCATTCCGGGCCGCATGTCCTCCGAAGCCTTGGCGAAGGGGGAAGCCTCGCGAGTGTCGGGAATCTAATGGAGCTAGATCCCCGAGATCGGCTTGGCCAACTCGAGGGTGACGTAATGCGTCGACCTCAGCATGTAGCACTTCTAATGTCTCCCTCTTTTGCGCCACCGGCATCAGCCCTTCGGTCAACACCAGGCGAATGTCATAGCGCTGTTCCGCCCAGGCGGCAATCGGATCCCACAGGCGACGTTGTTCCGCCGCGAGCGAGTCTTCCGGTGAGCGATAGCACAGCATATCCGTCTCAGCATAACGCTTGGTTTCGGCCAGCAGCGTATCGATGGAAATGTCTTTTTCGAGTTTCATAACACAAAGCCTAGCTGATGGATGGTATGTTTCATATGTTTCGGCAGCGGCGCCTCAATGTCAATCGCCATCGCCTCAATTGCGATGCGCTGTGCGTGTAAATGCAGCTGATTCGCCAGCCCCATATCCTCAATCAACTCGCTCTGCCCATCATATTTCGGATCGCCCAGGATCGGGCAGCCCATAAGCTGGCAATGCACGCGCAGCTGGTGCGTCCGGCCGGTAATCGGTGATAGGCGCAGCAGCGCCGCGCCTTCGCCCAGCGTGTCGAGTACTTCATAATCCGTCTCGGCATACTCGCCCTTCTCGCCCTCGCCTACGACGGCCATTTTCTCTTCCCCAGACATCAGGCGCTTGATCAGCGGCGCTTTGATCGTGCCTTGCGGATGTTCGGGAACGCCGGCCGTAATGGCGAGATAGGTTTTCTGCGTGGTTTTCTGCTTAAAGGCTGCAGTCAATTCCTGCGCCGCGCTGCGGGTGCGCGCGAGCAACAGCACGCCGCTCGTATCCTTATCCAGCCGATGCACCAGCCGCGGCGGATCGTCATACGCACCTTGCAAGGCAGGGGTATAATCCTCCACACACTCCTTAATCTTACTGCCGCCCTGCACCGCCAACCCCGCCGGCTTATTGATCGCGATCACCGCATCATTTTCGTACAGAACGCGTTGCTGAATAAACTTCCGGTCGGAATCAGAAAGGCGTTTGGATTGCGACGGCGCAGCGCTGGCATCAATGTCATCATATTCAGGGAAGCGTACCTCTTGACCCGCTTCAAGCCGGGCATCGCTCTTGGCTTTCGCGCCATCAATACGAATAATCCCGCGGCGGAGATGCTTCTGCATCAGGCCGTAAGGCAGGTTCGGCACATAGAGCTTGAGAAAACGGTCAAGCCGCATGCCGTCTTGGTCGGGTGTCACTGATTGAATTTGCATAGGTTTCTCTTTCGTCATTCCGCGACTTGATCGCGGAATGACTGTATGAACGTTAGAGATCCCGTGGTCAAGCCACGGGATGACATTCTATACCATCCGCATGATGCCCATCCCCGCAATCAACGCGGCGATCGAACCGGCCACCGAGACAAACACATACAGCCCCATCGACAGTATTTCCTGGCGTGTCGCCAAGGTCACGGCATCAAGGGCGAAAGTCGAGAAGGTAGTGAATCCGCCGAGGAAGCCAATGGCGAGCAGCGGGTGCCACAGCGCATGGTCTTTCAATAGTTTCGACATGACCCCGATCAATACGCCCATCGCCAGCGCGCCGATCAGATTGACTGCGAGCGTGCCGTAGGGAAAGGGCTGCGTGAACAGCCGGTCGGTCTGGCTGCTAATAAGATAGCGCATCACCGCACCTGCCGCGCCGCCAATAGCGATATAGAGATAGGTCATGATGCCTCCATCAAAAAAGGGTGGCACTGCCACCCTTTTTCTTATCTAGCCACGCGAGATTATGCTGTAGCGTGCTTTTTTTCTTCATGATCATGGTCGTGGTCATGATGATGGTGATCATGTTCGTGTTCATCGACTGGGCCAGAATCTTGACCACGCGCAGAAGGATCACGATCGATCAATTCAATCATCGCCATCGGTGCATTATCACCAAAGCGGAATCCGGCTTTCAGAACACGCGTATAGCCACCTGGGCGGTCTTTATAGCGCTCTGCCAGTACAGACATCAGCTTATCGGCCATTTTCTCATCACGCAGTTTCGCGATCAGCTGGCGACGCGCATGCAAATCACCGCGGCGCGCAAGCGTGATGTATTTTTCGACGATCGGACGCAGATCTTTCGCTTTGGGCAGCGTCGTGAAAATCTGCTCATGCTTGATCAGCGCATTGGCCAAATTCTGAAACATCGCCTTACGGTGCGTTGATGTTCTATTGAGCTTGCGCCCTTTCATTCCATGTCTCATGACACTCTCCTGGTTTTGCTCTAATGCTTAGAATGGGTCTTCAAAGCGACGCGCTAGATCTTCGATATTTTCTGGTGGCCATTCAAGGACATCCATACCGAAACGCAAGCCCATATTGTTGAGCACTTCTTTAATTTCATTGAGTGACTTACGGCCAAAGTTTGGCGTTTTGAGCATTTCACTCTCGCTCTTCTGGACCAGATCACCAATGTAGACAATGTTGTCGTTCTTCAAGCAGTTGGCTGAACGGACAGACAATTCCAGCTCTTCCACTTTCTTGAGAAGGTATGGGCTGAAGGCAAGCTCTTCTTGCTGCGCCACTTCTGTGGTTTCTGGAATATCTTCGAAGTTGATGAACAGGCGAAGCTGATCATTCATGATGCGCGCGGCAAGCGCTACCGCATCTTCCGGAAGGATGGAACCATCACATTCAATTTCCATGATCAGCTTATCATAGTCGGTACGCTGACCTACACGCGCGTTCTCTACGCGGTAAGAGACGCGCTCCACTGGGCTGAACAAGGCATCGATCGGGATCAAGCCAATCGGTGCATCGTCTGACTGGTTTTGCGATGCAGGGACATAGCCCTTACCCACTTCAACCGTAAACTCAATGTTCAGCGTCGCGTCTTTATCAAGGTGACACAGCACCAAATCTTTATTGATGATATCGACATCGGAATCGGTCACGATCATACCCGCCGTCACAGGGCCAGGTTGATTCACGCTTAAATGCATTTTCTTTTTGTCAATTGAGTGCGCGCGCAATTTCAAATCTTTCACATTCAAGATCAACGTTGTTACATCTTCACGCACACCCGAAATGGTCGTGAACTCGTGCAGTACATTGTCGACCTTAATCGCCGTCACCGCAGCACCTTGAAGCGATGAAAGCAAAATGCGACGCAGGGCAACACCCATGGTCAAACCAAACCCGCGCTCAAGCGGTTCTGCCATGATGGTCGCACGCTTACCGTCAGTGGTGAGCGGCTTTACATCGATCTTGCTTGGTTTGATCAAATCCTGCCAGTTTTTGTTGAGAACATTTGCCATAGGTGTGACTTCCTTTTCCTCAGTTAGCGATGGTTATCTATTCAATTACACGCGGCGGCGCTTCGGTGGGCGGCAGCCATTATGCGGGATTGGGGTCACATCACGAATCACCGTGATCGTGTAGCCAATACCTTGCAGCGCACGAAGCGCTGATTCACGCCCAGAGCCAGGGCCCTTCACACGCACTTCCAAATTCTTCATCCCATGTTCAAGCGCCTTGCGACCTGCATCTTCCGCAGCAACCTGTGCCGCGTAAGGCGTCGACTTACGTGAGCCCTTAAAGCCCATCGCACCCGCAGATGACCATGACACCGCATTACCGAACGCGTCGGTGATGGTGATGATGGTGTTGTTGAAAGAGGAATTGATGTGCGCGATACCGCTGACAATATTCTTCTTTTTATCTTTTTTCTTCGTAACTTTTGTTTCTTTTCCAGCCATGACTCACCCCTTACTTCTTCTTACCGGCGATAGGCACGGCTTTCCCTTTACGTGTACGCGCATTCGTGTGCGTACGCTGACCACGGACCGGCAGGCGGCGGCGATGGCGAAGGCCACGGTAGCAGCCGAGATCCATCAAACGCTTAATGTTCATGCTGACCTCACGGCGAAGGTCACCCTCTACCGTGTAATCTGCGTCAACGATCTCACGCAAGCGGATTACATCCTGCTCACCAATCGTATGCACGCGCGCAGTGCCGTCTAGCCCCGCTTTTTCGATAATTTCTTTGGATTTTGCGCGGCCAATGCCGTGCACATAGGTCAATGCAGTTTCCAGGCGTTTGCCGGAAGGAATATTGACGCCGGCGATACGAGCCATGCTACACCCCTTGTTAGTTAGCTATATTCAAATGAATCGGCACTATAGGCGGGTTTTAATGCCTGTCAACGCCTAATTTGCACAAAAACCGTGCTTACGCCGTTTTCTTTTCGGGCGCACCGATAATCGAGGTCAACTCTGCAGTCACCGCGTCGATCGCGGCCATGCCATCGACCTGGCGGAGGATACCTTTCGCTTCATAATAGGGGAGCAATGGCGCGGTCATTTCATGATATTGCTCGAGCCGATTCGCCACCGTCGATTCATTATCGTCCTTGCGGCGTGAGAATTCGGTGCTTCCGCAACAATCGCACACCCCTTCGACTTTCGGCTGCTTGAACGTGTCGTGATAGCCCGCGCCACATTTCGCACAAGCAAACCGGCCGCAAATACGCTCGATGAGCGCTTGGTCATCGACTTTCAGCTCAATCACATAATCAAGTTTGCGCTTTTCTTCTGCCATCATCACATCAAGCGCTTCAGCCTGCGCTGTCGTGCGGGGAAACCCATCGAGAATCGCGCCTTTGCGGCATTCCACTGAGGCAAGCTTGTCGCGAATCATGCCAATCATAATATCATCCGATACCAGGCCACCTGATTCCATAATCGCTTTGGCTTTCTGGCCAAGCTCTGAGCCTGACGCCACCGCCTCACGCAGCATATCGCCGGTGGCAAGCTTGGCTAGGCCGTAGCTGTCGCGAATATAGTCAGATTGTGTGCCCTTACCTGCGCCGGGAGGGCCGAGTAGAATGATATGCATAAGTTGCTCCTCTTAGTGTCCGCCGCGCTCATTAGCGATCTTGAGGATTGATAGTAAGCAGCTTTTGCCGGATTGACTAGCGTTTTTTTCCGCCGCGCAGCTTGGCTTTCTTGATCAACCCTTCATATTGATGCGCGAAAAGATGTGACTGCACCTGGCCGACAAAATCCATGAGAACGTTCACGACGATCAGAAGGCTCGTTCCGCCAAGATAGAATGGAATCCCGTATTTCGCGATAAAGATCTCCGGCACCACGCATACAAAGGCGAGATACACCGCGCCCACGGCCGTCAAACGCGTGAGGACGTAATCGAGATATTCTGCCGTGTGCTTGCCTGGGCGAATTCCGGCAACAAAGCCGCCATTCTTGCGTAGATTATCCGCCGTTTCTTCTGGGTTGAACACCACCGCTGTGTAGAAGAAACAGAAGAACATGATGATCGCAACATATAGGCCAATATAGAGCGGCTGACCATGGCCAAGATAGGCTGACACGGTTTGCAGCCACTCTGGGCCGCCATCACGGTTAAAATTCGCAATCGTCAGTGGGAAGAGAAGAATCGAGCTCGCAAAGATCGGCGGAATCACCCCAGCCGTGTTTAGCTTAAGCGGCAAATGGTTGGCATCACCGCCATACATTTTATTGCCCACTTGGCGCTTCGGATATTGCACGCGAATACGCCGCTGCGCACGCTCGAAAAAGACGATCATCGCGATGAGGCCGAACGCGAATAAGAGGATCAACACGAGAATCGGCGTCGAGATCACGCCCGTACGACCCAGCTCGAACGTCCCCGCAATCGCCGAAGGAAATTCGGCCACGATTCCGGCGAAAATGATCAGTGAGATGCCTTGGCCAATGCCGCGCGCGGTGATCTGCTCACCCAGCCACATCAGGAATAAGGTCCCGCCCGTCAAGGTCACCACCGTGGTGAAACGGAAGAACATGCCTGGGTCAATCACCGCAGAAGCACCATTCGCTGTCTGCCCTTCGAGACCCACCGCGATCCCGTACGACTGCATAATCGAGAGCAATACGGTGCCATAGCGCGTATATTCGTTGATTTTCTTGCGCCCTGCCTCGCCCTCTTTCTTGAGCTGAGCAATGTGCGGCACGATGACCGTCGCAAGCTGCATGATGATGGATGCAGAAATGTAGGGCATCACCGCAAGGGCAAAAATAGTCATTCGGCCAAGTGCGCCGCCTGAGAACATATTGAAGACACCAAGGATTCCACCAGATTGCTGCTCAAAGAGCTGCTGAAGAACAATCGGGTCAACGCCAGGGATCGGAATATAGGTGCCGACGCGGTAAATAATCAGCGCGCCCAGAACAAATAGAATCCGTTGCTGAAGCTCTTTGGCACGGCCAAAGACGGAAATATCCATATTTTGAGCTAAACGTTCCGCCGCAGATGTCATGGCGTGTGATTCCTCTTACCCCTGTGATCGTCCCTTGATGGACGTGTTATGCTGCAGCGTTTTCTTGGCTAGTAAGCGTGACAGAACCGCCCGCTTTTTTCACGGCGTCTTGCGCTTTTTGAGATGCTTTTGCAACCGTAAGATTGATTTTTGCCTTCAGCTCACCGCGAGAAAGAAGCTTGATGCCGTCCATCCCTTTAAGCTGAACTCCAGCGTCGATCAACACTGCTTCATCCACGGGCTTCGATGCATCGATTTTCTTGCTATCTGTAAGACGCTGAAGATCTGAAAGGTTGATCACCGCAAACTGCTTGCGCGTTGGATTATTGAAACCACGCTTGGGTAGGCGGCGATAAATCGGCATTTGGCCGCCTTCGAACCAGCTAATGCTCACACCTGAGCGGGACTTCTGACCTTTGTGACCACGGCCACATGTCTTGCCTTTGCCCGAACCAATGCCGCGACCCACGCGGATACGGTTTTTCGTCGCGCCTTGATTATTTTGTAACTCGTTTAATTCCATGATGCTCTCCAGCCTATGCTGCGTTTGAATCGAGGACTTCCACCAAGTGGCTGACCTTATTGATCATGCCGCGGACTGCTGGCGTGTCTTCCAGCGTCGCGACTCTATGCATTTTATTGAGCTTGAGGCCCACCAACGTCGCACGCTGGTCCTTTGGACGGCCGATCGGGCTCTTAATCTGCTTTATCGTAACGGTCTTTTTTGCCATGACTGCTCTCTACTCTTCTTCAGTTACCGGGGCAGGTGCGCTGCCAAGTTCCATCTCGCGGCGCTCCACGATTTCACCAACTTTCTTACCACGACGCATTGCCACGAGGCGTGGAGAGTTCATCTGCTTCAGCGCATCAAATGTCGCTTTGATCATATTGTGGGGGTTTTGCGTCCCATTTGATTTCGCAACCACATCATGTACACCGAGCGCTTCAAAAATTGCGCGCATCGGGCCACCCGCAATAATCCCCGTACCCGGAGGCGCGGTGCGGAGCATCACATTGCCTGCGCCATAGCGGCCTTTAATGTCATGGTGCAGCGTGCGTGCTTCTTTAAGCGGCACTTTGATCATGCTTTTACGCGCATCTTCTGTCGCTTTCTTCACCGCTTCAGGCACTTCTTTCGCTTTACCGGTACCATAACCGACCTTGCCTTTGCCATCGCCTACGACCATCAGAGCCGCGAAACCGAAGCGACGACCACCTTTGACCACTTTCGCGACACGGTTAATCGAGACAAGCTTCTCAATGATTTCGTCTTGCTGACCGGTTTGTAATGCTGCTTCACCCATTGATCTATCCTAACCTTAAAATACCATTCCTGCTTCGCGCGCGCTGTCCGCCACCGCTTTCACGCGGCCATGGAACAGATAACCACCCCGATCGAATACAATATTCTCGACCTTGGCTTCTTTCGCACGTTTCGCAATCAACTCACCTACGGCCTTTGCGCCTTCGGTGGTTGCACCATTCTTAAACTTGCTGCGCATGTCTTTTTCGAGTGTCGATGCCGATGCAAGCGTCTTACCATAAAGGTCATCAATCACCTGCGCATAAATATGCTTTCCCGAACGGAAAACAGACAGACGTGCCTTGCCCTTCGCGTTTTTACGAAGCTTGAAACGCACTCGGCGCTTACGACGTTCAAATAATGCATTAGCCATGATGGTACCCTACTTCTTCTTACCTTCTTTACGGCGAATCTCTTCACCCATATATTTCACACCTTTACCTTTGTATGGCTCAGGCTTACGGAGGCGGCGAATCTGCGCAGCCATTTCACCGACTTGCTGCTTATTCGCCCCTGCAATTTCAATGATCGTCGGCTTCGGGCATTTCACATCAAGCCCTTCCGGGATAATGATCACCACCTCATGGCTAAAGCCAAGTGACATGCGCAGCGAATTCTTCTGCACCGCCGCTTTAAAACCAACACCCGTAATTTCAAGCGTTTTCGAAAAGCCTTCTTTCACGCCAATAACGAGATTGTCAATATTACTCCGCGTCGTACCCCACATGGCGCGCGCGCGTTTCGTGTCATTCGCTGGCGTGACATTCACGAAGCCATCATCAATGCTAATGTTCACATCACCTGTGATCGTCATCGACAATTCGCCTTTTGGCCCTTTCGCCGTCACGGTCTGGTCTTGAAATGAGACATTCACCCCTTCCAAAATTGCCACCGGCTTTTTACCCATACGAGACATAATTCTGCTCCAACTTCCGCGTTAAAATACGCTACACAATACTTCACCGCCAACATTCTGCTGACGTGCTTCATAATCTGAGATCACACCTTTCGACGTACTCAAAATCGCGATGCCCAACCCATTGAAGAATTTCGGCAATGACTTGATCGACGCATACTGACGACGGCCACATTTTGATACACGCTTAATCTTGCGTATCACCGGTTCACCTTCAAAATACTTCAAGTGAATATGAAGGTATTTCTTATTCGGGTTTGCTTCATCATCTGAAACTTCAACACCCTTGATGTAGCCTTCACGCTCGAGCACATCGCAAATGTTCTTGAGCAATTTTGAATATGGGCACTGCACAATGGCCATATGCGCGCGCTGTCCATTACGGATGCGGGTGAGCATATCAGCGACAGTATCATTCATTGACATAGGATTCTCCTCTTACCAGCTTGATTTCACCAAGCCTGGAATTTCACCAAACGAGCCTAGTTCGCGCAAACTTACGCGAGACATGTTAAACTTACGATAGTAGCCACGTGGACGACCGGTCACACCACAGCGATTGCGGTAGCGATTCTCGGCACTGTTGCGTGGAAGGGCTGCCAATTTCAGCTGCGCCGCAAAGCGCTCTTCCATTGGGAGCTCTTTATTCATCACAATAACTTTCAAACGCGCACGCTGTGATGCAAATTTCTTGATCATCTTCGCGCGCTTATCATTCTTTGCAACTGCTGATTTTTTTGCCATGGTCTTTCCTTACGCTGCTTTCTTGAATGGGAAGTTAAAGCCTTCAAGCAATGACTTCGCCTGTTCGTTGTTATTGGCTGATGTCACAAACGCAATATCCATGCCGCGCGTCGCATCGACCTTGTCATAATTGATCTCTGGGAATACGATTTGTTCTTTAATTCCCATATTGTAGTTGCCGCGGCCGTCAAAGCCCTTATCGGAAATCCCGCGGAAGTCACGAATACGTGGCATCGCAATGTTCACCAAACGATCAATGAACTCATACATACGATCACCGCGCAGAGTCACCTTCACACCCACTGCCATACCTTCACGAATTTTGAAACTCGCTTCTGATTTCTTCGCTTTCGTCACGACAGGCTTCTGACCCGAAATCGCCGTCAGCTCTTCAACCGCGGCCTGCACGTGTTTACGGTCCAGCGCACCTTCACCGACACCCATATTGATGACGACCTTCTTCAGTTTTGGAACTTCCATCACATTCTTGTAGCCATACTTCTCTTGAAGCGACTTCGCGATGTTATCAGAATAGAGTGTGTTAAGTCGTGATGCCATTTTATCCTCTATGCGTCGATCACTTCGCCAGATTTCTTCGCGAAGCGTACTTTTTTACCATCTTCCAAGGTCTTGAACCCCACACGCGTTGCGCCACCCTCTTTCGGATCAACGATTGCAAGGTTTGAAAGATCAATCGCCGCTTCTTTCTGCTGGATGCCCCCTGCAGAGAATTGGCTCGGGCGCTGATGGCGTTTCACCATATTAATGCCACTAACCGTTGCGCGGCCTGCTGCCGGCATAATCTGAATCACGTCACCTTCTTTACCGGCATCCTTGCCTGTCAATACGATGACCTTATCGCCTTTTTTAATCTTTGCTGCCATGATCGCCCTACAGTACTTCCGGTGCCAAAGACACAATTTTCATATAACGGCGTGCACGCAGCTCACGTGCCACCGGGCCAAAAATACGCGTGCCAATCGGCTCGCCTGTTTTATTAATCAACACGGCAGCGTTTTTATCGAAACGAATCGCACTACCATCTTGACGCTTGATTTCCTTCGCCGTACGCACGATGACCGCGCGCTGAACCGACCCTTTTTTCACCTTACCGCGCGGCAGAGCTTCTTTCACGGACACCACAATGACGTCACCGATCGATGCGATGTTACGGTGCGAACCACCGAGCACTTTGATACACTGAACCGAGCGCGCACCTGAATTATCCGCGACATCCAATTTTGTTTGCATCTGAATCATGCGTGACTCCTACCCTTAATGCCTATGCAGCCTTGCCTTCAACAAGCCATGCTTTACGTTTCGAAAATGGCTGATGCTCGCTAATGCGCACCACATCGCCGACCTTATATTCATTTTTCTCATCATGCGCCGCGTATTTTTTCGAACGCTTAATAAATTTCTTGTAAAGCGGGTGCGTAATACGGCGCTCGACCAACACGGTCACCGTCTTGTCTTGCTTATCGCTGACCACTTTTCCTTGTAATATTCTTTTTGGCATCGTTATATCCTATGCTTAGCTATGCTGCGTTTTTCAATTCAGTGCGGTACGTCTTCAAGCGAGCAATGTCTTTTTTCACTGCGCTGAAGCGTGACGTGTTTTCCAGCTCGCCCGACGCTTGCTGAAAGCGAAGGTTGAACAGCTCTTTACGAAATTGCGCTTCCAAATCTTTCAGCTCGTCTTCCGTTTTTCCTTTGAATTCTTCATATGTCATAGCAACCCTCGATTACCCTTCGATGCGGCGAACAAATTTCGTTTTAATGGGAAGCTTCGCAGCCGCCAGCTCAAACGCGCGGCGCGCAAGGTCTTCATTCACCCCATCCATTTCAAACATGATGCGGCCAGGCTTCACTTTCGCGACCCAGCGATCCACAGAACCCTTACCTTTACCCATGCGAACTTCAGCAGGTTTCGCGGTCACAGGAACATCGGGGAATATACGGATCCAAAGACGGCCCGCACGTTTCACATGACGCTGAATGGCGCGACGCGAGGCTTCGATTTGACGTGCAGTAATACGCTCAGGCTCAAGCGCTTTAAGACCGAACTTACCAAAATTAAGGTCCGTTCCGCCCTTCGCATTACCATGAATGCGGCCTTTATGCTGCTTTCTAAATTTCGTGCGCTTTGGACTTAACATGGGTCCGTTCCTTTATTCTTTTATGTTTCTAACGCGCGTTCTGTCTGGGCTTGCCACCCTTCCTTACTTGCCATTCTCACGCAGTTCCCTTACTCAAAATTTCAAGGCTTTCGCGAAAAAGAGTGCCTTTAATACACGGTTATAGCCGTGTGTCAAGAGGCTTGTTCAGCATTTTCTGGTGCCCATGTCTGAAGCTCTTCTTCATTCACGATTTCACCTTTAAACACCCAAACTTTAATACCGATCACACCGTAGGTAGTGTACGCTTTGGCAATACCATAATCCACATCTGCGCGAAGCGTATGAAGAGGCACACGGCCTTCGCGATACCACTCTGTCCGTGCAATCTCAGCGCCGCCCAAACGGCCCGCACAGTTGATACGAATGCCTTCCGCGCCGAGGCGAAGGGCTGATTGCACCGCACGCTTCATCGCACGGCGGAATGCCACACGGCGCTCAAGCTGGCCTGCCACATTTTCTGCAATCAACGTCGCATCGAGCTCCGGCTTACGAATCTCAACAATGTTCACTTGCACATCATCTTTGGTGAATTTCGCAATATCTTTGCGAAGCAGGTCAATGTCCGCGCCTTTTTTACCAATAATGATGCCGGGGCGGGCTGTATGAATCGAGATTACTGCTTTCTTAGCCGTACGCTCAACCACAATTTTTGAGACGCCAGCACTGCCCAGTTTCTTTTTAAGATAGCGCCGAATTTTGAGATCTTCATGGAGCTTTATCGCGTAATCTGCATCGCCATACCAGCGAGAATCCCAGGTTTTGTTGATGCCCAGACGCAGGCCGATCGGGTTGACTTTCTGACCCATTATGCGTTCTCCTCTACTTCTTTGACCACGATCGTTAGGTGGCTAAATGGTTTCAAAATTTTTGCACCACGACCACGTGCACGAGCACGGAAACGCTTCATGACAAAGGCTTTGCCCACATGTGCTTCTTTCACAATCAGATTATCAACATCTAGGTTATGATTGTTTTCAGCATTCGCAATGGCAGATTGAAGCGTCTTCTTCACATCAATCGCGATGCGCCGATGCGAGAAAGTTAGCTGCGTCAACGCATCTGCTACCTTACGACCACGAATCAAACGCGCCACCTGGTTCAATTTAATCGGGCTAACCCGTACGTTACGTAGCACCGCTTGTGCTTCCGTATTGTCGAGTCGGCGTTTCGCTGCTGGTTTACCCATGATCTACCTACTTCTTCTTCGCTTTTTTGTCTGCACCGTGCCCATAATAGGTTCGGGTCGGAGCAAATTCACCAAACTTATGACCCACCATATCTTCCGTGACGAGCACTGGGATGTGGCTTTTGCCATTGTACACGCCAAAGGTCAAGCCAATAAACTGCGGCAAGATCGTTGAACGACGCGACCAAATTTGAATCACTTGATTTTTGCCTGATGCGCGCGCGGCCTCTGCTTTTTTAAGCAGATACCCGTCAACAAAAGGGCCTTTCCAAACAGCTCGTGACATAACTTCTCCTACTAACGTTTCTTAGCCTTGTGACGGCTACGAATGATGAGTTTATTAACTTTTTTCTTCGAACGCGTGCGCTTACCCTTGGTCGCCACACCCCACGGCGTAACCGGATGACGGCCACCGGACGTCTTCCCTTCACCACCACCATGCGGGTGATCCACCGGGTTCATTGCCACACCACGCACTTTTGGACGACGTCCCTTCCAGCGATTACGGCCGGCCTTACCTTGATTCTCATTCTGGTGATCAGGGTTTGATACCGCACCAATTGTCGCCATGCACTCGGCTGGGATCATACGAAGCTCGCCCGAACGCAATTTCACCTGCGCAAAACCAGAATCCTTACCCACGAGCTGAACATATCCGCCTGCAGCACGGCCAATCTGGCCGCCCTTGCCTGGCTTCATTTCCACATTATGGATGATCGTACCAATCGGAATATTCTTCAGTGGCATCGCGTTACCCGGCTTCACATCGGTCTTCTCACCGGCAATGACCTTATCATCTGGATTCAGACGCTGTGGCGCCAGAATATAGGACTGCGTACCGTCGGTGTATTGAATCAACGCGATAAAGGCTGAGCGGTTTGGATCATATTCGATACGCTCCACATTCGCTTCCATATCCCATTTGCGACGCTTAAAGTCGACCAAACGGTAGCTACGCTTATGGCCGCCACCAATATGACGCGCGGTAATGCGTCCCTTATTGTTCCGGCCACCGGACTTATTGAGCCCCTCGGTCAATGCTTTGACAGGCTTGCCTTTATACAGGCTAGAGCGATCAATCAACACCAATTGGCGCTGTGATGGAGTGATCGGCTTATATTGTTTTAATGGCATGGCTAATCTCTATCGCTGTGTTACCGTTACTTAATCTCTGCTGCCAAATCGATGCTTTGGCCTTCTTTCAATGTCACCACCGCTTTACGGCGGTCGTTACGCTTACCAATACGTCCACGGAAACGTTTTGTTTTTCCTTGCGTATTGATGGTATTCACTTTGACCACTTCCACGCCGAATAATGCTTCAACAGATTCTTTCACCGTCTTCTTCGTTGCATCAGGCGCAATCATGAAAGTCACCTTATTGAACTCGCCCGCCATGGTCGATTTCTCGGTCACCACAGGTTTGCGAATCACTTCATAAAGCGCTGGGTCGATCTCTTTTTTTGCTACTTTTGCCATGATACTCTCCTATGACGCCAAGCGAGCTTCGAGCTGCTCAACGGCCACTTTGGTTAACACCAATTCTTTATGCTTAATGATATCATACACATTCGCGCCTTCGCTTGGCAGAATGTCGACACCTTTAACGTTACGTGCTGCCAGTGCGAAAGATTCATCCATCTCACTGCCGGTGACGATCAATGGTTTCTTCCAGCCTAGCTTCGCGAATGACTCTGAAATTTTTTTCGTCTTTGCATCTTTTACTTTCGCATCATCAATGATGACGAGTTGCCCCGAGGCCTGCTTCGTTGAAAGCGCGATCTTCAGACCAAGCTGACGTACTTTCTTTGGCAGCTTATATTCATGCGAACGCACTACTGGCCCATGTGCACGGCCACCACCCACATGATGCGGAGCGGTTTTCGCAGCACCCATACGAGCATTGCCCGTACCTTTTTGGCGATAGGCTTTTTTCGTTGTGCGCGACACTTCGTTACGCTGCTTGGTTTTGTGCGTGCCTGCACGCGCTCGCGCACGTTGCCACTCCACAACACGTTGCAAAATATCTTTGCGCATCTCAAGACCAAACACGGCATCGTTCAATTCGATTTCGCCCGCATCCTTGCTGTCTAATGTAATGACTTTTGCTTTCATGGCTTACTCTTTGGTTTCATCTTTGGTTTCGTCTGCTTGTGCTTCAGGTTGCTCTTCAGCACCATCCGCCTTCGCCGCTTCGGCTGCTGCCATATTATCGTCGGTCGCAAGCTCTTCTTTTACCTGCTGCTCAGCTTCCGCCTCTTCCTTCGGAGCTCCAGCTTTTGCCACCTCATGGCTTGGATGCGGGGCTTCCTGTGGCAATGCCTTTTTCAGAGCATCCGTCACATATACATAACCGTTTTTTGACCCTGGCACGGCACCTTTTACAAGAATAAGATTTTGTTCTCCATCCACACGAACCACTTGCAAATTCTGATTGGTGCAGCGCTCATCACCCATGTGACCCGCCATTTTCTTACCCTTGAAGACACGGCCTGGTTCTTGACACTGACCGGTCGAACCATGCGAACGGTGAGAGATCGAGACACCATGCGTTGCTTCCAAACCGCCAAAATTGTGACGCTTCATGCCACCAGCAAAGCCTTTACCAATCGACTGACCTGCGATATCCACATACTGACCGGGTACGAAATGGTTTGCTTTCACTTCACGGCCCACTTCCAATAACGCATCTTCACGTACGCGGAATTCTGCCAAACGCTTTGTTGGCTCTACTTTTGCTTTTGCGAAATGCCCGCGCATCGCTTTCGACACACGTTTCACCTTTGCTTTGCCATAGCCCAGCTGCACCGCTGAATAACCATCTTTTTCTTTGGTTTTCTGCGCCACCACATGTACCGCATCCATCTTAAGGACGGTCACAGGCACATGCTGGCCGAATTCATCAAACACGCGGGTCATGCCCATTTTCTGCGCAATCACGCCCGTGCGACCAGACCCTTGAACTGCACTTGCCATTATGCCGCCTCCCCTAATACGGTGATTTCCACATTCACGCCCGCCGCAAGATCAAGTTTACCCAACGCATCCACCGTTTGTGGTGTTGGTTCGACAATATCGATCAAACGTTTATGTGTGCGAATTTCAAACTGCTCACGTGACTTTTTGTTCACATGCGGCGAACGGTTCACGGTGAATTTCTGAATGTCACGCGGCAATGGCACCGGGCCGCGCACCTGCGCACCCGTACGTTTCGCCGTATTCACGATCTCTTTGGTCGAATGATCCAAGACTGCATGATCATAGGCTTTAAGCCGAATACGAATTTTTTGGTTTAACATGACATTCTTCCTAATTTAAAAACCCTAATTTAACTTTTCACCTTGGCGACGACGCCGGCGCCGACAGTGCGGCC
>CAYGTO010000010.1:0-84970 GCA_964352815.1 uncultured Azospirillaceae bacterium | reverse complement strand
GGGCATGAGACGTTAAGCAGTTGTCATCCTGAGAAGGCGAAGCCGACGAAGGATCTTCCATCGTGTGGCGCGATAGATCCTTCGCCTTCGGCTCAGGATGACGTTTTCCTTCTTCTGAACCCCTAAAATACGGACACAGCGCCACATATTCCTCAAGCGCCGTGCGCACCAGCGGCAAAAGCGGTACCATCCGCTCCTTATTCCCTTTACCATGAATGCGTAGAAAATCATGCGCTGCGATATCCTTCTGCTCAAGCGACAGCGCTTCACTGATCCGTAAGCCGCAGCCATAAATCAGCATCAGCAGTGCTGTGTCGCGCGCCGCAATCCACGGTTCGTCCGACAGGCTGGCAATCGCATCGGCAGCGTCGGTGGCATCCATTTCACTCAGCGCTTTCGGCAACGCGGCTTTACGTTTCGGGGTGTGCAGGTGAAACAGGGCGGTATTATCGATGCCCTGCGTGCGTTTGAGATAGGTGAAGAAATTGCGCAGTGACGAAATCGCCCGCGCCGTTGAGGCGGCATCATAGCCATTCTGCGCGCGGTGCGACAGCCAGCTACGGAAGTCGCGAATGGTCAAAAGCGGTAGATGTTTCGCCGCCATCGCCGAGCCTAAATGCTGCGCGGTGAAAGAACACCAATCCGACAGATCATGCAAATAAGCGGTGAGGGTGTTGTCTGAGAGTTTGCGCTGATGGGTTAAATAGCCCCGCCACTCCTGAATCATCGCGCCGAGCTGTTCGTCTGTGTGCAGGGCGAAATTCATATATCTCTCCCACTGGGAGAGGTCACAATGCGGTCAGCATTTTGGGTGAGGGCCTGATTGCTTACAGCCCTCTTCCAACTCGACTTCGTCTCGTTGACTTCTCCCACTGGGAGAGGCACTACAACCCTTCCGATTCGCTCAGACATTGATCCAGCCGATATTCCACAATTCTCGCTAAAAAGGATAGCAGATCAGTAGCTTGCTGGCTATGGAAACGTCCGGCCTCGCGCACGGCGAAGATGAGCAGCACATCGCGCTGCATTTTCTCAAGCTGCAATCTGAGCATAGCGCAGGAGCCGGCCAGCTCTTCGCAATCTTTGAAAATGAAGCTAATAAATTCCGACCCGGCTTCGCGCGCGTCCGCAAGCAGCGCGACATCGCCGCCCTCGCCGATGAGCCGGTCAATCACGCCAATCGGCATAAAAATCACGCCGGTTTGGTGTTGCTGGTCGATGTAAGGGTCGTAAAATTCTGCCACTTCCGATTCCATCGCGAGTCGCACCACATCGACATCAAATAGCCGCACCAAATCCATGGTGATCACTTCGAGCAGCGCTTCGACATCGCGCGCTTTGACGAGCTGTAGCACCGCCTCATGAATCTGCCGCTGCGAGGACATATTGTCGCGCGCGCTGGAGAGTAGCCCGTCGAATTTTTGTTGAATATCTTTCACCTCATTTTGCAAATTCGCCATCGCGAAATGCTGAAAGTCGAGCACTTTGCGGCTGCCGGTTTTTTCTTTTGGCGGGGTGAGGATTTTCAACAGCTCAGGATGCTGCGCGATAAAATTCGGGTTGGCCTCAAGATACGCTAGCACCTGCGCCTCATCAAGGGCGGGCGCGGCGTCATTCTCTTTTTGTACATCTGTCATAATGTGTCCATATGAGGCCAGTAGGCCGATCCTTTAGTCGCCGAAGGCGTTAGGCTCATCGCGCGTAACAGCAGTGCAGCGCGGGAGCAAACACTAAATCTTCTGCCCGGTTGATTCCCAATCTTTCAAAAATGCCTCAAGCCCCGCCTCGGTCAGCGGATGTTTCACCAGCTGATGAATCACTTTCGCCGGGATGGTCGCGACATCGGCGCCGGCCTTGCCCGCTTCCACCAAATGCATTGGGTGGCGGATCGAAGCAACCAGCACCTGGGTTTGGAACTCGATATAGTGGCTGTAAATCTCGACAATATCATAGATCAGCTGCATGCCGTCCTGCGAAATATCATCGAGTCGGCCCACGAAAGGTGAGACATAGGTCGCGCCGGCTTTGGCGGCTAAAATCGCCTGCGATGGCGAGAAACATAGCGTGACATTGGTTTTAATTCCCTCATTTGAGAAATGCTTACAGGCCGTCAGCCCGTCCATGGTCAGCGGCAGTTTGACGGTGATATTATCGGCAATTTTCGCAAGCTTCGTGCCTTCTTTGATCATCTGCTCGGCGTCGGTGGCGACCACTTCCGCGCTGACCGGGCCATCCGTAATGCCGCAAATCTCAGTGATCACCTCAATGAAATCGCGTCCTGACTTGGCGATCAACGACGGGTTCGTTGTTACCCCATCGAGTAGCCCGGTCGCTGCCAGGGTTTTAATTTCATTCACATCTGCCGTATCGACAAAAAATTTCATTATCATTCTCCTTTTCGTCATTCTGAGGAAGGCCTCGGCCTGACGAAGAATCTATCGATCGGTGTCTCTGCACCATAGATCCTTCGGTCATTGCATTCCCTCAGGATGACGCTAATGTCATCTCATGGAAAAACACCCTGCTGTTTATATGGTAACAAATGCACCTGATGGAGTGCTCTACACAGGTGTCACTTCCAATCTTATGTTGCGTGTGTACCAGCATAAAGAAGGCGCTGTAAAGGGCTTTACGCAGAAATATAAATGCAAACATCTCGTTTATTATGAGCTTTGTGAGACGATGGAGAATGCCATTTTAAGAGAGAAAGAGATTAAGGGCTGGCTGAGAAAAAAGAAAATTGGATTAATTGAGGCGACAAATCCGGAATGGCATGATTTGTACGATGAAATATGTGGGGTACCCCCTGCGTATAATATACGTCATCCTGAGAAAGGCGCATGCCTGACGAAGGATCTATTGGCCAGCGATATGGCTTCTTTAGGCGTTTTGCTCCCTCAGGATGATAAGTGATGGACCTCTTTGCGCCCGAAAAAAACGACCATGTTCTCGCCTGTCAGGAGGAGACCGTCGAGGTGCTCTTGCCGCAGCTGTTTGACCATGGCTTTGACTACCGGGTGCCGGCGCGGATGGCCGGGCGGGTAACGCGCGGTGATTTGGTAAAGGTGAATTTCGGCCCGCGTAAGGCCGAGGCGAAATATGTGCTCGGCGTGGTCTGGGGGCCGGGCAAAGGCGAAGTGCCACCCGAGAAATGTAAACCGATTGCGCATGTGTTTCGCGACCTTCCGCCCCTGCCCGAGCCGCTGCTTGAGACGATTCAATGGATCGCGAGCTACACCATGGCGCCGGTGGGTGCGGTGCTCAAGATGGTGTTGCCGCAGACGATGTTTGCCTTCGACCCGCCGAAAGAGAATGTGATTGAGCTGGCGGCGGAGATGGATATTGAAGGGCTGACCCCGAAGCGGCGAAAGGTTGTGGAGGCGTTTGAATATATGCATGGGACAGGAGGTGCGGACAGTAGTCCGCACGCTTTAGTCCGCGACGCTGTTAGGCCCATCGCGCGCAACAATAGTGCAGCGCGGGGGCACACAAAACAAGCACTCGCGAAAGCGGCCGGTGTGAGCACTTCGATTTTACGCAGCATGGAAAAGGCAGGGTTGCTGATCGCGCGCGAAGAGGTGGCGCATATTGACCATTCGCTGAATGCGAGAAAGGGCCGTGGTGAGGACAGCAGTCCGAACCCTTCAGTCGCCGAAGGCGTTAGGCCCATCGCGCGCAACAGTAGTGCAGCGCGGGGGCACACAAAAAAACTCTCATCCTCTCAATCCGAAGCTACCACGTTGTTGGCGCACAAGCTGGATCACGGCTTTTCCGTCACCCTGCTGGATGGGGTGACCGGTTCGGGGAAGACGGAAGTCTATTTCGATACGATTGAGAAGGCGTTGAGCCAAAGCGACGGGCAAGTGCTGGTAATGCTCCCCGAAATCGCCCTCTCCCATCAATGGCTCAAGCGCTGCGAGGCGCGGTTTGGGTTTGCGCCTGCTGTGTGGCATTCAGGCATTACTCAGCGCCAGCGCGCCATTACCTTGCGCAGCATCATGACCGGCGCTGCCCGGTTGATTGTCGGTGCGCGCTCGGCCTTGCTGCTGCCCTATAAAAACCTCAAACTCATCATCATCGATGAGGAGCATGACGGCTCCTATAAGCAAGAGGAAGGGGTGATGTATCATGCGCGTGATATGGCGGTGCTGCGCGCACAAAAAGAACAGATTCCGCTGGTGCTGGCCTCGGCAACCCCGTCGCTGGAGACCATGGCCAATGTGCAGCGTGAGCGCTATAGCCGGGTGGTGCTGGAAAGTCGCTATGGCAAGGCACAGATGCCGTCCGTGTCGCTGATTGACATGCGCAGCGAGCCGATGGATCGCGGGCGCTGGCTGTCTCCGGCCCTGCGCGGCCAGATTCTGGAAACCCTGTCGCGCGGCCATCAGTCGCTGCTGTTTCTAAACCGCCGGGGCTATGCGCCGCTGGTGTTGTGTAATAGTTGTGGCCACCGGTATGAATGTCCGAATTGTTCGGCGTGGATGGTGCTCCATGCGAGCGGCCGGCCCTATTTGCAGTGCCATCATTGCGACACGCGCCTGCCTGTGCCGAAACAGTGCCCGGAATGCGGCGAGGCCGATACGCTCGTGCCCTGCGGCCCGGGGGTGGAGCGCATTGCCGAAGAGGTGCAGCAGACCATCCCCCAGGCGCGGCTCGGTATTCTCTCGAGTGATTTGGTCAGTGACACCAAGCAGGAAGGTCTGTCGCTGCAAGAGCTGCTCACCAAAATGGAAGCACGCGAGATTGATATCCTCATTGGCACGCAGCTCATCGCCAAGGGCCATCATTTCCCTTATCTTTCGCTCGTTGGGGTGATCGATGCCGATCTCGGCCTGTCCGGCGGGGACATCCGCGCGAGTGAGCGCAGCTTCCAATTGCTGCATCAGCTTTCCGGGCGCGCAGGCCGCGAACATACCGGCGGCGAGGTGTATCTGCAGAGCTACATGCCCGATCATCCGGTAATGCAGGCGCTGAAGGAAGGTAATCGCGATGGGTTGCTTGCGCTCGAGATGCGGCGCCGTCAAGCGATGGAGATGCCGCCCTTTGGCCGGTTGGCCGCGATTATTTTGGAAGGTAAGAATGAGACCGAAGTGCGCGATTACGCCGCACAGCTCGCCAAGGCGATTCCGCAGATGGAAGAAATTCGTATCTTAGGCCCCGCCCCCGCACCACTGTTGAAATTGCGCCGCTATTTCCGCTATCGTTTTTTGATTCAGGCGCCGCTTAATTGCCATATTCAGAAGCTGATTGAAGAGTGGCTCGCACCCCATCCGACCCCGCGCGGCATGAAGCGCAAGATCGACATCGATCCGTATAGTTTCGTGTGATTAACTGATTTCTCTGCCGCCGCCAACGCCGCCAGGAGGCGGGGTTAACCCATCAACCTCCGCCACCGCAAGCGTAGGAAAATCTGCTGGGTCGAGATTAGCCAGACCCGGAATCCTGATGCCATCCATCGCCACATTGTGCTCCATTTTTTTACCATCTAAGGTTGGTGGATTAGAAGCCACTAATGTGTGTGTCTTGTCACCCACTTGAAGCGTATAGACGCGTTCACCCTTATCGTTAATTCGCATATCTTCTTGTATTGCTATGTCATCGCGGCCCGGAAACTCTGGCCCGTTCTCGCCCATTTTAATGGTGACAGTCCGGTCGCCAAGCGTGCCCACAAATTCACCAGGAATAGGTTCCGCTCCAGCTCCGAGCTGGCTCGGATCAATCATAGGCCCATCCACCTGGCGGCCATGACCGTTCTCGACCAGCCATTCAGACGCAGCCATCGCTTGATCGTACAAACCCATCTTTGGATCAATCTCATGACCAAGCTCTTTTGCTTTTGCGATCATTTCCTCGATTTTAGTTAGCGTTGACGCGCCTGCAAGACCATCGACACCATTGCCATCTGGACCAAATGTGCCGGCTTGGAAGCCTGCTTTGTCTAGTGCCTCTTGTGCTGCTTTGATCTCTTCCGATGAACGGCTGACAATGTCCTTGATGTTAGCGCCTTGCTCATGATCGGCATCAAAATCCAACACTTTTCCTAATGTTTCTTTATCAATGGTCGCTACCTGCCCTTCTTCAAGCGCATCAACAATGCCCGCCTCGGCGAGCGCTTCATAAATCTGTTCGATTTCCTCTTCAGTGAGCTGGCGATTCGCCACATCAAGATTCAGATCATCAAGCCCTTCAATCAGACCATTTTCGCGCGCATTCTCAAGCACAGCAAGCAACTGCGCGGTTTCATAGTTCCGCAAATCGCTACTAGCCACTGGGGCCTCTTCACCGCGCGTTTCTGTTTCTGTGCGTGTCGTGCCTTCAGCCATCATTCGCTCCATAATAAATACACATTATTCCCGTAGGATTATTCTTACAAGGTAGCAGACAAACGCTAAGAAACGCTTAAACAATATTTAAGATAAGGTTAATTTTAGTTATTTTATGCAGCGTGACCGCAATCCGATAAACCGATGCCCAAGAGATCGCAAAAACCCCTTGTCATTTGGCAAGAGCTCTTCTAGGTTGCCGGGCACATATCGTATAAGAATCAAAAACTACAGGGTTTTTCATGGCACAAAGCCGCAGCGCTCGTTACACTATTGCTTCTCGCTATGCTGGGGCATTGTTTGATTTGGCGCAGTCGAAAAAAGCCGAAGCGAAGGTCGGTGAGCAGCTTAAAACATTGAGCGAAACAATAGCGTCTCATGACGAGCTGCGTGATGCGATCCATAGCCCCCTGACGTCGAAAGAATCCCTCGCCAATGTGATGGAAGCCATCGCCAAACAGGCCAAATGCCATGCGCTTTTAATTTCATCACTGCCTTATATGGCAAAGCATGGCCGCGCGACGTTGATCCCTGCGATCAGTGAACATTACCAAGATTTGCTGGCAAAAGCGACGGGTATGGTGCGCGCCACGGCGACCACAGCCCATGCGCTCGATCCAAAGAAAGTAGAAACGCTTGAGGCGGAATTATCAAAAGCAACGGGCCAGACCATTTCACTCGAAACAGAAGTCGATGAATCTATCATCGGCGGCATGGTGCTGCTGGTGAACAGTAAAATGCTTGATTATTCGGTTAAAGGGCGCTTAAACCTGCTCAAACATCAACTTAATCAAGCTTCATTATAACTAAAACCAAGACTCGGGAGACCATACGGACCATGGATATTCGTGCCTCAGAAATTTCAGATATCTTAAAACAGCATTTGGCGGACACGCCGGACAAGGCGAGCGTCGATGAAGTCGGCCAGGTCGTCTCGGTCGGTGATGGGGTTGCCAAAATCTACGGTCTTGAGAACATCCAGGCCGGTGAAATGGTGGAATTCCCAGGCGGCATGAAAGGCATGGCGCTGAACCTCGAGGAAGATTCGGTCGGGGTGGTGATCTTTGGTGATGACCGCGCCGTCAAAGAAGGCGACAAGGTCAAGCGGACCAAAGCCATTGTTGATGTGCCGGTAGGTGAGGAGCTGCTCGGCCGCGTGGTGGATGCGCTTGGCAACCCGATCGATGGCAAAGGCCCAATCAAAGCGAAGAAGCGTTCGCGTGTCGAAGTGAAAGCGCCGGGGATTATCGCGCGTAAATCGGTCCATGAGCCAGTGCAGACCGGAATTAAATCCATCGATGCGCTGATTCCGATTGGTCGTGGCCAGCGTGAGCTGATTATTGGTGACCGTCAAACCGGTAAGACCGCCGTCGCGATTGATGCGATGCTGAACCAGAAGCAGATCAATGAAGGCGATGATGAGAGTAAAAAGCTCTACTGTATTTATGTTGCGATTGGCCAGAAACGCTCGACCGTAGCGCAAGTGGTGAAAACGCTCGAAGAGCAAGGCGCGATGAAATATTCGATCGTGGTGGCGGCAACCGCGTCGGAAGCAGCGCCTCTGCAATACCTCGCTCCGTACGCAGCCTGTGCGATGGGTGAATATTTCCGCGATAATGCCAAACATGCGCTGATCGTCTATGATGATCTCTCGAAGCAAGCCGTGGCTTACCGCCAGATGTCGCTATTGCTGCGCCGTCCTCCAGGCCGCGAAGCCTATCCGGGTGATGTGTTCTATGTCCATTCACGCCTCCTTGAGCGCGCCGCGAAAATGTCCGATGAAGAAGGCGCTGGGTCCTTAACCGCGCTGCCGGTGATTGAAACCCAGGCGGGCGATGTCTCGGCCTATATTCCGACCAATGTGATTTCGATCACCGATGGTCAGATTTTCCTCGAAACCGGACTCTTTTATAAAGGGATTCGCCCGGCGGTGAATGTTGGCCTGTCGGTTTCGCGTGTTGGATCGGCAGCGCAGGTGAAAGCCATGAAGCAGGTGTCAGGTTCGATCAAGCTCGAATTGGCACAATACCGTGAAATGGAAGCCTTTGCGCAGTTTGGGTCTGATCTTGATGCCGCAACGCAGAAATTGCTCGCGCGCGGTCGTCGTTTGACAGAGCTGTTGAAGCAGCCGCAATATTCCCCGTTGCAAATGGAAGAGCAAGTCTGCGTGCTCTATGCCGGTGTGAAGGGCTATCTCGATAGCATCCCCGTGGATAAGGTGGTGGCGTTTGAAGAGACGCTCCTGCGCGAGCTGCGTTCAACCTACGCAAAATCCGTGCTCAAGGCGATTCGCGAGAAAGCCGTGATGACCGATACGATCGAGATTCAGCTACAAAAAGCGATCGAAGAAGCCCGCAAACCGTTTTTGACGAAGGAATAGTGAGAATTCGGGAAAGTAGAATAAGGGAAATAAAGAATGGGTGACGTGATAACTTCGGATTTTGTAACTAGCTATAAGCAGCTTGATGTGTATCAGCGCGCCTATGCTGTTTCACTCGAAATTCATAAAGCAACTTTCTCTTTTCCTAAAATAGAGCAGTATGGGCTTTCAAGCCAGCTGCAGCGTGCGACTAAATCGGTTTGCGCAAACATTGCTGAGGGTTACGGAAAACAGCGCCACTCGAAAGCAGAGTTTAAGCGGTTCTTGAGTATGGCTATCGGCTCATGTGAAGAAATTATGGTGTGGTGTGACTATTGTAAAGACCTAGGGTATGTCGAGCTTGAAACATATGGGCGTTGGTGTGAGGCATATGTGATTATTCAAAAGATGCTCTATAAACTGCATAGTAAAGTAGGCGCATCATGAAGCTCTCGCATTCCCGCATTCTCATATTCCTAATTTCACCGGAGGTGAAATGCCTAGCCTAAAAGATCTCAAGGATCGTATCGGATCCGTTAAAAACACGCAGAAGATCACCAAGGCGATGAAAATGGTGGCGGCGGCGAAGCTGCGCCGTGCGCGCGAAGCGGCGGAAGCCTCACGTCCCTATGCACAAAAAATGGAAGTGATGGTCCAATCGCTTGCGACGTCAGTGAAGGGCCAAGATAATGCCCCGCTCCTCCTTAAAGGGACGGGTAATGATCACAAGCATCTGATCATTGTCGCGACGGCCGATCGCGGCCTGTGTGGCGGCTTTAATGGCTCGATTGCACGGGCAGTGCGCGAAAAAGTGCGCGCGCTTCAAAGCCAAGGCAAAGAGGTGAAGCTGTTTTTCGTGGGTCGTAAGGGCCGCGAGATATTGAAGTCCGAATTTGGCGCGCTGGAAATTGGCGTGAAAACTGATATTGCAAAGACGCTGAATTATGGCACGGCGCGCGAGGTCTCAGACGAGGTGCTCGGGCTCTACACCCAGCAAGGCTTTGATGTGGTGCATATTGTCTATAACCGCTTCGTCTCCGCGATCTCGCAGGTGGTGAAATTTCAGCAATTGGTGCCGCTTGATACGGATGCCCGTCATCCTGAGGAAACGCACTGCGTTGACGAAGGATCTAAGAAAGGCACCACAGATTCTTCGGCTTCGCCTCAGAATGACGTTTCAGCGAGCTACGAATATGAGCCGGATGAAGAGCAAATTCTAGCGGATCTCTTGCCGCGCAATGTCGCGATGCAGATTTTCCGCGCGCTGCTTGAGAATGCCGCCTCTGAGCAAGGGGCGCGGATGAGCGCGATGGATAATGCGACGCGCAATGCCGGCGATATGATCAATAAGCTAACCCTGCAATATAACCGCTCGCGCCAAGCGGCGATTACCAAAGAGTTGATCGAGATTATTTCGGGTGCGGAGGCGCTATGATGGATGCAGAGGCACAGCAAGCATATAAAAATAATGCACTTTTTTTGTTCTCTCAAAGAGATGCGCAGGGTAATCCCTTGTCAGATGGCCAGCATCGTTTGCCAGCTGAACAAGCCGCGAAATTATTGGCGGCATTTGATATGCCCAATCAAGGTCAAGGCGGATTTTCCCTAATTTTATCGCCCGGGAAGCTTGCGGATTTTGGGCTTTCATCGGATGTGTGGGAAAGCGCTTCTGTTAAGGGCGCTATTAAAAAATTCGAAGGGCGAGGATATGAGATAGATTATGTCTTCGCTACCCATGGAGTCTTGCCATTGCTTGAAAAATGGGCCGGGTGCAGCCTTTCACAAGCGCAAGAAACCGCAGAAAAATTTAGACCCTCTGGAGGCGTTGACTCAGCGCAATCAGTAGCGTTGTAAACACAAAAAATGACGAAGGAAGAATAAGGAGAACAATATGGCAAAGAAGAAAGCAGCAAATGGCGTGATCACCCAGGTGATTTCGGCCGTAGTCGATGTGAAATTTGAAGGCGAGATGCCGCCGATCTTGAGCGCGCTTGAGACGGAGAATGATGGCAAAACGCTGGTGCTCGAAGTGGCGCAGCATTTGGGCGAAAAGACCGTGCGTACCATCGCGATGGACGGGACCGACGGTTTGGTCCGCGGTCAGCCGGTGGTGAATACCGGGGCGCCGATTTCAACGCCTGTCGGAAAAGCAACGCTTGGCCGCATCATGGATGTGACCGGAAAGCCTATCGATGAGCGCGGCCCGATTGAGACGGATCAGGCGCGCTCCATTCATGGCCAGGCGCCAGAATTTATTGATCAAGCGACCGAAGATGAGGTGCTTGAGACCGGGATTAAAGTCATCGATTTGCTCGCGCCCTATGCGAAGGGCGGTAAGGTTGGCCTGTTCGGCGGTGCCGGTGTCGGCAAAACCGTTTTGATCATGGAGCTGATTAACAACATCGCGAAAGCGCATGGTGGCTATTCGGTCTTTGCTGGAGTCGGTGAGCGGACCCGTGAAGGAAATGACCTGTATCACGAGATGATCGATTCGAAGGTGATCGACCCAGACAATATGACGAAATCAAAGGTGGCGCTGGTCTATGGCCAGATGAACGAGCCTCCTGGAGCCCGTGCACGTGTCGCCCTGACCGGCCTGACCATTGCCGAGCAATTCCGCGATGAAGAAGGCCAAGACGTGCTGTTCTTTATGGATAATGTATTCCGTTTCACCCAGGCTGGCGCGGAAGTCTCGGCCCTGCTTGGCCGGATTCCTTCGGCAGTGGGCTATCAGCCAACCCTTTCGACGGATATGGGTGCGCTGCAGGAGCGGATTACCTCGACCAAGAAAGGCTCGATCACCTCGGTGCAGGCCGTCTATGTTCCGGCGGATGATTTGACCGATCCGGCGCCTGCCACGACCTTTGCCCATTTGGATGCCACCACGGTACTGAACCGCTCGATCGCCGAGCTGGGGATTTATCCGGCAGTGGATCCGCTCGATTCGACCTCACGGATTCTTGATCCGCGCGTGGTCGGTGAAGAGCATTATGCGGTGGCGCGTGGGGTGCAAGAGGTGCTGCAGAGCTATAAGGCGCTTCAGGACATTATCGCGATTCTGGGTATGGATGAGCTATCGGAAGAAGATAAGCGCACCGTGGCTCGTGCGCGGAAGATTCAGCGCTTCTTGTCGCAGCCCTTCCATGTGGCAGAAGTCTTCACCGGCGCACCAGGGAAACTGGTTGATCTGAAAGACACGATAGCAGGCTTTAAGGGCATTTTGGCAGGGGATTATGATGACCTCCCAGAATCGGCCTTCTACATGGTCGGCGGCATGGATGAGGCGCTTGAGAAAGCCAAGAAATTGGCGGCGGAAGCGGCGTAAGGAGATTAACGAAAGGCGTAGCCTTGAGTTTAGCGAGTAGCCGTCCCCGCGAAGGCGGGGACCTCGCTCAGCGGACTGAAAACTAAAATAACGGATTACGGATGACCACTCACACTTTCCAACTCGATCTTGTCACCCCCGCCAGCGCGTGCGCGTCTGCCAAAGTAGCCATGGTGGAAGTGCCCGGCGCTGAAGGTGATTTTGGTGTGCTTTCGGGCCATGCGCCGATGATTTCGATGATCCGCCCTGGCGTGGTGGCGATCCATACAAAGAAAGACAGCGCGAAGACCGATCGCTGGTTCATTACGGCAGGCTATGTCGATGTGACCCCAGAATCTTGCACTATTTTGGCAGAGACGGCGGAAAATGTCGCCGATGTTAGTCTTGCTGAGGCAAAAGAGCGTGTTAGCGAAGCAGAGAAAGCGGTCCATAAGGCCCATACTGAGCTCTCCATGGGCCATGCCCGCACGCGTTTGGAGCATGCTCGCCTGTTGCTCGAGGCTGTCCAAGCCGCATAACACTAGGCAGTTTTCGCCCATTTACCCGACCACTGCTGCACAAGGCCAGCCCATATTTATCTATATATCAGTGACTTAATGCTCTTGTGATTGGCACCCCCTTTGCATAGTCCTTTTATCTATACACATAACAAGGACGACCCATGATTTCCGGCACCTCAGCATTTGCCTCGACGACGCTCCCGACAAAAACACTGGAAGCAGATGAACACACCGCCCAAATCGATACGGGCTGGGGCGAAGATGGCTTTGGCTTTGATGATTTCCTCGATATTATCAACCCCCTACAACATATTCCGTTTGTCTCGACGCTTTATCGTGAGTGGACGGGAGATACGATTCAGCCGGCCGCGCAAATTCTCGGAGGTGGGATTCTTGGGGGAATCCCTGGTATTTTCAGCTCTGGAATGCAGGTGGTGATGGCGCAGGAAGCCGGAATATCTGCGGATAATGCCTTGTCATTGAAAGAAGATGCGCCCAAAGAAGCGGCGAAAATAGCCAGCAATACCCTGGAAACACGAAGTTTTACGTCCCGCAGTGACGATTACCCGACCCACAGCGAAGCGCGGCGTATCAATGCCCGCATGGCCTATTTCCAAAACTCGTAAGTTAAACGAAGCGTTTGCCGAAGATTTCTGTTCCCACACGAATATGGGTGGCGCCGCAGCGAATGGCGGTCTCAAAATCTTGACTCATTCCCATGCTGAGCAAAGGCAGACTATGCGTTTGCGCCAGGCTGGCGAGTAGCGAAAAATAGGGAATCGGGTCCACATCGGAAGGCGGAACGCACATGAGCCCTTGTATGTCGAGATGTGGCAAATCGGTGCATATAAATAGCAAGTCCGCCAACTCATCTCCCAAAATGCCGCCTTTTTGGTCTTCTTCGCCAACATTGACCTGAATGAGGCACGGCATGGCTTTGCCTTGTTTTTCGGCCTCTTTATTGATTTCGCGCGCTAATTTCTCCCGGTCCACCGTATGAATCATATCGCAAATCGATACCACATCTGCGACCTTATTCGTTTGGAGCTGGCCGATAAAATGCAGCCGTATTTCCGGGTGCTCTTGCTTGAGTAAGGGCCATTTTTCCATCATTTCCTGGACTTTATTTTCTCCAAACTGCTCCACCCCAGAGCGGATGGCTTCGGCAATCGTGTCGTGATAATGGGTTTTACTCGCCGCGATCAGCACAGGCGCCTCCCCGCTTACTATGCGTGACGCCATCGCCTCCGCCATTCGCGTCTTGATCTGGGCTACGCGTTCATCAATGCGCATGATGTGTTCCTCTCTTTCCTCGCACAGCCTATCGTGAAACACCAAAACTCTCAATAAATGAATGCAATAGCGGGCCTCAACGTTGAATGTGACAATGATGCAACAGTTGATTAGTAAAACCCCCTATAAAGGCGGATTGAATATGCGATAACGCTTGCGAGCTCAGGGGAATTCTATATTTAATAGCCTCAGAGGTATTGCTGTATCTTGTGTGGAGCAGGCCTTTGTTGTTAACGCAACACTAACACAGTGTAACTAAAAAGGATGTTAATTATGAACAAACTATTGCTAGCTACTACAGGTTTGGTGGGCGCTGCTATGGTTGCTTCGGCAGCAGCGGCAGATTCGCACACGACTCCTAAAGTAACGGTTGGTGGCTTCATCGATTTTCAGGCAGGTTTCCTGAGCGATGATCTTGATGCCGACCAACGTGGTCACGGTTTCCGTAACGATACTGAAATCAGCTTCCAAATCGATGCCAAAACAGCGTCTGGTCTTGAGTATGGTGCAGTGATTGATCTAGAAGCAGATGTTTCTGGTGATGTTGACAGTGCAAATAACTCAGAAGATGAAGGTGTAAACGCAGCGCGCACATACATCTATCTTCAAGATACTTGGGGTCGTTTTGAACTCGGTTCAAACGAAGGCGCATCAAACACAATGGCGGTTGATGCAGATACTATTGCTGCTGGTACTGGTGGTATCAACGGTGATTGGGCGTTCTTCGCTGGTCAGCCAACAAACGCGGCGGGCTTCATCACCCGTGCGGCGCTTCCTACTGAGCATGGTCTAACGACTGTAATGGAAGACCAGACGTTTGATAACCTTACGAAAGTAACGTATTACTCACCAAGCTTCTCTGGTTTCCAAGTAGGTGTGTCATACACGCCAGATGATTCTGACCGTGGTCAAATCATCACGTTGACTGATACAACTGGCCGTTCAGGTGAAATCCTCGAGTTGGGTGCAACATTTGATCATTCTTGGGATGAGATTTCACTGAATCTCGGTGCGACCTACCAGTCAGGTGACGCAGAAGTAAATACTAACGAAGACCTGGATGCCTTCAATGTAGGTGGTGTGGTCGGGTTCGCTGGTTTCTCTTTTGCTGCTTCATACGGTGACTGGGATGACAGTAACGCAACCACTGCATCTGATACTGATGCAGACTACTACACACTTGGTGTGGCGTATGATGGCGGCGTGTTCGGTCTTTCGGCGACGTATCTCGATTCATCTGTCGAGTTTGGTACGTCTGAAAACACGTTCGAGAACCTCGTATTCGGTGCAGATTATGCATTGGCTCCAGGTTTGACACCGTATGCAGAACTTAGCCTCTTCGAGTTCGATGGTCAGGGTGTTGGCGCAGCGAACGACAATGAAGGTACTGTGTTCTTGATCGGTACACAACTTGCGTTCTAATTATTAGAAACGCTTGAGTTCAGAAGAAGGCGGCGCTATCTTAGCGTCGCCTTTTTTGTTTGAACCATGATTAATCTGATGACTATTATTTCTCGCTCTCTCTTTCTTCTTATCCCCTGTTTCTGGCTCGCTGGCTGTGACGCCATCGGCTTGACGCCGGATGCAGACCAAAAACCTTACCCGACGCGTGATGAGCTCGATATCGCTCGAGACCGTGGTAAGCTCACGGGCGAAGGGCTAATCCTCGCTGGTGGTAGCGAGAAGGACGAAGAAGCCAGCTCTCCGCTCGGCGTAAACAGCTTCCTCTGGCGCGCGACGCTGGACACACTCGCCTTTATGCCCCTCGCCTCGGCAGACCCGTTTGGCGGCGTGATATTGACCGACTGGTATGAAGACCCTAAGGCACGGGGTGAGCGCTTTAAGATCTCCATTCTTATTCTGGGCCGCGCATTGCGCGCCGATGGGCTCAATGCATCGCTCTTTAAGCAAGAGCGCGATCCGATGACCAACGAATGGCGCGATGCGACCATTGATGGGTCGCTGACACGCAAGCTCGAGGATCGCATTCTGACGCGTGCCCGCCAATTGCGCATTTCTGGCCGCAGCGAATAAGGCTGATCATGCATCAAGAACGCTACCCATTCCGCGCCAGTGAGGCGAAGTGGCAGACGCGCTGGGAAGAAGCGCAGAGCTTCACCGTGTCAGATGAAGCCATTCAGTCGGCGGAGAATCCCTATTATGTCCTGGAAATGTTCCCCTACCCCTCGGGCAACATTCATATGGGCCATGTGCGCAACTACACGATGGGTGATGCCCTGGCTCGCTATAAACGCGCGCAGGGCCACACCGTGTTGCACCCGATGGGCTGGGACGCCTTTGGCTTGCCGGCGGAGAATGCCGCGATTGAGCGCGGCGTGCATCCGGGCGGCTGGACCTATGAGAACATTGCCACCATGCGCGAACAGCTCAAGCTGATTGGGCTGTCCTATGATTGGAACCGTGAGTTTGCGACCTGCGACCCGGATTATTACCAACATGAGCAACGTTTTTTCCTCAAGATGGTCAAGGCTGGCCTGGCATATAAGAAAGAATCGACGGTCAATTGGGATCCGGTTGATCATACGGTGCTTGCGAATGAGCAGGTGATTGACGGCAAGGGTTGGCGCTCGGGTGCGCCGGTGGAGCGCAAAAAACTCTCACAATGGTTCCTGAAGATTACCGCTTACGCTGAGCCGCTTTTGGAGGCAATCACGGAACTTGAGGACTGGCCCGAGAAGGTTCGCACCATGCAGGAGCATTGGATTGGCCGTTCTTACGGCGCGAGCATTACTTTTGAGATTCAGGGCTTTGACCAAGGGCTCGAGGTCTATACGACGCGCCCGGACACGATTTACGGCATGTCCTTTGCCGCGATCGCGGCCAACCACCCGATTGCGGAGGGGCTGGCGAAGGAAAATAAGAACCTGCATGCTTTTATCAAGGAATGTGAGCAGCTTGGCACCAGTGAAGAGGCGATTGAGACCGCCGAGAAGCGCGGGTTTGATACCGGCCTGAAAGTGGTGCACCCTTTCACCGGCGAGCCCAAGCCGCTTTATGTCGCCAATTTTGTGTTAATGGATTACGGTACCGGGGCGATTTTTGGTTGCCCGGCCCATGATCAGCGCGATTTGGATTTCGCGCGGAAATATGACCTCGATGTGACGCCAGTCGTGATGCCAGCGGATGGCAATAAGGATGAATTCACCATAGAGAATGAGGCCTATTCCGGAGATGGAATTATTATTAATTCTCCCGAGCTTGATGGCCTTCCTATCGCCGATGCGAAAGAAAAAGCAATTAGCCTTCTTGAGCAAAAACAGATTGGCACGCGTCAGACCAATTACCGCCTGCGTGATTGGGGTGTGTCGCGTCAGCGTTACTGGGGCTGTCCCATCCCGATGGTAAAATGCCCAAGTTGCGGCGATGTGCCGGTGCCGGAAGACCAACTCCCGGTCACCCTGCCGGAGGACGTCACCTTTGACCAACCTGGTAACCCGCTTAACCATCACCCTACCTGGAAGCATGTGAGCTGTCCGAAATGCGGCGGTGATGCCGAGCGCGAAACTGACACATTCGATACATTCTTTGAATCTTCGTGGTATTTTGCACGTTTTATCACGCCAAAATCTGACAAGGGCCTAGAAGCCGCTAAGGCGGACCGCTGGTTGCCTGTGAATCGCTATATTGGCGGCGTTGAGCATGCGGTGCTTCACCTCCTTTATGCGCGTTTTTATACCCGCGCACTGAATGATCTGGGCTATACTTCGGTGAAAGAACCGTTTGAGGGGCTGCTGACCCAAGGCATGGTGTGTCATGAAACGTACCAAGATGCCCATGGCGCCTGGCTCTACCCTGATGAGGTGCATAAGAATGAGCAAGGCATCTGGGTGCATGATGAGACGAGTAAGCCGATTGAGGTCGGCCCATCTATCAAGATGAGTAAATCGAAGCGTAATACGGTCGATCCGCGCCATATTATTGAGAGTTATGGCGCGGACACGGCGCGGCTCTTTATTCTGTCGGATTCCCCGCCCGAGCGTGATCTTGAATGGACGCAAGCCGGAGTCGATGGTGCCTGGCGCTATATGAACCGCATCTGGCGCTTGGTGGTGGAGCCGATGGAGCATATCAAGAGCGTGGCCCCTGCCCCGCTGGATCGCCCCGCGAGTGAAGCCAGCCCCCTTCTGCGCCAGCTTCATAAAACCATTGCGCAGGCCAGTGAGGCTTATGAGGGCTGTCATTATAATAAGGTGATTGCTTTGATTCGCGAATTCACCAATGCGCTCGGTAATGCGCCCTATCAGAGTGAGGCGGAGGCCGCGGAGTATCGCTGTGCGATTGAGACCGTGTTGAAGCTTATGGCGCCCATGGTGCCGCATATTGCTGAAGAGTGCTGGGAAGCTTTGGGTCATGAAATGATGATCTGTGAAGCGCCCTGGCCCGTGGCCTCGGAAGCATTGCTGGTCGATGATCAGGTCACGCTTGCTATCCAGGTCAATGGCAGGCTGCGCGCGACGCTCGAGCTCGCCAAAGACACGTCCAAAGACGAAACCGAGCGCCAAGCGCTTGCCCTCCCCAATGTGCAGCAGCATGTAGCTGGGAAAGACATTCGTAAAGTCATTGTCGTGCCCGGTAAGATCGTTAATATTGTGGCAGCCTAACCTTTTAGGAGCGCCCATGCGCCTCTCACTTATCGTGCCTCTTTTGTGGCTTACTGCCTGTGGCTTCACGCCGGTCCATGGTGAGCGCGCAACGCAGTCTACCCCGCTTGCCGGGCTCAGTCAGATCGCGATTCATGCGCCGAACACGCTGCATGGCAATTTGTTTGAGGCTGAGCTCAGCGATTTGCTGAACCCTGAGGGTCAACCAGATGCGCCGCTCTATGATCTCTATGTGACACTGACCACTGCCTCCGAAGATTTGGTGATTTTGCAAGATGCGACGGCGGCCCGCCAGCGCATTATTTACAGCGCCCCGTTCGAGCTTAAACGCCGCCGTGACGGTGCCATAGTGGAATCCGGTACGGTCAATTACAATAACAGTTTAACCGCGCTTAATGATGCCAACTTCGCGGTCTACACCTATGAAAAAGATATTCGTCGTCGCTCGATGAAAGAATTAGCAGAGCGCTATAAATTGCGCCTTGCAGGCGCGCTTGCCAGCGCTGCGAATCGCGGGGAAGCGCCATGAAGCTCAGCGCCCGTGATATGAAAGGCTTTCTCGCCGCACCTCAAAAATCTGGCCATGCGGTGCTCATTTACGGGCCCGATCATGGGCTCGTTCAGCATCGCGCCGATGCGGTGCTCAAAGCCATTCTCGAAGATCCCGAGGATCCGTTCAACCGCGTCGATCTTCATCAAGACCAGCTCGACGATGATATATGCCGATTGCATGATGAAGTGTCCGCCATGAGTTTTACGGGCGGGGTGCGGCTGATTCGTGTCAAAGAGGCTAAAGATAAGATCGCGAAAGACATTGAGGAGCTCCTGCCCGTTTTAGAGGCTGCCCAGGGGCAAACCTATCTCTTGGTATGTGCGGGCGATCTTCCCGCCCGCAGCGCGCTTCGGAAGCTGTTTGAGGGGCAAGGAAGCTGCGTGGCCCTTCCCTGCTACAAGGAAGAAGGCGCGGCCCTGTCGCAATTCATCAGCCGGACGCTCCATGGCTATGGCATGCAAGTTGATGGCGAGGCGCTGAATTACCTCGCCGATCAGCTTCAGGGCGATCATCAGCTCATCGTCAATGAGCTCGAGAAACTCTCGCTTTACTATATGGATCAAGAGACAATTTCCCTCGAGGAGATTCAGGATGTGATTGGCGCGGGTCAATCGCGCGCGGTGGATGATCTGTGTGATGCGGTGATGCGCGGCCAGACGGCCCGCGCCTGCACGCTCTATGATCAGCTGCTCCTTGAAGGCCAAAGCGCGATTGCGATCTTGCGTAGTATGCTGCGCTATCTCTCGCGCCTCTATCAGGTGCGTGCAAAAATGGCTGATGGCGGCAGTCTTGACGAAGCGATGCGCTCCTTGCGCCCGCCGGTCTTTTTTAAGCAGAAACAGAGTTTTACCGCCCAGGCGCGCCATTGGTCAGAGACGGCATTGCTGAAAGCGATGAAGCGGCTGAATGAGGCGGAGCTGGCCTTTAAGCGCTCTCACCCCCTGCCCGATACGGAAATTGAACGCGCGCTACTCTTTGTGACGCGCCACGCCGCGCGCAGATAATCACTTTGTAGCCTGCAGGCTCGCTTCTCGTTCCTTTGCTTTATTTAATGCGCGGTGTGTGTCACGGATATTTCGTACCGCTTGGGTGAGCTCACTGCTTCTTCCGGTCTGTGATGTTGCTTGTTGAATCGCACCGTTGGCCTTTTCTGTCATGCGCTCATCGCTAAGGCGAAGAAAAGGTGTGGTTTTGCTTGGTCCAAGATCCCACATCAGCATGCGCCCATGAGGAAGTTCTGCCGCTTCGCATGTAGCATCGAAGCGCTGCCATGCGTTATCATACGCTGTTCTCGCTTCTTTTGCAGTTTTCCTTGTCTCATGAATCCTTCCTTTCTTAGAAGGTTCCTCAACCTTAGGCTTGGCTTCTTTGGGTTTGAACGCAATGGGCCGGCGTGAGCTCCCTGGGTTTGTTGGAGGTGCTTTGGGTGGTGTGGCGAGAAGACGCTTAACCACTCCTGCTTCTTTGGCGGCATGTACGATGGTTTCGTTAGTAACGTTTTGATAGAGCGCTTCTGCCTCAATAGGCGCAAACAATGCCTCAGGCACATCAAATATCTCTTTGATCGCTAGCTTAACGACTTCCACCGTCACCTTATGCGCGCGCAAGCCTGTTCGGTCAGGCGATTGCTGACCCATGGTACGTTCTGTGTCGAGCAAGGAGGCATAGAGCATGACGCAGTGCCTGAGCGTGATGTCGGTAACACCGAAAGATCTCGGGTCAATCAGTGATTGTGCGGCGCTGCGTATAGACTGGGCCGTGGTTGATTCGTCCAAATCTTGAATATGCTTCTTTCTGAAATGGCTTTGAACGATCTGTTCTACGCGTGAAATAAAATCATGAAGGCTGAGATAATTGACCTGATTGGCGGGTGTCGCCAGCGTTTCTGTCCCATCTATTACTGTAACGTCCTCCGGCATATTCCCTCCTATGCGTTAGAAGGAATATATCGCGACATACGTTCTATAGAATGACAGTTTTATGACAATTAAATCGCGCTGTCGGTCAGACGCTGGATGATGTCATCCAGCTGTGCAAGCGATTCATATTCCATGATAAAAGCGCCGCGATTGCCTCTGTCCTGAATGGTAACATTCATTCCGAGCGCATTAGATAAAGCGCCTTCAAGCTCCTGGATTTCCTCGGGTTTTGGCACGTCTTGGCCATAGCCTTGGCTGCGTTTAGGGGCGGTTTTCTTATACGTGTCTGCCCCCCCTTCCCCGTTCACAATCTTCCGACGCAGTGTTTCCACCTGGCGGACATTGAGGCCTTTCTCAATGATCGCAGCGGCGATTTCCTCTGCCATTTTCTCATTCTCAAGGCCGATCAGTGCGCGCGCATGGCCCATCGAAAGCGAACCATCATCAATGTAGGGATGGATGCTCGCCGGCAAGGTCAAGAGGCGTATCAGGTTCGACACATGGCTCCGGCTTTTGCCCACGACGGTCGAGAGTCCTTCTTGCGTGTAGTGAAACTCTTCCATTAAGCGTTTGAACCCGCGTGCTTCTTCGAGGGGAGATAAATCTTGGCGCTGAATATTCTCGATCAGGGCCAGCTCAAGGGTCTGCTTATCGTCAATATCGCGGACGATTACGGGTACATAGTTCAGCTCTGCTTTCTGTGCCGCGCGCCAGCGCCGCTCCCCGGCGATGATTTCATAGAGGCCCGTTTTTTCTTGAGAAGCGCGTACGATAATCGGTTGCATGATCCCGTTAACGCGGATCGATTCGGCGAGTTCTTCCAGGGAGGCATTATCGAAATGTTGCCGCGGCTGGTACATTCCGGAATGTAGCGATTCGACCGGAATGCTGAGAATCCGATTCTCTTTGCTTCCGGAATCGCCTTTAGATTCGGTAGATGCGGCGCCAGTATTTTGTGCGGCGGATGGGCGCGGCGCCTCTTTCACAGTAGCGCTGTATTCCTCGCTCATCAGGGCTGAAAGCCCCTTCCCCAAGCCTTTTGATGCGGTTTTAGATTCCATAAATACTCCTTTTTTGTCTATGATAGCGTGTGGCACGGTTTCTCGGAAGGGGCTAAGCCACTTCTTCGGTGGGTGCTTTCGCTGTCGTTTCATTGGTTTTGGTGGCGAGCCGTTCACGGCGAATCAGCTCACGCGCTAATTTGAGATAGGCTTGTGAGCCAGCGCAGTTGAGGTCATACAGCAAGGCAGGCTTACCGTGAGACGGCGCTTCCGACATGCGAACATTGCGGGGGATGACCGTCTTATACACTTGCTCTCCTAGAAATCCGCGCACATCGGCCTCGATCTGCTGCGTGAGCCGGTTGCGTTTATCATACATGGTCAGCACAACGCCTTGAATTGTGAGTGTAGGGTTTAGCCGGCCTTGCATCAATGTGATGGTTTTCAATAAATGGCTGAGCCCTTCCAGTGCATAAAACTCGCATTGCAGGGGAATGAGGGCCGCATCCGAGGCGCACAGGGCGTTCATCGTCAACAGGCCGAGGGATGGCGGGCAATCAATGATGCAATAATCAAAACGGGATGGGATGTGACGCGCGACATCCTTCAGAATGAATTCACGCCCCTCAATGCCCACCAATTCAATCTCTGCCCCGGAGAGATCAATGGTCGAAGGAAGGATGCTAAGCCGCTGTATTTTCGATGGAAGTATGTATTGTTCGGTGGTTTCCGGCGCGGCCATAGCGTCATAAATCGTTGAGGTGCGGTCGGCCGCATCGAGGCCTAAACCCGTGCTGGCATTGCCTTGCGGGTCGAGATCAATTAGGAGAACCTCTTTTCCAATCGCGGCAAGGGCCGTGGCCATATTGACAGTGGTCGTGGTTTTGCCGACCCCGCCCTTTTGATTGACCACACTAAGAATTCGCGTCATGTGCTTGTAGTTCCGAGAGTGTTAGGATCGCAGCTTCTGGGTCGCTGTGGCCTGGATGTGCCCGAACCGTGAAGTGCCATCTCTGTTTTGCTTCGTCTATTTCCTTACGCCACTGTCTGCCTTTAGGAAAGAAACAAACCGAATCTGTCCCCATAAACGGCTCGGAATATCCTAAAAGTTGGGAGACGGGGGCGAGTGCTCGTGCTGTGATAAGGTCGAATGTTTCACGTGAAACATTTTCGATACGCTGTGTGTGAATAGCCATAGCTAAGCTTAGCTCCCCATTAACCCGATGAAGAAACGCTGTTTTTCTTTCGTCACTCTCGACAAGTGTGACATACTTCTTCCCTAGTATGGCCAAAATGCAACCGGGGAGTCCTCCCCCAGATCCAATATCAAGAAGCCGCCCCTTCTCGAATGTTTCACGTGAAACATTCTGTTGCATGGTCTGATAGAGATGCGCTGAATCCCATAAATGCCGTTCCCATAAATGGGTTTGATCGGCGTGGGAAATCAGATTGATTTTCTTACTCCACTGAAGAAGAAGGCGCCCATAGGTTTCTATGCGCTCAAATGTTTCACGTGAAACACCAAAGGCATCCTTCCACCTTTCATATGCGTTAAGCGCGGATGACATGTTATGCGACGTGGCGGCGTTTGAGATGCGCCGAGAGAATGGTGATCGCGGCGGGTGTCACGCCAGAGATACGACCCGCCATTCCCAAGTTTTGCGGTTGATACTCTTTCAGCTTGGTGCGAATCTCATTCGATAAAGATGGAATCGCATCATAGTCGATCGAGTCCGGAATACGCACATGCTCTTCTTTTTTGAAGGCTTCAATATCCAAACGCTGGCGCTCCAAATAGCCATGGTAGGTCGCGTCGATCTCAAGTTGTTCTTTGACGTCTTGATCTATCTCCTTCAATTCCGGCCAAATATCACAGAGCATTTCATAGGTGACATGAGGATAAGACATCAGCTCAAAGGCCGAACGACGAATACCATCCTTATTTAAATGAATGCCATGACGCTCCGCCTCATTTGGAGTCATGGTTAAGCCATCGCAAAGCGTACGGCTTTGATTAAGCCGTGAGCATTTATCTTCAAAGGCCTGAATCCGTTCCTCTTTCACGCATCCAATATCCATGCCTTTTTGCGTCAAACGCAGATCGGCATTATCCGGGCGCAGGGTGAGCCGATATTCCGCACGTGAGGTAAACATCCGGTACGGCTCTTGCGTTCCCAGAGTGATGAGATCATCGATCATCACGCCAATATAGGCATCGGCCCGGTCGAGGGTGAAGTGGCGGTTCGAGTGTGACAATGCTGCATTCAGCCCGGCAATCAACCCCTGCCCGCCAGCCTCTTCATAGCCTGTCGTGCCATTGATTTGTCCAGCCAAATACAGGCCTTTTACTTTCTTTGTTTCCAGCGTTGGATGCAATTCACGTGGATCGACATAATCATATTCAATCGCATAGCCCGGCCGCAAAATGGTGACATTCTCGAGCCCGACGATGGAATGAATCAACGCCTCTTGAACATCTTCGGGGAGCGAGGTTGAGATACCGTTCGGATAAACGGTGTGATCATCGAGCCCTTCCGGCTCCAAGAAAATTTGATGGCGTTCACGGTCTGCAAAGCGCACCACCTTGTCTTCAATGGACGGGCAATAGCGCGGGCCAATCGATTCAATCTGCCCAGAATACATCGGTGAACGATCAAGATTGGCTTGGATAATTTTATGTGTTTCGGGGTTGGTATGGGTAATGAAACATTCAATTTGCGGAACACGAATCTCGTCCGTGAGATAGGAGAAAGGGGTGGGCGGCGTGTCACCCGGTTGGGGTTCGCAAAGGCTCCAATCAATGGTTCGGCCATCAAGCCGTGCCGGCGTACCGGTCTTGAGGCGGCCCATCTGGAGGCCAAGCCCATACAGCGTGTCTGAGAGTTGAATGGCCGGCGCTTCATCGATCCGTCCGGCGGGCCAATTCTTTTCGCCCAGATGGATTTTGCCTTTTAAAAACGTGCCGGTGGTAAGGACCAGGGCAGGGGCGTGGTAATGCGTTCCCGAGGCGCCAATCGCCCCTTTCAGAGCGCCATTATCCAAAATCACATCATCGACGCCATCTTCAATAATATCGAGATTTTCATAGTGAAACAGCATGTCTTGAATGGCTTCGCGGTAAAGCTTCCGATCTGCCTGGGCGCGCGGGCCACGGACGGCGGGACCTTTACTCTGGTTAAGCATCCGAAAATGAATACCAGCACGATCAATCGCCCGGCCCATTACCCCATCCAATGCATCGATTTCGCGCACCAAGGTGCCTTTCGCCACGCCGCCAATCGCCGGGTTACAGGACATCTCACCAATCGTCGCTTTCTTATGGGTAAGAAGGAGCGTGCGCGCACCAAGCCGCGCCGCTGCGGCGCAGGCCTCGGTGCCGGCATGTCCGCCGCCCACCACGATCACATCATAGTGATGCTGCTGTGTCATTTTCACTACCCTATTTCTTTTGTGCCACACCCGTCATCCGGGAGCTGGATAAAAATGTTTCACGTGAAACATTTTGATACCCGTTCTATATCTGTGGAATGCTATGCCAGAAAAACCTGCCCATGCCAAGGAGGAATTTTCCTAATGCTCCCGCGTTGTACAGAGACATAGGATCAACAAAATAGATGAGGCCAGTAGGCCGAACCTTTAGTCGGCGACCCGAAGGGCGGCGCAAGCCAACCCGTTAGGCCTATTGCGGAGGTCAGGAAACCGGAGCAGGGGCAAACATACATTATTTCCCGATGCAGAAAGACGAGAAAATCACGTCGAGCAGATCATCGGTGGTGATATGGCCGGTGACCGCGCCAATCTGGTCGGCGGCGAGGCGAAGCTCTTCACATGTTAGCTCGAGATCTTTTGGCGTCAAGGTGAGGGAAAGATAGTCCCGCGCTTTGGTCAACGCATCGCGGTGGCGCGCGCGGGTGATGATTGAGGACTCGGCGCTGACATGATTCTGGAGTTGGGCTGTGAGAGACGCCATGAATGCATCAAGGCCATCGCCGGTTTTGAGGGAAATGAAAAGGGAGTTTTCAGAAAATCCGTCATTCTGAGGAGGCGTGGCCGACGAAGAATCTTGGTGCGTGTGGCGCGATAGATCCTTCGCTTTTGGCTCAGGATGACGAAGCAGCAGATCACACTTGTTCCAAAGCATGAGATGCGGCTTCTTTTGAAGGGAGGCTGGAAGTTGGAAGCTAGGAACGGTTTTTTTATTCTGCGAGGAGGCGCTAGCCGACGCGGCAGTCCATTTTTGTTTGCTTGAATGGATCGCTTCGTCGCTTCGCTTCTCGCGAAATGAGATGGATTGTTCACTATTAGAGTCTAACATAACCAACAGTAGATGGGCGTCTTCGGCATGGGCCTCAGCGCGGCGAATTCCCTCTGCCTCGATGGTTTCGTCTGTCTCGCGAATCCCGGCCGTATCATAGAGTCGGACGAGATGACCATCGAGATCGAGCGACACTTCCAGCACATCGCGCGTGGTGCCAGCAATGTCAGAGACAATGGCGACATCACGTTTCGCTAACCAATTGAGAAGCGATGATTTTCCAGCATTGGGCGGGCCAATAATCGCGACCTTGACCCCGTCACGAATGATCTCCCCCTGATGCTGATCATCTAGTAAGCCATTGATCATATGGATAATTTCTTGAATATCTTGCTGGGCCTGCGCCACCACTGCCTCAGGCACCGGCTCATCCGGAAAATCAATATAGGCCTCAAACAGCGCCAGCGCGTGAATGACCTTCTCGCGCAGCTGATTATACAGAGAGGAACGGTTGCCGCCAAGCTGTGCGATGGCTTGTTGGCGCTGGGCATCGGTGTCGGCCTCGATCAGATCGGCCAGCCCCTCGGCCTGCAAAATATCGAGCTTTCCATTCTCGACGGCGCGGCGCGTGAACTCCCCCGGCTCGGCGGCGCGAATGGCGGGCAGGGCAGTGAGCAGGCGAATGAGGCGCTCAATGATGGCGCGGCCGCCATGGCAATGCAGCTCAATGACTGCTTCGCCGGTGAAGCTGTGCGGATTTGGGAAATAAAGTAGCAGCGCCTGATCGATCGGCAAATCGCCGTCTTTCAGCTCGACCAAATGCGCGTGACGCGGGGTGGGAGAGAGGGTAACGCCGAGCGCCGGCAAGGCCGACAGCGCGTCCGGCCCCGATAGGCGTATCACCGCCACCCCCGATTTCCCGGGCGGCGTGGCAAGCGCGATGATGGTAGATGAGTCGTTAGTCATTAGTCATTAGTCGTTTGTAACGGAAATGTTTAGAGAGTGTCGTCGCTCCACACATGTCACCCCGCACCTTTTACGGGGTCTGGCGCGTAACGCACAGTTCACGCATGTGGGCCCCCCGCACCCCGTCATCAAGACGGGGTTACAGTCTTGTGGGTATGGTCGCTTGATACATTTTCTTTCCCTCTGGTATTTCGCGGCTGGAAATGTCATATAAAAGAACTAAAGAAAACACAAGGGATTCGTCATCGTCGAGCGAACCATGTTCGCCTCGGGGATCTTGTAGCATGAGATCTCTGACGCTCGCAGCAGCTTCACCCTTCGCTTAAGCTTCGGGTGACACGCGGTCGAAGATGACGGAGAATAGGAAAACCATGCCCAAAGCGATCATCATTGAGCAGCCCGGCGGGCCAGACGTCATGCAGTGGCGCGAGGTCGAGGTCGGTGAGCCGGGCCATAAAGAGGTGCGCATTAAGCAAAGTGCGGTCGGGGTGAATTATATCGATATCATGCAGCGCGCGGGCGATTTTCCGATGAGCACCCCGTGCGGCATTGGCATGGAAGGTGCGGGCATCATTGAGGCGGTTGGGCCAGGATGCGAGTTTTTTACCGAAGTGGGGATGCGTGTTGCCTATGCGGGCGGCCCGCCTGGCGCCTATACGCAAATGCGCTGTATCAATGAAGACCATTTGGTGCGTATTCCTGATGAGGTGCATGAACAGCATGCGGTCGCGCTGATGGTGCAAGGGCTGACGGCGCAAATGCTTGTGCGCGGGACGTTTCGCGTCGATAATCGTTGCCGGGTGCTGGTGCATGCAGCGGCCGGGGGTGTTGGGCTGCTCTTGGTGCAGATGGCGAAAGAGCTCGGCGCGACGGTGATTGGCACGGCGGGGAGCGAGGAAAAGTGCCGTCTAGCCAAGGAATTTGGCTGCGATCATGTGATCAATTACCGCGAGAAGGATATTGCCGAGAAGGTGCGCGAGATCACGAAAGGCGAGGGCGTGAATGTCGTCTATGACGCGGTGGGTAAGGCGACCTGGGACGCGTCGGTGGCGAGCTTGGCGGTCTTTGGACTATTGGTGAGCTATGGTGAGGCATCTGGGCCGATTGACCCGGTGGATCTCGGCGAGATGCAGCGCAAGGGATCGCTCTTTATCACGCGGCCAAATTTCCGAGATCATTTTGCCAGCCATGCCGAATATATTGTCGGCGCGTCGGAGCTGTTCCGTGCGGTGTGCGAAGGCCGGCTGACCCCGCATATTGGCCAGAATTATTACCTCTCGCAGGCCGCCCAGGCGCATGCCGATATGGAAGCGCGTAAGACCGTCGGTGCGACGGTGCTGGTGGTGGATGAGTAGTTTTTTTGTTTGTCCCCGCGCTGCACTGCTGTTTTGCGCGCTTGGAACGCGAAAAATTAATGCGTTGAGCTTTAATTTTTCTAGTCCAAGCCTAACGCGGTGCGACTAAAGGGCCGGTCTACTGACCGGCTTCATCATAAAGCGCTTTCCATAAAAGCAGCAGCAATCAGCTTCTTCGTATATGTGTGCTGCGGATGTGTGAGGAGTTCACTCGCCTCATTTTCTTCAATCACCTTCCCATCCTTCATCACCATAATACGGTGGCTCATCGCGCGAATGACGCGCAGATCGTGGCTGATAAAGAGATAGCTGAGTTTGAATTTCGCTTGGAAAGATTGCAGCAGCTCAATGATTTGTGACTGCAAGGTGAGGTCGAGCGCACTGGTCGGCTCATCGAGCACAACAAAGCGCGGCTGCAAAATCATTGCGCGGGCAATGGCGATGCGCTGGCGCTGACCGCCAGAAAATTCATGCGGAAAACGGTTCGCCATTTCCGGCGTGAGGCCAACTTGCTGCACGATGGTGCGTAGTTTTTGGGCCTTGATGTGGCGTTTTTCTTCGGGCGAGTCATCAATGAAGACGCGGCTGCCCGAGCGCGCTCCAACACGTTTACGCATCATCGCCTCATGGACATCGAGCCCTTCCGTGATGATCTCGCCGACGGTAAGGCGCGGGTTGAGACTGGCATAGGGGTCTTGGAAAACGAGCTGCAAATCGCGGCGCATGCTGCGCAGTTGCTCTTTCGTTTGCTGCGACAAATCGCGGCCCATATAGACGATGGGGCCAGTGCTCTGGATCAGGCGAAGTAGGCCAAAACCGAGCGTGCTTTTGCCCGAGCCGGATTCGCCAACCACGCCGAGCGTCTCGCCAGTTTTGAGCGAGAGGGAGATGCCGTCGACGGCTTTGACATGATCGACGGTGCGTCGCAGCACACCTTTCTTGATCGGGAAATGCACCTTCATGTTGCGCGTGTAGAGTAGCTCACGTGCCTTCTCAGGCAAGGGTAGGGGCTTGGTATTGGGCGCCGCGTTGAGCAAGGCTTTGGTGTAGTCATGCTGCGGGGTGTCAAATAATTGCTGCACCGTATTCTTCTCGACAATCCGGCCATTTTTCATCACCGCCACCCGGTCGCAGACGCGCCGCACAACACCCAAATCATGGCTGATAAACAGCATCGCCATGCCGGTCTGTTGCTGCAGCGTTTTGAGCAGATCGAGAATCTGTTGCTGCAGCGTGACATCAAGCGCAGTGGTCGGCTCATCGGCAATAAGCAGGTCAGGTTTGTTGGCAATTGCCATGGCAATCATCACGCGCTGACGCTGCCCGCCCGAGAGCTCGTGGGGGAAGCGCGTCGCGATGTCTTTGGGCAGCCCGACGACGTCTAAAAGACTATTGCGGAGTTTCGTTACGTTCTGCGAGGAGGCACGACTGTGCCGACCTGTCTTCGCCGAAGCGAAGCTTGGGCTTCGCGCAGGCAGGCGCGGCAGTCCAGAGCGTGTTGCAACATCTTTCTGGATCACCGCGGTCGCATCCGCTCCCTCGCGAAGCGGTTCTTTTTGCTGTTGGTGAGTGCTGATAATCTCATCGACCTGCTTGCCGATACGGTGCAGCGGGTTGAGGGCACTTTGTGGTTCTTGAAAAATCATCGAAATCTGATTGCCACGGAGGGTGCGTAACGCTTCCTCGCCGCTGCCGAGAATCTCTTTGCCTTCAAAACGGATGCTGCCTGAGGTCGCGGCGGCGCTTGGCTCCAGGCCCATCACGGAAAGGGCAGAGAGGGATTTGCCCGAGCCGGACTCGCCGACAATGCCTAGCACCTCGCCTTTTTTAATGTCAAAGGAGATCCCGTCCACGACGGTGCTCGCGCCGAAGGAGAGAGAGAGGTTGGTGACAGAGAGTAAGCTCATTTCGCCTCCACCAACGTCTTTTTCGGGTTAAACGCATCGCGCACCGCCTCGCCGATGAAGATCAGAAGCGAAAGCATAAGAGCGAGCACGACAAAGGCGGTGATGCCGAGGAAGGGGCTTTGCGGGTTGTTCTTGCCTTGCGCTAACAGCTCGCCGAGGGAGGGGGAGCCGGGCGGCAGGCCGAAACCGAGGAAGTCGAGCGAGGTGAGGGTCGTGATGGCGCCGTTTAGAATGAAGGGCACGAAGGTGAAAACCGAGACCAGCGCATTGGGCAGCACATGGCGCCACATAATGGTGGTTTCGCGCACGCCGAGGGCACGGGCGGCTTTGACATATTCAAAATTCCGTGCACGCAGAAATTCCGCGCGCACAAGATCCACCAATGTCATCCAGGAGAACAGCACCATCAGCGCGAGCAGCCACCAGAAGCTGGGGGTGATGATGCTGGCGAGAATGATGAGCAAATAGAGCACTGGCATGCCGCCCCAAATCTCCATAAAGCGCTGGAGCAGCAGGTCGGTCCAGCCGCCGAAATAGCCCTGAATCGCGCCCATAATGATGCCGATGAGGGAGGCGAAGAAGGTGAGGATGAGGGCGAAGAGAATCGAGATGCGGAAGCCGTAAATCACGCGGGCGAGCACGTCACGGCCCTGGTCATCGACGCCGAGGGTGTTGTCCGAAGAAGGCGGCGCTGGCGCGCGCGCAATGCCAAAATTGATGGTTTGATGATGGTAGGGCAGAAGGGGCAGCACCATCCAGCCATGGGAGGTGATCTCCTGAATGATCCATGGGTCGGTATAGTCAGCCTCGCTTTCAAGGATGCCGCCGAAGGTGACATCCTCGCGATAGGTCTCAAAGATGGGGAAGAGCAGCTCGCCCTTATAGCTGACCAAAATGGGCTGGTCGTTGGCGATCAGCTCGGCGAACAGGCTGAGGATAAACAGGATGAGGAACAGCCACAGGCTGATATAGCCGCGACGGTTTTGGCGAAAAATGGCAAGGCGCCGGCGGGTGAGCGGAGAGAGGGTCATGCGCGCGCCTCGAAATCAATGCGTGGGTCGACGAGCGTATACATCAAATCGCCAATCAATTTGAAGACCAGCCCGATCACGGTGAAGATGAAGAGTGTGCCGAACATCACCGGATAGTCGCGGTTGATGGCGGCCTCAAAGCCAAGCAACCCAAGCCCGTCGAGCGAGAAGATCACTTCGATCAGCAGCGAGCTGGTGAACAGCACCGACAGCAGGGCCGAGGGCAGGCCGGCGATGATGATGAGCATGGCGTTGCGGAAAATATGGCCATAGAGCACGCGCTGTTCGGTGAGCCCCTTCGCGCGGGCGGTGGTGACGTAGAGCTTGCCGATTTCCTCGAGAAACGAGTTTTTGGTCAGCAGCGTCAGCCCAGCAAAGCCACTGATCACCATGGCGGTGAGGGGTAAGGCGAGGTGCCAGAAATAGTCCAGAATTAGTTCAAACGTACCCATTTCACGCCAGCCATCGGAGATGATGCCGCGCAAGGGAAAGAGCTGATAGTAGCTGCCGCCGGCGAACAGGATGATCAGCAGGATGGCGAACAGGAAGGACGGAATCGCATAGCCGAGGATGATGGCGGTGGAGGTCCAGCTATCGAAGGGCGTGCCATCGCGCAGGGCCTTTTTGATGCCAAGCGGGATGGAGATGAGATAGACGAGCAGGGTGGTCCACAAGCCGAGGGAGATGGAGACGGGGAGCTTGTCGAGGATCAGATCGAGCACCGGCTCGTCGCGGAAGAAACTGGTGCCGAAATCAAAGCGCGCATAATCGGTGAGCATTTTCAGAAAGCGCTCATGGGCGGGCTTGTCGAAACCATATTGTTTTTCAATGTCGGCGATGAGGTCGGGGTCGAGCCCGCGTGCGCCCCGGTAAGCGGATTGGCCGGGTGTGTTCTGGGTGAGCGCTTGTGAAGCAGAGGCGTTGTCCCCGCTTTGCTTAGTGAAATTGGCGGTCGCGCCGCCGCCGGATGGGTCGGTGAGCTGCGCGACGAGCCGCTCGACAGGCCCCCCCGGTGCGGCCTGCACAATGATGAAATTGAGCAGCAAGATGCCCAGGAGCGTGGGGATCATGAGCAAAAGGCGGCGGATGATGTAGGCAGTCATTTCTCCTCCATCGTAGCATCTTTGGCCCACCAGGTCATGATACCAATATCATAGGGCGGCTGGATGTCTGGTTTGCCGAAGCGATCCCAGTAAGCCAGGCGCCAAAAGGCGAGATGCCAATGCGGAATCACCGCATGCTCCCAAAGCAAGGTGCGATCAAGCGCGCGAGCCGAAGCGCGGAGTTCTTCGAGTGTGCTTGCCGCGATGAGCCGATCGAGCAAGGCGTCGATCACTACGGAATCGGTGCCGGATAAATTATTGCTGCCAGCGACATCGGCCTGCGATGAATGCCAGTAGGAAATTTGTTCATTGCCAGGAAAGAGCACACCGAGATTCCACCAAATATTGATGATGTCGAAATCACGATCATCGATGCGTTTTTGATATTGCGCATCATCGACATAGCGGAAGGTGGAGGCAACGCCGAGACGTTTCAGATTCTTTTGCATGAGCGTGATGACGCGCTGAAAGGTGCGTTGGCGCATGAGGAACTCCACGGTGAGTAGCTCACCCGTGTCTTCGTGAGTGCGCTGACCATCCTCGCCCATGACCCAACCAGCCTCCTTCAGAAGGGATTGCGCTTCGATCAAACGCCCGCGCGCATGGCCGGAGCCGTCGGTCGGCGTTTGGATGTAGGGTTCGGTAAACAGGGCCGGGGGCAGCGCGTCGCGATGTGGCTCGAGCAAGGCGAGTTCATCGCCTTTAGGGGTGCCGGTTGCCATGAACTGGGTGTTCTGGAAGAAGCTATTGCTGCGGTCATACGCGCCGTAGAAAAGGGTCTCATTCATCCATTCAAAATCCATCGCGAGGCTGATGGCGCGGCGTACGCGGCGGTCCTGGAATTTTGCTTTGCGCTGGTTGAACAAAAAGGCCTGCATGCCGCGCGGCACTTGGTGTGGCACCATCTCTTTTTTCAACTCGCCGCGCTCGATGGCGGGGATGTCATAGGCGGTGGCCCAGTTGCGCGCGATATATTCTTCGCGCACATCATATTGGCCGGATTTGAGTGCTTCGAGTGACACGGTTTCATCGCGGTAAATATCGTAGCGGACGCGCTCAAAGTTGTGTGTGCCGACACGGATGGGTAGGGTTTTGCCCCAATATTCCTCCGCGCGTTCATAGGTGATGGAACGGCCCTGATCGACCGTGCTGATCTTATAAGGGCCGGAGCCGAGCGGGGGTTCGAGCGTGGTTTTATCGAAGGGAACGCTCTGGTAGTAATGCCGCGGCAAGACTGTCATGGAGGCGGCAGTGGTTGCGTTCTCGCGATTTGTGGGATCGGCGAAGGTGAATTCGACCGTGTGGTCGTTGATTTTTTTCACGGATTGGATTGGCGCGAGCAAGACGCGGTAGGCCGGGTGGCCCATGGTGGTGAGCGCTTCATAGGTGAAGAGCACATCGTCGGCAATGATCGGCTTCCCATCATGCCAGTGCGCGTTTTTACGCAAGCGAAAGGTCGCACTCGTGTTATCTTCGGCGACGTCGACGGATTCTGCGATCAGCCCATAATAGGTGAGGGGTTCATCGAGGCTTTTGGTCATCAGCGATTCATAGATCAAGCTGATACCCGGCGCAGCGATGCCTTTTAAGATGAAGGGGTTGAGCGAATCATAGCTGCCGGGGCTGGCGAGTTTGAGCGTGCCGCCTTTGGGGGCGCTGGGGTTCACATAGTCAGTATGCGTGAAGCCTGCCTTATATTTTGGCTCGCCAAACAGAGTCAGCGCGTGTTTGGGCACAGCATGAGCGTTTGCTGCGAAACACAGCATACAGAGGATTCCAGTGCCCCATCGTGCCAGCCACATAGGGCGTTGCTCCTTTAATAGGCTTTATTCTCTTCGGCCGAATCGTCGATGGCTTTGCCCGCCGCGCCAATATCTTCGCCAATGCCTTCAATCGTATTGCAAGCGGTGAGGGCGGTGATGCTGCAGAGGGTGAGTAGGGTGATAAGTATAAGTTTCATAGGCGTCTCCTTTTTTTAATCATATCGTCATCCTGATGAGGCGAAGCCGAAGAAGGATCTATTGTAGTGCACTATAGAGATCCTTCGCTAACGCTCAGGATGACGTTTGGTTTAACTCTGATTCCACGGGCCTTGAGAGCCGCTGCCCGCAGTACCCTGTTTGATTGTGTTGAAAATGCCCAGCGCTTGTGCGACCATCGAACCGGCATCATTCGTGTTGGCAGGAAGTAAGATGGTGTTACTTTCTTTGGCAAGCTTGCCAAAGGCGCTGACATATTGCTCTGCGATTTTGAGCGCCACCGCTTCTTCCCCGCCTGCTTTTTGAATTGAAATGGCGACCGCCTCAATCCCTTTCGCCGTGGCTTCGGCGACAGCAAGGATGGCTTCGGCTTCCCCTTGCGCACGGTTGATTTGATCGAGCTTTGCTGCTTCGGATTCGAGAACAATTTGCTGTTTGTGCCCTTCTGCCACATTAATCTTTGATTGGCGAATTCCTTCGGATTCTAGAATTTCAGCACGCTTTTTTCGGTCGGCTTCGACTTGCGTTTCCATGGCTTGCAGCACGTTGCGCGGCGGGGTGATGTTTTTAATCTCATAGCGCATGCACTGGATGCCCCAGGTCTGGGCCGCATCATTAATAGAGTTCACAATGTTGGTGTTGAGCCGCTCGCGCTCCTCGAAACATTCATCGAGCGAGAGCTTGCCGATTTCTGAGCGCATGGTGGTTTGCGCGAGCTGGGTCACGGCATAAAGCGGGTCATTCACGCCGTAGCTGGCTTCGATTGGATCGACCACGCGGATATAAACCACCCCATCCATCAGTAGCGAGACATTATCGCGGGTGATGGCGCTTTGCTCTTGAACATCATAGGCGAATTCTTTGAGCGAATGGCGGTAGGCAACGACTTCGATGAAGGGGATGAGCAGGTTCAGCCCCGGCTCGAGCTTGCGGTCAAACCGGCCAAGCTTTTCGACGATAAAAGCCGATTGTTGCGGGACAATCTTGATCCCTTTCCAAATAATGAGGCCGCCAAAAATACCGGCAACGAGCCCTAAAAATGATACGAAATCCATTATCGCACTCCCTTTCAATAAGTGTCATTGCCTAAATGCACAGCATTCTAGGGCAATCCAGAAAAGGCACTACTGGATTCCCTTAGAATGTAGTTTCACTGCATTCAGGGAATGACATCATTCATTTGAAGGAGATCATAGCGGGGGATGGATGTAGGAGCAATCGGATATGGCAGGTTATGCTAAGCGGAATTATGGCGTCACAATCAACACGTTGCCCAGCACGTCGGCAATGGTGGCGGTGTCGCCTTCTTTGAGTGTGTCTGTCTCTGCATCATCGGCGAGTTTGGCGCGCATGGTCGCGCCCGACCAGGTGGCGCTGCCGGTCTTGCCTCTGGTCAGATCACCCGGGCCGATGGTGACACTGCCGCCGACCATGTTATTGTAACTTTTGGCGTTTTTGGGGTCAGTACGCCATTTCTTGATCGGCTTCCACAGCGCAATACCAAAGACGAAGGTCAGGCCGAAAAAGGCAGCGAGCTGAACCGTGAGATCATCGCTGGCGATGGTGCTGGTTTCAATCAGAATGCCCACGACCACGGCGGCGGTTGCGGCAAAGAAAAAGGCCAATGTGCTGACGACAAACAGCTCAATGATAATGCAGCCAATGGCCACCACGAGCCACCAGGTGGCGGGGGTCAGGCTATCGATAAACGTTTCCATGGGAGTAGTGTACGCGATTCGCGCGAAAAGCAAAAGCTATTTGAGCGAACGTAGATAGGCGATGACATTGGCGCGTTCTTGCTCTTTACGAATACCAGCATAGGCCATGATGGTGCCGGAGAGCCATTTCTTTGGCTTGTGAAGGAACCCATTCAGATCTTCCGCATTCCAATTGCCTGGCGCATCGTTGAGCGCAGAGGAATAATTAAAGCCAGCAACGGCGCCCTTGTCGCGATTATACACGCCCCAAAGATTCGGGCCGGCCTTGTTTTTTCCGCCACTTTCATAGGTATGACACGTTGCGCAGCGCTTTTTGAAATAGGCTTCGCCCGCGGCAATATCGGCGGTTTCAAGCAGAGGCGTGATGGGCGGCAACGCTTCTTCCGCTTGCGCCACCGAAGTATCAACCCCGCCTTCCGGCACGTCAATCGCGTAGCCGCGTGTGACCTCTTTCTCATGGCCCGGTGTTTCCGGTGGCCCGTAATAGAGGATTTCGCTGACTTTCCCAACGATCATTCCAATAAGTCCAGCAAGTAGAATAGCGGCGGCGATTTTATTGAGTTCCATATCGGTCCCTGTTTTAGAATGTTTCTTAGATGTGAATATAAAGATTTGGGACAATTTTGCCAGTGAAAAAAAGCGACTTTCCCGTCTATGTCATCTCGAACACGGCAAAGCAGTGGAGAGATCTTAGATTTCTCCTCACGCTGACGCGCCCGCTCGAAATGACGAATAGGGCATTTCGGGATAATTACCACAGACCCCGTGACAAGCACGGGGTGACAGAATAGCGTTTAATCATGACTGCTGAACCGCTGATTGTGATTCCTGCGCGCCTGAGCTCGCAGCGGCTGCCGAACAAGCCGCTCAAGATGATTGGCGATGCGCCGATGATTGTCCATGTCTGGCGACGGGCGATGGAGGCGAAGCTCGGCCGGGTGCTGGTGGCGTGCGATGATGCCTCGATTCAAGAAGCGGTACAGGCGGCTGGCGGCGAGGCAGTGTTGACCCGCGCCGATCATGCTTCGGGCTCAGACCGGATCTGGGAGGCGGTGCAGCAGATAGACCCCGGCGCGCAGCATCCGATCATTATTAATCTGCAAGGTGATTTGCCGCTGATCGACCCGCAGCTTTTGCAAAAAGTGGGAGAAATCCTGCAAGCGCGCCCGCATGCGGATATTGCGACGCTGGCGGTGGAAATCACCGATGAAGAAGAGAAGACCAACCCGAATGTGGTGAAGCCGATCCTCAGCTTTTACGGTGAGGGCAGGGCGCAGGCGCTCTATTTCACGCGCGCGGCGGCGCCCTATGGCGACGGGCCGCTCTATCATCATGTCGGGATTTATGGCTATCGCCGCGATGCGCTGGCGCGGTTTGTTGCCCTGCCGCCAAGTGCGCTGGAGCTGCGCGAACGGCTGGAACAGTTACGCGCGCTCGAAGCAGGCATGCGCATCGATGTGGTGCTTGCATCCTCCATGCCTTTGGGTGTAGATACGCAAGAAGATTTAGACAAAGTAAGGAGCATGTATGAGCAATAAAACATACCAAACCGTCGCGGTGGGCAATGCGATTGTCGATATTTTAGCGCGCGTCAATGATGCATTTTTGGGCGAACATGGCGTGGAAAAAGCCGCGATGGTGCTGGTCGATGATGAGAAGGCGAGCGCCATCTATGAAGGGATGGGCGTTTTCGGCGCCACGGTGGAATGTTCGGGTGGGAGCGCCGCGAACACGCTGGCGGCGATGGCGGGCCTCGGCGCGAAGACCGGCTTTATTGGCAAGACGCGCGACGATCAGATGGGCGAGGTGTTCCGCCATGATATGAGAGCAATTGGGGTTGATTTTAACACAGCACCGGCGAGCGAAGGCGATGCGACCGGCCGCTGTTTGGTGTGTGTGACCTCGGATGGCGAGCGCAGCATGGCGACGCATCTTGGCGTCTGCGCGCAGGTGCATAAAAGCGATGTCGATGAGGCGATGGTGAAAGACGCTGAGATTCTCTACATTGAAGGCTATCTATGGGATCAGCCAAGTGCGAAAGAAGCGATTCTCCATGCGATGGATCTGGCGAAAGCCTCGGGTGCGAAGCTGGCGATGACACTGTCGGATGTGTTTTGCGTCGAACGCCACCGCGATGAGATGCGCGATTTGGTCGAGAATCGTCTCGATATTCTGTTTGCGAATGAGGCGGAGATTGGCGAGCTGTATGATACGGATGATATTGAAGTGGCGGTCAAGGCGCTGCAATCTTCGATTGATTTGGCGCTGATCACACGCAGCGAAATGGGCGCGATTGTGGTGACGCGCGAGGCGATGCAGATGGTGCCGACGGCGCCGGTGGACCCGGTGGTCGATACGACCGGTGCCGGCGATTTATTCGCCGCTGGGTTCCTCTATGGCTTCACGCAAGGCTGGGAGCATCAGCGTTCTGCGAAGCTGGGCCATCAATGTGCGGGCCGTATCATTCAGCAAATCGGCGCGCGGAGTCAGATGCCCCTTGAGTCGCTGGTTGCGGCGTAGTTTTTTATTTACTCCCGCGCTGCACTACTGATTTCGCGCGATGAGCCTAACACTTCGTGACTAAAGGGCTCGGACGTCTGTTCTCGCTTTTTCGTTAATCCGTCACTATTGGGAAGCATGGCATATTTGATACAGATCATTACTCCCTATCTCACCCGCCCGATGCTGACCGTGCTGGCGATGGGCTTTGCCAGCGGGCTGCCCTATTTGCTGGTGGGCGGGACGCTTGCCGCCTGGCTGCAAGAAAGCGGCGTCGACCGTGCCACCATTGGCGTGTTTGCCTGGGTGGCGATTCCCTATTCGTTTAATTTCCTGTGGGCGCCGGTGATGGACCATGTGAAGCTGCCGCTGTTGCACCGGCTTGGGCGGCGGCGTAGCTGGCTACTGATGGCGCAGTTCGGCGTGATTGTCGCCATTGGCTGGCTCTCGACCATGTCCCCGACCGAAGCGCCGGAGTTGCTGGGGCTCGCCGCATTGCTGCTGGCGTTTTTCTCGGCGAGTCAGGATGTGGTGGTCGATGCGTATCGCGCAGAGATTCTGAAGGAAGAAGAATATGGCGAAGGAGCCGCTGCGGCGGTGTTTGGCTACCGGATGGGGCTATTGCTGGCGGGCGCTGGCGCGCTGGCGCTTGCGGATAGCGTTCCATGGAATGAGGTGTATGCCATTATGGCCGGCGGGATGGTGTTTTCCATGGGCGTGAGCTTGCTGGCGCTGGAGCCAGAAGCGTCTTCGCGGATACTCAAGGGTGCGTCTGCTGACGCACAGGGTGCCCGGCACATTATCAGGCACGCCATCATCGAACCGTTCAAAGATTTCATGCAGCGGCATCCTGGCTGGGTCTATATTTTGCTATTCATCCTCGCCTATCGCATTCCGGACGGCTTCATCGGGTTTATGGTGAACCCGTTCCTGCTCGATATTGGCTATGAGAAATTACAGATTGCGAGCATTGCTAAACTCTTCGGCTTTGGTGCGACCATGGCCGGGATGTTCATCGGCGGGGCACTGATTCGACTGTGCGGCATTCAGAAATGTTTGCTGTGGTTTTTGCTCTATCAGATGGTGACGAATTTAGCCTATATCGGCCTCGCGCTGCATGGCGAACAGACGCCGAGCACGACCTATTTGATGGTGGCGATTTCGCTCGATAATAGCTCGGGTGGGATGATCACCGGCGCGGCGATCGCCTATATGATGAGCTTGGTGAATAAGGAATTCACGGCGACGCAATATGCGCTGCTCGCGTCACTGGCGTCATTCTCAAGCAAGGTGCTGGCGGGCAGCGCCGGGGTGATTGCCGACGCGCATGGCTGGGCAGCGATGTTTGCGGTGTCCGCACTGATGGGGATCCCGGCATTGTGGCTTTTAAGGAAATTATGATCGCTCCCGCTCCGCCCGTCTGGGCTGCGCGATGAGCCTAACGCTGTCGCGACTAAAGGCTCGGTCTCCTGGCCTCGGTTTCTATTTTTATACTCAAGGCCACCGTGCTTCAGGGGGCAAGCTCATCAGGATCGCTTCGGGGTTGCCGCCGGTCATCAGGCCAAAGCGCGTGCCGCGATCATAGAGCAAATTATATTCCGCATAGCGCCCACGTTTTTCGAGCTGCCATTCGCGCTGCTTGTCCGTCCATGGCTCATGGATGTGACGGCGGATCAGCTCGCCATAAATGTCGCGGAACGTTTCGCCCACCTGCTTGGTGAAGGCAAAGCGCGTGTCCCAATCCTGCGGTGCGGCCATGGTCGCTTCCATACCAGCCTGGGTCGCAGGGCCGCGGGAATGATTGTTACCTCCAAAGTTAGAGGAACCGTTCTGCGAACCTTTAGGTGAAGCAGTCCAGTCTGAGCGTGTGGCTTTCTGGATCGCGTCGTCAGCACTGCGCGCTTCCTCGCGAAGCGGCGCGTCTGCGTTCTGGCTGTTAAATCCTAAATAATCATAAAAAATGCCGCCGACGCCGCGCGCTTCATTGCGGTGAGGAATGAAAAAATATTCGTCGCACCATGCTTTAAAGAGGGCATGCCAGTCAGGGTCATAGGCGTCACACACTTTTTGGAAGGCCCCGTGAAAATCGGCTGTGTCTTGCGCGATGTCATACATTGGGTTGAGGTCGCCGCCGCCGCCGAACCATAGGCGCGTCGCGCCTTGGGGATTCGGCTTTCGGGATTCGGCCTTCCGTCTACGCTCTTCGAGCTTCGCCGGACATGCCTGGCCTCGATTTTGTGCCTCAGTATTATTTAATCCCCAATCCCGATCCCCTAAACAGATCATCCGCGTGTTCATATGCGCGGCGGGGACGAGGGGTGAGCGCATATGGGCGACAAGGGAAATTCCGCTCGCCCAATAATAGGGCGTGTCGCTGCCACCAGGCATTTCTTTTTGAAATTTCTCCGAGAATTTTCCGCTCACCGTCGAGATATTGACGCCGACTTTTTCAAAGACGCGGCCGCGCATGATGGAGATTTCGCCGCCGCCTTTATTATGTTCGTCCCCGCGCTGCACTGCTGTTTTGCGCGATGGAACTGACGCTTCGCGACTAAAGACGCCGTCTGCTGACGCCGACTCATTTCCCTCTGACCCTATGGTGTCGCGATCCCACATCTTGCGCTCGAACCGGCCCGCATCAAGAGCTGCATGTGGGCCGGACGCCAGCTCATCTTCGATCGCCTCGAAACTCGCGCAGATCGAATCGCGAAGTTCGCGGAACCAACCGGAAGCAAGAGATTGTTTCGCGTTGATGGACAAAGGTGCGGATGCAGGGGATGGAGCAGCAGAAGACATGCTGCTGTCTTAGCAAGCGGCGGGCAGTGATGCAATCATGAAAATTAGCGTTCTGGGGTGCAAGCCGGCTTGTCGCGGTGACTCACAGGAAGCCCAGAGCATGGCTCAGTCAACTCTTCAGCCGGAGTCGGAATGCCGGGATTGTTGTAGCCAATGAAATTGAAATTGTTGGAGGGATCTTCTTTGATCTCATTGAGCATGGTGCAATATCCGTCTAGCGGTGATTGCGCCGTCATGCTGCCTCGTCTGTGTCCTAGCGAATAGGTGCCATCATCCAAAGAGTCAAAGCGTGAAATTCCAGAGGCTAATTTTGCCATGGATTGTACTTCAGCAATAGCGCGTTCAAACCCTTTTTTTCCGTCATAAGGTAAAATGATCTCTTCGCCTTTTATAGCCGCTCGTATCTGGTTGTTTTCAAACGTGTATGTGATTTCTGTTTTGTCGAGATAACACCGTGCGATCCATGTTTCGCCTTGCATGATAGTATCGATAATAGTGAGTCTAGACGTGTCTTTTGTGGTTAATCCTTCTGATGCGGTGCGTGTATCTTCGTAACTAATGCAGCTGGATAATGCCGTATTGCAGTAACCTGGGTCCGTCGCTTTGATAAGTCCTTTGCTTAGCTGATACAATGCGTTCTCGCCTACTGCGCCAAGTGCTTGTTGTGCCCGTTTCCCTCTTTCGGAAAAAGCATCTCCAAAGCTTGAATCTGACATTGACTACGTTCCTTACATTGGTTCTATTCTTTATCGAGTATACCCGAAAAGTGTTACAAAATGATGAAAATCAGCAGGATCATTAGCGATTAGGGGGAGTTCTGGGGGATGCGCCATTGAAGTATGGCGGCAGCGGTGCGTCCGGTGTTTCGGGCTGCGGCGGCCCAGGCGCTATTTCAGGGAGCGGTGGTATGGAGCGTGCTTGCTCCTCTGTAAGAATTTTCTGATAGCAAGCATCTGATAATGATGAGTTTTTCCCTTGTTCTAGGCGGTAAGATTCGGGGAAATGGTCTCCAGGCGATAGCCCCGCTTCCTTTGCTAGCTTTGTTAAAAGAGCCTGTGTTTCGTGTAGATCTAGGTGAAAAGCCTTTTCCTGAGGCGGCGTGTCCGCAGCCAATCGGCCTGTTTCCGGGTCTCTCCCCGGTGCCTGACATAAGAGAATGCTTCTCATATCATCAGGAAATACAATGAGTTGTGCGCCATACATGTTGTTGATACCAAGCGCCCCTTCCACAGTAAAACGCCAGCTATTATCACGAGGCTCTGTACGCACGGTGACAGTATCGCCATACGGGTTTTGCCGATAAGGCACGAGGTCATTAGGGTAGCCCATCCCCTATAAGTAACAGAAATATATTAATATTTTAATAACTTTGCCGCACCACTTCGCCTGCCACTATCGCCACCGACATGGCGAGGTTGAGTGAGCGGCCTTCGCCGGGCATGGGAATCAGCAGCCGGTGATCCATTGCAGCATGCACGGTTTCTGGTGCGCCGGCGCTTTCACGGCCGAAGATCACATCATCATTGTCAGTAAATTCAAAGGGGTAGAGTGGCTCTGTGCCTTTAGTGGTCAGGAGGATTTTGCGCCGGCTAGGCCGGGCCTCTTTATAATGCTCCCAGGAGGCATGGCGGATCAGTTCGGCGCCTTCAATATAGTCCATCCCGGCGCGGCGCACGCGCTTATCGTCAAGAGGAAAGCCGCATGGCTCAATGACATGGACCGGCAATCCCATACAGGCACCTAGCCGCAGGATCGCGCCAAAATTCTGGGCAATATCAGGCTGATAGAGGATAAGGGCAGGGGTGGTCATGCGCGCAGTTTAGCGATGCGCGTGGTGCTGGCAACCGCCATGATGGCTGCAACCGTCATTTTTCGGATTAGTGTAGCCATAGGGTATCATTTTATCGCTATTCACGGTTTGCACATGGTGTGCTGGCTTAAACTCATCAGGCGCGACGGGCAGCAGCATATGCAGGGTAGGTTTTTGGTTAGGCCCCATTCCCTTTCCATGGTAATCGGTGTGATGTGTATTGTCTTTAGCGCGTGCTTTTGTTATCCGATTGCGCATATCACCGCTAGGGGGAGTCACTTTAACGGAATGTTTCGCATCTCTCTGATAGGATTCGCGCAAGGATGCTTCTCGAGGGAAATCTACGGAGAGGACGAAGCTATCGGTGATCGGTTCCCCAAGGGCATTTTGAATCGCATTGTAGACCGAATCGGGGGTGGCAAGCGTTTTGCCATCATCAATGTAGACGCCTAAATGGTAACTTCCGTTGGTGGTACGCACCACCGTGGCGGTGCATTTGCGTAAGCTGCCATCCTCACGTTTACCATATTCTTGGCGTACGGTATCCATCAGGATGCGGTGCATGCTTTCCATGGGAGCCTCTGCATCAATAGCGGTGGTGATATCCCCGGGTTTCATCGCATATGATAGCGTATCTGCTGGTTTGTTGCTCTGTAGGTAGTCCATTCCGCGCATGATGACCGGCTTTAGCCGATTGCTGAGGTCGCTGATGAAAATGGAAGTGTAAGGAAGCAGTTCACCAATGGCACGGGTCATGACCTGATGTTTGGCGAGAGCCCCCTTATGGTTCCCATGATCGGGAATGAGCTTCCAGTCCCCCTCATTTAATGGCAGCATATGCGCTAAGGTTTCATGACCGTTTTTGAGTTTATGGCTATTGATGACATCCAGACAGCTTCCGCATGGTGTGTTGCGTCGACCGAATTCGCCCGGGAGGGTGAGGGTGCCTTTCGAGCGATCGCCCTTGCCGCCCATGAACCAAATTTCTTCGATTTCCATTTTGTTGGCAAGCACATCTTGTACGGCTTCTGTAGCGCCATTCGCTTCGGCGCAGTCGCGTGTGGCAGAGGAATCTTTCAAATGGGTGTTGGCGGTAAGGTAATATTTATTCTCAGCCGTGCGAAGCAGCGCAGCGCCATAAAACATCTCGCCTTGTCCTTGATGGGCTTTCGCTTCATGGTCCCATGCAAATTGCCTGTGATGTGCGAGCAGGTGATTCACAATGGTGAGCATTTTTTGCTGATCGCCCATTGATGGATCAACGGGTATCTCAACAAAACCATCAAGGGTGCGATATCCCGTTAAGTTATTCGGATCTATTATGATTCGTGCCATAACAGCACTATAGCAAACCTAGCGTTAACGCGTGTTAAGGTTTTGTGACATCCGTAAGAAATATCATGCTTTTATCTCTCGCTGGGGGGTAATCGTGGTTTCAGCACTGAAATTCCGTGGAAAAACCATTTTTCCCGTTGCACCCAATCGCCAAATAAGAGAATATGCAGCGCAATAGGATGAAATTCCATTGATTCCAACTTAGAATCATTATAAAGTAACGAGTGAGGCATAGGGACCATGACGGAAACAGTCGATACCACACACGCATCTGATCAATCAGCAGGACATTCGCATGAAGGCACGCGCCGCGATTTTATGGTGCTGTCCGCCGCTGCCATGGGCGCTGTGGGCGCGGGCGCAGCAGTGTGGCCATTTGTGCATAGTATGAACCCATCGAAAGATGTTCTGGCGCTCGCATCGGTCGACGTGAATTTGGCGCCGATCGCCGAAGGCCAAGAGATTAAAGTGATGTGGCGCGGTAAGCCGGTCTTTGTGCGCCACCGCACTGCGGCAGAAATTGAAGACGCCAAAGCGGCCGATGGTGAAAGTCTGCCCGATCCACAGACGGATGCTGAGCGGGTGAAAGAAGGCAAAGAGCAGTGGCTGGTCATGGTCGGTGTGTGTACGCATTTGGGCTGTGTCCCGCTCGGTGATGGCGCGGGGGAGTATAAGGGCTGGTTCTGCCCATGCCATGGCTCACACTACGACACGTCAGGCCGAATCCGCAAAGGCCCGGCACCGATTAATCTATTGGTGCCGGACTACGAATTTACCAGCGACACCGCGATTAAAATTGGATAAGGAGCAGTTATGGCACTACATCACGAATCTCCGTATAAGGGCTGGGTTGGCTGGGTTGATCGCCGCTTGCCGATCATTTACGCGATTGATAAGGCGGTGGGTCCGCGTCATGCGACACCGAAGAATCTCAACTATTTCTGGAATTTTGGCTCGCTTGCGGGCCTATGTTTGGTGATCCAAATTCTCACCGGCCTGTTCCTTGCGATGCACTATAATTCCAGCGTTGATGGTGCGTTTGCTTCGGTTGAACATATCATGCGTAATGTGAATTTCGGCTGGATGATTCGCTACATGCATGCGGTGGGCGCGTCGATGTTCTTCATTGTTGTCTATATCCATATCTTCCGGGGGCTCTATTATGGCTCGTATAAAGCGCCGCGCGAAGTGTTGTGGTGGCTTGGTATCATCATTTTACTCCTCATGATGGCGACCGCCTTCATGGGCTATGTCTTGCCATGGGGGCAAATGAGTTTTTGGGGCGCGACGGTGATTACGAACCTCTTCTCGGCGTTTCCGCTGGTTGGTGATCCGATTGTGACCTGGCTATGGGGTGGGTTCTCGGTCGATAACCCAACGCTAACGCGCTTCTTTGCGCTGCATTTCTTGATGCCGTTCCTGATTGTGGGTGCGGTGGTGCTGCATATTGTCGCGCTCAATGCTTATGGCTCGAACAATCCGACGGGCATTGATGTCAAAGGGCCGCAAGATACAATCCCGTTCCACCCGTATTACACGGTGAAGGACTTCTTCGGCATTGGTGTGTTCTTGATCGTGTTCGCTGGTTTCCTCTTCTTCGCGCCTGATTATTTGGGCCATGCGGATAATTATATCCCAGCGAATCCGCTCGTGACGCCGGCGCACATTGTACCGGAATGGTATTTCTTGCCGTTTTACGCGATTTTGCGTGCAATTCCAGATAAGCTGGGCGGTGTACTTGCCATGTTCGCGGCGATTCTCGTACTGTTCGTGATTCCGTGGCTCGATAGTTCGCGCGTGCGTAGTACAAATTACCGCCCGCTCTACAAGCTGTTCTTCTGGGTTTTCGGTATTAACGCAGTGGCCCTTGGCTATCTTGGCGCGATGCCAGCAGAAGGCATTTATGTGACTTTGTCACGGATCTGCACAGCCTATTACTTTGCGCACTTCCTGCTCGTGATGCCGTGGGTCAGTAAAGTCGAAAAACCGAAAGAGCTGCCGGTGAGTATTCATCAGTCAGTGCTGTCGAAAGCGTAGAGGAGAGAATGATGAAGCGAATTGGTTTAATCCTTGCTCTTATATGCATGCCGGCAGTTGCGATGGCCGCAGGCGGTGGGAAGTATCCGAAGCAGCTCGAGTGGTCGTTTAGCGGGCCGTTCGGCACCGTCGATGAACAGGCGGCACAGCGCGGCTTTCAAGTGTACCGCGAAGTATGTGCGAGTTGTCATGGGCTTGAGGGCGTGGCGTTCCGTACCTTCACTGAGATTGGGTTTTCTGCTGACGAAGTCAAAGCGCTCGCAGCAGAATATAGCGTGATGGATGGGCCAAATGATGATGGTGAGATGGTTGAGCGCCCGGGTCGCCCGTCTGACTATTACCCGAATCCATATCCGAATGAGAATGCAGCACGTGCGGTCAATAACGGTGCGTATCCACCGAACCTAAGCCTGATCGTGAAGGCGCGCGCCGATGGTGCAAATTATGTCTATTCTCTCCTCACTGGCTATGATGAGCCGATGCCTGAGGGTATGAAAATGGGCGAAGGTCAGCATTACAATCCGTATATGGCGGGCGAGAAGATCGCGATGGCGGCACCGCTCATAGAAGGTGCCATTGATTACCAGGATGGTACGGAAGCAAGCGTTGAGCAGATGGCGTATGACGTCACCAACTTCTTGCAGTGGACGGCATCGCCAGAAATGGAAGCGCGCAAACGCCTCGGGCTGAAAGTGATTCTCTTCCTGATCATCTTCACCGGTTTTTCCTATGTGGCGATGAAGCGCATCTGGGCGGATGTGAAGAAGAAATAGTTCCCACTGAACGCTGCAAATCGTAATCTTCTGCGCTTTCAGTGCTCACGTACTTAACGTACGCTGCGCGCTGGTTCTCGAAGCTCACAATTTTCGCAGTTCATTGAAAACTATTTTGCTGCGCTTCTCTCCTTTTCTTGTATTCTCTCCTCATGGACGAATTGCTCATTGCCCTTTTGCTCGGCATCCTGGAAGGGCTGACCGAGTTTATTCCGGTCTCTTCGACGGGCCATCTGATTGTCGCGATTGACGTGATTGGCTTTAACGCACCACCCGGGAAAGTGTTTGAGATTGTGATTCAACTCGGGGCGATCGGCGCCATTTGCTGGCTGTATCGCGATAAGCTCTGGCGCACCGCCACAGGTTATCTCACCGGCAAGGCGAAGGATCAACGCTTCGCCCATGCGATTGTCATTGCCTTTCTTCCTGCTGCCGTCATAGGCGTGATGGCCCATGGGTTTATCAAATCGGTGCTCTTCTCAGCAGAAGTCGTGGGCGCGATGTTGATCATTGGGGGTGTCGCGATTCTATTGATCGAAGCATATAAGCCTGCCCCGAAGATTGATTCCGTCGATCACATTACCCTCACCAAAGCGCTACAGATTGGTTTCTGTCAGGTGCTGGCGATGATTCCTGGTACCTCACGCTCGGGCGCAACGATCATGGGCTCACTCCTGCTTGGGCTGGATAGAAAAACCGCGGCGGAATTTTCTTTCTTCCTCGCGATTCCCACCATGCTAGGCGCGACGGTGTATGACCTGTATAAAAATTATCAGTTTCTCACCCTCGACGCGATCGAGCTAATTGCTGCGGGTTTTATCAGCGCCTTCATCGCGGCGCTCTTCGTCGTGCGTTGGTTTATCGCCTTCATCGGCACGCATGGTTTTGTGCCCTTCGCCTATTACCGGATGGTGGTAGGAAGTGTGATCTTACTATGGGTGTTTGCCTAAGCGCGACGTGGCAATAATAGCTTGAGCTCATTCTTATCGACGGCGGCAAGCTTGTAGGCGATGATGCCATAGACGAGCAGTGATACCATCACGACACTAGCCATCGTTGCGATTTGGATAAAGAGCGTGGCTTCATAGAAGAAGGCAAGGTTTTGGCCTAGCACGATCAGCCAGACGGCAAAGAGCGTGGCTGCGGCGAAGATACGCACCAGGCGCTGCATGAAGGCGAGGCTTGGCTCAAACACGCCGCGCCGGTAAAGAATCACCATGCAAATCACCACATTGATCCAGCTTGCGGCCGCGGTGGCATAAGCCAATCCGACATGGGCGAGCGGGCCAATCAACAGCAAGTTCAGGATGAGGTTGATCAGCACGCAGATGCTTGCAATGTAGAAAGGGGTTTTGGTGTCGCGCTGAGCGAAGAAGCCCGGGGTGAATATTTTGGCGAGGATGAATGCGGGCAATCCGCTAGCATAGGCGGCGAGGGCAGGGCTGACGGCAGCACTGTCTTTGACGGTGAAGGCGCCATGTTCAAAGAGGCCGGTGATCCAGACGCCGGGCAGTAGCATAAGCGCGAGCGCCGCGGGAAGAGTGAGTACGAGGCTAAACTCGACGGCTTGGTTCATGGTGCGGCGTGCGGCGACCAGGTTGTTTTGGCTAAATTGTTTCGACAAGGCGGGCAACAGTGCGGTGCCGGCTGCAACCCCAATCACGCCGATGGGGAGTTCATTGAGCCGGTCGGCATAGTAAAGATAGGAAACGCCTTCAGGTAAGGTAGAAGCGAGAATGACGTCGATGAGTAAGTTCACCTGTGCGACACCCGCGCCAAGGGCGGCTGGGGCGATGAGCGTAAAGAACTGTTTCACATGGGGGGTGATGCGCGGCGCACACCAAGGCGGCAGCACATCATATTTGATACAGGCATAGCCCACCCAGCATAATTGCAAGAGCCCGGCAATGAACACGCCGATGGAAAGGGCGTGAGCCGGGGTATCCGTGTAGGGCGTCAGAAAGAGCGCAGCGCCAATCAGTGCAAGGTTGAGCAATATGGGCGTTGATGCGACCATAGCAAAGCGGCCAATCGAATTGAGAATTCCGGAAAGCAGCGAAGTCAGCGAGATAAAGAAAATATAGGGAAAGGCGATTTGGGCGAGTACGGTGGTGAGGCCAAATTTTTCTGGGTCGTCCGCAAAGCCCGGCGCGAACAGATAGAGCACATAGGGCATGGCCATGATGACGATGGCGTTGAGAGCGAGTAATGCGATGAGCAGTAAAATGAAAATGTCGCCTGCGAAACGTAGCGCGTCTTGCCTGCCACGCTGTTCGAGCGTGCCAGCGAAGAGCGGGACGAACGCAGCATTGAACGCACCTTCAGCAAAGAGCCGGCGGAAGAAATTCGGCAGTTTAAACGCGACAAAGAACGCATCTGAAAGCCAGCTCGCGCCCACGGCATTCGCAATGATGACATCGCGCACAAAACCGAAGACGCGCGAGAGCATGGTAAAGACGCCAATAATCGCGGTGGACTTAAAAATCGACATGCTCTTGTTATAACGCGTTTTTTGAAAAGATGGTATGACAAACTGTGTTTCGTTTGACAGGCAGAGGTGGGGCTCGTATCACAGTAAGCCTATGAAAGTTGAAAAAGAATTATGCTGATTGCAGCGCAAATTATTGGGGGATTGCTGCTGCTCGTTGGTGGCGGGGAAGCGCTGGTGCGCGGCGCGGTGAGCTTGGCGAAAACGCTGAGCATCCCGACCATCGTGATCGGGCTGACGGTCGTCTCCTTCGGCACCTCAGCGCCAGAGCTAGTCGTGAGCATCCATGCGTCACTCACCGGCCATCCGGATATTGCAATTGGGAATGTGCTTGGCAGTAATATAGCGAATATTTTGCTGGTGCTGGGCCCCACGGCGATTATTTACCCGATTGTCTGTAAGCCAGAGCTGATAAGGCGCGAACTGCTTCTGATGTTGATTGTTTCAGCGGTGTTGGTGGTGTTTTGCCTCGATGGTGAGATCCAGCGCTATGAAGGTATCCTGTTCCTCATCGTGTTGGTGCTGTATTATTATGATCTCTACCGCAATGCCAAAGACCCGGGTGATCCGGAGCTCGAGCATGAGATCGATGAAGAAATTGATGCGAATCTACCACTGCTCAAAGCACTCCCCTTGTCACTCGCGGCGGTGGCGATGTTGGTGCTGGGAGCGGATTTATTGGTTGAAGGCGCATCGGAATTTGCGCGTATTTTGGGCATTAGTGAAGGGGTGATTGCGCTGACGGTGATCGCGCTCGGCACCTCAGCGCCAGAGCTGGTCACCTCGATTGTGGCGGCGTATCACAAGCATAATGACATTGCGATCGGGAATGTGATTGGCAGTAACTTGTTTAACATGTTTGGCGTGATTGGGGTGGCTGCGACCATTCTCCCGATTCCCGTATCCGAACAATTCCGGAATTTTGACATTTGGGTGATGATGCTGGTGGCGTTGATTTTGCTGCCAGTTATGCGCACCGGCTTCAAGATCGACCGCATGGAGGGCGGCCTGTTTTTGCTGGCCTATGTGGGCTATACCTACTACCAATATCATTCACTCATAGGATAATCATGGCACTGAATCTGATTCCCGCGAACACCAATATCAAATTCATCGAAGGGCGATGGGTCGCGTTTGTCGTGTCATTCTTCATGATCATGGGCAGCCTGTTTCTGTTGGCTGATCGGGGCCTCAATTTTGGGATCGATTTTGCCGGTGGCATTGTCATGGATGTGCGCTCATCAGAGCCGGTTGATATTGCGGCGTTGCGTTCTGTGCTCGATGTAGAGACGTTTGGTGAAGTATCGCTGCAACATTTTGGCGATGAGCAAGAGGTGCTGATTCGGATGGAAGTGAGCGAGGAAAGCGAGCAGGGCGAGTTGGTCAAGATTGCGCGCGAACGCATTGAGAACGCACTGCCCGATGCGGATTTTCGCCAGGTTGATTATGTCGGCCCGACGATTGGTGATGAGTTGATTGAGTCGGGTGTGGTGGCGCTAGTGACTGCTTTTGTCGCGGTGCTTCTCTATGTATGGTTCCGCTTTGAATGGCAGTTTGGCTTGGGTGCGATTGTTGCCTTGCTGCATGATGCGATTCTGATTCTCGGTTTTTATGCCTTCATGGGCTATGATTTTGGTCTGACCTCGATTGCGGCGATTCTGACCGTGATTGGCTATTCGATTAATGACTCAGTGGTGATTTATGACCGGGTGCGCGAGACCATGCGTAAATATAAGAAAATGCCGGTGGCGGAGCTTTTGAATAAGAGTGTGAATAATACGCTGTCGCGGACGATTATCACCGCCTTGACTACCGTGCTGGCGGCAGCGGCGCTGGTGTGGTTTGGCGGCGAAGTGCTGCGCGGTTTCTCAGCGGCGCTACTCTTTGGTGTGATTGTCGGGACCTATTCTTCGATTTATGTCGCCGGCCCTATTTTGCTCTATTTCGGCGTGCGCAAAGAAGAGGCGGGCGCTCCAGCGAGCGCGTAACCCAGCATGCGCGTGATCCGCGGATATGATGCCATCCCAAGCGACTATCAGAACGCAGCGATTGCGATTGGCAATTTTGATGGGGTGCATCGCGGCCATCAAGCGCTGATCAGCCATGTGAAGACCATTGCGCGCGAAGCCGACGTCCCCGCGGGTATTATGAGTTTTGAACCGCATCCGCGTCAATTTTTTGCGGCACAAAAAGGGCGTAGCTTCCCAACACGATTGATTCCCTTGCATGAAAAGCTGCGTTTACTGCGCGAGATGGGGTTGGATGTGGTCTATCTCATGCGCTTCACGCCGGGCTTTGCTGCATTGAGCGCAGATGCTTTTATTGAGAAAGTGTTGGTGCAATCACTGAAGATTTCGCATGTGGTGACAGGCCAGCATTTTATTTTCGGTGCGAACCGTAGCGGCAATGCTGAGACGCTAAAGGCAGCGGCAGAGAAAGAGCGCTTCACCTATGATCCAATGGTCGAGATTCCGCTTGAGGAGAGAGACCCCAGTGACCCGCATCCGGTGATTTCATCGACGCGCATTCGTAAAGCGCTTGCGGAAGGTGACATTCAGACGGCGGCGCAGCTGCTTGGCCGGCCATACCGGATGAGCGGGGTGGTGGTCCATGGTGATCAGCGGGGCCGCACGATTGGGTTCCCTACAGCGAATATTTCGATTCCGTTGCTTCATTGTCCGCGTTTTGGTGTGTATGCAGTGCGCTTTCGGGAGTATCGCAATCAGAACGCACCTTGGATGCCGGCGGTAGCCAATATTGGGCTGCGCCCAACAGTGGCGCATGGCGCGCTGACCCCGCGACTAGAAGTCCATGCGTTCGATGTTGAGCGGGACCTTTATGGCGCGCGACTGGAGGTCGAATATGTCGGGGCGATTCGTGAAGAGAAGCGTTTTGACGGATTGGATGCGCTTAAAGCGCAGATTGCGCTAGACTGCACCGCGGCGTGGAATATGCTGAATGGGTGAGTGATATGTCTAACCGGTTTACCTCAATCACGATTGGCCTAAGCGTTGCGTGTGCGACGCTCGCTTTTGATCAGCTGAGTAAATGGGCGGTGCTTTATGTGATGGAACTGCCGGTTCACGGGCCCATTGTTGTGACCTCCTTCTTTCGTTTTACCATGGTGTGGAACCGCGGCATTAGCTTCGGCATGTTTTCTGATTTGGGCGGGGATGGCCCGATTATTCTCACTGCGGTGGCGGCGTTGATCGTATTGATGTTACTGCGCTGGATGATGCAAACGGACCGTCGTTGGCTGCTTATTGCGCAAGGGCTAGTCGTAGGCGGTGCGGTTGGTAATGTGATTGATCGCTGGCTCTATGGTGCGGTAGCAGACTTTATCGATGTGCATCTAGGGGCCTATCACTGGCCCGCATTTAACATTGCAGATAGTGCAATTTTCATTGGGGTGATGATCTTACTGTTGGATGCGTTTAAGCACCCTGAAAAAAGCACTAAAAAGAGCAAGGACGAGTAGGTGCAAATCCTTGCCAAAGGGCAGAAATCCCGCTAGAAGAGAGCCATGAAACAGCTATTCACAGTCAGTTGCTTATGTATACTTGCGGCATGCGGCGGTGATGTGCGCGAATCGTTGGGTTTGAACAAGCAAGCCCCCGATGAATTCAATGTGGTCTCGCGTCCGCCTCTGTCTGTGCCACCTGAATTCTATCTAGAGCCGCCGACCCCCGGTGCGCCCCCGCGTTTTGAAGGCACGCAAGAAAGCCAAGCGAAAGCATTGATCTTGAACAGTGAAGGCAATATCGAGGAAGTGGACGCCAGCAAAACGGTCGATGCGCGTGTTGAAGAGGTGCAGGTTGAGGCGCTGACCTTGTCGGCGGATGATTTGCCAACCCCTCAAGAATCGACGTTGCTCAATAAGTTGAAAGTGGCGGACCGTGATCCGGATATTCGTAAAAAGCTGTATCGCGAAGTGTCTGAAGAGCCGGTGGTGCGTGAAGATGCGACGCCGCTAGAGGAGTGGCTTGGTCTTGCAGATGACTCGTCGGTGGTTGACCCGGCTGCTGAGGCGGAGCGCATTCGCAGTAATAAAGATGCGGGCAAACCGCTGAATGAAGGCGAAGTCAAAACCAAAGAAAACAGCAAAGAATCAGTGCTAGAGCAATTGTTTTAGCGTACCAATGACGGGCGAATTCTCGCCAGGCAGGGACCATGCGTACGACCTCATCCATTTTATTTGGCGCGTTTATTCTCGCGGTGATTGTGATGATTTGGTATCGCCCGGAGACGCGCGATCCACTTACCCTTCCTGCTGAGGGGGAGGCGATTCATACCTTCACACTGCCAAATGGCATTGACGTCTATCTTGTCGAGAACCATCGCACATCCGCCGTTAACCATACGATTTGGGTGACGCTAGGTGCGGCGGATGAGCCTCAAGGCAAAACCGGCGTGGCGCATTTCTTGGAGCATTTAATGTTTCGCGGCACGCAGTCTGTGCCCGCGGGGGAATATTCGAAACGTATCGAACGGCTGGGCGGCAATCTGAATGCGTTTACCAGCAATGATTACACTGGCTATTATGTCACCATTGCGAAAGAACATTTGCCAATGGTGATGCAGTTAGAAGCCGATCGCTTTACGCATCTGGCGCCGGATGTGGAAGATGCGGCGCGTGAGTTGAAGGTCGTGCTAGAAGAGCGAGCGCAGCGTATTGAAAATAGGCCAGCGGCGCGCTGGGGTGAGAAGCTAGATAAGGTGCTGTATGGTGATCATCCTTACGCGCACCCGATCATTGGGTTTCCCGATGAACTTGCCGCACTCACGCTTGATGATGCGATGGCATTTTATCATGATTACTATCATGCGGGAAACATGATTGTTGTGCTCGTCGGCGACCTGACGAAACAGGAGGCCTATGAGCTAACGCTTGGTTATTATGGCACGCTGCCGGCAAAAGTGCCGTATGCGCGCGATTGGCCGGTATTAGCGTTGACGCAAGAGGACGGCCGCATGCTGCAATCTGTGATGATGCAGGACCCGCAAGTGAAGCAGCATGAATGGGTGCGCTGGTATCGTGCGCCGAGCATGAGAGATGGGGGCGGCGAGGCATTGATGCCGCTGCTATTGTTTGAGCATATGCTGGGCGGTTCGACAACGAGTTGGCTGTATCAGCAATTGGTGGTCGAGCAGCGTATCGCCAGCGATATCCAGGCAGGTTATTATGGGTTCTCTGCCGGGCCGGGCCGGTTCAGTGTAGCGGTGACGCCGATGGACGGCGTGTCATTTGATGAGGTATCGGTGGCAGTCGATAAGAGCATTGGCAAGTTCCTTGCGGCAGGGCTCAATGAAGCCGATTTAAAGCGTGCGAAAACCCAGTTCATGGCGGAAGCAATTTATGCGCGTGATGGGCTGTCGTCGATCGCGCATTATGTGGGCGGGATTGCTGTGATTGATGCTGATATGCGGTTCTATACGCATTGGTCGCCATTGGTTGACCGCGTCAGCGTGGATGATGTGGCGCGCGTGGGTAGTCAGCTTTTTGGCTATGGTGTCTATGTCGAAGGTGGTCTGTCGCCCGTGACTTCGGAAGAGAGTGCGAATGAATAAGGTATGTGCGTTATGGGTAATGCTGGTTGGCCTATGCGCGTGGCCTGTGCACGCTGCGACCGAGGTCCAAGAGGTGCAACGCGCGGGGCTCACCGCCTGGTTGATTGAGGATCACTCCATACCGATGGTCACGGTTTCCTTGCGTTTTCATGATGCAGGCTATGCGAGTGATCCGCAAGAGAAGCAAGGCCGCGCGGCGATGGTGGCGCGGATGATGAAAGAGAGTGCGGGTGAGTATAGCGCCGCATCATTCACCAAAGCGCTGGAAGAGCAAGCGATCAAGTTTAGCAGCGAGGTGGGGCGTGATGCGCTGAGTCTCAATGCGCGAATGACCAAGCCAGCGATTGGTGAAGCATTCCGACTGCTCTCCATTGCATTATTGCAACCGCAATTTCCCGACGACGATCTGCAGCGTGTGCGTGAAGAGTTTGCGGCGCAGATCAAGGCGTTGAACGAGTCACCGCATTATCATGCGGGGCGTGCGCTTTCGGAAGCCATGTTTGGGGATCACCCCTATGCCAATAAACAGCTTGGCACTATTGAGAGCCTGCTCGCTCTCAGTGCAGATGATTTGCGCACTTATCAGTCGCGTTATCTGACAAAAGAGAATGTCAGCATATCGGTCGTGGGTGCGATTAGTGCCGAGGAATTAGGCGTCGTGCTTGAAAGTGCGTTCGCGCAGTTGCCCGAAGTGTTCCAGCCAGAGCAATTAGTCGAGCAGGCAGAACTCCTTCCTGCGCCCGCCTACACGGCGACGGATATGGACGTGCCTCAGACGGTGGTGTATTTCGCGATGCCGGGGCTGAAGCGAAGTGACCCTGATTTTTACGCGGCGTATGTGTTACTGCATGTGCTCGGAGGGAATGGACTGAATTCTATTCTGCCGAAGGCGGTGCGTGAAGACGCCGGTCTAGCCTATGCGGTTGATATGAATCTTGCGATTGCGGATAAGGCGCAGCTTATTGAAGGCGGATTGTCGACACGAACAGACGGGGTAGAGGAATCCTTAGAAATCATCGAAGAAGTGTTAGAGGAAGTTGCGTCTGGCAGCATTGATGAGGCGATGCTCAGTGACGCAAAAGCGTATCTCACCGGTGCGTTCCCGCTTTCGCTGGTGCGCAGCGGCGTGTTGGTGAATTACCTGCAAAGCATGCAGCATTATGAGCTCGGTATGGATTACTTGGCTAAACGCAATAGCTATATTGAGGCGGTCAATCTTGAAGGGTTGCACCGGGTGGCCAAGCGCCTGTTATCGCAGCCGCGTTATGTGGCGCTGGCAGGACAAGGCGCTAAGGCGCAGATCAAGCAGCTTGCAAAGGAAGAGGAGTGATGGGGAGCGCACTTCCGTATGCGCTGTATCACGATAGCCGGTGTGCTGCTGCAGATGATCCGATGCTGCGTGCTGCTGAGGCAGTCATTGCCCGAGCAAAGGCAGAATCTTGGCCACTGATTGATGGTGTGTGCGAAGCGTCAACGCTTCGAGCAATAGAGCAGCACATCGCGGTGTGGCGAGCAAAAGGGCTCGATCATTTGGTCGTTCTGGGAACGGGGGGCTCAAGTCTAGGCGCCAAAACCTTGCTCGCACTGCCACAACGCGCCACTGATGTGACCGTGAGCATATTGGATAATGCGAGCCCGTTTGAGGCGGAACAGCTGCTTGCAACGTTAGAGCCTAAACGTACGGCGATTCTTGCGGTCAGTAAGTCTGGCGGGACGATCGAAACACTGAGCCATTATGTGATCATGCGCGCCTTTATGAAACAGGCGCTCGGCACGGAGGCCTATGCCGCGCAGGTGTTGGCGATCAGTGCGCCAGGCAATAACCCGCTGCGTCAGATGGCGGCAGAAGATGGTGTCATTATGTGGGATCATCCGGAGCATCTAAGCGGGCGCTATTCGGTCTTGTCGGTGGTAGGCTTGCTCCCGGCAGCGTTTGCTGGGCTAGATATTTATGCGCTGCACGCATCGGCGCGTGCGGTGTGGGAGAGCGTCTGCCACCATGATGCATCCATGGTTGTGCAAGGAGCGGCATGCCTTTATGATTGGATGCAGCATTACCCGATCAACGTGTTAATGCCGTATGGCAGCGGGTTGAATGAATTGGGCGCGTGGTATCGTCAGCTTTGGGCTGAGTCGCTGGGTAAGGATGGCAAAGGGTCTACGCCGATTTGTTTTCAAGGGGCGGTCGATCAGCATAGTCAGCTACAGCTCTATCTCGATGGTCCGCAAGATAAAAGCTATACGTTTGTCGTCGGTGCGCCGGAAGGGCGTGGTCCGTCGCTGGGTGATCTTGATACACTGCCAGAGGGCCTAGCCTATTTGCAGCAAAACCGCTTGGGTGATGTGCTGGCTGCGCTTCAGCAGGGAACGATTGACACGTTTATTCAGCACGCGCTTCCAGTACGGCGCATGGTGTATGAGCATATGGACGAATCGGTCATGGGGGCGCTGCTCATGCATTTCATGCTGGAGACCATCATGGTGGCGGAGCGGATGCAGGTGAACCCGTTTGATCAGCCTGCGGTAGAAGAAGGTAAGAAACGCGCGCGCGATTATTTGGCGAAAGGCGCAATGGTAGCGAAAGAGGCGGCCCATGGCTGAGCAGGCCCAGATGGTGCAAGAGAGTGCGCAGCAGGGCGCGATTCGTTTACTGCCGCCCACGCTTATCAATCAGATTGCCGCAGGGGAGGTGATTGAACGGCCTGCTTCCGTGGTGAAAGAACTGGTCGAGAATGCGGTGGATGCTGGGAGCACCCGTATTGATATTACGCTGGAACGTGCAGGAAAACAGCTGATTACGGTGCAAGATAATGGCCGCGGCATGGATGCGGATGGGCTGCAGCTCTGTGTGCAGCGGCATGCGACCTCGAAGCTGCCGAGCGATGATTTGCTTGCGATTCACCATTTAGGGTTCCGCGGCGAGGCGATTCCGGCGATTGGTGCAATCAGCCGGATGCAGATTACCAGCCAAGCCAAACATCATGATGATGCGTCTGCGATTCAGGTGGAGGGGGGGCGATCGAGCGGTATTCAGCCTGCCCCGCCGATGCAGGGCGGACATGGTACGCGTATTGAAATTCGTGATTTATTCTATGCCACGCCGGCACGACTCAAATTTCTCAAGACGGATCGCGGTGAGCAGCAAGCTTGCACTGATATGGTCAAGCGCATTGCGATGGCGCATCCGGATATTCAGTTTACCTTGCGCTGTGATGGGCGCCTTAGTTTTTCTGCGCAGGCTGAGCAGATGATGCTGGAAGAGGCGCGTTTGATGCGGCTGGGTTCTATCTTAGGTTCGGCGTTTAAAGAAAATGCGTTGCTTGTGTCTGCAGAGCGTGATGAGATTCGTGTCGAGGGCTATGCGGCGGTGCCAACTTTTAATCGCGGTAACGGCCAGGCGCAGTATCTCTTTGTGAACCATCGGCCGGTGCGTGATAAATTGTTGCTCGGCGTGATCCGAGCGGCGTATCAAGATTTTCTCGCGCGTGACCGCCATCCGGTGGTTGCGCTGTTCCTCGATGTGCCGAGTGAACTAGTCGATGTGAATGTGCACCCGGCGAAGGCTGAGGTACGGTTTCGTGATAGTCAGAAAGTTCGAGGATTACTGCTGAGTTCACTGCGTTCGGCGCTCGCCGAAGCGGGCCATCGCGCGTCAACGGAAACTGCGGTGCAGGCGCTCGAAGCGCTTGCGAAACGTGCTTCTTACTATACGCCTTACCCTTCTTATCCGCCCCATGCGCAGCAAACTGCCCTCGGGCAGTTGCATGAACCTGTCCAATCGCATTACACACCCTCGCCTTTGTTCCAGGGCGCTCAGCCGCCACCACAACATCGTGATGCGCTCGAAGGGGTGCCTGCACCCGCTGAAACCACCGCGCCAGATTATCCACTTGGGGCAGCAGTGGGCCAGCTTCACGAAACTTACATTGTCGCGCAAACCAATGATGGCATCGTCCTCGTCGACCAGCATGCGGCGCATGAACGGCTCGTTTATGAGCGGATGAAAGTGCAAATCGCTGAGGAAGGTATGGCGCGCCAACGCCTGCTGATTCCAGAAGTGGTTGAGCTTGGCGTGGGACCATCGGAAGCGCTGCTGCACCATCATGAAGCGCTGCTTAACTTTGGTTTGGTGGTGGAAGCATTTGGCGAAGGCGCGGTGATCGTACGCGAGATTCCAACCTTACTAGGCACGAAAGCGAATGTGAAGCAGCTCATTTTGGATCTTTCCGATGAAATTGAAGAATCGGGTCAGGCGCTAGCGTTGCGTGAGAAGTTTGAGCATATTTGTGGCACGATGGCTTGTCACCATAGTGTGCGTGCGGGCCGAAGGCTTACGATCGAGGAAATGAATGCACTGCTTCGGCAAATGGAGGCGACCCCCTATTCGGGGCAGTGTAACCACGGTCGCCCGACATATGTGGAGCTGAAACAGACGGATATTGAAAAATTGTTTGGCCGGCGCGAATAAACCGGCTACATCATCGGCAAGAGGAAAATCCATTGAAATCGATGACCTACCCTTTTTATCCGAACCGAAATGCCATCGTCCTTGCGTATGATGCGCTGGCTGTGGCGATCAGCTTTGTGGTTGCGCTGTATATGCGGCTGGGCAGTGAGTCATGGCAGCAAACCAGCCCTTATGTGCTTGAGGGTTTGGCAATCAGCGCGTTGGTGACGGCAGCGGTCTTTGCGATTTCACGGACCTACCGGCGTGTGTGGCGCTATTATTCCCTGAACGATTTGCTATGCTTGTTGCGTTCAACCGTGCTGGCACTGGTGGTCATCTATGTGGCGCTGTTCCTCGCGACCCGTCTTGAGTCATTGCCGCGCATGGTGCCGTTGATGCATGGGATGGTGGCACTGTCCTTATTGTGTGCACCACGGTTGCTCGTGCGCAGCATGCGTGAAACGAGTGGAAGCCGGGCCGGTAAGAAAGTCCCTGTGTTGCTTTTGGGGCTCAGTGATCAGTCAGAGATGTTCATTCGTGAAGCGACGCGCAACACTGAATTTCCCTATCTTCCTGTAGCGCTGGTCACGGAGAATCAGCAGGCAGTGGGTCAGAGCATTCACCATGTGCGCGTGTATGGCGGGTATGATGAGCTTGAGAATGTGCTCGAGAAATTGTCGCGCAAAGATAAGCGACCACAGAAATTGATTCTGTGCCATGAGAAGCCTGAGGGGGAGTTGGTGCAGCGTATGCTCAGCCTGTCGGAAACACATGGTATTCCGCTAGCACGTCTGCCAAAGATTACAGATTTCAAAACCGGGACTTCGCTAAAAGTTGCTGATAATGAGACGGCGCTTAATGTGCGCCCTATTGATGTCGAAGATTTACTGGGGCGTTCGCAAACGCTGCTTGATCGACCGCAGATGCATCGGCTGATTGTCGATAAGCAAGTGCTGGTAACGGGAGCGGGCGGCTCTATCGGTAGCGAGCTTGTGCGCCAAATCGCAGCCTTCCAGCCATCGCGATTGATCCTGCTCGATCATGCTGAATATAATCTTTATAACATCGATCGCCAGCTGCATGATCGCTATCCCGAAGTGCAGCATAAACCCATCTTGTGCGATGTGCGTGATGCGGATCATGTGAATGCGGTGTGGGAGCAGTATCGCCCGGATATTGTGTTTCATGCGGCCGCTATCAAGCATGTGCCGCTCTCTGAGTTGAATACTGAGGAAGCTGTGCTTACCAATGTGATGGGCACGGAGCATGTGGCGCGCGCGTGCATTGAGCATGAGACTGAGCGGATGGTGATGATCTCGACCGATAAGGCGGTGAACCCCGCGAATGTGATGGGCGCGACGAAGCGCGTGGCGGAGATGGTGTGTGACACACATCAGCGCATGGCGAAAGAGAAACAGAAGAAAACAGAATTTGTCACGGTGCGGTTTGGTAATGTGCTGGGCTCGGCCGGGTCCGTCGTGCCGATGTTCCAGAAACAGTTGGAGGCAGGGGGGCCGATGACGATTACGAGCCCGGATGTGACACGTTACTTTATGACGATTCGTGAGGCGGTGGAGCTGGTGGTGCAAGCGGCGGCACTGAGTGTGAAACGCGATGGTCAGGCGGAGCAGGAGGCCTCGCTCTATGTGCTCGATATGGGCGAGCCGGTCAAGATTGTGGATCTGGCAGAACAAATGGTTCGCTTGGCGGGGCTCAAGCCCTATGACGATGTAGCGATTAAGTTTATTGGGCTGCGGCCTGGTGAGAAGCTCTATGAAGAGCTGTTTTATGAGGATGAAAGTTTGAGTGACACGCAGCATGATGCGATCAAATGCGGCAAGGCGCGCCTATTCGAGAGCGCAGCATTTTTGAAGCATAAAGATGCGTTGATCACTGCAGCGAAAGCGCGTGATCCCCACCAAACCCGTGACTGTTTGCAACAGCTTGTTCCCGAGTTTCAACCCATTTTACCTTAGTGAAGGAGATATCAGGTGAGTCAAAAAATAACCCGTGCATTGCTTTCGGTTTCGAATAAGGAAGGACTGATTCCCTTTGCTGAATTTCTTGCGAGCCGCTCCATTGAACTGGTCTCAACGGGCGGTACGGCTGCAGCGCTGCGTGATGCGGGGCTAACCGTTACGGATGTTGCGGACATCACCCATTTTCCAGAAATGATGGATGGCCGTCTGAAAACACTGCACCCTATGGTGCATGGCGGGCTCTTGGCGAAACGTGATGATGTGGCACATCAAGAGGCGATGGCGCAACATGCCATCCCCTCCATTGATTTACTGGTCGTGAATCTTTACCCGTTCCGTGAGACGGTGGCCTCAGGCGCTGATGCAGATGCGGTGATTGAGAAGATCGATATTGGCGGACCGGCGATGCTGCGCGCGGCTGCAAAAAACCATCTCCATGTGACGGTAGTGTGCGACCCTGACGATTACGCAACATTGCAAAAAGAGATTGAGCTGCGCGATGGCGAAACGTCACTAAAGGTGCGTCAGCGGCTGGCGCATAAGGCGTTTAGCCACACTGCGCAGTATGATGCAGCGATTAGCCGGTGGTTTGCCTCGTTCAATTCGGGGGGAGAATCGTCTTCAGAAATCAACCCATGTCCTGAAAAATTCATGCTGTCAGGCACACAAAAACAGCGGCTACGCTATGGCGAAAACCCGCATCAGCAAGCGGCGCTCTATGTGACTGATGAAACGGTGGCGTCAGTGGCCAACGCGCAGCAGCTTCAAGGCAAGGAACTGAGCTATAATAATATTGCTGACACAAATGCAGCGTTCGTGCTTGCGAGTGCGTTTGAATCACCGACGGTAGCGTTGATTAAGCACGCTAACCCGTGCGGGGTGGCGTCAGCTGATACGGTCGATGAGGCGTTCCGCCGCGCCTTAGCATGCGACCCGGTCAGTGCGTATGGTGGGATTCTTGCGACAAACGTCCCGTTCACGAAAGCACTGGCACAAGCCATTCATGAAAAGAAACTGTTTTTGGAAGTGGTTATTGCACCTTCGATTGAGCATGAAGCACTGGATATGTTGCAGGTGAAGAAAAATTTGCGCGTGCTCGTGACCGAAGAGCCATACGCGGCTTCGACCGACCGGATGGTGGTGAAATCCATTGCAGGCGGGTTCTTACTGCAGCAAGAAGATGCTCGGCTTGTCACCAAAGACCAGCTGCAATGCGTGACTGAGAAGGTGCCATCCGATAGTGAGATGGAGGCGTTACTCTTTGCCTTTACCGTATCGAAATATGTCGCCTCCAATGCGATCGTGCTGACGAAGGATCGCGCGACCATCGGTATTGGTGCGGGGCAGATGAGCCGGGTAGATTCAGTGCGGCTCGCGATGTGGAAAGCCGAAGAAGCGGGCCTTAGCACGGAAGGTGCAATGCTGGCTTCGGATGCGTTTTTCCCGTTTGCGGATAATATCGAACATGCAGCGAAAGCAGCGGTGAGCGCGATTATTCAGCCGGGTGGGTCAATGCGCGATGATGAGGTGATTGATGCCGCGAATGCTCATGGTATTGCCATGGTCTTCACAGGCGTGCGCCATTTCCGCCATTAATTACGTATTCGGCACGAGCACCGACACTTGACGTAGCGCAACGGTCAACATGGAGAGATCAATTTCTTCATGGTGTTTGAGGTCCGTCACAAAACGCATATATCGATCCATAACACGCTCATGGCTTTGCACCCAGTCGCCAATCATTGATTTTGGGTCTTCTTTTTGATCAGAGGTTGTTTCCATTATGTGAATCAAGTGATGACGTTGCTGCATAAAGAAATCACCAATTAAAGCGCGGGCTGCTAAGCGATCCCAGTAATTATCTTGCGGCAACTGACGCGTGCAGCGACGCAACCAGCCAAAGCGAAGTTGGGCGCCAAGTTCGAAATAGATCGCGGCAACTTCCTTCACATCACGCTTAAATTGTTGCGCGACCATCACGACATCTGGTGCGGAGAGAAGTGCCTCGAGGCGTGCTATTTTGCGCGCTAACTCATCCGGCACACCGTGCTGTGCAAAATAGCTTCGGTCTTTATCATAGGCCTTCCGGAGTGTATCTGAAATCAGCTCATCCGTATGTTGCGAGAAGGTGCGAATATCGTTTGCGAACATATCCATGAGCAGATTCATGTCGATGGGCTCGCCGCCATGGCGTAAGAACCAGAGCGTCATCTGTTCGATAAATTGGTTGATCCGCACAAACATTTCTGACTGCACTGATACGTCCACGCTACCATCTAGCGCTTGAATTTCATTCCAATAATCGCGTAGGCCGAAGGCATCACGGGTGATGATGTAGGCGCGCGCAATATCGCACGGATGCATGCCAGTCTCTTCCTGCATGCTGAACATGAAGCCGATCCCTGCACGGTTAATGATACTGTTGGTAATGATGGTACCAATGATCTCGCGCCGTAAGCGGTGTGAGTGAATCTCTTCGACATATTGTTTGCGCATATCGCTTGGGAAATAGCGCAGCAAATCATATTCAAAGTGAGAGGAGCTAAGCATAGCGGAATCACGCAAATCGCGAATTAGGGCGAGTTTTGCGTATGCAAGGAGCACAGATAGCTCTGGTCGAGTAAAGCCACGCTTGGCGTTCTGGCGATCAGCGATGATCTTCTCCGTTGGAAGAAATTCGACGCTACGGTCGAGGAAGCCGTCTTCTTCAAGTTTCTTTATCATGCGTGCGAGCGGCTCAAGTAAACTATAACCCTGATACTCTGCGACGGTTAGTGCTTGTGTTTGTAGTTGATTATCGATCAATACTAGATCAGCGACCTCATCAGTCATTTTTTCAAGCAATTGGTCACGCGTTTTTTTCGAGAGTTTCTTTTTTTCAACCGCGCTTCCTAACGCGATCTTGATGTTGACCTCATGATCCGAACAATCCACTCCGGCGGAGTTATCAATCGCATCGGTATTAATGTGGCCGCCGCGGCGTGCATATTGAATGCGGCCAAGTTGGGTAAGACCTAGATTTCCACCTTCTCCAACCACATTGCAACGCAGTTCGTTTGCGTCAACGCGTACATTGTTATTGCTGCGGTCATTCACATCATCGTGGCTCTCTGAACTTGCTTTGATGTAAGTGCCAATACCGCCGTTCCACAGAAGCTCCACTGGCGCTTTGAGAATGATACGAATGAGTTCGTCTGGCGAGGCTTCTTTGACATCTGTGTCCAGCGCTTTGCGTACCTCTTTGCTAAGTTTGATCGTTTTCTGTGTGCGCTCAAAAACCGCGCCACCTTTGGAGATCAAACCATTGTTGTAATCATCCCAAGAAGAACGTGGTTTCTTAAAGAGTCGCTCACGTTCCTTATAGCTCTTGGCAGCATCAGGATTCGGGTCGATGAAAATATGGCGATGGTTGAAAGCTGCCACGAGACGAATGTGTTTCGATAATAACATGCCATTGCCAAACACGTCACCGGACATATCTCCGATACCGATAACGGTGAAATCTTGCGTTTGAATATCTTTGCCAAGCTCACGGAAATGGCGCTGTACAGATACCCAAGCGCCACGCGCCGTAATACCCATTGCTTTGTGGTCATAACCGGCAGATCCGCCCGATGCGAAGGCATCCCCGAGCCAGAAGCCATAGGAGATGGCGACTTCATTCGCGATATCGGAAAAGGTTGCTGTCCCCTTATCCGCCGCGACGACAAGGTAAGGATCATCCGTATCGCGGCGCACGACATCTTTTGGAGGAATAATTTTGTTGTTAATAATATTGTCGGTGATGTCAAGCAGGCCCGAAAGGAACTGCTTGTAGCTCTCGATTCCTGTTTGCATGATTTCATTGCGGTCGTGCGTTTTGGGCATCCGCTTGACGACGAAACCGCCTTTCGAGCCTTGCGGCACAATCACAGCATTCTTTACCATCTGTGCTTTCATCAGACCAAGCACCTCGGTACGGAAATCCTCTGGGCGATCTGACCAACGTAACCCACCACGAGCAACAGGCCCCCCGCGTAAGTGTATGCCCTCTGTGTGCAGTGAATAGACAAAGATTTCGCGGAATGGCACGGGTAGCGGAAGTCCCGGAATGGTGCCAGAATCGAACTTAAAGGAGAGATAGGCTTTTGCCTCGCCGTCTTCATTGGTTTGGAATGCGTTGGTTCGCAATGTCGCATTGATGAGGTGGTAGAAATACCCCATGATTTTATCTTCCGCGATATTCGCAATAGCATCGAGCTTCGTCTTAAACGCATCGCATAGTTTCGTCGCCGTGGATTCACGCTCTTTCTCGCTCGTGACTGGGTTGAATCGTGCATCGAACAAATCACAGAGAATCTTCGTCATCTCCGCATGGCGTGCCATGACCTCGGCCACATAATGCCGACTATAGGGGAAGCCAATCTGCTGAAGGTATTGACTGTAAGCGCGAATGATGGTGACTTCACGCCAATTAAGACAAGCATGAAGCACTAACGCATTAAACGGATCGTTCGACATCTTCTCTTCGCAAATAGCGAGGAATGCTTCTTCAAACCGTATTTTACAATCAATGACCCCGCCCGGCATATCATTAAAGATCAAATGAAAGTCACGCATGGCTACGGCTTTCTTTTTACGCTTAGGAGAGATGGTATAGGGATTGGCGTCAAGGACGCGGCAGCCCATATTCTCTAAAATCGGTAGCATGTCAGAAAGCGCAATCTCGCGGCCGCAGGAATAGACTTTTAAATGCACCGCGTTCGCATCGTCGCTACCGTTTGAGTGAACATTGACCTGAATCGCATCACTCTTCAGTGCCTCTTCGGCTTTCGCGATGTCATGGAGTGCATCAATGGCTTTGTAGCGGCTGGTGTAGGCAGTAGGGAACGCGTCTGCATAAGCGCGCAGGAGGCGTTCGCTTTCTTTCTCGCTGTGATGCTCGTTGAGGACGCGACGTAGCGAATCCTCCCATAGATTGGTGACCTGAGCAATTTGTTTTTCAAGCGCAGCGCTATCATAATCTGGAATATGACATGGCTTGGTTGCGACCACCATATGCACACGGGCGAGGGGTGAGTCAGAAAGCTGGGTATAGAAGGCGCTGACTTTACCGCTAAAGGCGTTCTCTAAGATGGCAGCAATTTGCTCGCGCAAGTAACTGCTGAAACGGTCACGCGGCACGTAAACCATGCAGCTCATGAAGCGTTCGAATTCATCCTTTCGCACAAAGAGCCGCACCTCCGGCCGCGCCTCGATCGACATGATGCCGATGCTGAAATAGAACAGATCATCGAGTGAAATCTGGAACAGCTCTTCTCGCGGGTAGAATTCAAGGATGGCTTTGAGTTGCTTGCCATTATGGCTGATCGTATCGAAATTCGCGCGTTTAAGTGTTTGTGTGATTTTGCGTCGAATATACGGAATTTCATCGGTGCTTTGGTAGTACACAATCGAGGTAAACATACCCAGGAAGCGCCGTTCCCCAATGACTTTACCGTCCGTATTAAATTTCTTAATTGCGATATAATCCATTAAAACCGGACGGTGAACGATCGACTTTTGCGTCGATTTGCTGATTTGCATGAGCTTCGGCTCGAGCGCGAATCTCAACGCTTCTTTCGGCATGGTTTCCAATCCGCGCGGTTTCCCCTTATAGTCTGGGCTTCGGAACAGACCGAGTGCAGAGTCTTCGTTGGGCGTTATCGTTAATGCGCCTTTTTTATCTTGCTTAAAGTCGTAATCAATATAGCCGAGGAAAACATAATTATTATCCACGAGCCAGTGCATAAAGGCCTTGGTTTCTTCAAGCTCGGCCTTATCGAAATGTTTGAGTTTTGTGAGAGACTTGGCGCATTGCATAGCCTGTTCTTTAATTGGCTTCCAATCCTTGACAACATAGCTGATCGTATCCAGTAACTCGAGCACATCTTGGCGCAAATTGGTTTGTGAAAGGCCTGAAGGCAGTGCAGAGAGCTGAAAATGGATGAACGCTTCGTTATGGCCTTCATCAGCGTCAGTCTCGTGCATTTTTTTGATGTCGCCTTTAGCAGTGCGGCTGACACGGTACACAGGGTGGATGGTTTCATAAATTGAGAATCCAAGGCGTGAGAGCATGGCGGTGAGCGAGTCGACCAGGAAGGGCATATCATGGCTGAGCACTTCCATGACCACGCCATCATGTTCCCACTTATGGCCTGATTTACTCGGCTTGTAGAAGCGTACACTGGGCTTGTTTTTGTGGGTTCGATTCTCGAAAAAACCGTAGCTTGCTTTTGCAATAGCATAGGCCCGCTTTGGTTCAATTTTCTCTAAATCTGTCAGAGGGACTTTCGCGAAATAGCCGTCAATAAAGCGCTTTTCCAGTGCGTTCGCGCCCTTGGGCGCGTGGCTACTAACATTATCGATCAGTGAAGAAAGCTGCTTGGCGTATTTGTCGCCCATAATAATACCCTGCTTGCTATATTTTGACTGCCTCAGTTGTACTTCATTTTCCTTTGAAACAAAACGAAAAAACGAATGCTGCAGCGCGTCATAGCCGTGCGCTGCATCACGATTCCACTGGCTAAAGAATGCCGGATAATTCCCAGAAATCAGCTGCAGGGTCACCCAGTCCCATTTTTTGGGCAATTCGGATGCCGGTGGGAGAGGTGATATTGATCTCTGTAAGCCAGTCACCGATCAAATCAAGCCCGGCAAAGAGCACGCCATGTTCCATGAGCGCTGCCCCAACGCGGTCACATATCGCCTGCTGTGTGCCAGTCAATGAGACGGTCTCGCCTTGCCCACCCACGCGGAAATTCGCACGAATTTCGCCTTCTGCAGGGATGCGCCCCAGCACTGCTGAGACCTTGCCGCCGATTAAAAGAACGCGGCGGTCTTGGTCTTTGACTTCCGGTAAAAAGCGCTGCATTAGCCATGGTTCGCGGCTTGTGGCGAGGGCATGCTCGATCAGGCTCTCAACGTTGTCCCCGCCCTGACGCAGTAAGAAGACGCCTTTGCCGCCATAGCCATAGAGGGGCTTGAGGACGCATTGTGATTCGCTTGCCAGAAAGTCGCGCATGGCATTGGCATCGCGTGTAAGCAGGGTCGGTGGCACCAGATCGGAAAAATCCCTCAGCGCATACCATTTCTCGGGTAAATTACGCACGGCCGCTGGCGCATTAATCACTGCAACGGATTCTGGCAATGCTTCGAGGAGATAGGTGCTGGTGATATAGTCCATGTCAAAGGGCGGGTCTTGACGAATGAGCACCGCGTTCATTTCATTTAGGGTCAGCGTCTCCTCATCACCCCGCTCGAACCATTGCGTTTCATTATCATGGAACGTGATGGCATGGCCTTTGGCGGTGAGAGTGCCCGCTTGAAAGGTGAGGCTTCCAGCATGATAGTAATAAAGATGTGCCCCACGCTTCTGCGCTTCCAAACCAAGGGACAGGGTCGAGTCACCCTGAGGGTTAAACCCTTCCGGCGGATCCATTTGAATGGCAATACGTGTCATGAAAATTAGTCGTCTTGTGACGGCGAGGCTTCGCTCGCTTCGACCGGGTGGCCAAGCCATTGCATGCGGCGCGCATCATTCTTTAGAATCACATGGTTCACCACCTGACGCACGCCTTTAACCGTACGTGCGACATGCAGTGCCTTATTGAGCTCTTGTTGATTCTGAGCAATGCCGATGAGGTAGACCGTTCCATTGACAACGCGTGTGTGGTAATTGATCGATTTCACCCCTTTGGTGAAAAGCATTTTACTGTCGAGCTGCGCATTGATCCATTCGTCATTCGCTTTGGTCTCAACCGGCTGTTCGGGGACGACCTGAACTTCGTTGATGACTTCGCGTACGCCTTCAATTTTCCACACCAGTTTCACAGCCGCCTGTGCGGTTTTCGGGTTCGTCACATCGCCGGTCAGCAGAACGCGGCCTTCATGCACATTGGTGTTAATGTTTTGATAGATACCCGGCGTGTCGGATTGGATAAATGCGTGATGAATTTCGGCATCCAGCCCAATATCATCCAGCGCGCCGCCCACGCTGCGCTCTTGTGACGCTGCGAGCCCTGTCGCCGCTGCGCCACCAATAGCAACGGAAGCACAGCCCTGCAAACTGGCAAGGGAGAAAGAAAGAAGCGTTAGTGAAAGTAGAAATTTCATACTATCTATATAGCAGCATCGAAGGCCTGTGTATAGTGCTTTGGCCATCTGCGTTTGACGCGCACCATCACATCAAACCGCATTGGCCAGTGCGCCCGTTTCGGATGGCGCTGCAGATAATGCTGCGCGGCGCGGGCAATGCGCTGCTGTGTCTTTGGTGTGACTGCTTCAAGCGCAGCGTGTTCATTGCCGCGTTGTTTCACTTCGACAAAAATAAGCTGCTTGCGTTTGGCGGCGATGATATCGATCTCGCCGACAGGGGTCTGATAGCGCCGATGGAGAATCTTATAGCCTTTAAGAAGAAGAGATAGCATGCACCAATATTCTGCTGCAATGCCTTGGCGATAGGCCTGTTGACGCTTTTTTTTGGGCGATAATTGTGCGTGCAATTTTGAGAGATCAGCCATTGGATTTGATATGCAAAATATGTTGATAGATGTCGCGTTTGCTGAGGCCGCTTAGAGCTGCCAATTCTTCAGAAAGCCCCTTTGCGGGGTTGCCGCTCGCGAGCCCCGCGCGGATATCGTCTTCTAATGATTCCAGCGTATGTTCTTGCGGTGCAGGTGGCCCAATCACAATGACGTATTCGCCCTTAATGGTATCCACGGAGGCGTACTCTTCAGCAAGGGCATGAAGCGATCCTTTGGTGATAGTTTCAAACTGTTTGGTGAGCTCGCGGGCGATAGTGGCCTCGCGTTCGCCCAATGTTTCAGCGAGTGTGCCGAGGGTGGCGACGATGCGCGAGGGTGCTTCATAAAGAATCAAGCTGGTGGGGATGTTCAGCCAGGGCGCAAGTATGGTTTTTTGTGCTTCTTTCTTGGTTGGCAAAAAGCCGAGGAAGGTAAAGGGCTCGCTCGGGATGGCAGCCACTGAGAGCGCGGCGATTGCAGCGCAGGCACCTGGGATCGGGCTGACGATAAACCCGGCATCTTTGGCATCCTTCACGAGCTTAAATCCCGGGTCTGAAATGAGCGGTGTTCCCGCATCGGAAATCAGCGCGATGGTTTTGCCTTCTCCCAGTGCTCGCAACAGTTTGGGGCGCTCCTTTTCTGCATTATGTTCATGGTAAGCAGTGAGCGGCGTGTTGATATCATAAGCCTCGAGTAGCTTGCGCGAAGTGCGCGTATCTTCACAAGCAACTAGATCAGCCGCGCGTAAGATTTCGACGGCGCGATGGGTCATGTCGCTGCGGTTACCAATGGGGGTCGCTACGATATAAAGCATGCCGCCCATGTCGGTCGAAGAAGAAAGAAAGGAGGCTTTACTGTCAATCATGAAAGGGCTATGGTGAAGCATCATTACTACGTTGATACGACCTTATCATGCTCTTTCGTCTGCCGCAAATTCTCATTCTAACCTTCTTGATCGGTGGTAGTGCGGCCTCCTTTAACCAGGCAGAACGTGCGCACTCATTCCATTATGCTACGACAGCGAATGAACAGTGGGTAGCGCGTTATACGCCACTTCAGAACCGGTATTACCGAGGGGCGCAGCGTTACGGCACGAAGCCACTAGATGCGCGCGAAGAGCGATTCACGGAAGAAAATACGCCGCCCACTTACGAGCGTGAAGACAGTAAGGTGGTGAAGGTTGGTTTGCTGGTTCCGCTTAAGGGAAAGGGCGAAGATATCGGCAAGCATCTGCAGGATGCAGCGATTCTGGCACTGTTTGATAAATATGGGATTCAGCCTTCTAAAACCGGCGTGACGGTTGAAATTATTCCAAAGAATACGTCAGGCACGGCGCGCGGCGCAGCCAGAGCCGCAGAAGAAGCAATTGAGCAAGGCGCAAAGCTATTGATTGGCCCGCTTTATAGCCATGCAGTCTCGGCAGCAGCGCAGGTCGCAAAGCGTCACGGCATCAATATTTTAAGTTTCTCAAACAACCCTGAAGTGATTGAGCCAGGCGTCTTTCTCTTTGGTTATAATGCCGAGAAACAAGTGCGCCGGGTTGCGGAATATGCGTTTGGCAATAATGTCACCAAACTTGCGATTTTAGCACCCAATAATGCCTATGGACAAACCGTTACGAAGGTGATGCGTGAAGTGTCGGAGCCCTACGGTGCGCGGATTTATCCGGTGCGTTATTATGGCGCGGATGGTGCATCGCTTAAAGAGGATATCCGCTCTTTTATCAAAAAAGGGGTGAAGGGCGGACGCCCATTGTTCGAGGCGCTGTTTGTGCCTGAGTCGGGCCAGCTATTGCAGCAAATTGTCGAGGGGCTGCAAGATGAAGGTGTGCCGCTGGCGGCGATTCGCATGATTTCAACCGGTGTATGGGATGACGCAAAATTGCAACAAGCGTTGCCGCAATTGCAGGGGGGATGGTATGCCAGCACGCCGCCCGAGCCGTTTAATGTGTTTCGTGGCCGTTTTGTTGCGACCTATGATTATGAGCCGATTCGATTAGCGAGCCTATCGTATGATGCGATTGCCTTGGTGGCGACATTGGCGGAGACGGGCGGCCTCACCGCTGCGCGCTTGACGCACCCCTACGGATATATGGGGCCAGCTAATGGCATTTTCCGGATTACCAAAGAAGGCATGACCGAGCGGGGTTTGTCCGTGATTGAGATTCGCCCGGATGGGGAAACCCGAGCACTTGACTTAGCGCCGAAAAAGTTTGGTAACTAACCTACCAACATTCCAATCAGATGATTCAGCACCAAGCGCCCCTGAGAGGTGGCAGTGAGGCGATTGTTATTGAAGATGAGATAGCCCTGCTCGGTTAGGCGGCTTAGCGCGTCATGATCGAGGATGGTCTGCACATCAGAATTTAGCGTCAATCCTTCCTTCAGCCGCAGCCCCATCAGCAGCCGCTCTTCCGCACATTCGCGTGGTGTTAAAGCCGTGTTCTCCTCTAAGCCATAGCCCTGTTTCTGTACGCGCTCAAGCCAGCGTTCGGGGCTTTTGAGGGTTGCGGTGGCGTAACGCTGCCCATCGTGATGGTCGAGCCGGCCATGCGCCCCAGGACCAATGCCAAGGTAGCTTTCGCTGCGCCAATAGCTGAGGTTATGCCGGCATTCCTGGCCCGGCGCGGCGTAGTTCGACACCTCATAGGCTTCTAAGCCCGCCTCTTCCATAAGCGCATTAGTTACTCCATACAGTGCTGCCGCGTGCTCATCCTGCGGAATCTCGAAATGTTTTTTGATATGATAGGCATGATGAAAGGCAGTGTTTGGCTCGATGGTGAGTTGGTAAAGCGAGGCATGGCCGCGCATATAGGGCAGCGCTTCGCGTAGCTCATCTTCCCAGTCTCTCACCGTTTGATTGGGCAGTGCGTAGATCATGTCGAAGCTGTAGCGCTCAAACGTGTCCGCGGCCAGAGCAACGGCGTCGAGTGCCTCGCGCGCGGAATGCTCACGGCCTAAAAAGCGCAGGCTTTCTTCGCGGAGCGACTGCACGCCAAGCGAAACACGGTTCACCCCGGCGGCGCGGAAGTCACGAAATTTGCTCGCCTCGACCGAGGTGGGGTTGGCTTCGAGGGTGATTTCGAGATCGTCTTCTATGATGTCATCCCTGCGTAGGCAGGGATCTCTCTCGCCATTAACTTCTGATGTAGGCGGTGATAGGGATTCCCGCCTTCGCGGTAATGACGCTTTTGCCTTCTCAATCAGCGCCGCCACCGTGCCCGGCTCCATCAAGCTCGGCGTGCCGCCACCAAAAAATATACTGGTCAACTGATGCCCCGGCGCGAGCATGCCAGCCATATGCTCAAGCTCTGCTAGCAGCGCATCACGCCACGCCGAATGGTCCACCGCTTCGCGTACATGAGAATTAAAATCGCAGTACGGGCATTTTGCTTTGCAAAAAGGCCAATGAATATAGAGGGCGAGCGGTTTGGTTTTATTTGTCAGCGGCATGGCGCTAGGCTAAGCTAGTGCGCATGAGTACACAAGCCAAAGCCGCCCTGCTACCGATTTTGAATGCAAAATATCAGCAGATTGCTGAGATTGAAGAGCAATGGGGTATTCGCTTCAAGGAAGGCGATATGCGCGCGCGCATTGAGTATTTCCACGATGCAGTGCGAGCGCTTAGCCAGGGGGAGGATCCGTATGGCAAATATTCACGCCTGTCAGTTGAGCATTTAGCGTATGATCTGTCGCAGTTGCGTCAAGCGCAGGCCAAGCCCGCGGGCATTATCAATAAAGGCACCGTGCTGTCGGCTGGCAGCGCGCTGGTGAGGCCAGAAGAGGCGGGGGCCAGCACCGCGAAAAAGCCGGATCGGCAGGCGCGGGCCGAGCTATCGACGCTCTATAAAGATTATACCGTGATGTTTGCCGCAATCTTCGCTGAGGTAGCGGATATGAATTTCAAAGCACGCGAAGAAGAGATGGAAAGTGCGATTGCGGATATCGGGCTTGTTGAACAAGTGCTGCAGAAAGTCATGAATGGCCAGATGAGCAAGCAGCAGGCGGAGCATACGCTCGATGAGATTGAGATGGATGAGCTGCGCGAGAAAATGATTGTCGCGCTGCGGGCGAAGAAAAGCATCAGCACGCATGAACATGCAGAGCTAGCAGCGCAGCTCAAAGGCATTGAAGAAAAGATGAAGGCGGAGATGATTGCGGTTGATCAATCGCATATGCATTACGTGACCGCCCAGCTTGCCGTGTATGAGCAATCAAAAGAAACGGTGAAACGCTTGGCGGCGCAGGGGATGAATATTGCGGGGAAATTTGTCGATCAAGCATTGGCAAAAGCGGCAGGCCAAGGCCGCGGGCAGGGGATGTGATCCTTTCTACAAACGTCATCTCGAACACTGCGAAGCAGTGGAGAGATCTTAGATTTCTCCTCACGCTGACGCGCCCGCTCGAAATGACGCCATTGATTTTACGAGGAGCGAACGCAGTGAGTGCATGTCCACCGAAGCTTTAGCGAAGGTGGAACGCGGCAATCCAGAGCCGCAAGAATGGATCGCGTCGCTACCGCTCGCGAAGTGTACCTAATGAAATCACAGAATGTGGGACGAGATCCTGGCTTTCGCCGGGATGACATTGGCTACGCACAATGTCACTTCTTTCGAAATGCATCGATGCTGAGGACTTTATCGTCATTCGCCGGCGGTTCGCTGGCTTCAGAGATCTCTTCTTCAAACGAAGCTTCGGCCATCGGCTCTCGGCCGCTTTTGCCGGTCGCAGGGCAGTGAACACGTTCATCATCGTCTTCTTCTGCCTCTTCCCACACTTTGCCATGGAACTGCAAGCCGAACTTAATGCTCGGATCGGCAAAGGCCGTCATCGCGTCAAACGGAATGACGAGGGTTTCAGGGATATTGTTGAAGCTGAGCGAAATGGTGAAGAAGTCCTCTTCAATATGCAGATCCCAAAACTGGTGCTGCACCACAATGGTCATCTCTTGCGGGTAACGCTCGCGCAGCATGGGTGAGATATGCACGCCAGGGAACTGCGTTTGAAAAGAGACAAAGAAATGATGCTCGCCCGGCAGCCCGTGTTCGCAGGCGTGCTTAAGTGCATCACGCACCACACCGCGCATTGCGCCATCGATCATGGCCGGGTAATCAATAATATCTTCGTCGCGTAATTCCATAGTCTGATTATATAGGGTTAGTGTGCGTTTTCGCAAGTTAAAAGGGTAGGTTATGGATGCATCTTAAGTGGGGCGGTTCTGTTGCCCGGCCCGCCCCGGGCCGCGTTCACTAGCAAGGACTAGCGCACCACCCTTAGGCAGCAGCGCGAGCCGCTACGACTGTGTTGTCGTTTGCAGCAACAAGTGCAAAATTATCGTTTGCATTTATAAAGTGTGACGCGTTTCGGTGCTATCATTCCGGGCAAAAACTGTACTTTTACTACGTTTGTCGATCCTAATTCAGCCCCACAAGAGCTTCGCTCTTGCGTTTGATTGTTTCCTGCTCGCGCTCCTGCGCTCGCAATGAAACTCAGCTTCGCTGGCTCATGGCTGGCTCGGCCGTCTGGCTTCGCATCACACATGAAATGTTCCGATATCGTGCATGTCAGAAGACATGCCCTTCAGTCGGCGCAGCCGTTAGGCTCATCGCGCGTAACAGTAGTGCAGCGCGGGAGCGAAACGCAAAGCTCTTGTGGAGCTGCCGGGCTCTGCCCCCGGGTCCAATCCGCTTATTTTGTACGGCCATTTATCGCCATAGTCATTGCTGACTCTTCTAGTATAGGCGGTGAATCGCGGAAAAGGAAGGGCGGAAGAGAAAAAACTTGCAATTGCACTGCATTTATTAACTAATCGTTAATATTGAGGATGGGATCGTTTATGACCAAACCCTATGTGCTGATTATCGAAGACGAAGTCGATGTGGGTGAGCAGCTCGAACACTGGCTCCAGAGTAAGGGGTTTGAGGCAAAACATGTCGTGAATCATCTGCAAGCCGCTATGCGTCTTAAAGACCGTACTAAACCAGAGGTTAATATGATTCTTTCTGATTTCGATACGGGTCGCATGAATGCAGAGATGTTTCTTAAGCGTAATCTGCATTGCGGCCTGCCTGTCATTGGTATTTCTGACAGTAAGCCATTTAATCGAAAGATTGAAGAAATTACTGGTGCAGATGAGGGTATGGGCTCCGTTCAAAAAAATGAAATTCGCAATATGTTCTGGGTGTTCGGATTGCGTGAAATGGGTAGCCTAACACCAGGTTTAAAAGATGAGGCCGGTCGGGCAGATGCTGCTGAAACAAAATTAATGGCAATGATCCGCTTAGCCCTTGAACCGCAAAAAGGCCGCGGCTAATCAGAGATTCAGCACATCATCATGGGTGCTGGCGGCAATGCTCATCACCTCGCCTTGCAAATCATCTGGCACGCTCAGCTCTTCAAGCGTGGCTTTGAGATGGCCGGCGACGGCGGTGAAATGCGCTTCTGTCAGACCCAGATGTTTGTGCGCCTCGCGCATGCCCTTGCCGGGATAGTTCGGCACGCCACCAAACGCATAGGTGAGAAAGAGTTTTTGATGCTGGCGCTGGCGGTCCATATCCACCGTCGTGAAGAAATGGTTGATCGATGGGTCGGCCAAAACTTTAGTGTAGAACAGGTCAACAGCAGCGTCGACAGCAGGCTTCCCGCCTATTTTCTCGAATAGGGTGGTCATGATGTGCTCCTCTTATGGTTGTATTTTCCATGAGTATGCGTAAGTGGTGCTCCAATCACAAGGATGGATTCGCGGTTGCCCACGCTACAATTCCTGCTACAACCCTTCAGCATGGAAATGACGTTGGTCAGCAGACCAACCCTTTAGTCGCCGAAGGCGTCAGTCCCATCGCGAAGGCCAGGAGGCCGTAGCGGGGGAGAACGGAAAAACTATGGGATTTAATTGCGGAATTGTTGGCCTGCCGAACGTTGGGAAATCGACCTTATTCAATGCGTTGCTGAGCCAGCAGGCGGCGGAGGCGGCGAATTACCCGTTCTGCACGATTGAGCCGAATACCGGCCGTGTCGGCGTGCCTGATCCGCGGCTCGATGCGATTGCGAAGATTGCGCAAAGTGCGGAAGTGATTCCCACGCAGCTTGAATTTGTCGATATTGCTGGGCTGGTAAAAGGCGCGAGCAAGGGTGAGGGTCTGGGCAATCAGTTTCTGGGTCATATTCGTGAGGTGAGCGCGATTATCTATATGCTGCGCTGTTTTGAGGATGGCGATATTACCCATGTCGAAGGCTCAGTTGATCCGCTGAGAGATAGTGAGATTATTGAGATGGAGCTGATTCTCTCGGATATGGAATCGCTGAGCAAGCGCAAAGAGGCCTGGACGAAAAAGGCGCGCGGGCAGGATAAGGAAGCGATTGCTTCGCTCGCACTGGCGGATAAGGTTCTGCCGCTGCTCGAGGATGGCAAACCGGCAAGTAGCTACGCGCCCACGAATGAGGAAGAAGCGCGGCTGATGAAAGGGTTTCAGCTGATCACCGCCAAGCCGGTCATGTATGTCTGTAATGTCGAGGAAGAGGCGGCCGCGAGCGGCAATGATTTTTCCGCGAAAGTTGACGCGATGGCGAAAGAAAAAGATGCGCCCTGCATTATTGTCTCAGCGAAGATTGAGTCAGAAATTGCCGCGCTGGAAACGCAGGAAGAAAAGGATGAGTTTCTTGAAACGCTGGGCTTAGAAGAAACCGGCCTTGCGAAAATTATCCGTGCCGGCTATGGTCTGCTTGAGCTGCTGACGTTTTTCACTGCTGGCCCGAAAGAAGCCCGCGCTTGGACCGTGCGAAACGGCTCGACCGCACCGAATGCGGCGGGCGTGATTCATACCGATTTTGAGAAAGGCTTCATCCGCGCCGAGACCATTGCGTATGAGGATTTCGTCGCGTGCAACGGTGAGTCGGGCGCGAAAGAAGCAGGCAAGCTACGCCTCGAGGGCAAGGAGTATCTTGTCAAAGATGGCGATGTGTTTCACTTTCGGTTTAATGTGTAATGTATGCGGGATTAGGCTTTAGGGATTAGGGATTTATTGTTATAATAATTTCATGCCAAATGCCGAACCTCTAGCCCCGAATCCCTAACAATGTTCTTTCTCAATCGCAAAAAAGCTAAAGAGATGCAGCCAGAATCGCCGCGCTGGTTCACGATGCTGATGATCGGGTTTTTTGCGTTTATCGTGTTTCGTGCTGTGAACCCATCAGATGCGCCAGAAAATGCAGAGGCGGGTGCACCAGGTGAACGGCTACTCAACGAAATGCCCTCGCTTAAGCGCGTGGTCACCGGTGAGCAATATGAGCGCGTAACGGCAATCATGGAAGATCAAGAAACGTCTGAACGTGCAGAGGATGTGGTTGAAAGCAAGGCGGAGCACATTTTCGAATCACTGGAAACTAAGGATGCGCCGCAACAGATCCCTGGGAGCCGGACAGATATTGCCCCGATCACTGAGCCTTCGGGAGATCAGCGTTTTAAAGTCAATGCGCGCAACGGCAAGGGTGAGCCGGTTGAGGTGATTGTAGAAAGTGATGGGGTAGATTTTGAACAGTCCGCCACCCATACGATTGTGATTCCGCCGAAAGAGGGACGTGAATTGCTTGTGATCGAGCTGAAACGTATTGACGAATAGCCGGTAGTCGTTAGTCTCTATTTAGTAACATCAACGATTAAGGACTCCCCGCCAATGACTCAACTTGTTGCCCAACGCCTCTCTGTGATTCAACCCTCGCCCACCATGGCGGTGACCGCCAAAGCGGCGCAGCTCAAGGCCGAAGGCAAAGATGTGATTGGCCTGGCGGCGGGTGAGCCCGATTTTGATACGCCCGAGCATATTCGCGCCGCGGGGATTAAGGCGATCAATGAGGGGAAAACGCGCTACACGCCGGTTGCAGGAACACCCGCTCTGAAGCAGGCGATCTGCGATAAGCTGAAGCGCGACAATGAACTCTCTTATGAGCCATCGCAGATTGTGGTTGGCTGTGGGGCGAAGCAAGTATTGTTCAATGCGTTTTTGGCCACGCTGAACCCGGGCGATGAGGTGATTATTCCGGCGCCCTACTGGGTGAGCTATCCGGATATGGTGCAGATTGCTGAAGGCAAACCGATCTTTGTCGAATGCGGCGCGGAGCATCATTTCAAACTCCAGCCCGAGGCGCTCGAAGCGGCGATCACGCCCAAGACTAAATGGCTGATTCTGAACTCGCCTTCCAATCCAACCGGTGCGGGCTACACGGCTGACGATATGAAAGTGATTACCGACGTGCTGCTCAAGCATCCGCATGTCTGGGTGATGTCGGACGATATGTATGAACATCTCGTCTATGATGATTTCACCTTTGTGACGCCGGCGCAGATCGAGCCTAAACTTTATGACCGCACGCTCACCGTGAATGGCGTCTCGAAAGCCTATGCGATGACCGGGTGGCGGATTGGTTATGCCGCAGGGCCGGTGGAGCTGATCAAGGCGATGAGCAGTATTCAATCGCACTCGACCTCGAACCCTTCATCGATTTCGCAGGAAGCGGCGCTCGAGGCACTGAACGGGTCACATGATTTTCTGACAGAGTGGAAGGGGGCGTTTAAGGCGCGGCGCGATCTTGTGGTGAAAGGGTTGAACGCGATTGAAGGGATTGAGTGCGCGGTGCCGGATGGTGCGTTTTACGTATTCCCGAGCTGCCAGGGGCTGTTGGGTAAGAAAACCCCCGATGGCAAGCGGATCGAGAGTGATCTCGATCTAGCCGCGTATCTGCTCGAAGCGGCGCTGTGTGCGGTGGTTCCGGGCAGTGCCTTTGGCCTCGATGGGTTTTTCCGTATTTCTTACGCAACCTCTGACGCGCAGCTTGAGAAAGCCTGCACGCGGATTGCGAAAGCCTGTGCGGCGCTGAGTTGAAAAAGCGCATTTGAGCTAAATGCGGCGGTTTGTTAAACTTTCATTTACTTTGCCTTGTTATTCTGGAATTTGCGAGATAGTCAAAAAAAAGCCGGACTAAAAAGTCCGGCAAGCATAACAGGGAGGCTACTCGCTCCAGCAAAGGGTTGCTGAGCGAATCTCGGCCTGGGAGGCCGAGGGTTTTCGCGTTACCGAAAACGTAATATTATTAATACATATTAACTATTGGTTCGTCAATGGATTGATCGCATTTTAGCGTTATTTTCATAAAACTGTCATATTTATCAGAAATATATATCGTTGCGAGCGTGCGAGGCCCCCAGATAAGCGTTTGTAAAATATTAGTTATTATTAATATTATTTGACGAGTGGCCTAAAACTTATAATCGGCCATTTTCCGCATCAAAAACGCCTTAAACACCGCCACGCGCTTCGAATTACGCAGCTCAAGCGGATACACAAAATACGCATCGACGGTCGGCGAGGGCACATCATCCAATATTTTACTGATATGTCGCGCGCGATACATCATATATTCGGGCAGTGCGGCGATCCCCATCCCGTTTTTCACTGCTGTGCGTAAGCTGGTGAGGCTGTTGGTGGTGAAGTAGGACTGAAGCTTTAACTTCTTACCGTACGTATCAAACAGCCAGTTCACATCAACAAAGGGCGGTGACTCCGCATTGTGATATTTAATCAGCCGGTGTTCCGTCAGTGATTCGGCATTTTTCGGAATCCCAAATTCACGCAAATAATCGTTCGACGCAAAGATGGCGTTACCAAGGGAAACGATGTGTTTTTGGATCAAATCAGGCTGCTTGGAAGGGAAGAGACGCAGCGCGACATCGGCTTCGCGCATGGTCAGGTCAAATTCGCGGTCATTCAGCTCGAGCGTCACTTCGATTTCGGGGTAGAGCTGGCAGAATTCGCGCAAAATCGGCGTAAGCCAGATATTCCCGATTGCGTGCGGCGCCGTAATCTTGAAAGGCCCTTTTGGCTTCACGCTGGCGTCTAGCAGTTGGCTTTCTGTCACCTGCAGCTTATTGACCATTTCCGATACGGTGCGGAAGAGTATCTCTCCCTGCTCGGTCAGGATCAGGCCGCGTGCGTGACGGTGGAATAGGGAGATGCCGAGTCGCTCTTCGAGCTGGCTGATTTGGCGAGAGACGGCAGATTGGCTAGAATTCAAGGCTTCACCGGCGCGCGTTAAGCTCTTGAGCTGCGCCACCTTGTAGAAGATGCGTAATTTATCCCAATCCATGGGGACCCTCGATGCTTGCCAGTGTTATAATTGAGGACAGGTATAACAAGCCGGATGCAAAAGAAAAGCGGAAAATGTTCCGGGAGCGTTATGCTGCTTCGCTCATATCCTCTTGCTCAGACAAGAAGCGCTCCGCTTCCAATGCGGCCATGCACCCTGTGCCAGCTGCCGTAACCGCTTGACGGTAGATGCGGTCTTGAATGTCGCCCGCGGCATAAACGCCCATGATGTTGGTTGCCGTACTATCAGGCGCGGTTTTAATATAGCCATCTTCATACATATCGACTTGGCCTTTGAAGATGTCGCCATTAGGGACATGACCGATGGCGACGAACGCGCCTTCGCATGGGATCTCGCTGCTTTCACCTGTCTTGCTGTTTTTCACGCGTACGCCTGTCAGCGAGCTAGGGTCGTCGGTGCCTAAGAATTCTTCGACTTCGCTATCCCATGCGAAGTTGATTTTCTCATTTTTGAAGAGACGATCCTGGAGAATCTTTTCCGCACGCAGCTCGTCGCGGCGGTGAATCACCGTGACTTTACTCGCAATATTGGCAAGGAAGAGGGCTTCTTCCGCCGCGGTATTCCCGCCACCAATCACTACGACTTCTTTGCCCTTAAAGAAAAAGCCGTCGCAGGTGGCGCAGGCAGATACGCCAAAGTTTTGGAATTTGGTCTCGCTTTCAAGCCCAAGCCAGCGCGCGGATGCGCCGGTTGCGATCACAAGCGTTTCGCCCACATACTGGTCGCCACTATCACCTGTGAGGGTAAAGGGGCGCTTTGAAAGATCGGCTTCGACTATCACATCATGCATGATTTTGGTGCCAACATTGGTTGCTTGCGCCTCCATTTGGTCCATAAGCCACGGGCCTTGCACTACCTCAGCAAAGCCAGGGTAGTTCTCGACATCCGTTGTAATGGTCAATTGGCCACCCGGCTGCATGCCATGCACCATGATCGGATCAAGTCCGGCGCGTGCCGCATAAATCGCTGCGGTACAACCGGCTGAGCCAGAGCCGAGAATCAAAATTTTAGTGTGGTGTGTCTCCGCCATGATCGATCCTTACAGTCCAGATGCGTGCTCAGCAAGGTACGACGCGACGCCATCCTTATCGGCCTTCATGCCTGACTGACCTTTTTGCCATCCGGCGGGGCAAACTTCGCCATGCTCTTCATGGAATTGCAGCGCATCGACCATACGAATCGCTTCATCCACATTTCGGCCAAGTGGCAGATCATTGACGATCTGGTGGCGGACTTTGAAGTTACCATCAATCATGAAGGTGCCGCGGAACGCAACCGAATCACCAGTCAATACGTCATACTGGCGGGCAATATCTTTGGTCAGATCGGCAACCATCGGGAATTTCACTTTACCAATACCGCCTTTTTCAATAGGCGTTTCGCGCCATGCAAAGTGGGTGAAATGTGAATCGACGCTCACACCAACGATTTTCGCGCCGCGCTTCTCAAACTCTTCCACGCGATTATCAAAGGCAATGATTTCTGAGGGGCAGACAAAAGTGAAATCAAGTGGCCAGAAAAACAGAATCCCAGTCTTTCCGCCCAAATATTTTTTCAAGTTAAACGCCTCATCAAATGAGCCATCGCCCATCACTGCGGTTGCAGTAAAATCATATGCGTCTTTTCCAACGAGTACAGCCATAGAACCTCCTAAATAAGCTATTTGAAGATAAGGTAGTGCGAATCAATCAAAAGGCAAGCATTAGCGGCCCTTTGTTACGAAATCTTCACGCTAAGAGGCGGCGCCCCATTGCGTGCGAATGATGTCAGCGACCCGGGCGGCTTCGTCTAGCGCTGCATGGGGCTTCCATGATTGGGGGCTCAAGGAATCTTTAAGGGGGCGTGCGATCTGCTCGCTGATCAAATGATTTTGGAACAGGGTGAGTTTGTCTTTTGGCGCGTTATAGGCGGTGGGGTTGAAGAAATAAATCGGCTTGCCCGTCGCGCAGCTTTCTGAAAGCATCGACACCGACTCCCCGCTCACTACCAGCTGATCGCATAGCGACAAGATCGCCATGTAAGGGTTTGGCTCGTCTTGCGCATGCTCGCCGTGATAGTCATAGAGATAGAAGGGCTGGTCGACGTAATCTTCAACATACGCCGTGATTCTTGGATCGCTGCGGCGGCTGCTGGTGATGAAGAGTGAACCATTGGGGGCAAGGCGCTTGGCGCGTGTCAGCATGGCAGCGTAATCATGTTCCTGATATGCGCCATGTTTGGAGCTGCCGCCAATGAGCACGCCGACCCATGGTTTGGGTAGGCCGGTAAGCGCTTCTTGGTGGCGTTTCATGAAACGCGCGCCTTCCTGCTCGAGCTGCGCCATGGTCAGACCGTGCAGCGCCGTATGGGTGATCAGCCGGTCAGGGCGCTCCTTTTTGCGGTCATGCGCCGGGATCACTTGCAAATCGAACATGTTCGTAGGCTCGCCCGGATACATGATTTGCACCAGCTTTGTCTCGGGGGATTGTTTCTTAATGTAGCGTGCGACTGAGGCGGTGCGCCGGCCTGCAGCGATGACGATCTGTGGCCAGCCCTCTTCGCGAAATTGCGCATGGCATTCAGCTTTGATGCCCGCAAGCGTGGCGCCAAGAAAGCGATGTGGAATCACGCTTAGGCGGTTGTAGGTAAGTTTCTTAATGCGGTATGGAAGGCCCAGCTTTGTGGTCAGCCCCAGTACTTGGCTGCTATGGCCGGAGCGGTCATCGACCAGCGCCCAGACAGTGGCATCATTCCATTCATCCATTGATGCATGGTAACAGATTGTTGCGAGGCAGCAAGCATTAGCCGATGTAGGACACGTCGAGCACTTCGTAATAGCGTTCGCCTTTAGGCGTTTTGACTTCAACCGAATCGCCAGCCTTTTTGCCAATCAGCGCGCGGGCAATCGGTGCAGAAATCGAGAGCAGATTCTTTTCAATATCGGCTTCATAATCGCCAACCACCTGATAGGTCACCTCTTCATCGGTTTCCTCATCCACCAGCTTGACGGTAGCGCCAAATTTAATGGTGTCGCCGCTAAAACTGGCAATATCATGGACTTCCGCCTGCGAAATGGCAGCTTCGAGCTCTAAAATGCGCCCTTCAATGAAGCTTTGTTTCTCTCGCGCCGCATGATATTCGGCATTTTCCGAGAGATCGCCATGTTCACGCGCTTCCGAAATCGCTTCGATCACTTCGGGCCGTTCTACCGTTTTCAATTGTTTTAGCTCGGCTTCTAGCGCGTCAAAGCCTTTCTGTGTCATGGGAATTTTATCCATGGCATGCTCCATTTCTTTGATGAAAGACAGAGTGTTAGCATGAGGGCCTAGAATAGGCAAGGGGAAATGG
>CAYGTO010000009.1:0-96440 GCA_964352815.1 uncultured Azospirillaceae bacterium | reverse complement strand
CCCCCGCCCCCTCCAGGAGGCATGCCGCCGCCCGAAATGAACGGCGGTGGGCTTGATAGTGGAAAAACAGACGTGGCTGCATCACCAGGCAAGGTCTTGGTGGTAGCAGCCATGATGCTGGGTTTTGTTTTGTTTATGCTATATGTCATTTTAGGCGGCGATGATGAAGAGAAGAAGAAGCCTGAAAAGAAAGAAGCGAAAGTATCACAAAACCGTGGCTTAGAAGAAATTATTCCCGAGCAAGTTCCTGTTACACCCCCGGAGCCTCCGCTTCCTCCAGCGCCCCAACCGACATTACCGCCTCCTGTAGTGCAGCCTCTTCCGGAGCCAACGACAGTCCAGCCAACACGAAGCCGCCGCGAATTACAGGCGGAATCAGAGGCGCGACAAAACCGTTTGCGTGCAGAGATGGTGATTGTCGACACAGGTGACCGCCAAGTGCCGGCTTTCGGCGGAGGTCTTGACGAAAATGGTGACCCGGCTCCAATTAGCAATGATCCGAACCTCGCATTTCAACAGAATGTGGTAGCCAATTCCAAAGCCGTTAAAGAGCGTAGCACACGCGTTGGCAGTCTGTCGCGCACCGTGGCACAAGGCCGGGTAATTCCCGCCATACTTGAGACTGCGATCAACACTGACCTGCCGGGCCAAATCCGTGCCGTGGTCAGCCGGGATGTCTATCCTGAGGCGGGAGACGCTCCTGTCATTCCTGCTGGTTCACGCTTAATTGGTCAATATAACTCTAGCTTGCTCGGTGGCCAGCGCCGCGTCTTTGCCGTATGGACACGCCTCATTCGCCCGGATGGTGTCGATATTCAACTTGGTTCACCTTTGGTGGATTCTTTAGGACAGGCCGGCGTAGAAGGCGTTGTCGATAGTAAATTCGCAAGCTTATTAAAACGCTCGCTTCTTTCAACCATTATTCAGGTTGCCATTGGTGTTGGCGTGGATCAGATTGACAGCCAAGAAGCCACCACCACCACAAACACCGATGGAAGCGCAACCACCACCGGAACTGCAGCAAACAGTGCAGCAACGAACAGTCTTCAACAGTTCGGCCAAGCCGCACAACAATTCTTGCTTCGTTTTATCAATGTGCAGCCGACTATCTTGGTGGATCAGGGCGAGCGCATCAATGTGTTTGTAAATCGTGATCTGATTTTCCCAAGCAGTGACCAAATAAACATTATTCCGTAAGCATTCCTATGGCCCACAAAAATATTACTGCTCTTGGTACTTATTTAAAGCCGCTTGAAGCGATTTTCGCAGAAGACGGCGTCGCCGAGATTTCCATCAACCAACCCGGCGAAGCGTGGATTGAGAAGCGCGGCGATATGTTCCGCTATGAGGTGCCTGAATTCGACTATGCACATTTGCGACAATTAGCTAACCTCGTAGCACAATCCACCGAACAAATGGTTAGTGAAGAAAAGCCGCTTCTCTCCGCGATCTTGATGCCCGAAGGCTACCGAGTACAGATTGTCCTGCCACCGTTGACCGAGCCGGGCATTGTCGGCATGTCGATCCGTAAACAGGATGTGCTGAACCTCGATCTAAAGAAATATGAAGAGCTCGGCGCGTTTGAAGCCACCATTGTCAACAAAACGGTTGATCCGGTAAATGTCGAGCTGCGGCAATTATTGGATTCCGGCCAAGTGCGTGAATTCATCTCGCGCGCAGTGAAATATAAGAAAAACATTATCGTAAGCGGTGGCACCTCCACCGGTAAAACCACTTTCCTGAACGCGGCACTCAAAGAGATCCCTGATGATGAGCGGATCATTACCTGCGAAGATACGCGCGAGCTCAATCTCGACCATATCCCGAATAAAATGCACCTGGTCGCATCAAAAGGTGGGCAGGGCCGCTCAAATATCACGATTCAAGATTTAATCGAAGCCTGCCTGCGCTTGCGTCCTGACCGCATCATGGTGGGCGAGCTTCGCGGTGCGGAGGCGTATAGTTATTTGCGCGCGATTAATACGGGTCACCCTGGCTCTATCTCTACGCTACATGCCGATTCACCCCAGCTCGCCCTTGAGCAGTTGATCCTGATGGTCATGCAAGCGAATTTGGGGCTGAAACGTGAGGAAATTAAGTTCTACATTGATTCGATCGTGCAGGTGATCATCCAGCTCAAACGCGGCACCAAAGGCCGGCGTTACGTGTCAGAGATTTTGTTCAACGTCGATGTGTGACGATTGGTGCTTTAGCCTTTTCTTCCGCTTCGCTTCCGTGTATTCTCATGAAAAAGTAAGAGAATCATGTCATTTCGAGCGAGCGCGCCAGCGCGACGAGAAATCTCTGGTTTAGAGTTCAGAGTCCAGAATAGAGAGTTCAGAAAATGAGACATATTGACTGAATTCTGGACTCTGTACTCTTCGGTAGATGAGATCCTCACGTCACTCACTACGTTCGTTCCTCAGGATGACGCACCCTAGGGAGACCCCATGCCTGAGCATATGAAAGGCATTATGAATCAAGTGGTGTTGATCACGCTGATCTTCATCGTTATCGTGATTCCGCTCTATATCGGTATTTTCCTCGGCTGGGGGCTCGGCTATAATCATGTACTCACAGAGAGCCGCAAGCCGCAAATTCCCTTTGAACAGCTCCTTCAGTACAATCAGCGCCCCGACCAAGTCGTGCAGTCTTATCTCGCGCTCTATAATCAGTATGAAGCTGTAGGTGACTATCTGCTTAAGCTGAAACCGTTCGTCGATAACCCCGCATCACGCCAGCGCGCGGACTATGCGCAATATAAAGCAAGCTACGACACCTATTTCCGCATGTATCACAGCATGTCGTTTAAAGGCCTGTTTTTCGGTATGCCAGGGGCCGCGCTCTTCTTAAGTGTCTTCACGCTGTTCCTGATGCGCGCACCATTATTAGATTTCCGTCCGTTCCAAGAAAAAGAGAGCGTCCACGGGGATGCGAAATGGGCGAGCGAGGGCGATATTCGCCGCGCCAAGCTCCGCGCCAAGAAAGGGCTGCTCCTTGGCCGTACCGGCACGCGTAATTACTTAGTGTCCGACGATTTCCAGCATGTGCTGCTCTTCGCGCCAACCGGTTCGGGTAAGGGTGTGGGCTTCGTGATTCCCAACATGCTCTATTGGGAAGAATCGCTCGTCTGCCACGACATTAAGCTGGAAAACTATGAGCTCGGTAGTGGCTATCGTAACACTAAGCTCGGCCAGCCTTGCTATGTCTGGAATCCGGCCGACCCGAACGGGCTCAGCCATTGTTACAACCCGCTCGACTGGCTGTCTGACAAGCCAGGCCAGCAGGTTGATGATGTGCAGAAAATTTGTAACCTCGTCCTGCCCGAGCAAGAATTCTGGCAGAATGAAGCACGTTCACTCTTGCTAGGCGTGATTCTCTATCTTGCCGCCGTGCCCGAGAAGATCACTTCCTTCGGTGAGGTGGTGCGGACCATGCGTTCGGATGATGTCGTCTATAACCTCGCCGTCGTTCTCGACACGATTGGTGGGAAAATCCACCCGGTCTCTTACATGAACATCGCCTCGTTCTTGCAAAAGGCCGACAAGGAGCGCTCTGGCGTGGTCTCCACCATGAATTCAGGGCTCGAGCTTTGGGCTAACCCTCTCATTGATACGGCAACCGCGACCAGTGACTTTGATATGCAAACGCTGAAGAAGAAGAAACAGACAATTTTCTGTGGGGTCACTCCGGATAACCTTCAGCGTCTTGAGCCGCTTTTGAAGGTTTTCTACCAGCAGGCGACGGACTTCTTGACACGTAACATGCCCACGCCGGAAGAGAAATACGGCGTGATGTTCATGATGGATGAGTTTCCATCCCTTGGGGAAATGCCCCAATTCCAAGTCGGGATCGCCTATTTCCGCGGGTACCGCGTAAAGCTGTTCCTCATCGTGCAGGATACACAGCAGCTCAAAGGGATTTACGAGGAAGCGGGGATGAACTCGTTCCTCTCTAACTCCTATTACCGTGTGACCTTCTCGGCGAACAACATCGAAACCGCGAACATGATCTCGCAGCTTGTGGGTAATAAAACGGTGGAACAAGAATCACATAACAAGCCGAAGTTCCTCGACTTTAACCCGGCCGCACGGACCATCCACGCTTCGGAAACACAGCGCGCACTCTTACTTCCGCAGGAAGTGATTCAGCTACCGCGCGATGAACAGATCATCTTGGTGGAATCTTTCCCGCCGATCAAATGTAAGAAAATCTTCTACTATAAGGATTCCTTCTTCACCAAGCGCTTGCTGCCGAAAACCTTCGTGCCAACGCAAGAGCCATATGATCCTCGGAAGAAGAAAGATGCCGCTGAGGCGCCAGAGCCCCCTGCTGCAGACGCTGCGCCTCCGGCCGAGGGCGGCGCGTCTGTTCCTGCGAATGCGTAAATTACGCGCTGAGTTTGCCCTGTTCCGGGCTGCTTGCGCTCGCAACGTTGCGCTTGGGCATGCGGCGGGCGAGAAACGCTTCGCGGCCTGCTTCAATCGCTAATCGCATCGCCCGCGCCATGCGAACCGGATCGTCCGCCTCAGCAATCGCCGTATTCATCAGCACCCCATCACACCCCAGCTCCATCGCCACCGCCGCATCCGACGCCGTACCCACGCCAGCATCAACCAGCACCGGCACGGAAGATTGCGCGACAATCATTTCGATGTTCAGCGGGTTCTGAATGCCGAGGCCCGAGCCAATCGGCGCCGCGAGCGGCATCAGGGCACAACAGCCGAGATCTTGGAGCTTCCGCGCTGCAATCGGATCGTCATTCATATAGACCATCACCTCAAATCCATCCGCGACCAGCTCTTTTGCCGCCACCAAGGTCTGTTCCATATCCGGATAGAGATTGCCTTGATCGCCAATCACCTCCAGCTTCACCAGGTTCCATCCGCCCACTTCGCGCGCGAGCCTGAGCGTGCGCACCGCTTCATCAGCGGTGTAGCACCCGGCTGTATTCGGCAGATAGGTGTAGATTTTCGGGTCGAGGTAATCTTGCAAACTCTCGCCCTTGCTTGCCTCAAGATTCACCCGGCGCAGCGCCACCGTGACGATTTCCGCGCCACTGGCGTCAATCGCCTCTTTGGTTTCCGTGAAATCTTTGTATTTCCCCGTACCCACGAGCAGGCGAGAGGTAAAGCGGTGACCCGCAACGGTAAAGTGATCCTGTGTCATAGTGGCGGTGTATCACCCGCCGCCAATAAATTCAACGATTTCGATAGTGTCGCCCGCATGCAGCGCCGTGCTCGTATGATCATCACGCTTAATCACCACCTGATTGCGCTCAATCGCAACTTTACGAATGTCGATCTTCAGCTCTTCCACGAGCTCAGCGATGGTGTCCGCCATCACCTCATGTGGCTGCTCATTAACAATAATGACCTTCTCCATGCCTTTGACCATTCTTGCGTCTCTCCGTAAGCTTCTGTATAGTAGAGTATTGTAACTGATTATTTCATGAAAACCAAGGTCGCTATGTCTGCTTCTGTCTTAATCCTCAATGGGCCGAACCTGAATTTGCTCGGCACGCGTGAGCCTGAAATCTATGGCAGCACCACGCTGGCGGACATTGAAGCATTGTGCGACGAAACAGCGAAAACACTGGGCATTGCCATCGCGTTTCAACAAAGCAATCATGAAGGGGAGCTGGTGGAGTGGATTCAAGGCGCGAGCAGTGATCACCAGGCGATCATTATCAACGCGGCGGGCTATACCCATAGCTCCGTGGCGATCCATGACGCGCTGAAAGCGTGCGATCTTCCCATTATTGAGCTGCATCTCTCCAATGTGTTCCAGCGCGAAGAATTTCGTCATCACTCGTTTATTTCAGAGCCCGCGACGGGCGTGATTTGTGGGTTTGGGGCATCGGGCTATGCGCTCGCATTACGCGCGGCAGCTGAGCTGATCGGCTAGATCTGGGGCGTTGGCACAGAAAGGTCTTTAGGCAGGCCCTTTACCAGCCCATCATGCCGTTGAACCGCTACATCCTTATAATGATGATGTGCATTAGATGGCAGGCCATCCTTTATAGGAGGCAGGCTTGCTGGTTTTTGTCTTAGCGCGTCTTCTTTATCTTGCTCATGCGTATCTCCTGACCAGCGCGCAATTGCTCGGCTCGTGAAATACAAGCCAGCAGTACAGACCGAGGTGTAGAACGCCTCGAAAGTAGTGGTTTTAAAAAGGTAACGAAAATCTATATCGCTCCAGCTTTGCACCGTTTTAGGGAAGCGATCAACGAACTTTTCGCCTAGTTTTATCCCGGGACCACTAAACATCATGTCATTCAAGTTCGCGAATTTCTTGTTCTCCTTCCCGACTTCGACGAGTTCGCTCAGTGCTTTCAGCCTTTCTTCTCCTAACAGCCACTTAGGAGCAGGTGCTTTGTCTAAAGCCACCGCAGTAGGCACCACAATCGCACTCACGGCCAACCGTCCTAGAAACACACTTTTCCAGCTTTGTTTTGGCTCTGCTGCATAAACCGACTCATCCTCTGGCTTAGTGCCAAACCGTTCATCCAACCATTTTGCTAGCCCTTCTCTTCGGTCTTCGACCAGCTTCACCACTGGAGCCATAAGGGAACCATCCACAAATGAGAAGGTCACCATTTTTGCCATGTCAGCACTACTCTCATTCATACCAAACTTTTTGGCAACCTTCATGAATTCGTCGCCTCTGGCTTTCAAAATACGGCCAACCGCACCTGCCGGCTTATATTCGTTGTTAGAGAGATAGGTAAACACTACCGAAATAGCGAAGACAGAGAAATTATTAATCACCGGATAAATCAACGTATCCACCAGCTTCAGACCAAGTGTGCGCGACTTTTTCTGTTCTTTCTCAGAAGCTAACGCAGACTCATACGCCACCTGCTTCTCCGCAAGCGCGTCTAGGGTTTGGGTATGTGTATTCGTTTTTTCCATACATAAAACAGGGTGTTATTTGAACTATCCCGATCTTCCATTACACCATAAAAACCCGGCCATGAATGTGACAGTTTCATGAAGTTTTGCAGTGCAGCATTGCTGATAACCCGCTATTTTTACTCTATTATACGGAAATTCTGGTGGCAGATGACAAGCGGAAGCCCATGTTTTATACTCACGCCATGCAGCTGACCGCCAATGTTCTTCTTGAAGCCTACCGCCAGGGCATGTTTCCCATGGCCGAAGACGCAGACGCAACCGAACTCTACTGGTTTAGCCCCGAAGAGCGCGGCATCATCCCACTCGATGGGTTTAACATTCCGCGTGGCTTGAAAAAAACGCTGCGAGAAAACCCATTTGAGATTCGGGTGAATAGCGCTTTCGAAGCAGTGATGCGCGCCTGTGCCGAGCCCGTGCCGGGGACCGATCGCGAAGTCACCTGGATCAATGAAGAGATCATCGCGCTATACTGTGAACTGCACGCGCAAGGCCACGCCCACTCCGTGGAAAGCTGGTATGAGGGAAAACTCGCGGGCGGGCTCTATGGCGTGTCTCTCGGCGGCGCGTTTTTCGGTGAGAGCATGTTCAGCTATTACAGCGAGGCAAGCAAAGTACCCCTCGTCTATCTCGTCGCCTTGCTCAAACAATGCGGCTACACATTGCTTGACACGCAATATGTCAATGATCACCTGAAGCAATTTGGTTGCGTCAGCATCCCGCGCGTCAGCTATATGTCATATTTGGAGAAAGCGCTCAGCGCCTCACCTAGCCCTTCAACGCGTTTCTGCACGACAGCCGAATTAAGCGATGCTGAATCACTGCTAAACGCAATGCTCACCTCACCCGCCTCATAAGTAAGCGGGGAGCTCGCCAGATGCCCTGCACGTCCCGCAGAAAGCTGCGCGGCAAGGTTCATGGTCAGGCCGCACATTTTTGCCCAAAGCCGCGCCTTCTCATCAATCAGCGACAATAGCGGCAAATCTTCCGCAAGTTTCCAGCTGCGCGCATACCGGTAGTAAAGCATCAGCGCAAGGATCACCCGCTCTTGGTGGGAAAGACCTTTCATAGAGGATTGGATCACCCGCCAAAACATCCATTCCGCACGGAAGTTTGGGTCAATCGTCCATGCAAATTCTGACAAGATACAGCCTGTTTTGCGCAGTCGCGCGTGACGTTTCGCTTCCCCTGCGCACACGGGTGCCATCCAAGCATAGAGCTCTTCAGCATAGCTGCCTTTCCGGCCAACCATTGCTGCATGATAGGCCGCCGACGCCACCAACGGATCTTCCTGTCTGTCCGCATTGCTTAAGCCTTGGTATAAGGCACCTTCGCGAATTCCGCTCACGCATGTAACGATCTGCGCGGGCCGCGCATGGTTCAACAAACATTCCATGGCTGTGGCAATCACTGGCACTAACTCAGCGCGCCGCTCTGAAATTCCGGGAAGAGAAAGATACTCATCCGAAGAGAGCGAGAGCAGATGCTGACACCATTGACGCATGGTCTTCTCAGAAAGCGTGTATTCATGCAATAAATTTAACGGGTAGCCATGTGCGAGCTGATGACTTTTCGCCAAAGCGCGGAAGCTTCCGCCAATGGCATACAGCTTTTGTCCTTCTGACAAGCGCAGCCAAGAAAGCTCACCCAGTTCGCGATTAATACTATCACGCGCCTTCGTTAGGTCTTGCTCAGCTTGTTCCGCAAGCCGCAACACACCAATTTCCATTGTGTGCTGATGATCAATCCGGCGACTATCGTTAATGTGCGCGAGCTCCATCGAGCCACCGCCAAGATCGACCACCAGACCGCGCGGGTCATGCATGCTCGAAAGCACGCCATACGCTGCGAGTTTTGCTTCTTCTCGGCCTGAAATGATGGTTACGGGCGCTTCGATCAGAGCGCTCACCTCGCCCGCAAACGCTTCGCCATCGGTGGCATCGCGTACCGCCGCCGTCGCGATAATCTGACACTCCGTAACATTCATACGCTGCGCCAGCGTCATAAATCGCTGCAACGCCGCTTTCGCTTCAATCACACCCTCAGGATTAAGCATCCCCGTATCCGCAAGATGCGCTCCTAGCTGGCAGCTGTATTTTTCATTAAAGACGGGGAGAGGGACCCGGCTCGCCGCGTGATACACCACCATCCGCACCGAGTTCGAACCAATATCAATGATGGCGACGGGAGCGCTCATATCCATCCTTTAGCTGAATGTTTCCCCGCCCTTTTGTAACGCTTTTCCGCGTCCTGACAAGCTCGGATTCGTCATAAAATAATCATGCGCCGAGAACGCCTCCGGGTCATTACTCACCCGCGTATATTCGCCCTCGCCATTGAGCATCCAGCTTTGCCGCATATCTTTCAAATTCGCGACCATGATTTGATCTAACACCTGCGCATGCACCGTCGGATTAATGATCGGCACCATCGATTCGACACGCTTATCCAAATTACGCTCCATCCAATCTGCGGAACCAATATACACTTTGGCACGCGGGGATGGAAGGGCATGACCATTACCGAAACAATAGATTCGCGCATGCTCCAAAAACCGGCCGATCAGGCTTTTCACTCGAATATTCTCCGATAATCCTGGCACACCAGGACGCAAGCTACACATGCCGCGCACGACCAAATCTATTTGCACCCCAGCATGCGATGCTTCATAGAGCAAATCAATTGTACGTGAATCGACCAGCGCATTCATCTTTGCCCAAATCACCGCAGGCTTTCCCGCTTTCGCATGCGCCATTTCAGAGCGCACCAGCCCTTCAAGCCGGTCACGCAGAAAGTTGGGAGCAGAAATCAATGCTTTCGGAGGTTTTGGTTTAGCATAGCCGGTAATGAAGTTAAACAGCTGCGCCGCCTCATGGCATAACGTCGTATCACAGGTAAAGAAGGAGAGGTCTGTGTAAAAGCGCGCGGTGGTGGGATGATAATTACCCGTACCAAAATGCGCATAAGGCTGAATATGCATCGCTTCCGTGTCTTCCTCACCCTCGCGGCGCATGACCAGTGACATTTTAGCGTGCGTTTTAAGCGAGAGGAATCCGTAGACGACCTGCGCGCCTGCACGCTCTAAGTCACGCGCCCAGCGAATATTTGCCTCTTCGTCAAAGCGGGCTTTAAGCTCAACCAGCGCCGTCACTGTCTTGCCTGCCTCTGCTGCCTCAACAAGCGCTTTTACAATAGGAGAATCATTGCTAGTGCGGTAGAGCGTCTGTTTAATCGAAACCACATTCGGGTCACGCGCGGCCTGCCGCAAAAATTGTACCACCACATCAAAACTTTCATATGGATGATGCACAATGATGTCTTTGGCCTTAATTGCAGCAAAGCAATCACCGCCAAAATCCGTAATACGTTCGGGGAAGCGTGGGCTATAAGGCTCAAATTTAAGATCCGATCGTGGGCATGCCACAAGCTCGGATAGGTTGGCCAGGCCAATCATCTCTTCCACCTCGACCATATCTCCGGGCTCTTGCACCAAATGTTCGAGTAAAAACGCTTTCATACTCTCCGGCGTATCATGCGAAAGTTTAACCCGCACCGGCACGCCGCGCCGGCGCTGCTGTACGGCTTTTTCATACAACTCCACCAAATCATCGGCTTCTTCTTCAATCTCCAAATCACTGTCACGAATAATGCGAAACACGGCATGTTCTTTCACATTGAAGCCGGGGAAAAGTGTATTCACAAACAGATGGATTACCCGTTCCGTTGCAATGAACGCCTGCCCTTCCTCACGCGGCAGCTCGATGAATCGTGGCAAACTTTGCGGATGCGTAATCAGTGCAGTAAGCGACTTTTTCTTATTCTTCTTCGTCAGTGCAAAAAGTTGTGAGATACTCAAATTGGGAATAAAGGGGAAGGGGTGTGCCGGATCGATAGAAATGGGTGTAAGGACTGGAAAAATATTATACATAAAATGCTGTTTCAGCCAGCGCATATCTTCTTCTGACAGGTCAGTTTCCTTCATAATATCGATCGCTGCGCTCGCAAGTTCTGCGCGTATTGCCACCCATATACGTTGCTGCACATTCATCAATGCTTCGCTTTGTGTATAAATCTTGGCTAGTTGCTCACTGACTGTGCGGCCATCTTGCCCCAATTTCTCAACATTCCGGCGTTGCTGGTCTTTAAGTCCGGCGACCCGAACCATGTAAAACTCATCAAGATTCGAAGCAGAAATTGAGAGAAAGTTAAGCCTCTCCAAAAGCGGATTGTTTGGGTTTTCTGCCTCTTCTAACACGCGCATATTAAAAGCGAGCCAGGAAAGTTCTCGATTCAAAAAACGTTTAGGCGTGCCAAATAATTCTTTGTCTTTCATAGTTGCTTTGGGTGTAGATCGTTTCACCATAAACTTCTGTGGTTGCTTCCTGCTTTTGCATTTGCGATTTACTCTGATATCTCTTACTGTAGCGGGGATTTATCTCGACACCAACAGGTTTCTGAGCCCCCGATATGGCCAACAAAACACTCTCTCTTCTGCGCCACGCTAAGGCCGTCCCCGGGGATCATCGCATGGATGATCAATCACGTCCGTTGAGCGAAGTAGGTCGAGAAGATGTTTCCGTATTAGGTGCGCTGTGCCAAGAGGAAAAGATTACCTTTGATTATGTGCTATGTTCCCATGCCGTGCGCACGCGGGAGACCGCAGAATTACTCTTCCAGACGCATGGGACAGAGGCCAGCATTGCCTATGAAGAGCGGCTTTATTTGGCAACACCCGGTGAATGTTTAACTGCGATTCAGTCAGCCAACGATGCGCACCATCACGTGCTGCTCATCGGGCATAATCCCGGCTTGCACCAGCTCGCACACATGCTCTCTGCGCACGGGAAGATCAAAGATGAGCTTACTCTCGGCTTTCCCACATGCGCGTTTCTAACGCTCGATTTTGAGATATCACACTGGAAAGATATTGCGGCAGAGGCAGGCATTGCCGCGCGTTACCACACACCTAAAACGAACTAGCTACTTCGCCGGATAACGAATGGTAAGCTTCTGCATGTAGTCTAGAAGCGTCTTACCTACATCTCCTCCCTCGCCTTTAATCCTCTGGTGAAAGATCACTTTCAACGTGTCGATATGTTCACGGATCACGGTGAGACGATCCTCATTGACCGTTTCTGCCCCTTCGAGATAGTCATGCAAAAACTTCGCAATACGTGTTGCGAGATCATACCCGAACACGCCAGATTTTGATTTGACGGACAAAGAAAGTTCCATCATCTGTGCTAGTCTGCCCGTCTTCTCAGGATTTTCTTGGATCACCTTATAATGTTTCTCCAGCCACATAAGCAGCTCAGAAACATCTTCCATAAAGCTATCCGACGATTCTTCCACCACCGCCTCCGCAGCCTCAATCGCTTCCTCCGTGAAGATGTCTCTGAGCGATACGTCATCACCTATCTTCTGCTTCATCGAATAATCAGCATCAGCAACCACCACCGTATTGCCCTTATATTCCACGATTTTCAGATTGCCTTTACGGCGGATTTTCTTTTCTTCCTCGGGGATTTGACCACGTCGGTCATCTTTGACATTCAGTTCACGGCGACGACGATCCGGCCCTGTATAGCGATTGGAAAGAATAAATTCCCTCGGCGCCTCTACCACAGAGATAATACGGTCACAAAGCATATTCACGCGGAATGGCTTCACCAAAAATTCTGTCATCCCCGAATCACGGGCTTTGCGTACGGTTTGAATGTCGCCCTTACCCGTCACCAGAATAATCGGAATACGGCGATACACCTTATTTTGCATGCGGATGAATTTCACAATATCGATACCAGGGCGCGGACTCATGGGCCATTCGCTAATCACCAAATCAATCGCATTACTATCGAGAATTTCCGCAGCCACGTCAGGGTTCTTCGCATGAAAGATTTTTTTGAATCCAAAGCTTTCCAGAATATTGCGCGTAATGCTGGGAATTAGCGTGTCTTCGTCAATAATCAAGACTTCAATATTCGCCAAATGCGAGATATCTTTGTTCTTGCCTACCGCGTTTTGATAATTGCGTTTCGGTTGCTGCTGCATGATTGACGGTCTACCCCTCTAATTAGAACATCTGCCTCATGTCTCATTTATGAACATATCCTAGCATAAAGAGGTAAATGATACATTAACAATTGAACGCCAACACTTATGGGGCTTCGGCGCAGGGTGGGTGGTGCTTCTTAAGCTTCTGAATATAATGAGTTAATTTGTGCCCCTTTTCCGCCCCAGTGCCAACAATCTTTTGGTGAAACACGACGTTTAAAACATCCAAATGCTCGCGCATAACTTTTAATCGATCGTCTGTGACTGTATCTAAGCCTTCAATATACTCCAGCAATGAATTGACTGTTAAATTCGCCATATGAAAGCCGAACATGCCTGATTTGGAACGGATCGAAATCAGTCGTTTTTCCATCGGACTCAGAATCTCTGTGTTTTGCGGATCGAGCGCCAATTGATCCATCGCATTTCCAAGCCATTTCAAATCAGGCGCCGCGCCCTCCATATAATCTTCGCCGCATGTCTGTAGCACATCTTGTGCTTCTTTTACCATGCCTTCGGAGAAAATATCGTTCAGATCGACTGCTTGGCCAATTTTTCTAAGAAGGGAGTAATCCTTCTCTTCAATAACAATCTCTCCGCTGTCAAGTTCGATAATCCTCTTATTTCCTTCAACTCTCGTGCGCTCTATGAGTTTCTCAGGCGACATACGGCGATCTTCGTGAGGCAAGTGCTCGACATCTTTACGCCGACGATCCGGGCCCTTGTAGCTATCGCAGAAAATAAATTCTCGTGGCTCTTCGATCATACCTTTAATGCGTTGGCATAGAACCGAAATGCGAAACGGTTTGAGCAGGAACTCATTAATTCCTAAATCACGTGAATTTTTAACAATGGCTGCTTTGTCATTATTAGAGAGCACCAACAAAGGGATTTTCTGAACACGATGCCCATCTAAGCCCCGCAATGCTTTAGCGATGGTATCGTACCTCTCGTTCACGGCCATCGGCCACTCACTAATCACCATGTCGATTTGATGCTGCTGCATCACGCGCATCGCCATTTTCCCGTTCCCTGCATAATGAATATATTCTAGCCCCAATGATTTAAGGATATTCCCCATCAGAGTCAGCAACAGCACATCTGAATCGACCACCAACACCTGCAGAGAGAGCTTCACATTAGAAGAATGTCCGGGTTTCAAACTTTGCTTATAATTCACTTCCAAATCCGTGCGTTAGCTAAAACTACGCCTATCCCGAACGGGATAATATCGTAGACAGAGTATGGGCGATTTTGTGATGAACTTCAAGCGAACTCAGGACTTAATGCGGCGGATAGCGCTCTTTTAATTTCTGGACATAGTTAATTAATTTATGACCTTGCTCACCTCCCGTGCCCTGAATTTTTTGAGTGAACACAACATTCAGAATATCCAAATGTTCACGCAGAACCATGAGACGATCGTCGTTCGGCTCGACCATTTTGTTGAGGTATTCTTCCAGCGAATGAGATGTATTCGTTGCCATTAAAAAACCAAAGATACTCGCTTTTGATTTCAGCGATGTCACGCGCCGACGCATCGGCGGAAGAATGCCCACATTGTTCATATCATGCGCCAATCGATTAATCCCGTTTCGTAGCCAGCGCAAATCTTCCGCGGCCCCATCACAAAATTCTTTGCCCGCTTCGGTGATGATTTCTTCTGCTGATTCAATCGCATCCTGGCTAAAGATATCCGTAACGTCGATGGCTTCGCCAATCTTCCGGCGTAAATTATGATCGGGGTCTTCAATAATGATTTGCTGGTCATCAAGCTGGATGACGGTGCGTTTCTGTTCTCTCTTAGTGCGCTTCTTGACTTCTTCTTCAGGCATACGCCGGTCTTTAATATTCGGGATAGGCTGTTTCCGACGGCGGTTTGGGCCCACATAATTTTTACAAATTACAAATTCTCGTGGTTGTTCAATCAGGCTTTTAAGGCGTTTACATAGATTAGACACTTTAAACGGCTTTAACAGAAACTCATTCGCCCCAGCGTCGCGTGCACTCACCACTGCCTTAAGGTTGTCATTACCCGTTAACACAATCGCAGGAATTTTCTGAAACTTGCTTCCCTCAGAATGGCGTATTTGTGTCACCACATTTCCACTATTATTCGTCACCGGCATGGGCCACTCGCTGATGACCAAATCAATCTCTTTTCGGTTCAGAATATCCATGCATTCCTTACCTGTATTCGCGTAATGAATATTTTCAATACCGAATGACTTTAGGATGCTTCCCATCAACGTCAACAGAAGTACATCAGAATCTGCGACCAACACTTGCATCGTAATCTTCAAACCGGGCGCATAGCTCGGCTTCAACGAATGTGTCATGCCTTTGGCTTTATACATCACAGCCCTCCCCTGCTGTATGATGTCTCACACATACGTCTTTTTTTGAGACGATTATGTGACCAACACAGTGGGAAGTATACAACCATAGATAGATATTGGATAGGGCGTTCTCACTTATTAGGTGACCTATTTTGGGGCATTTATGTCCCTAATCGGGAAGCGCTCTTTAAGTCGGTAGAGGGCACTTGCAATCTCTTGGCCCACAATGCCGCCATTCCCATCAAGGTTTTTGTGAAAGATCACATAAAGAATATCGAGATGCTTACGAATCACCACATCATGGTCTTTTGTTTTCTTATCAATATGCCGAACATAATCATAAAGCGAGTCTGCGATTTCTGAAGCCAGGTTATAAGAAAAGACACCGGTTTTTGATTTAATGGAGAGTGAAATATCTGCCATTTGTTTGAGTCGCTCTTCTGGATCGACACCCTTTTTGAGTAATGTATAATTATGTTCCAGCCATATCATGTCGACCCCGACCCAATTCAAAAATTCGCCTAGATTTTCTTGTAATACTTTCTGGGCCTTGGCGACTGCCTCTTGGCTGAAAAGCTGGCGAACATTCGTATCTTTTCCAATGCGCATACGGATCCGATAGTCCGGATCTTCTACCACCACCTCACCTTTCTTCGTCTTAATGATGGTCTGGCGGCCTTTGCGAGTAGAGTTCTTTTTACGTTCCTCCTCGCTCATTCGCCCATTATCGGGTGCGCCCTTCTTCTCTATACGCCGGCGATCTGGCCCAACATAAGTAGGTGCCATCACAAAATTACGTGGGTTTTCGATAATGTTGATCAGCCGGCTACACAGCGCTTGTACCGTGAACGGCTTGACCACAAACTCTGTCATCCCTGCATCACGCGCATCATAGACGGTTTCTTTATGGCTCTGCGCCGTCAGCAAAATGATAGGAATCGTCCGGTAGCGCGCCTCGCTATGCTGGCGGATATAGCGTACAATATCCATATTTCCCTGAGGATACATCGGCCATTCGCTGATGATTAAATCAATCGCCCGCTCTTCCATTTCTTTCAGCGCTTCTGTCCCGCTTCGTGCAAACGACACATTCGTGAGCCCTAACTGCTTCAAAATATTCTGGGTCAGCCCTGAAATATTCATGTCATTATCGACGAGCAACACGCGTATCGCGGATAACCCTGTCAAATCATGCTTATCACGCAGGTCAGAAAAATAGTCATTGCGCACATGCTGGGTTGCATCACGCATGAGACTTGACGATGATTTAGGTTCTTCCAACACGGCATCCCTTTATCGCACATTCGGACGCTTCATTTTAGCGCACTTCTCTATGTTACGATAGGCATTGTTTCGCAAAAGGCAAGGTGATGGGTCGGTTTTGCGTCAGTGACGCCTGATCGAGCGCTTCGACAAAGGCTTGCACTGCTGCAAACGAGCGGTCTATTCGCCGGACAGCGTAGGACAGCACATCAGGGCGCACGCGCAACTGACGATCAGCAAACTGCTTACCTAATAGCGCCATCAATAATTCATCATCCGGCTCATACATCGCATAGGCGGGGATCAATGCTAGGCGCGATCGCAAGTCGGGTAACTGTATCGACAAACGAGACAGTGGCTGGCGGGATGTAACCAAAATCGCAATACGCTCTGTGAGACAATATTGGGTCAAATGAAACAGTGCATCTTCAGAAGCTTTCGGCAACTGATCCATATCATCTATCAGCACTGCCTTTGCTTCAGCAAGCAAGATATGTGATGGCACAGCGCCCAATGTAAGGATGTCAACCTGCCTAGCGCCCGCGCGTTCAGCCCACACATGGGACAAATGGGTTTTGCCGCAACCTTTCGGCCCATAAAAACAACGCGCAGGGTATGGGCCTGGCCAATCAGGCCACTGCATCACCATATCATACGCCGTCTGGTTCGCAGCCGAGACACAAAAATCTTGCGGCGCATAACTCGGCTCCGCAGGCGGCATGTCGATGGCAAGCTGCTTCATGAACCGCTCACCGTGCTGGCTGATTTAGGAGAGGCGTCCGGCGCCTTCTTCTTTGCTGGGCTACGACGACGCTTTGGCTTCGCTTCTTTATAAAGCGCACTATGTGTGTATTGCTCTACCGCGAAGCGGATCAACACACCAATCACTGCCGTCACAGGAACTGCCAAGAAAATACCGACAAAGCCGAACAGTGCCGCACCGGCAAGCATACCAAAGATTACCCAAACCGGGTGCAGCCCAACACGTTCGCCCACCAGTTTAGGCGTCAGAAAATAGCCTTCGATCATTTGCCCCGCGACAAAGATCGCACCCACGATTAGGATCGGCTCGATTGCGCTAAACTGCACGTAAGCTACTCCTAGTGCAAGCAGCGCCGTCAGCACGGTTCCGATGTATGGAAGAAGAATCAAGAACCCGGAAATTAGCCCAATCAGAATCGCAAATTCGAGCCCTACCAAGCTCAACGCAACCATATTATACAGCGCCATCAATACGCAGACATTGAGTTGACCACGAATAAAGCCTGCGAGTGTTTCATCAATCCGGTGCAGCTGTGTGCGAATAGTTTTAGCGTAAGCGCGCGGAAGCAGCTCATCAATTCGCGCCGTCATCCGGTCCCAATCTTTGAGCAAATAAAAGGACACGACCGGGGTCAGCACAATCAATGAAACAAGGTTCAACAGAGCAACGCTCGAATTGAAAATACTGGTAATCACTGAAGATCCTAGGCCAAGCGCCTCTTTTGCGTAATTGCCAATGACCTCCTTCGAATCAGCCTCACTCACACCACCAGGGAGCACCGCACGCCACTCTTCAATGTGCGGGCGAATCACGGCTTCGATCTGCACCAGATAGCCAGGCAGCTCTTCTGCGAGCACGCCTGCTTGCTCAGCGATAAAGGGCATGAGTAAAATGAGGAGGCTAAAGAGAAAAACGAAAAAGCTGATCGTGATAATTCCCGTCGCAATGCCACGTGAGAACCCCCATTCCTCAAGCGTATCCGCCGCAGGGTCGAGCAAATAGGCAACGAGCATGCCCACCACAAAGGGTAGCAAAATGGCTTTCACTGCGAAAATGAAGGCAAAGAACAGCATAATCAATGCGCTCCAAATCAAGAATCGGGTCTGTAGGGCCATGGTTTTCTCCTATGATGAACGCTAAGCTTGGCTTCCTCGCTGCGCAAGAACCGTATGATTAGTTGCGCACATGGCTGTGAAAAGCGGGTATTATTTCACACGCCACGGATCCGCCTTATCATTCACAATAAACCCACGCACTTCCATGCTCCGGCGCAACATGGATGGGTTGGTTTGGTAATAAAGATCAATGTCAGCCTGCGTTACGCCAATCTGACGGATCGCGATTTCTTCAATATTAGGCAGCGTGTCAAAGCGCTCGCGCAGCTGCACCCACTCGGGAAGTCGTTGAAAATAAACCCGTACGGTTTGACGCTGGCGCTCACGGCTAAGCATTTTACGCAGCTCTTTGCGCTTGTAGGCTTCGTTTTTGATCTCATCCGCTATCCGGCCTGCTGCCTGAATCAGCAAAAGTTCAGGCGTGTCTTCTGGGTTCGCTGCCTGGAACGTATAACGCCGGCTGATCTCGCCCTCTTTGCTGATATAGCGCACTTTCACTTCCACCGCGATTGGGTTACGCTCAAGCGCATAGCTGGCTTCCGCAATCGCCACATCACTCACGCCATACCGGCTAAGCCATTGTTTCAAACTCTCATGCGTCGCCGAGAGAATCGTGCTGTTATCCACCCAGTTCACATCAACCGGGTCACCAAATGGCATGACCAACAAGCCTTCTCCGCGCTCAAGCGCCACGCTATTCATGATACTGCGCCAAATATTGCTATTATCCCATAGCAGCAAATCGGTCCCTGTATCCAACACGGGAATGACTAAATTCGCGTCCGGGTCTGGCGCCACTTCCGCTCCAAAATCAAGCGGGTCATTAGATGCAAGCTGCTTGATAAGCGTATCGGAAACACTCACATTGAATTTCGCCTGGTATCGATTATCAGTGACTCGGTCTTGCACAATCTCATACCCGCGCACATAGCGCAGCAAATCGCGCTCATTCAGGCTCATCGCAATGGTCTTGGCTTTTTCAGGCTGAAGCTCATAGAGCGCCAGAAAGAATGCACGCTTCTGCGCATAATCAATCGCTTTTTCTTGCGCGTCCTTGGGGCTTTCCCCGGTCACATCGGCGATTACCTCAATCGTTTTGAGCGGCGTTTCAGGCTGTTTCAACGGGTTAAAGGCAGGTGCATTGGAAGGCACTTGCGCCGCTGCGCCATAAGGCATATTGCCTAAAAGCAGTATCACAGACGCGAAAAAAAACACGCGCAAACCGAGCCCTGATGCTTGCATGCGCTGGCAGCCTCCCTTACACATACAGTAGTGATGATGAAATTAAGCTAGCTGAGATGAGCACAAAAGACAATAGCCAAGCCGTCCCTTACATAAAGAATGGTCTTTCCTATGCCGATAGCGGCGTGGATATTGAGGCAGGGAACCGCTTGGTCGATCGCATTAAGCCATTTGCTAAGGCGACAAGCCGAGATGGGGTGATGAGTGGCCTTGGCGGTTTTGGCGGCGCCTTTGACTTAAAAGCATGCGGCTATGATGACCCGATTATGATCAGCGGCACTGACGGGGTAGGCACCAAGTTAGAGCTCGCCATTCAAAGCGGCAATCATGGTACAATCGGCATTGATCTGGTGGCGATGTGCGTCAATGATATCATTACGCAGGGCGCAGAACCTTTGTTTTTCTTGGATTATTTCGCGTGCGGGAAACTCGATGAAGGCGTAGCTGCCTCCGTGATTGAAGGCATCGCGAAAGGCTGCGAGGAAAGCGGCTGCGCACTTTTAGGCGGCGAGACAGCCGAAATGCCCGGTATGTATGACGCGGGGAAGTATGATTTGGCAGGCTTTGTCGTCGGTGCGGTCGAGCGCGAAGCAATGCTCCCGAAGCAAGAAGCGATGCAAGCCGGTGATGTGCTGATTGGGCTTGCATCGAGCGGCGTCCATTCTAATGGATATTCACTCGTACGCAACATTCTCAGCCACGCATCTGCTGACATCAACGCGGCCGCACCATTTAACAGGGATGCCCAGCTAATCGATGTGTTGCTGGCACCAACGAAACTCTATGTACGTTCATGCCTGGCCGCCCTTGCCTCGCACTCAATCAAAGGCATGGCGCATATTACAGGGGGCGGATTGACGGAAAATATTCCGCGCATCTTGCCGGACGCACTGGCGGCATCAATCGATTTAAGCGCATGGGATATGCCGCCGCTCTTCCAATGGTTGCAAGCGTCGGGGGGCGTCAAAGAAGCGGAAATGCTGCGTACCTTTAATTGCGGCATCGGCATGGTGTTAGTGGTTCCCAAAGACGAGGCAAAATCCATCATTGCCACACTCGAAACGCAAAACGAAAAAGCGTACGTCATTGGCGAGCTCGCCGAGCGCACAGGCGAGTCAGTGACGTATAGTGGGACGCTGTTCGCATGAGCGAGTCTGCCAAGAAACGCGTCGCCGTCTTGATCTCAGGCAATGGCAGTAATCTGCAAGCCCTCATTGACGCGGCAGATCATGATGATTATCCCGCTGAGATTGTACTCGTTATCTCGAATAAAGCGGATGCGTTCGGCGTGCAACGCGCGCAAGCCGCTGGCATCGAAGCGGAGATCGTACCCCATCAAGATTATTCGATACGTGAAGAATTCGATGCGGTTATCCAACATTTGCTCGTGGATCGCGCCGTTGATATTGTCTGTCTCGCAGGATTTATGCGTTTATTGACGCCGGTTGTCACCGATCATTGGGAAGGCCGAATGCTCAACATTCATCCCTCTTTATTGCCGCGCTTCAAAGGGCCTCACGCGATTCGCGATGCACTGAATGCCGGTGTGCGTAAGACCGGCTGCACAGTGCATTTCGTCACTGCGGAAATGGATGATGGCCCAATCGTGGCGCAAGAAGAAGTCATCATCAAAGATGGCGATACGGAAGAGACGCTCGCAGAACGCGTTCATCAGGCAGAGCACACACTCTACCCTAAAGCACTGAAACACGTGATTGAAAAAATGGCGTAGCGGGCTGATTAGCCGACGATTTCATCATCCGAAAAGAAAAATGCAATCTCATTCTTAGCATTTTCTAGGCTGTCCGAACCATGCACAGAGTTACGTTCAATATTCTCTGCAAACAATTTACGCACTGTACCATCTGCCGCTTCTTCTGGGTTCGTCGCGCCCATAATTTCACGGTTCTGTGCTACAGCATTGTCGCCCTCTAGCACCTGCACCACGACCGGGCCAGATGTCATGAAACTTACGAGATCACCGTAAAAAGGGCGCTCTTTGTGTACTGCATAAAACTCGCCCGCTTGCGCATCTGAAAGTTTGATACGCTTTTGCGCCACAATACGAAGATCTTTTTCTTCGAACAGGGCGTTGATTTTCCCTGTCAAATTACGGGCAGTTGCGTCAGGTTTGATAATTGATAGCGTGCGCTCAGTCATGCTTCACTCCTTGTAATGCTGTGATCTTGGCGGGAGTTATACCCCGCCTGGCACAAGATGCAACTATTGATTCGCGCGCACAGCAATCTGTGTTAGGCATTTATTATGCTGGAATGGCTCAACACTGACATTCTCTCTGAACGGCTCGCCATTGCGAGTTTCGCGTTGGCGTTACATCTCGTGCTTTATGGGGTCGCCGCCTGGCTCACATCTCAAAGCCACATCCGCCTTCCCTTGTTTGAATATTCTCTGTGGCAACAGCCCTGGATGCCCTTTACCGCTTTTTACACGAAGGCCGAAGATAAACTCAATCGCTCCGACCGTGCAACGGCCAAACGAGCTTGGCGTGGCGGGGTATTGCTGTTTTTTACCTTTCTGTTTGGTTGGGTGTGCGCTGCCGGGCTCACACATCTCGCCTTGCTTCTGCCGCAAGGGCAAGAATGGGTGATCTTGATCATCGCGATTTCACTGCCGATTGGCCCGCTTGCTGTAAGCACGGCGCCTGCTCTAAAAGAAGCCTGGATTAAAGAGGCACGGCCCGCTCTTTTCGCAATGCTGGGCTGCGATCAAGACATGCCAGATCAGCATGCGAGCTACCGCGTGATACTCATGCTTATGGCGCGCACGCAAATGGAGACGTTGGGGCTATTGTTTGGGTTTGTCCTGGCAGAATTTCAAGGGCTCATTACGCTCGCTCTGCTCTGCATTGTTTACCGCATCGCGGCACGCCCCACATTACGCTATCAGGCCTTCGGCATTATCATCCGCTTATTTTACGAGTTACTGTTTTTCGTTCCCGCAATGGTAACGCTCCTATGCATGAGCCTTGCCGCCCTCTTCACCCCAAGTGGCAACCCCTTCGCTATCCTCATGCCATCGGAAAGAACCAGCTACACCAAAGGCGAAGACACCCTTCCCTATCCGCTTTTTCTTTTCCAGGCCTATGCAAAACTGCTACGTGTTGGACTTGGCGGCCCATACCCCGTCGACGGCACTGTGATTTCGCAGCCATGGATTGGGAGAGACAGCGCACAAATCGGCGCGGCCCATTTTCGCCGCGCCCTCATTCACAGCCTCTCATACATTGTGCTCTTATGGCTCGGCTTGAGCGGCCTCAGTATGATTTAATGCTTCACATCATTTTACGCACCATGTAAAGATGCTAACCAATAAAACAGGGCTTAGATCACGATGGGCGTGAAAGATAAAGTAAAAGGCGCTGCTGCTGCGACCGGGAAAAAAGTCACCAAAACGGTGACGAAAAGGCTATTCAAAAAACGTACCGAACGCGCGGCTTCCGAGATTCTTGAAGAAGCGGTAGAACACCACCAAGCTGATTATGTCTCATTAGACGAATTGCTCTATGCGCTTCATGAGCGAGGCTTTGGCCTACTATTACTCATCTTCGCATTACCTAACTGCGTGCCGATCCCGGTACCCCCGGGCGTCTCCTCCGTATTTTCCATCCCGCTACTTTTTCTCTCCGCGCAAATGATCTACGGGCTAGACCACCCATGGCTACCCCAATGGCTGGAGAAGAAAAAAGTGAAGCGTCGCTTTCTCGCTAACATTATTTCCAAAGCATCGCCCCGCCTCAAACGCATTGAGAAAATCTTACGGCCACGCTGGAGTTTCGCCAGCACGCAAACCGGCGAACGGCTCATCGGTATCATGTCCTTTGGATTCGCGATTTCAATTGCCGTACCGCTCCCTTGGACCAACTTCGTCCCAGGTGTTGGTATCTTGATCATGTCGATGGGACTGCTTAGCCGTGACGGGGTCGTGATCGGCATTGGCGCATTAGTCGGCGTGATCGGCTGCTGCATCACCGCATCAATCTTGATTCTTGGTTTTGGTGCCGTATCTGCCGTTTTGGGCCTTGGCTAACTTCGCCAGAATGAGCCAACATTCTGATATATCAATATAATATGCCATGCATTATTTGCATGGCTCCCTCTTCAGCCATGCATCTGTCACAAAAGGTTCACCAAACCCTGCTTCGGTTTTGGTACCGGATCCGGTACACTGAGAGTAAGGTATTGTAAAAACAATGGATTCATATGCCCTTTGATATCACAGTGTTGGGGCACGACACGGCAAGCCCCTTTCATCCGATGAGCGACGCGCTCTACGCGGCGATGCAGCCACGTCGAGAATTCGCAGGCGTAGAACGCGTGAAAGACGAAGAAGAGACAGCATCGCATTCAAATGGGATAACAAAACATAAGATTCCGAGTGTCCCACCGATTCACCACCGCAACCCAAACCCTGCGCATATTAATACAACCTCTCCTTTAGGGCAGCGCCAAGGCGGTTACTCTCAAGGTGTCGCTACAGGGCTATTTCTACGCTATTTCTTTGAATGGCTAGGGGAACGCCTGCATAATGAAAAATCTCTTATAAACCAAAATCAAGAAAAACGTCTTGTTGAACCCGTTGCGAAGAAAAAAGCGATCGAGCCAATTCTTAAGTTCGTAAACGATAATCGAGACGCATTACAAGAAGTCGAAGACTTTATTGTTAAAGATGTGCAAGAATCGATATGGAAGAAGGGAAGTTATATTACCAATAGAACAAAAGCTGAAGCTATCGATGCTGCTTCCAAACGTGTTTCTGAGAAGCTAAGAACCGTACTCAGAGCCCAGCCTGACTTGAATGAACCGATACGTCATATATTTCGTTCACTAGGCAGCGAAGATGCTGCTGAAAGGACGCGTACGATTCTTAACGACATCTACAGCCGACTCTATCGTGACGTTGCGGAAGATGTTATAGGCCTCGACCCCAATTCAAGGGGCCCGGCTAAGGGTATCGAACCTCCTAAGATCACTAGCGAAATAGTCGGCAAATATAAACTCGGCATCTCTGGATCCCGTCAGTTCGATATTCACGACTTGACGCGTTCAAGCGTTGCTAAAAAACTACGTAGCCGTTTCTATGATTATGGGCTGGGTGCTTACAGCCTTGGTTTGACGGGGCTTTATGCTGGAAAAGTCGTGACGGATATGAACCGCCTATTTACTGAGTCGGTTGCATATGAACTCGACAAAGACCCCAAAGACGTGACATTGGTCGATATATGGAAAAGTGATAACGGTATTATTAGAGAAACATGGAATAAATGGGCAACTCGAAATTCGGTCCGCCTTGCGACGGACGCATTATTTTTTGGACGCTTATTTCTGCCGGGAGAAGATTACGGTAAATTCGGGCTGTTCTCAAAAGGTCTACTCGTTATGCATGATCTGTGGTTTCGTCGCCTCACCACCTTTGAGAAACTCTCCCAATTTGTTGAAAAAGTCATCAAACCGGAAGATGGGCTCGGCCAACCCGTCACAGCAGAACATTTGATCGACCTTTTTCAAGCGCATGCCGTCCATAACCGTGACAGTATGGCGTTCCAGAATGTGGTGGGTAACAATCTCGGTGAAGAAATTCGCTGGGGGTATGCGAAGCAGATTTTTGACCGCATGGCCGAGCTCATGAATAATAGCTACAGCTATAAACACGACATCCAAATCGATGAAGCTACTATGATGCCGATCAATAATGGCAAATTTACCCTGCCAGTTTTCATCTTCATGCTCGGCCATGACATGATTGATCCGAATCACCCCAACTACACGCGTGCACGTATCGAAATCGCTTCGGAATATGGTATCCGCGCACTCAAAGATGTCGATAAGCGCTTTAAGCAAGGGACGGATGTGAGCGATCGTCAGCAACGTGCTTTGTTTGAACAAGTGCTCTCAGAATACCCTGAAGTAAACGTTGCGTGGAAAAACCGTATTGAAGAAGTCGGCGTCAAACGCATCACCGTACCAGACGTTACGGTCGACACAGCGCAGATGGATCATGCCAAGCTCGACCCAATCGCACAGGCAAAATCACATTAAACGTGCACCGCGCTCAAGCGATGTCCCTTTATGAAGATGCGCGTTCAGCAACAGCCCCATCGCCATCATGGTGCTGATCAGGAATGACCCGCCATACGAAAGAAACGGTAGCGGCACACCGACAACGGGCATAAGCCCCATCACCATGCCGACATTGACCATAATATGAACGAAGAGCATGGCCGTAATTCCCATCGTTACCAGCGCACCAAAGTCATTCTTACTTTGCAAGGCAATGCGCATCGCATAAAACATCAGTGCGCCATAGAGGAACAGCAACAGAATCGCGCCAATGAACCCAGTTTCTTCGGCCAGCATTGTGAAAATAAAGTCGGTTTGTTTCTCAGGAAGAAAGTTTAACTGGCCTTGTGAGCCTTTCAAAAAACCCCTGCCATCGAGTCCGCCCGAACCAATTGCAATCATAGACTGCGTAATGTTATAGCCTGCACCTAATGGGTCTTGTGACGGGTCAAGAAACGTCAGGACGCGTCGTTTCTGGTAATCATGCAAGAATTCCCATGCGATCGGTAGCGCTGCTAGCAGCCCCACGCCGCCTACAACAAAGTAGTAGTAGCTGATGCCTGCTACAAATAACATGATCACGCTAATCGCAAGCAGGATCGACATGGTGCCAAGGTTCGGCTGAATCAGAATAAGGAGCGCTGGAATGGCGATAAATAAGAGTGCGGGCACCAACAGAATCGGCTTACGAATATTGTCTGCGTGAATGGTATGGAAGTAACGCGCGAGCACCAGCACAATCGCGATCTTGGTTAGCTCAGAAGGCTGTAGATTAATCACCCCAAGGTTAATCCAGCGCTGCGCGCCCATCCCGACCGAGCCCATTACTTCGACGACAATCAGCATCAACACACACAGCCCATAGAAAGGGTAGGCAGACTGCATAATAATCCGAAGCGGCAGAAGTGCAATAAACAGCATGAGTCCAAACGACATCACGTAGCGTATCATGTGCGGCAATGCCCAGGGATACAGACTCCCGCCAGAGGCAGAATACAGCATCGCGCTGCCAATGATACCAAGCACAATAACCAAGCATAGAACCCCCCAATTGAGCCGTGATATCTGCTGAATCAAATAATGAAGTATAAATTCCTTGCGCATGCTACCCCTGCTTCTCCAAAATCTCGAGCGTCACGCCGCGATCAAGCGCCTCTAGCTCTTGCATCTTCGCGAGCACATCGCGCGCCACAGGCGCTGCCGCAGATGACCCGCCACCGCCATGCTCAACAATCACACTCACAACATAACGCGGATTGTTCACGGGGGCATACCCCACAAACAGACCATGATGGCGTAGCTCCCATGGGATTTTACTTTGATCTTGCCCACGCACTGTAATTTTACGCACTTGTGAAGTCCCCGTCTTTCCCGCCATCTCATGCCCTTCTGATTTAATCCGCTTCCAATAGGCCGTACCAACAGGGTTATTCACCGCACGTACCATCCCCTGGCGCACCGCATCTAAATGAGGCTCTTTCACATCCATGAGGTCATAGGACGCTTCCGCTGCCAAGTCGGCACGAATTTGTGGCAGCACTTGTTTTCCTGTCGCCATTCGGGCCGTCATCACCGCCAGCTGCAGCGGTGTGGAAAGGACATAGCCTTGGCCGATACTCGCATTGATCGTGTCACCAGGAACCCAGACCTGATTATAGCTTTTCTTTTTCCATTCCGAGGTCGGCACAATACCCGTTTTTTCGTTCGGTAAATCTGGCCCCAACCTCTCACCTAACCCAAACATATGGCACATCTCTGCAATCTTCTCCATGCCGATCCGGTGCGCCATCGTATAGAAATAAGTGTCACAGGATTGCGCCACCGCATCGAATAAATTCATGCTACCATGGCCCTCGGGACGCCAACAATTCCAACGCGCGCGGCTCCCCAAATAGAAATGTCCTGGACAATAGACGGTTTCGTATGGATTCGCTTTCCCGCTATGCAATGCGGCAAGCCCAGTTAACATTTTAAAGGTCGAACCCGGGGGGTATTGTCCCGCCAACGCCTTATTCAACAGCGGGTTTTTCTTATTCGCACGCAGCGCATTCCAATAGGCATGGGTGATGCCCTTACTGAACTCATTCGGATCGTAAGCTGGCATCGACACCAAACATTTCATCGCCCCGCTCGGCACCTCCATCACAATGATCGCCCCACTCTCGCCGCGGAGACGTTCAGACGCAAAAGTCTGAAGACGCATGTCAAGGGTGAGCTGAAAATCCGTTCCTGCTAACGGCGTGTCGAGGCTCAGCTGGCGAATCACTCGTCCAGAAGCATCCACTTCGACCTGGCGACTGCCTTCTTTACCACGCAAATCAAGATCATACTTTACTTCGCACCCATCCTTACCAATCTTAAATTCGGGCAAGCGCATAACGGGTTTGTCTTTTTCCATTTCCGATTCCGTGACGCGGCCCACATAGCCAATCACATGTGCCGCTAATTCACCGAGAGGATAATGGCGCACCTGGCCTTCTTCGACCTGCATACCCGTCAGATGAGGGGCGTGGAATTGAATCTTCGAAACTTCATCCCAACTCAGATACTGCTTAACCAATACCGGCGTCGGAAGCGGGCGATTACCAATCTCATGTTTAATCCGCGCAACCATCTCCTCGCTTAAATTAAGTACACTTGCTGCATAATCGAGCGACTCTCTAGCCTGTTTAATATTATCCCGGTCAAGCAACAGCCGGTAATTAACCTGGTTATCTGCCAGCGGCACGCCCTTCACATCGAGTAATTGGCCACGCGGCGGAGCAATGATCTGAAGTTTGATACGGTTTCCTTCGGCTTGCGTACGGTATTCTTCCGCTTTTAGAAACTGAAGCTGATAGAGACGCGCCGCAAGCACAGACATACCAACCATCTGTACGGAACCAAACAATATGGCACGGCGGCCAAAACGTTGCTTATGGTCAATGCTCGAACGATACGCCATCACAGTTCCCATTGCTGGCGCGTACGATCCATCGTATTAAGCCAGTGATAATGTGCGTACATCACACGATGCATAAACGGGTAGCAGGCGATTGTGACTAACCATTGACTGAAGAGCGGCATTAGTGGGAAAATCGCCGATTGATAGAGTCCAATAACGATCCAACTGCTCAGCTGAAGCGCTAGCAAGGCGCTGGCAAACACCGCCCATTGCATCCAGAAAGGAAGCTGCATCAGTAGGCGGCTTTGGAAACATGTAAGCGCACGCATCGCCATAAACTGCACTGAGGAAAGCCCTAGGGGTTGAAGCGTAAGACTATCATGGAACAAGCCTAGCACAAACAACGCACCATAAGGCATCAGGCCGGGGCGAAAGAGCGCATAAAAAAAGATAACGACAACCGCCAACTCCGGCCACACACGTTGCAACTCTGCAATCGGGTAGATAGCCAAACTCAGCGGGATCCAGCATAAAATGAATAGCACCGGCGCACACTGACTCGCGCTGAAGAGAAGTTGATCACTCCATATAGAGGAACGAGAGTTCATTGATTCACTTTCTTATCCAACGGGACACGCATCACTTGATGGTCGAGGACCTGCACATAGGTTAACAGGTGAGGGACCATATAGGATTCGGCTTCCACCATCATACCCTTAGCATGCGTTACTTCACCAACAGGTAAGTCTGACGGAAGCACATCGCCATCCCCTGCAGATACTAAACGGTCGCCTACGTCAAAAGCATGCTCTTCTTGTAAGAAACGCAAGCGCAAACCTGAGCCTTTCCCTCCCACCAAGATTGCACGCTCTCCCGTGCGTTCATTGCGAACAGGGATACGAGAGTTAATATCCTGCAACAGCAACACCCAACTCGTCGTGTCATGCACGGTAATGACGCGGCCCACCAACCCTTTCTCATTGACCACAGGCTGATGCTGTTTCACCTCATCAACGGCACCTATATTGATGAGGACTGCCTTAGTATAGGGACCGCCCTCCGTCGCCGTCACCTTCCCCGTGATCAAATGATTATTCTCACTCACCGGATATTTCGCGATGCTGCGAAGCGACGCATTCTCTTCTTGCAACTGCTTAGCCAATTGCTGCCATTCCAGCAACGCTTGGTTCTCTTCCCGCAGGCGCTCATTCTCTTCATACACATGAAACAGCTGACCAATGCCCACCCATGACGAGGCAATGGAGGCAAACGGCTCTGACAAGCCATCGATCACCGGCGCCATAAATTCAATCACGCCGGCATTCATATTTTTCAGTGTTTCATTCTCACTTTTCTGCATCACGAAAAATAAAATCGCTAACGCAAAGAGCAGCACAATGCCCACGCGTTTCGCAATGGTCCGGAATGAAATCGCAAGGTCTAAAGAAGAGGAGCGAGGCGCCATAACACACCTATTGCTGTTTAAACAGGGTATGCTTCAACGTATCTAAATTATCAAGCACACGGCCAATGCCGAGCACCACACAGTTGAGTGGTTGCTCCGCTAGAATCACCGGCAATCCTGTTGCTTGAGAAATCACTGTGTCTAGATTCGAAAGCAGCGACCCGCCCCCGGTCATGACAATCCCTTTATCGACGATGTCTGATGATAGCTCTGGCGGCATGGTTTCCAGCGCCAGCTTCGCCGCTTCGATGATCTGATACACTGGCTCGGCCAATGCTTCAGCCAGCTGATATTCGCTTAACGTGATCTCACTCGGCACACCGTTCGACAGGTTCCGGCCTTTCACCTGCATGGTGCGGCCTTCGCCTTCGGCCGGATAGGCCGCGGTGCCGATAGTTTTCTTGATGAGTTCTGCTGTGGTTTCCCCAATAAGTAAGTTATGATAACGACGCACAAAGTTGATGATCGCTTCATCCATATGGTCGCCGCCGACACGCGTCGAGCGCGAATACACCACGCCGCTAAGTGACAACACAGCAACCTCGGTGGTTCCCCCACCAATGTCGACGATCATGGTTCCTGTTGGTTCAGTCACAGGCAGCCCCGCACCAATCGCCGCCGCCATTGGTTCCTCAATCAAATAAACATCGCGTGCGCCTGCATTCTCAGCAGATTCTTGAATCGCGCGGCGCTCGACAGGGGTCGATCCAGAAGGCACGCAAATCACAATAAACGGCCCAGAGAAGCTACGCTGCGTCGAAGCACGGCGTACAAAATATTTGATCATTTCTTCTGCCACTCGGAAATCGGCAATTACCCCGTCTTTCAACGGACGACAGGCAACAATTTTCTCAGGCGTCCGGCCCAACATCTGTTTCGCATCGCTACCGAATGCATACGGAACCATTACGCCGCGCTCTTCGCGAAGCGCCACAACCGAAGGCTCATTCACCACAATACCCTTGCCTTTTACCCAGACAAGGGTATTCGCCGTGCCCAAATCAATGGCCACTTCTTCGGAACCGAATCCTAGCAACTTTCCTAGCATGACTGCCTTAGCGCCCTGTTAATGGCATTGCCTCGCGAACAAACTGCGGCTGATTCTTACGATCAGTGATACCAATTTACACGAAGCGCCTATCAAGGCAAGCGTAAGGAGAACGGGAATCACAATTGTATGGGAATGGATCAGTCTTGATCAACCAAGCTCGCCACATTCTTTTCAGATTGGCGCTCAAGTGCGCATAGCGCATTAATGTAGGCCTTTGCAGAAGCAACGAGTGTATCAACGTCCGAACCGTGACCATTCGCGATCAACCCGTCCTTCTCTAAACGCACGGTGACTTCCGCTTGTGCATCGGTGCCCTGCGTGACGGCATGCACCTGATAGAGCTGCAGATGAACATCTTCGGCTTCGACAGCAAGGCCCTTAATGGCTTTAAAGATCGCATCGACTGGGCCGTTACCTTCCTTTTTAATCGTGCGCACCTTACCATCGAGATCCAATGTCAAACGCGCAATTTGTGGGCCACTCGTACCACATTCTATCTCAAGCGCTTCGAAAGTAATGGGCTGATCCGGCGCGTTTTCTGGATCGATTAGCGTCAAAATATCCGCATCATAGACCTGCTTCTTTTTATCTGCGAGTGACTTGAAGCGGGCGAAAGCGTCTTCCAGTGCGTTATCACCCAGCGTAATCCCCAACTCTGACAATTTGTCTTTAAAGGCATGACGGCCGGAATGTTTACCCATCACCAAATCGGACTTGGTCAGTCCGACCGATTCTGGTGTCATAATCTCATAAGTATCGCGGTTTTTCAGCATGCCGTCCTGATGAATGCCCGACTCATGTGCAAAGGCGTTCGCGCCAACAATCGCTTTATTCACCTGCACGCTCTGGCCGGTAATCGATTGCACCAAGCGTGAGGCTCGGGTCAAATAGGTCGCATCCACATTACAGGTAAATGGCAGCCGGTCTTGGCGGGTTTTGATCGCCATGACGACTTCTTCGAGCGAGGTGTTCCCCGCGCGCTCGCCAATCCCATTGATGGTGCATTCAATCTGCCGCGCGCCGCAACTTGCTGCCATCAGCGCATTCGCCGTTGCCAGCCCCAGATCATTTTGGCCATGAAAAGAAAACACCGCCTTGTCGAAATTCTCAACTTTATTGCGCAGCGTGTTGAACAATTCCGCGATCGAATCCGGTGTGCCATAGCCGACCGTATCAGGAATATTGATCGTCGTCGCACCCGCCGCAATCGCCGTCTCGCAGGCCTGAATCAAATAATCCGGATCACTGCGCGTCGCATCCATCGCCGACCATTCAACATTGTCGGTATAGTTGCGCGCCAGGCTCACCGTGTCTTTGATGATATCCAGCACTTGCTCACGGCTCATTTTGAATTGATGCTCAAGATGAATATCGCTGGTGGAAATAAAGGTATGAATCCGCCCGCGGCCTTTTTGAATGGCGGGTTTCAGCGCTTCCGCTGCTCGCTCAATATCACCGGTCTTGCCGCGTGCGAGTGAACAAATCACCGCCTGCTGACTACGCTCAGAAATTTGCTTAATCGAATCAAAATCGCCTTGGCTCGACATGGCAAACCCTGCCTCGATCACATCGACGCCCATCGAATCGAGCAGTTCCGCAACCAGCAGCTTTTCCTCCACCGTCATCGACATGCCCGGCGATTGCTCGCCGTCGCGCAGGGTGGTATCAAAAATAATCAGCTTTTGTGGGTCTTGTGTGTTCATGCCGTAGGTGTAGGCAAGTGTCAGAGATTTCGCAAGAAATTTCTATGGCAGTGGCGGCGTTTCTTCCATACCTAGCTGACGCTTAATTCCTTCAATTACGGCCCCAGTCTCAGTCTTATGTATTACAGCACACTTTGACCCTAGAGCGTCAATCGCTTCCTGGCAGGTTGCGTTTCTTATCCAGGCATCAGGACATTCCGTTAAAATCACTATCGGAACGTCCAATACCTGCTTCGCAGGTCTAAGCACATAGCTTGCCGTTATCGGGGCATCTTCGCCTAGCAGGGAATCTGAAACAATGCAGTCGATCGGAAGATCTAACGCCACAATGATGTCACGCAATTCTTCCGGAGAAGAAAACGTATGTTGAACCCATTTAGGTTCTTGCAGAGCGTCATATTGCACTTTATCGGAACCATACGGATAAGCCAGTACGGGTATGACGTTAAAGCCAGCTTTCTCTAATGTGTTCTTGGTTTTTTCCAGACCATCTATATCAGCGCCACACAGCAGTACTGTTTTTTGCTCGCCAATCAATTCAGAATTATTAGCAGAGCAAAGGAATCAAAGTATGACAGTTTTGTGAATTTACATGCCCGCAGCGACGTGGCAGAGTATCGAGAGGAGTGACACATAGGATATAGGCTATGATATTTGATACGGTTAAGGCACTGCTCGAGAAAAATTTAGATGCGCGGCTGAGCGAGGGTTTGCGTTTCTTGCAGCATCTACCCGCTGGGATAGAGACCGAAAAACACGAGATTGGCAGCGGCTTGTTCGTGATGATCGACGCCTATGACACGGTACCCGCGGAAGAACGTCAATTCGAAGCGCACCGCAAACATATCGACATTCAGATGGTCATTCGTGGCGCGGAGCGGGTGGATTGGTGCCCGCTTTCTGAGCTGAGCATTGAACATACGCCGTATCATGACAAGCATGATTATGGGCTGTATATGCCAGGGGCAGATAATGTCGTGACGCAGTCTCTCACGCTAACAGGCCAGCGCGTTGCCGTGTTTTACCCCAGCGATGGGCACCGGCCCGGCCTTCAGCTAGATGGCCCAAGCGCCGTGAAAAAAGCCGTGGTGAAAGTGCCAGTTTAGGCTGCATCTACCAGTTTGTTCTTCGCGATCCATGGCATCATGGCGCGGAGTTTCTCGCCCACTTTTTCGATTGGGTGTTTCGCTTCGGCTTCGCGATATTCCTCAAGCTTATGCGCGCCTTGGCTCGCACGATCCGCAACGAATTCACGCGCAAATTTGCCCGACTGAATATCTGCCAGCACGCGCTTCATCTCCGCTTTGGTTTCTGCCGTCACAATGCGTGGGCCAGTGACATAGTCACCAAATTCCGCCGTGTTCGAGATTGAATAACGCATATTCGCCAAACCACCTTCATAGAGCAGATCCACGATCAGCTTGGTCTCATGCAAACATTCAAAATAGGCCATTTCTTCGGGATAACCCGCTTCGGTCAGCGTTTCAAAGCCCGCTTTAATCAGCGCGGAAATTCCGCCGCACAGCACCGCTTGCTCACCAAAGAGATCCGTCTCACACTCATCTTTAAAGGTAGTCTCGATGATGCCGCTACGGCCACCGCCCACACCTGACGCCCAAGCCAGCGCGATGTCTTTCGCTTTGCCGGTCGCATCTTGCGCTACCGCAATCAGGCATGGCACACCGCCGCCCTTTTTATATTCGCTGCGCACCGTATGGCCCGGGCCTTTGGGCGCCGTCATGAACACATCCATATCATCACGCACCTTGATGAAGTCAAAATGCACATTGAAGCCATGGGCAAAGGCCAGCGCCACGCCCTGTTTCAAATTGCCCTCCATTTCTTTATACAGCTCGCCTTGGAACTCATCCGGCGTCAGGATCATCACCACATCGGCATCTTTCACCGCTTCGGCCGATGGCTTCACCGTAAATCCGTCATTCTGCGCTTTCGCCGTGCTGCTCGAGCCTTCACGCAGACCAATCGTAATATCGCTCACGCCCGAATCTTTCAAATTCAGCGCATGGGCATGACCCTGACTGCCATAACCCAAAATGGTCACTTTCTTACCCTTTAAAATATTTAGATCACAATCTTTATCGTAATAGACTTGCATGGTCGCTCCTTATGTCTGAGGTGTATTTTTCGTTAATGGATAAGGTTTTAGCAGCTTATGCGCGAGACGCAAGGAACTTGTCACCCCTCAAATCTGTCATTCCGGCGTAGGCCGGAGTTGGAGCGAAGCGGAGACCAGCGAAGCTAATCCATGTTGTCGATAGGAACATAAGGTTAGAAACTGGATACCGCCCTTCGGCGGTATGACGAACTCACAGTCCGCGTTTCCCGCGCGCCATACCGGCCGCCCCGGTGCGTGCGATTTCGACCAGCCCCACCGGGCGCATTAAGTCAATGAACGCATCGACCTTGCTAGACGCGCCAGTGATCTCAAAAATAAAGCTTTCGGTCGTTGCATCCACGGATTTCGCACGGAAAATGTCAGCAATACGCAGCGCTTCGACGCGGTCTTCGCCTTTGCCTTTGACTTTGATGAGCGCTAGCTCGCGTTCCACATGCGGCCCTTCGACGGTCAAATTATGCACTTTGTGGACCGGTACGATACGGTTCAGCAGATTCATGATCTGAACGATGGTCTTGGGCGAACCACGCGTGACAATCGTAATCCGCGAGAGCGATTTGCCCTCATCGACCTCGGCTACGGTCAACGCTTCAATGTTATAACCGCGCGCGGAAAACAACCCGACCACACGGTTCAGCGCGCCAAATTCATTATCGACCAGCACGGCAAGGATATACCGCTCCTCTTCCGGCCGCTCTTTGATGATGTCATAGACAATGTCGATTGGTTCTGCTTGGGTCATTCGCGTTGCTCGTTACTAGTTTCTCGTTGTTTGTTTTTTCGCGCAACACTAAACGTGCAACGCGAAACGGGCTACACCCGATTCACATCCAAAATCTCGCCCGTATCATCTTCCGGGCCGAGGACAAGCTCGTGATGCGCGGCGCCGGCGGGGATCATAGGATAGACATTTTCTTCGCGATCGACCCATATATCGGCAAGAACTGGCCCGTCATGTGCGAGCATCGTCTCAATTGTCTTGCTTAGATCGCCCGGCTTTTTACAGCGCAAGCCACGCATGCCATAGGCCTCAGCCAGCTTGACGAAATCCGGAAGCGAATCCATATAGCTTTCGCTATAACGGCAGCCATGGAACATCTCCTGCCACTGGCGCACCATGCCCATATATTGGTTATTCACGATCAGCACCTTCACTGGCAAACGATATTGCACCAGCGTCGACAGCTCCTGAATATTCATCATGAAGGACGCCTCGCCGGTCACGCAAATCACCGGTTTTCCGGGGTTTGCCACCTGTACGCCGAGCGCGGCGGGAAGGCCATAGCCCATCGTACCCAGCCCGCCGGAACTCATCCAGCGGTTCGGCTCGTGATAGAGAACATGCTGCGCCGCCCACATTTGGTGCTGCCCCACATCGGTGGTGATAAAGAAATCTTCCTTTTTCACCTGCGCATAGAGCTCGCGCAGCGCACGCTGCGGCTTAATGCTTTTCTTCGTTTCCTCAAATTTGAAAGAATCTTTCGCACGCCAGCCGTCAATTTCTTTCCACCAGCCTTTGACGGCTTTGGCATGCGCCGCTTTTGCGGCATCGGCCACCTGACGCTTTTTCAGCAAGCTCACCATGGCCTCAAGCACCTCACCAGCATCGCCGAGCACCGGCACATCGACATCCACCGTCTTATTCACCGAGCTGGCATCGACATCGATATGAATCTTTTTTGAATCGGGCGAGAAACCATCCAGACGCCCGGTCACCCGGTCATCAAAGCGTGCGCCGATATTGATCATCACATCGCAGTGGCGCATCGCCATATTCGCTTCGAGCGAACCATGCATCCCGAGCATGCCCAAAAACTGCTTATCATTGCCGGGATAGGCGCCCAGCCCCATCAGCGTCGTGGTGCACGGATAACCCGTCAGCTTCACCAGCTGGCGCAGCGCCTTCACCGCTTTCGGCCCGGAATTAATTACCCCGCCGCCGACATAGAAAATCGGCTTTTTCGCCTTCGCGAGCAGGTTCACTGCCTTCTCGACCGACTTGGCCGAGGCTTTGGGAATCGGACGATACGAAATGCGCTTGCTGGCATCTTTCGTCTCATATTTGCCGCTGGCATTGAAAATATCCTTTGGAATATCGACCAGCACCGGCCCCGGACGCCCGGTCCGCGCGACTAAAAATGCCTCATGCATGATCCGCGCAAGATCATTAATATCCGTCACCAGATAATTATGCTTGGTGCAGCTGCGGGTAATCCCCGTCACATCGGCTTCCTGGAACGCGTCCGTGCCAATCAAATGGCTCGGCACCTGGCCGGTCACACAGACCAGCGGGATCGAGTCCATCAGCGCGTCGGTTAGGCCGGTCACCGTGTTCGTTGCGCCCGGGCCTGAAGTCACCACCACCGCGCCGACCTTGCCTGTTGAGCGCGCATAGCCCTCCGCCGCATGCACCGCCGCCTGCTCATGGCGCACTAGAATATGACGCAGCTTGTTCTGCTTGAACATGGCATCATAGAGCGGCAGCACCGCACCGCCCGGATAGCCGAACACGACATCCGTGCCTTGATCCAGCATAGATTTCACGACCATTTCTGATCCGAGCATCTGTTTGGCTTGAGTCATCGTTTTTTCTTTTCTTCCCCGCGCTGCACTTCTGTTACGCGCGATGGAACTAACGGCTTCGCCGACTAAAGGGCTCGGACTTCTGTCCTCGCTGTGTTCTCTTTACGCTTTTCTAAAGTCTAAACCCCTAATGTTCAACCCTTTTCGCCTCCGGCAGCTGATTACGGATCCAGGTCATTTGGCGTTTGGCGTAGTTTCGAGTGTTTTGCTGGGCCTTGCTGATGGCCTCTTCGAGGTACATCGTGCCTTCAAGATAGGCAAGGATTTCGGGGACGCCATGGGCTTTGAGGAGTGGATAGACGGATGGCCGGATAGACGGATGACCGGATATCTGGCTATCTAGCCCTCCGGTCATCCGCGAACGAAGTTCGCGCACCTCCTCAATCGCACCGTTTTCTGCCATTTGTGCAAAGCGGGCGTTAATCTTGGCGTAGACCTCTTCGCGAGGGGGAAGAAGCGCCGTAATATCGTAGCCAGCGTCAGGGAAAAACGGCGTGACCGGGTCATCATGCCACTCTGATAGGCTGCGGCCAGTTTCCAGCTTCACCTCCAGCGCGCGCTGAATACGCTGAAAGTCCCCGGGTTCGAGCTGCTGCGCCATGGCAGGGTCATATGCTTGTAATGATTCATGCAGATTATCCATTGCCGCCACCTGCGCCTTCACCGCTTCAGAAATTGCTGGGATTTTCGGCAGCCCTTCCATCAAGCATTTCAAATACATGCCCGTGCCGCCCACAAGCAGCGGGTGCTTTCCTAACTCCCCTGCGCGCTGTATTTCCTGCGCTGCCAGCTCACACCACAGCGCCGCATTGCCATGCACCGTTGCCTCCAGCACGCCATAAAGCCGGTGCTCGGCTTGCGCTTCCTCTTCTGGCGTCGGCCGCGCGGTGATGATCCGCAGATCCGCGTACATTTGCATCGCATCCATATTGATAATGACGAGGTCTTGTTGAGCTGCTAAAGTAAGCGCGTATGCCGTTTTACCGCTTGCGGTCGGTCCGATTAATACCTGAACAGAGTGTGTCATATGTCGTTTGTTATCACATGCATCGCCCCCAAGCCAACCATGGAAATGCCCATGCTGCTCGAGCAGCTCTGCGCGCGGCTCAACACAAGCTATGACAAAACTGCCTGGCTATCGCATGAGCGGGCGTTTGATATGCTGGTCGACAATATCAGCCCGGTGATGCAGGAAATGTTCGACGAAATCATCGAGGATATGCCGCTCGATGTGGCGATGCAGCCAGTGGAACATCGTAAAAAAAAGCTGCTGATCTGCGATATGGACTCCACCATCATCGAGCAGGAGTGCATTGATGAGCTGGCCGATAAGGTTGGAATGAGAGATAAGGTCGCCGCCATTACTGAGAAAGCGATGAAAGGCGAGTTGGAATTTGAAGCGGCGCTGAAAGAGCGCGTGGCCTTGCTTCAAGGGTTGAACGAAACAACATTAGAAGAAGTCTGGCACGCGCAGATCACACTCACGCCTGGTGCAGAAGCCCTTGTGCGCACTATGAAAGCCGATGGTGCGTTGACGGCGCTGGTCTCAGGTGGCTTTACGTTTTTCACGGAAAAGGTCGCGATGGCCTGCGGGTTTGCGTCACATCACGCGAATCAATTGCTTATCGAAAACGGTGCATTAACCGGAGAAGTCGCCCTGCCCATTTTGGGTAAAGATGCAAAAGTTGAGCAGCTTAAAAGGCTGATGGCTGAACATAGCATTGATCCGAAAGAAACACTCGCTATTGGCGATGGTGCGAATGATATTCCTATGCTTCAAGCGGCAGGCCTCGGCATTGCGTATGAGGGGAAACCTGCGGTGCGTAAAGCAGCCGGAGCAGCGATCAATTATGGCGACTTAACCACTGCGCTTTATATACAGGGTTATAGCGACGCGGACATTACTCGCTTACAGGAATCGTAACGAACAGCTCCTGACCGCGGCGCAACACGCGCAGCAGGACATTGTCTTTGCCCTCATCACCCGCTTTCTCAATCTGCTTATTGAGCGTTTTGATCGATGTAATCGGTTTTTGATTCGCCTGAAGGATAATATCACGCGGGCGCATACCGCGCTTCGCCACTTCACTACCCGGCTTCACGCTTGCCACAATCACGCCTTTGACATCCTTGCTGACGCCTAGTCGCTGACGCAGCGTATCATTCAAATCGATAAGCTCCATACCAAGAAGCGTCGAGCGATTGCCTTTCATGTCTGACTCTTTCTTAGAGCTGCGCGGCATGTCCTCTTCTTCCTCTTCAAGCTCTCCAAGAGTGACGTCGATCTCTTCTTCATCACCATCGCGCCAAACTTCAAGCTCCACTTTCGTGCTCTCTTTGGTTTCCGCCACCAAACGAGGCAAGGTACGCATCTCCTTAATTGGCTGGTCCTCAAAGCTTAAAATCACATCGCCCGGCTCAAGTCCTGCTTTCTCTGCGGGTCCGCCCTTTGTGACTTCAATCACTAGGGCGCCACGCTCTTTTTTGAGGCCTAAACTATCGGCAATTTCTGGGGTGACATCTTGAATCTTCACACCCAGCCAGCCACGGAACGTGCGACCGTGCTCTTTAAGCTGATTAATCACGGACGTCGCAAGCTCGGTTGGGACGGCAAACCCAATACCCACATTACCGCCGCTGGGCGAGAAAATCGCCGTGTTAATGCCAACCACGTCGCCATTAATGTCAAACAATGGTCCGCCAGAATTACCTCGGTTGATGGCTGCGTCCGTCTGGATGAAATCATCAAACGGGCCTGCATTAATATTACGCGAACGGGCCGATACAATCCCCGCTGAGACAGAACCGCCCAAACCAAACGGGTTGCCAATTGCGATCACCCAATCGCCAACGCGCAGCTTTTCTGAGTTCCCGAGGCGCACATATGGCACATCTTTTCCTGCATCAATTTTGAGCAGCGCGAGGTCGGTTTTCTTATCACGCCCTACTAGCTCTGCTTCGTAGCTATCATTATTGCTGAAAGTCACAGTAATCTGATCTGCCCCAGCAACCACATGATTGTTTGTGACAATGTAGCCATCAGCATCAATCACAAATCCTGAACCGAGGGATTGAACCTCACGCTCGACGGCGCCACCAAATTGCTGATTAAACTGCTCAAAGAACTGGCGGAACGGATCCGCCCCATTACCCTGACCAGGGAAACGAAACTGAAATCCGGGAAGTCGCTGTTGTTCTATTGTTTGCGATGTCGAAATATTCACCACTGCTGGAGACAGTCGCTCCACTAAGTTTGCGAAACTTCCAGGTACGGGGCGGGCATGGGCGAGTTGCGTGGCGAAAACAATAATCACCACCATGACAATGGCTGTAATAAACGGCAAATAACGCACTACCATGGGTTACTCCTTTTCGTATGAAGACTTGTTTTAGCGATTCATTTGTTTGAGGAATTCGTGATCCGGCGATAAAATCAGCGTCGTATCACTCTCCGTCAGCGCCTTACGGTACGCTTGCATGCTGCGGTAAAATTCAAAGAATTCGGGGTCTTTCTTAAAGACATCCGCATAAATCTTTGACGCTACCCCGTCACCCTTACCGCGAATGGTTTCGGCTTCTTTCTGCGCATTGGCAGTGATCTGAACACGCTCGCGGTCCGCTTGTGAGCGAATTTCAAGCTTGACCTGCTCGCCTTCCGCGCGGAAACGCTGCGCCTTTTTCGTGAAACTTTTACGCATCCGCTCAAAGGTCGATTGCAAAATCGCATCCGGCAAATCGGCACGTTTGATACGCAAATCTTCAATCTCAATGCCGAAGCTTTGCTGGCCCCGCACTTGGCCATTATCATCTTCGACCGTAGTCTCCGCTATGCCAGAGACTTGATTATTCACACCGGTTTGAATTCGCCGCATAATGTTGGTTCGGCGCTCAGAGAGAAGATCTCCCAGCGACGCATTGGCGAGCACATTCCGCATATTTGCCTGAACGATACCGTTTAAACGGGTACGTAAGTTCGCTTCGCTTTTCACGGATTGATAAAACTGCACTGGATCTACAATGCGGTAGAGCACAAACGCATCAATCATCACACGCTCTTCGACCACTTTAGGGCCCTCTTTCGTTTCGATCACATCTTTCGTGATGAATTCATCCGGCTTTGCATCAAATTGCAGAAGCCGCTTATCGAAGAACAACACGCTTTGCCACGGCAGCTTAAACTCAAGGCCTGGCTCATCAATTACCTCACGAATATCACCAAATTCAACCACCAGCGCTTGTTGTGTTTGGTTAACAATAAAGGCGGAATTATACAGCAGAACAAGTCCTGCAACGAGTACGATGCCTAAGGTAACAAGAATCTTATGCATTACTGCGCCTCCTTCGGTTTCGAACGTAAGCCATCAAGCGGCAAATAAGGCAGCACGCCTTGGCCTTTCTGGTCGACAATGAGTTTTTGCATGCCTGACATGATCTTTTCCATTGTTTCAAAATAGATGCGTTTCTTAGTCACATCCTTCGCCAAGCGGTATTCTTCATAAACGGAGGTGAAGCGCGCCGCATCCCCTTCTGCCTCAGCCACCACCTTGTCGCGATACGCTTTGGCTTCTTGGACCATCTGTTCCGCCATCCCTTTTGCTTTCGGAATGATTTCATTACGATAGCCTTCGGCCACATTCTGCGCAGTCCGCTTATCTTGCTCGGCACGCTTAATATCTTGGAATTCATCAATTACAGGGCCGGGCACATCAGGCTTACTCAAGTTCACACTGATAATCTCAATACCCGCATCATATTCATCGAGCATTTCCTGCATGATCTGCTTGGTTTCTTGAGCAATCGCAGATTGATTCTGGAAAATATCGCCAATATCCTCTTCGATATTTTCTTCTTCGAGCACTTTCTGGCCAATCACTTCACGCATCGCGCTTTCCGCCACAGGCTTTACGATAAGCTCAGGCGTGCGCACATTAAACAAGAAGTCTTGCGGCGCGGTGGCATCAATCTTCCACTGCACATCGAAGCTAACATCCACAATATTGCGGTCAGCCGTCAGCATCATGCTTTCGCGGTCACGGTCATCAAAGCTTGCTGCCGCTTTGCTTCGCGCCACATTGCGCAAAATGTCTTTCACTTCACCCACTTCGATTTTATTGATCGATGTCACACTTGGCGTAAGCACGCGCTCAATCGGGTAAGGCGCATGCCAAGCAAGGCCTGGGGTTTCGATACGGTGATACTCCCCAAAACGCAGTACTACACCCAGCTCATCGGTATTCACACGGTACAGACCCGAAGCGCCCCATAAAATCAGTAACACAAAGACACTGATCACCCAAAGTTTGGTATCAGGCTCACCGCCATCATTGCCAAAAGCGCCTTTAAATTTATCATGGCTTTTTCTCAGGATATCGTCAAGATCAGGGCCTACAGGCTTGCGTGGCCCTTGGCCACTGCCACTATTGGAACCGCCGCCCCATGGTCCCTGTTCGTTATCGTTGCTTCCCCAAGGCATTGCACCTCCTCATCTTCTTATTTACATGGACTCTAGAAGTTGTATTTCATAAGTCAAACATTCATATAGGGCGCGAGATGGGCTTGTTCAAGAAAACTCCGAAAGAAGAAAGATCAAAATCTGATGATCGTCTCGGTCCGGTTCATAAGCAGCTTGATATGATCCCAGCAGGTGAGCATCCATCCCTCGCGCAAAGCGGGTGGGTCAGCTCAGTCGCGATTCGCAATCATGAGCTTTTTGTGGTGCTGACACTCCCTCTGTCCCAAAAAGAGTTAAAAGATGCACTATTTGCAGACTGTCAGGAAAAGCTTGATGCGCTCGGGCTGTTTAACAAAACCCATATCATCATTACCGCCGAAAGCGAACCCGAAGCCAATACCACGGCTGCTGCGCGTCCAGCCCGCTGGAATGTCACGCCATTGCCACATGTGAAACGTATCATTGCCGTTGCCTCAGGCAAGGGCGGCGTAGGGAAATCAACCAGCTGCGTGAGCTTGGCACGAGCAGCAACAGCACTCGGCCAACGCGCCGCAATTCTCGATGCTGATATTTATGGCCCCTCCATTCCACGCCTCATGGGATTGATGGGCAAAAAACAACCCGAAGCCGTCGACAACATGATGATGCCCCATGAGAGCCATAGCATTGCGTGCATGTCGATCGGGTTTCTTATCTCAGACCAAGCGGCGATTCTACGCGGCCCAATGGTCAGCAAGGCGCTGCAGCAAATGCTACGTAACACGCAGTGGGGCACGGAAGACGCACCGGTGGATGTGCTGTTTATTGATATGCCCCCAGGCACCGGCGACATTGCGCTAAGCCTCGCGCAGCAAGCCCCACTCAACGGCGCGATTATCGTCACCACACCGCAAGAGCTCGCCACCGCTGATGCCAGCAAGGCGGCTATTATGTTTGAGAAGGTGGATGTGCCCATACTGGGCATCGTTGAAAATATGAGCTATTTTGAAGACCCGTCCGGCGAGAAACATGCGCTATTCGGTGAAGGTGGCGGCCAGCGCATGGCAGAGCAGTTCAGCACAAGACTACTGGCAAGTGTTCCGATGATTCAGGGAATCGAAGATCCATTTAGCAGCACTGAAGAAGCAACCGCGCCCTATAAAGCAATCGTCTCTTCTCTGCTCAGTGGCTAATCGCACGAGCCTTCGCGGCGCGCAATTTGCGGGTAGCCTTCATTGCTCGTAGCACGGACCCAGCCGATCGTGCCTTCACGGAAATCTTTTTTCGCTGTGTCGAAGGCGCATGCTTGCTTCACGATAAATACGCGCAGCCATTGGCCTTGAATTTCTAGCACCGCTAAACGCAACGGGGATTCAATTTCTGCTACCGGCTCTTCATTGAAGTTTGGCGAAGGGTAGACATTGATCTTACCAAGGACATCATAGCTCGTGCTGGCACGCATTTCGTTCAAGCCAGCAAGCGGCACAAGGTCATAATTTGACTTAGGCAATACGAATTCTGCGCCCGTGCCCTCACCCTGATAGAGCCGAGCCCAGTCCGTGACGGTAATATAAGGAGACCATTCGTCATCCCGCTGCACCCAGCCCGCAGACGTTAAAAACCAATCACTCTTCTTATCATAGGTTGGCAGCGCTTCACGCCCATCCACAGTCAGAATCTCAAATGGCGCATGGTTATACGCAATGTTGGATGCGCCTGTCAGCTTACCAAATAAACCGCGCTCCACCGGCACTTCCGTGGTAAACACATAGGGCGTTTCAATCGTAATGCCTGCTTCCGCCAGGCGCTTCGCATCCTCTTCAGAGACATTCGCAATCGGCTGAATCGTGCCAATCACGAGTGCATCATCCGCTTTCGGTTCACTGTACACGCTCCAAAACCAGCCCGTATCCAAGAAGTATGCACCTTGATTTGCGCGCATGAGAAGATAGCGACCATGTGTGAGATCGGACGGATCTTTTGGTAAATCAAAATTCGGCGCCGCCTCTTCCGTATAGCCTGCATTAGGGGCAGCGAGCACACATGCCATGACACACAGTGAAACCAGTTTAAACCATCGTTGCATCGCAGCCCTCCCAGCGATTATGAGCCAATAATATCTTGCATTTCATTCCATTCGCGTGCGGTCAATCCGCTATTTTCCTGCGTCACTTCTTCGCCCGAGAGCATGCGGCGAACCACCTCTTTCCCCGTGCGCGAGAGATGCGCGCTGTGCAGGCGGTATTCCTCAAAGGCTTCATGCGCGAGCGGTACCCATTTTTTCAGCACATCAATCATCACATCCGCATAGGCGCGAATCTCATATTGCGCATGGCTATCCGCACGCAGCATGAGGAAATGCATCAGATTATGTAGATCAATTTTCCAGTACCATTGCGTGTAAAAATTGAGTGACAGATTCATCCGCGCCAGCTCCCGTGCGATCCCCGCCTTATTCGCATCGACCACATTGCCATCTGCCGTCTCATTCATCAGTTCTTCATAATGATCATAGGCGCGCATCGAATCTTCTTTTAAAATCTCTAGCACGCGCGCTTCTTCTTCCGGCGAGAGACGTTGACCTTCGGTGCGGCCCTGATGATTTTGGCTGCTTTGCGGCGAAATATGTTCAAGCTGGGGAATATAGAATTCCTTATCGAGGATGGAATAGCGCGCCGAATATTCATTCACATTCGCCGTGCGGTGACGAATCCATTGCCGCGCAATGAAGATTGGCAGCTTAATGTGGAATTTAATCTCGCACATTTCAAACGGGGTGGTGTGCCAATGGCGCATCAAATAACGAATCAAGCCGCGATCCTGATTGACTTTTTTCGTTCCCTTCCCGTAAGACACGCGCGCGGCCTGCACAATCGCATTATCATCGCCCATATAATCGACGACGCGGATAAAGCCATGATCGAGCACGGACAATGGCTCATAGAGAATCTTCTCTAGCTCCGAACAGACCGGCCGCTTCGTCGGCTGACCGACCTCTTGCTTAAGGGCTTCGATTTCTTGCTGTTGTTCAGCGGTGACGGCCATAGATATCTCCTACTTTATCGCAGGGAAAGGATAACGCAGTCGCTTGCTGAGTAAAGGGTTTATGAAGGGTTATTAACGCAAAGGCTCTAGACAAGTGCGGTGACAAGATCGGCATGATTCACGCGCTGCACGCCTGGAATCGGCGCCGCCTTAGGTGCAGCAAGACGCCCAGTGCGATGCAAGCCAACATGCTTCGGATTTGCGTCGGCAAGATCGACCACTGCGGCCAGTTCTGAACTTTCCGGATGGCCATGAATGCTCGAGACGGGGCCGGCTTCTGGGGCAGACGATCCATTAGGCTCAACTTGCTCTGGTTCCCGTGCAGCACACAACTCTCCACATTGTTCTTGTGCACCAAACAACAGCTCTTCCACGCGCGACAAGTTTAGGAGATTGTTTTCAGGATCAGGTGACCCAACAGCATTTCCCTGCGCATCGATAAAATTATGTGCCCGAAGTGTCCCGACAATATGTTTTAACATACGCGGATTTGCAACGCTCTTTAGAAGCCATGCTTCTACTCTTTCTGGTGAATTATTCTCGAACACATGCTGCACTTCACGCGCAATCATAGGGTCTTCGATAGCTCCTGTAGAACGAAACTGTGCGTGTGCCTCACTCCAGTTACGAAATTTTGTAATGGGCTGCATCATCATACGAATATCTTGGCTCAAACGCATGGTCTGGCCTGTTTCCGGATGAGCGTATGTTGTGTCTGGCAAATGTCGCAGCAGTTCCGGATCATGAGGGATAGCAGCAATAAACTGTGATGCGGTTTGTAATGTCCGCTCATCAAAACTATCTACTCTCATCATATCCGCACGCTCGTTTGCGTGCGTCATAATGGCAGAGACAACGTCATAAGCAAGCCACGCGGTGCCCACAACAGGGACTGCCTGCAGCGCCCGTTTTCCGACGAATTTACCGGCTGCCCATGCCATTGCCCGGCGCCCTGGTTTAGTCAATGCAGCACCAGCGCCAGCCGTAATCGCACCATTGACAGCAGCGTCGCCATAATCTTCATTCACAATATCTTCTGCTGTATCGGCAACTCCATTCGCAATGATAATCGGAGGTGCGTATTTTGTAACCACGCGAGGGGCGCGGGCTATAAAATCTTCACGCACCGTTTTGATAGAAGCGGCGGCGCCTGCCCATAAAGACATGCCGATGCCTGCACCCGTTGCCACTGTGGTCGTGGCACCGCTGAGAAACTCAGTCGTATTTTCCAAATCCAAACCATGGTCCATCATATCTCGGTACGCGTCGCCTGCTTTCTGACGCTGCTCTTCAAAAGGCTCTAACAAGAAATAGGCAGGTGATGCAATCGCAGCAGAAGTCGATAAACGAGCAAGTGGCGCTAACGTAGCGCCGCCTGGAATTTTACGGTTCTTCACCCATCCCCACATGCCAGAAGCTGTGCCCATAATATTGCCGCCCAACTGTGCCGCACCAGCGCGCCATCCATTCACTTTCACAGCATTATGCACATGGGAATAACCACGTCCGATTGCAGACACTCCATCGCGTAAAGCCGCAGGCGCATTTGAAGCGATCGTCGCTCCAGTAGAAACAGCACCGCCTACTCCTAATGTGGTGGCTATCGGCGCATCATAGGCACGATCTGAGATATGTTCTAGGAAAGTTGGAGAGTCTTCGCGACGCGCAGCTTCTGAAACATTGCTATCAGGGCCCCGTTCCGGATTGCCTTTTACATATAATGGCTGGCCTGTGCGCCGTCCTTCTTCTATACCTGCGATAAGACGCGCAAGCCCTGGAGTAATTTCAAATGTATTACCATTTTCTAGCTGCACGGAAGCTCCAACAATACTTTCATAGACATGCTGGGATTCTTTGAAAAGTTGGCCCGCCCTGTAGCGCTCACCCCCACTTAATTCACTGTCAGGAGATCCAATTTCTTTGGCGATTACACTCGTAATAAAATCTAGTTGCTGGGCAATCGACTCGAATAGCACGCTAAAAGCGTCTCCTACTTTCCCCTCCAAGAGCAATGTGCCAAATTTTTGCATAGACGCCCAGAAATCTATCGGCGCAACATCACTTCCTCGTCCATCTGCGCCCACATCAGGCGAAAGCTTAGATAGCGCTTCTTCCGTAGCAAGGCCGATAGCAATTGCGACTTCCTCGGGGATACGATGGGCCTCTACTTGGCCGCTAACAACTTCCCAGCCTTCTTGCACCACACTAAAAAAGGCGCGGTACGTATCCGCATAAGCAGAAGACGCATCATATACGAAGCCACCTTCTAAACCTTTATCCAGAAAGGTATCCCAACTTAGTCCTTCGGGCTTCATACGGATCTGATAGCTATTATCACCGGCGCCACGCCGATCGACTAATAACATGACTGATTCAAGATTTCTTGCGACTGCATAGGCCTCAGAGTGAGACTCTCTCATTTCCTCTACCGTCTTAGGAATCTGCACTTCACTACTCACAGCTTTTAATTCTAATCCCATAATTCACACACTTTTTCTATCCTCTCACTATAGCAGCGGAAGATGACAGTTTTATGACAACCAGCGTGTTTTTTGGTGAAATCGGGTTAATCTGTGGGGAAAACGGTAAAAACGACTGGAAATACGGTGATTTACGCGCTTTTCTCATCCTTTTCCTTATGGGGCGGAGGACATGAATGGGCGATTTTGGTCATGAATTGCTCCATTCGCGTCGCCATATCGGGCTCATTTTGCTCTAGAATCAGCGCCATATCATCCGCTAGCCAGGACAGCCAGTGGTCGACATGCGCCTGCTCATCCTTGGTAAAATTGCTCAGCACATGGCCGGTGACGCGATTTTTATCGCCGGGATGGTCGATCCCAAGGCGAATCCGCCAATAATTCTTACCCAGATGGCTGTCGATGGAGCGGATGCCATTATGACCTCCTGCCCCGCCACCTTGCTTGCAGCGCACCTTACCAAACACTAAGTCAAGCTCATCATAGAGCACGATAATCTTTTCGAGCGGAATTTTGTAAAAATGAGCGGCCTCAGCGACACTGACACCCGACGTGTTCATATAGGTTTGCGGCTTGAGCAGCAGACATTTCTGGCTCGCAATACGCGCCTCGCACAACTCGCCTTTGAATTTTTGCTGCGCATCCGACGCATGGTGCGCGCGCGCAATAGCATCGATCGCCATAAAGCCAATGTTATGGCGCTGATGCTGATGTTCGCGGCCTGGATTGCCGAGCCCTACGAGAAGGTACATAGAACAATACCGTCATCCTGAGCCATAGGCGAAGGATCTATAGTAAAGGTTACGTGAGATTCTTCGGTCACTTCGTTCCCTCAGAATGACGATAAAAAAATTCCGTGCACGCGCTTCACGCGCAACAGGGTGACACTGATTATTTCTTCTCTTCTTTTTTCTCGCCTTCGGCTTTCTTCTCACCGGCAGCTTCCGCTCCTTCAACAGCGCCTGATACTGCAGATGTAGTGGCGGCATCCTCATCCTCTTCAGCTTTCTTACCCTTACCGACAATCGCAGCAATGGTGAAGTCACGGTCCTGAATCACGGGGCGCACACCCTCAGGGAGATCGATATTGCTAACATGAACCGAATCACCGATATTATAATCGAGAAGATCGATTTCAATCACGCCCGGGATGGTTTCTGGGGTGCAGAGCAGCTCGAGGTCAAAGCGCACCACATTCAGCACGCCGCCCCGTTTGAGGCCTTTTGAACGCTCACGGTTTTTGAATTTCACTGGAATCAAAACGCGGATCTCAGAGCCTTGATTGACCGCTAAGAAATCAACATGCATGATCGAATCTTTCACCGGGTGCAGCTGCACTTCACGCGGCAACGCGTACATGGTTTCTTTGTTGGTTTTGATCTCAACAATTGAGCTCATGAAACCGCCACCAAAATATTCACGGCTGAGCACGTTCTCTGGCAAGGTGATGCTCACCGGGCTTTTATCTTTACTGTAGACAATGGCAGGGATCTGCTTATTGCGGCGGGCCGCACGGGCAGCACCTTTGCCAACTTCTTCTCTTATATTGGCTTCAATCGAAATATGTGCTTTCATTTTTTCTCCTTCGCGCACGTCGAGGGTTTACGACGCCCACTTCCTTGGGTTACCCGGATGATTCCGGAAGCGTTGGTTTAAAAGGAAAAAAGGAGGAAGTCAACCCCCAGATAGCGCCTAGTCAAACAGGCTCGAGACTGAGGTTTCTTCGCTGATCCGTTTGATAGCCTCCGCCAAAAGCCCCGCCAGCGACACAACCCGCAAATTAGGCACACCGCCCATGGCTTCCGTTGGCGCAATCGAATCGGTTACCACGAGATATTTCAGGCAGGAATTCGTCACCCGCTCGAGCGCCGGGCCCGATAGCACCCCATGCGTCACATAGGCCGACACGCTGCGCGCACCTTGATCTCTCAGCGCTTGCGCGGCATTGCACAGCGTTCCGGCCGTATCAACAATATCATCAAAAATAATGCAATCTTTACCATCAATATCGCCAATAATGTTCATCACTTCCGATTGGTTCGCCTTGTCGCGGCGCTTATCGACAATCGCCAGATCGGCATGAATCCGGCTCGCCAGCGAGCGGGCGCGCACCACCCCACCCACATCGGGCGAGACAATGGTCAGCTTGTCGGTTTCCGGGAAATGCTCTTCAATATCCTTCACAATAACCGGCCGCGCATAAAGATGATCAAGCGGAATATCAAAAAAGCCCTGAATCTGCCCCGCATGAAGATCGACCGTAAGCACGCGATCCGCGCCAGCGGAGGTAATCAAATTCGCCACCAATTTCGCCGAAATCGGCGTGCGTGGCCCCGGCTTCCGGTCTTGGCGTGCATAACCGAAATATGGCATCACTGCGGTAATGCGCTTGGCGGAGGCACGCTTCAGCGCATCCATAATGATCAGTAATTCCATGATATTATCGTTCGCAGGGAAGGAGGTTGATTGAATTAGAAACACATCTTCGCCGCGCACATTCTCTTCGATCTCGACAAACACTTCATTATCCGCAAAACGTTTAATCTCTGCATGGGCGAGAGGGACATCTAGATAATCAGCCATGGCCTGCGCGAGCGCAGGGTTGCTGTTGCCAGCGAGTAGTTTCATAACGCCTCTTTTTATGTTCGTTTCACCCTTCGCGCTTGCGATATAGCAAATCAAAGCCTATGTGTCAGTAGGAAATGACACACACCTCACACATTGCCCTAATTACTGGCGGCGCAAAGCGCGTGGGTCGCGAGATCGCCCTGCATCTGGCGCGTAGTGGCTGGGACATTGCGCTGCATTACAACCGCTCCGAAGCCGCAGCGCAGGAAACACAAAAGGAAATTGAAGAGCTAGGCCGTCAATGTCTGCTTTTTGCCGCTGATTTGACCCAGCTTCAACAAGCGGCACGCCTCATTCCCACCATTCATGAGGCGATGGGCCCGGTGTCACTGCTGATCAATAATGCCTCACTCTTTGTGCGTGATGAGCTGCATTCCTTTACCGAAGACACGCTCACCGCGCATATGCAGCTTCATGTCTACGCGCCTTTGCAGCTGATTCGCGATATGGCGACGCAAACTGATGTGCAGGATGGTAACATCATTAACCTCACGGATGGGATGGAATCGGTAAGCTATGGCACGCATTTTCTGACTTACAGTATGAGCAAGGGCATGCTGTCTCGCATGACATCGATGCTGGCCGCTGAACTGGCCCCCGCTATTCGCATTAATGCCATCGCGATGGGGCCAACCATTCCCGATGAAAATTTCGATGAGGCTGCGTTTACCCGGCTTGCCGAGAACACCCCGCTGAAACGCACGAGCACCCCTGAAGAAGTGTGCCAAACGATTGATTATCTACTCACCACTCCGAGCATCACCGGCCAGTCCATCGCGCTGAATTCCGGTATGCATGCGAAGCATAGCTAGCCATATTATTCTGGTATATCTGTGCCTTATTTAGGCGCAGCTGAACGGTTGCTTCGATCAAACTATGCACACAGCGCTCTATGCGTGATAGATCTGCCACACTCGGAGCGCACTTCTAAGTACCGTCTCATTATGAGAAGCATTTAATTAACTGAAACAATAGGTTAGGCCCACAATAGAGAATTGTGACAGATTCGCAGCAACCCTGTCTTTTCATTAACTTTCTCAGCTGTCTCGTGAAAGTTACACATAGTTATCCACAGATTCTTCGGGTTTGGTATCGTTCTAAACGGGTGCTAGAACAAGGTATGACTTCAAGCTTTGAAATAGGGGCGCAAGTGATCCGAGATGTGGTAGCGAATCTCGGCTCAGGCGCCGGTGTGTATCGCATGCTCGATGAGCACGCCAATGTGCTCTATGTTGGCAAAGCGCGAAATCTAAAAAACCGGGTGTCGAACTATATCAGCACCAGCGGTCTCAATCGCCGTATCATGACCATGGTCGGCCATACGCGATCGATGGAGATTGTCGAGACCGCGACCGAAGCTGAGGCACTACTCCTCGAAGCCAATTTGATCAAGAAGCTGAAGCCGCGCTATAATATCCTGCTGCGCGATGATAAGAGCTTCCCTTATATTTTGCTACGCGAAGACCATGAATTTCCGCAAATTCAAAAACATCGCGGAGCACAAAAAACCAAAGGCACCTATTTCGGCCCCTTCGCCAATGCCGGCGCAGTCAATCAAACCATCACCACCCTGCAGCGCGCCTTTTTACTGCGCCCCTGCACCGACCATGTCTTTGCCAACCGCACCCGCCCCTGCCTGCAATATCAGATCAAGCGCTGCTCCGCACCATGCGTTGATTACATTAGCAAAGACGCCTATGGCGAGCTGATGGACCAAGCGAAACGCTTCCTTTCGGGTAAAAGTCGGGACATTCAAGAAACACTCAAAGAGCAGATGCTCGCCGCCAGCGAAGCCATGGATTATGAGAAAGCGGCCGAGCTTAGGAACCGCATCAGCGCGCTCACTCAGGTGCAGCAAAATCAAGGCTTTTATGCTGCTGGCGTGTCTGACGCGGATGTGTTCGCCATGGTGCGCGAAGAATCGGCCACCGCGATTTACGTCATGTTCTTTCGCAGCGGGCAATATTTTGGTGCGCAGCATTTTTCCCCGCGCGTGAGCAGCGACTACGCGAATGAAAGCGCACTGGCCGCTTTTATTGCACAATTCTACACCACCCGCACCCCGCCAAAAGAAATCATCTATTCCGAGCCTATTGAAGCAGAAGAGGTGCTTTCGGAAGCGCTGAGTCTTAAAGCGGAGCATAAAGTCTCGCTCTTCCTCCCGCAGCGCGGTGACAAAAAGAAGCTGACTGATCAAGCGCTTGCCGCGGCAAAAAATGCGCTCGAAACCAAACTGCGCGAATCGATGAATGAGAAAACGCATCTTGATAATGTGCAGAAGCCCTTCGGCATGGACGCCCCGCCTGAGCAAATCGAAGTCTATGATAACTCGCACATCGCCGGTAGCTATGCGGTGGGTGCGATGGTGATGGCAGGCCCAGAGGGGCTGAATAAGAATGGTTATCGCCGCTATAACATTAAGAGCGAGACGCTCGAGCCAGGCGATGATTATGCGATGATGCGCGAGGTCTTCACCCGCCGTTTCTCTCGGCTGCAAAAAGAAGACCCCGATCGCACGCAAGGGATGTGGCCCGATCTGGTGCTGATCGATGGTGGCCAGGGCCAGCTCACCGCGGTGTGTGAGATCTTTGCTGAACTCGGCGTCACCGACGTCACCACGGTTGCGATCTCCAAAGGCCCGGACCGCAATGCAGGGCGCGAACAATTTCATATGCCCGGCCGTGAGCCATTTCAGCTTCCAGTGAATGATGCTACCTTGCACTACCTGCAGCGGCTGCGCGATGAGGTGCATCGTTTCGCCATCACTTCGCACCGCGTTAAACGTAGCAAGGCCCTTTCGAAGTCAGAACTCGACGATATCCCAGGCATTGGCGCGACGCGCAAACGCGCCCTGCTCCATCATTTCGGCTCCGCTAAAGAAGTGCAGCGCGCTAGCCTGGCGGAACTGGAAAAAGTCGAGGGGATTTCCAAGACCATCGCAAAGCAAATCTACGAATATTTTTTGGATTCTTAAATATCGTCATCCTGAGCCGAAGGCGAAGGATCTATCGCGCCACCCGCAGGGAAGATCCTTCGGTCGCTTCACTCTCTCAGGGTGACGTTTTTTCTTTCCCACATTCCCGCATTCCCGTATTCTACTCCTTATGAAACAGCACATCCCGAACATCCTCACCATCAGTCGTATCGCCGTGATCCCACTCTTCGTCGGCGCGTTCTATTTGGATGCGGCGCAGTATGGCTGGTTGCCGCTGGCGCTTTTTCTCTACGCCGCCATCACCGATTTCTTTGACGGCTATCTCGCACGAAAATGGCAGGCGGAATCCGACATTGGCCGCGTGCTCGACCCGATCGCCGATAAGCTACTTGTTGCTGCGGCATTGCTTGTTTTCATAGACATAAACTTAATTGAAGGGCCCATTTTGACTAGTTGCGTTGTAATCATTATATGCCGTGAGTTGTTTGTCTCTGGTCTACGCGAAGCCCTTGAAAATAAGGGCGTGACCATTCACGTCACCAAGCTAGCCAAATGGAAAACAACCATGCAGATGGTTGCTGTCATACCGCCACTGTTATTGATTGGAGTTTTGGGAGGAAAAGGCATGGAAGAACCACTCAACGTTCCTGAAATAGTAGGTGCCGCTTCGCTAATTGGCATCATTGCATTCCCCTATTTAATAGGAATGGCCGCCTTACTCACTGCCATCACCGGCATTGAGTATACGATCAAAGGCTTCAGGGCGCTGAAACAGTAACTACTTTCTTACTTCGGCCGCGTAGGCGTCCGCTATCGCCGCGCCGACAGGGCCTACCTCAAAATTATAGGCGTCTATCGAAGCGATGGGTTTCACTTCCGCCGCCGTGCCGGTGACAAACACTTCCTTCGCATCTGCCAATTCCTCGGGCTTAATCTGGCGTTCGACGACCTTATAGCCCTTTTCTTCGGCCAGCTTCATCACGGTGCGCCGCGTGATGCCATCGAGGAAACAATCCGGCGTCGGCGTGTGAATCTCTTCCTTGCCCGGCTCATTATTCATCACCAAAAACAGATTCGCGCCGGTTGCTTCTGCGAGAAGCCCGCGATAGTCCAACATCAATGCATCATGGAACCCTGCATTCTCGGCCGCATGCTTACTGAGCGTGCAAATCATATACAGGCCCGCCGCCTTGCTCGCAGTTGGCGCAGTGTTCGGGGCCGGGCGCTGCCATTCGGAAACCGTCAGTCGTAGGCCAGTCTTCATAATATCTTCGCCGCCAAATACATTCGGCCATTCCCATGCGGCAATTGCTACATGCACCTCGTTGCCTTGCGCCGAAATGGCCATTTTCTTACTACCACACCAAGCCACCGGGCGAACATAGCCATCAGTCACATTATTGTCATTCAAGACTTTCTCTTTGGCTTCGAGCAGCTCATCCACTGAATAGGGAATTTCAAATCCGATCAACTCAGCCGAGCGTTTAAAACGCTCAGAATGTTCGCGGCTCTTAAAAATCTTGCCATTATACGCGCGCTCACCCTCGAACACGCTCGATGCATAATGCAGCCCATGGCTCAAAATATGCGTCTTTGATTCCTGCCATGGCGTCATCACACCATTGACCCAAATCCATCCCTCACGCTTATCAAATGGAACAAGCTCTGTCATAGTTCTCTCTTTTCCTTTCCCGCGCTGCACTTCTGTTACGCGCGATGAAACTAACGCTTTGCGACTAAAGGGTTCGTACTGCTGCCCTCACTTCCTTTAACCCGTTACTCCTTCAATCCAATGACACTGATCTGCCTTCCGTAATCCGACTCACCTTTGTGCGTACGCCGACGGTTGCTGAAACAGTGGTTCTCTTCTGGGTAGGTATCTATAGCGAGGCTTTCGATCCGCTGCAAGCCTGCTTTTTGTGCACGCGAGAGAAGATAGGAGGGAAGATCGAAATGGTAGCGTTTTACCCCGTCATTTCGAGCGAGGCCATTAGGCCGACGAGAAATCTCACTCGACTGCCCGAGGTCCTCACGTCGTCCGCCTTCGCTAACGCTACGGCGTGACTCCTCAGGATGCCGTTTTTTTGCTGCTTCAATAAAAAACCGCTCATTCTCCGGATCATCTTCACAAAAGGGAATCAGAAATTCCTCACTCACCTCATAGGAGGCGCGATGAATACACGGCCCAATCGCTGCGACAATCCGCGTGCGGTCTGCGCCCAATGCTTCCATCTGCTCCAATGTATTTTCCAGCACCCCGCCCAGCGCGCCCTTCCAACCCGCGTGGGCCGCGCCGGCGACGCCGGCCTTCGCATCGGCAAACAAAATAGGGGCACAATCGGCTGTTAAGATCCCCAATAATAATCCGGGTTGATTCGTCACCATCGCATCGGCTTGTGGTGCATCGCTCTGCGCCCATGACTCAGTAACCACCTGACATGTAGCGCTATGAATTTGATATAATGTGCAGAGGCTTTCTGGTTCAAAGCGCATGGTTTCAGCCACACGCCTCCGGTTTTCTAAAACATGCTCCGGGTGATCGTCTGAGCCTGGCCCACAATTCAGGCTCGCATACATTCCTTCGCTCACACCCCCTTTGGCCGTGAAAAAACCATGCTCGGCAACGCTCGCCTGTGAAAGAACAGCGCTTCTATAAGATCGGGGTTTCATAGGTTTGCTCTAATCTGCCACCCCGTGCTTGTCACGGGGTCTGTAGCGTTTGTCCCCGGACCCCGCCATGAAGACGGGGTGACACCATGTATATTAACCGAATCCATTCGGCACCACTGACACGCTCGAGGTCACGGCGAGCACTTTAAACAAGGTGCCCATCTGTTCGGGCGCAATCAACCGGCTCAACCCCGAGACGATCGCTTCTTTCTGGTCAGGCGCCGCTACTTTCAGCAAATTCTGCGCGCGAATCTCGGCGCCAAGCCGCGTTAAGAATGCTCCTTGATCGACTGGACCAAAACACCGTAACTTTTTGGCTTCCGCCACTTCCGCGAGCGCCGAGAAATCAACATGCGCCGTAAGATCCGCTTCGCCTGGCTGATCGAGCACTGAGGCAAATTGATGCGCCTTCACCGCTTGCAGCGTATCCGATTGCGCTTCGCCGATATAGCCATAATCGATGATGACGCTAGCACCGCCATGCTGCGCCATATGCGAAGCGATATCCCCCATCACCCCGCGCGCCGCCGGACAGCTTTCAACTATCTTGCCTTCCGCCAGCCCGTCATTGCCTTTCGCAAGCGACAGACCTGCCGGCTGGGTAATGAAAACAAGCTTCTGCTCTTCGTCATCCCAATCGACTTTGCGCTCTTCGAGCCCGTTCGCGGTTTTGACAAACTGCTTAATTGGGAGTGCATCAAAAAACTCATTCGCGACCAATAAAACCGGTTTTGCCGGCAACTCCTGAATGCCATCGAGCCATTCGATACGCGGATGCATCTCACGCAACGCATGATACTGCATGTTCGCCAGGCGTGGGCTGGTTTCAATCATATGGATGGTGAGATGGTCATGGAAGCCCGGCAGTTGCTGCGTCGCGCGTAGCGCATCTTTCATCAGCGTGCCGCGGCCCGGGCCAATCTCAACTAGAGCTGCCGGGCCTCCGCCCATCTGCTGCCACATATCCGCGCACCACAACCCTAGCAATTCGCCAAAAATCTGGCTTATCTCCGGCGAGGTAATAAAGTCCCCTTCCCTGCCGAACGGGTCATATTTCATGTAATAGCCATGCTCTGGATGTCCCAAACATAGCTGCATATAGTCGGCCACGGAAAGCGGGCCGTCTTGAGCAATCTGGTCTTTGATAATGTCTAACAGTGCATTCATTGCCTGCTATTTTGAATGAGAATAATCACTTTGTCATGAGTCTGTTTTCATTTGTGCCTGACGAATCATGTAAACACCAAGCAACACCATCGGCACGCACAGCCATTGCCCCATCGAGAAATCAAATAAGAGCAGCCCCAAATGCGCATCCGGTTCACGGAAAAACTCGACGATGAAGCGCGACAAGCCATAGCCCAACAAAAACACACCCGAGACTGTGCCCGGTTTTTTAAGCGCATGCCGTGTGTAAATAAACAACACGATCACAGTAAATAAAACAAGCCCCTCCAGCCCTGCCTCGTAAAGCTGGCTCGGATGGCGCGGCAGCGATCCGCCACGCGGGAACACCATCGCAAGCGGGGCTACGTCTGGGTCAGTGACGCGCCCATAAAGCTCACCATTAACGAAGTTCGCAATGCGCCCAAAGAACAAGCCGATCGGGGCCGCTGCTGCCACCAGATCCATCAAAGGCAAAAACGCGACCGATTGACGCTTAGCAAACCAATAAAAGGCGATAATCACGCCAAGCATGCCGCCATGAAAACTCATCCCCCCTTGCCACACTTTGACAATATCCGCCGGGTGCCCCGCAAAATATTCAGGGTGATAAAACAATACATACCCCAGCCGTCCGCCTAGCACGACGCCGAGCACTGCCCAAAGCATGATGTCGTCCATGGCCTTTTTAGAAAGAAGGGGCGCTGCGCCATGAGGAAAGTGTTGATTCAAATGGCCAATGCAGAAAAACCCACCAATGATTCCAGCCATATAGGCAAGCGCATACCAGCGCACGATTAATGGACCAATCGAGAATGCAATCGGGTCTATTTCGGGAAAGGCGAGCACCTAAAAATACTTATCTTCACGGGCCAAATACTGTTTCACGTAGTCTTTCACACCATCTTCCAGGCTCGTGAACGGCCTCGCATACCCTGCTGCCCGTAAGCGATCCATTTTTGCTTCGGTGAAATATTGGTATTTCGGCTTCAACTCTTCCGGCATGCTAATGTAGTTAACCGCCGGCTCATTGCCGACAGATTCAAACACTGCCTTTGCGAGGTCTTCGAAGCTGCGCGCTTCACCCGTGCCGAGGTTAAACAGACCTGAAACCCCTTCATTCTCTAGTAGCCAATGCATCACATCAACGCAGTCTCTAACATAGATAAAATCACGAAGCTGGCCACCATCTGAATATTTATCATTGTAAGATTTAAACAGCTGCACGGGCCGGCCTGCTTGCGCATGAGGAAAAATACGGCTCGCCACGCTTTGCTGTGTCCCCTTGTGATATTCATTTGGCCCATAGACATTGAAGAAACGCAGCCCAGCCCATTGGGGCGGTGACGGCTCTTCATTACGCAAGCTTGCTGCGACAAATTGATCGAACAACCACTTGCTCCAACCATAGGCATTCATCGGCTTAAGCTTTTGTAAAGCGGCCGCCTCCATATCATCATCAAACCCTTGCGACCCATCGCCATACGACGCTGCCGAGGAAGCATAAATAAAGCGCACCCCTTGGTCAGCACACCAGCTCCAGAGCAGTTTTGAGAGTGAGAAGTTATTTTCGAGAATCAGGTCCACATCGGTTTCTGTGGTTGAAGAAATTGCCCCCATATGGATCACGGCTTCAATTTCACCCACATTCCCTTCGAGCCAATAGAACATTTCTTCTGGCGTAATAATTTCATAGATCGGGTGCTTAGAGATGTTATGCCATTTATCATCCTGACCAAAGCGGTCACACACCACCGCATGGTACTCGCCTCCATCCGCAATGCTGTTCGCTATATTGGATCCAATAAACCCCGCGCCGCCCGTAATCAAAATCTTACGCATGAAACCTCACCTGTTTTTGTCATATTTTTATTGTAATCTCCTATGTTTGTACCATATGTATAGGCAGACTTCTAGCGCTAAAATCGCTTGATTTTTAAGACAAAACTTAGCTTCGGAGAGAGCATATGCAGCATAAATCTACCTTTTTCGATGATATGGCGAAAGTCGCTTCAGGTGCGGCTTCTAGCCTGGGCGACCTCAAAGGCGAAATGGACGCCATCGCACGCGGAGCGTGTGAGCGCATGCTTTCCAACATGCATCTGGTGCGCCGCGATGAATTTGAGGCCGTGAAAACCATGGCCACCAAAGCCCGGGAAGAGAATGAAGCGCTGAAAGCACGGCTCGAGGCGCTAGAGACGAAAAGCGCGAGCGGAAAAGCCAACAAAAAGTAGCCACACACCACCACATTTTGCGTTTTTTGTGCGCCTGCATCTAAATGCAGTAGATTTCTATCACCGCATATGATTAACTGTGCTTAGAAGAATAGCAATTTTTTCGGTAAGCATGCGCAGCCACCAACCTAAAAGGAGCGGCCATGTCTACTTCGTTTGTTTCCCCCTCATCTATTCTCAACCCAATCGACACTGCTGAGCAGCTCATCATGGACCGTGATTGGCTTTGTGACCGCCCTGTCGATGAAGAGCTTATCGCCGAAGTCACTAGTGGTTGGTGCAATTATCGGATATGGTTTACCTGGCAGCAAGAGCTCGGTGTGCTGATTTTCTCATGTGCGTTTGACACAAAAATTCCTGACCGGCATCGCGCCGCACTGTATCCGCTATTAGCAGAAATTAACGAAAAACTCTGGCTTGGTCATTTTGATGTCTGTTCCGACGAGGGCCTCATTACCTTCCGTCACGCGCTACTCCTGCGCGGCACGCAGGGTGCAACCGATCAACAGTTGGAGGATTTAATGGATATTGCGGTGGTTGAATGTGACCGCTTTTACCCTGCCTTCCAATCGGTGATGTGGGGCGGTAAGACCATCAAAGAAGCGGTCGACATTGCCCTGATGGATCCAATCGGCGAAGCGTAAGTTACAATTCTTTCTGTTCACACAGACCTCTCTCGTGTAAACAAGACACACGGGGAGAATGATGGCATTATTTAACACATTCATGATGGTGGGCTGCGGGCGAATGGGCCGCGCACTGCTGACACGTTGGGCGGCCCATGATGTCGCCAAAGCGTTTCACATTATTGAGCCAGACGAAACATACCATGATGAGATTCATGCATTAGGGAGTCATATTTATTGCCACCAAGCCATTAGCGATGCCGTGCCGCCCAGTGACGCGTTACTCTTCGCAGTCAAGCCCCAGCATGCAGATTCATTAATCCCTCAATACCAAGCGCACGCACCCGATGCATTGGTGATATCAATTATGGCAGGAACGTCTTTAGGCACGATAGAAACGTTGCTTGACTTTCCTGGTGCACGCGTGGCGCGAGTCATGCCCAACACCCCCGCCATCATCGGCGAAGGGGCCAGCGTGTGTTGTGGCAATGCAACAGTGTCGCCTCAAGATCAGGAAACCATTTGTGCGCTCTTCGCACATGCGGGAGAAGCTTTTTGGCTTGAAGATGAGGCACTCATGCATGCCGTGACCGCATTGTCTGGTAGCGGCCCGGCCTATCTCTTTCACTTCTCAGAGGCCCTCACAACAGCGGGTATTTCGCTTGGCTTACCCAAGCCGCTTGCCACCGCCTTAACACAGCAAATGCTGAAAGGATCTAGCCTGTTGCTTAGTCAAGACAACGCCTCTGCAGCAGAGCTTCGAGAACAGGTAACGAGCCCTGGAGGCACGACGGAAGCCGCACTCTCCGTGCTCATGCAAGAAGGGCGCTTAACAGGACTAATGAAAGAGGCGCTGATTGCTGCAGCGCACAAATCTCAGGATTTATCCAAATAGCCCTTTCTACAGTCTGCCCCTGTAATTGTGCATTGCACAAAAAGCTTGACGCCCTCCCTTCTATGTGTAAAGGTGCATCGCATACAAAGCTATTTGTACAGAGATAAATAAACAATGGAGAGAAAGAATGGCATCGGCTAACCCATACGCAGATTTTACAAAAATGTTTTCTGATTTCAAAGCACCGAACTTTGACTACCATCAAGCATTCACTGTAATTCAGAACAATACAGAAGCAGCATCAGCGATGAATCAAGCGCTGGCTGAAAATGCGAAAGCAATTTCACAGCGTCAGGCAGAAATCGCTCGCGAAAACATTGAGCGCGTTCTTGAAATGAGCCGCGACATGATGTCAAGCGGATCGCCAGAGCTCAGCATGGCGAAACAAGCCGATGCGGCGAAAGAAATTTTCGAATCATCGCTTTCAAATATGCGTGAAATTTCTGAAATGTGTTCGAAATCTAGCTTCGAAGTGATCGATATGATGAATCGCCAAATGGCAAACAGCATCAATCAAATGAGCAAAATGTCCGCTTAGTCATTTCGTACATTGAAATGAAAAGGGCGTGCAGTGCGCGCCCTTTTTTTATTCGCTTAACCCTACGACACCAATTTAGTGGGTTTGCTTCGGCAACGTGATCACCGCCCGAAGCCCCGAGATTTCACTCTCATGCTTCACATTCTCCAGAACAAGCGTGCCGCCATGGCTATGGACAATATCTCGCGCAATGGTCAGCCCTAGACCAACGCCTTGATGACTTTCCTCCCCTTGGTCCAAACGAACAAAGGGGTGCATCGCGCGCTCTATATCTGCTTCGGCAATACCAGGTCCTTTATCTTCAATCTGAATCACAATTTCAGTTGGTGAATCGTGACTTTGAACTGTTGCAGACGCTCCGTACCGTAGCGCATTATCAATCAAATTTTGTATCGCGCGGCGCAGCGCATGCGGACGCAAGGTCAGGGACACAGACGCCACCTCACCGACATCCACAGGCTCTTGGTTGCGGCGGTAGCTATCAACAATGCCTCGAACAAACGGCGCCAGCCGCACTTCTTCGCCCTTCTCTTGATGGCTTCCCTTCGCAAAAAGCAGATATTCGTGAATCATGTGCTCAAGCTGCTCGATTTCCTTTTGCATCTCCTCTGCCATGGTCGGGTTTTTATCTTTCATAGCGAGTTCGAGCTTGAGCCGCGCCAGCGGTGCGCGCAGATCGTGCGAGATGCCAACCAACATGTCCGTACGCCCTTGAATTTGCCGTTGGATGCGGTCACGCATGGTCAAGAAAGCTTGACCCGCTTGGCGCACTTCACGCGCACCACGCGGGCGATAATGTGGGATATCTTGCCCACGGCCGAAACGATCCGCCGCCTTGGCAAGCTGCTTGATCGGCATGATTTGGTTCCGCAGGAAAATCAACGCAATCGTCACAAATATGGCCGACGCAGCGATCATGGTAATTGCGAACACCGTTGTCGTTACGCTCACGAGTCGCTTCCGTGTGGTCGATAGATGCAGCACCCCTTGTTCCGCCTGCACATAGAGATGCACTTCTCGCCCCTTATCCTCAATCAGGAAAGGTTCCGCGAGGCGGCTGCGCAACTGCGTGTAAAATTGGGGGAAAACATCCTCGCCTTGGCGTCCCTCAAGTGCTGCTTCACGATTAGGTTCGAGCGCCACATCAATGCCCATCGCGCGCGCCGCATGTTGGGCATCCCGAAGCCCCACCTCGGTCGGATTCTCGATATAGCGCGCAATCACATACCCCATCTCCGAAGCAAGTGACGCAGACATGTGGCGCGAAATTTGTTCCCAGTGGCGATCGAAGAAAATAGTCGCCACGACCAGCTGTACGAGCACCATTGGTACGAGCAAAATAAGTGCCGCACGGGCAAACAGGCTTTTCGGCAAACAATCTCTGAGGCACAATTTCGACATAGGTTGCTTTTACACGCTTCGCTGGCGTTTTAACAACAGATAAAATGCACCCTCACCGCCATCCTTCGGACGCGCGCTCACACAAGCAAGCAGATGGGGCCGCAGTGCGGGCTCATTAATCCACTCAGCCAGCGCCTCTTTAAGCACGGGCCGGCCTTCAGCGCTGCGTGTTCCCTTGCCTGTCACGACACACAAGACGCGCTGCTCTCGATGCACGGCGTGCTCAATGGCCTCTAGCAAAAGATCGTACGCTTCCACGCGGTTCAGCCCATGCATATCCACCGTGCGATCAATAGGCAGCATGCCTCGCTTTAACCGGTCTGCGTCTCGTCGATTCACACCGTCAATCCGGTTGACCACCAGCAGCTTCGGCGGGCTAGCCTTAGTGACCATTGGTTGTATCGCCTCTTCCGCTCGTGGCGCCGTCTTTGGCTTAGCGGCCTTCGCGGGCGTTGCTTCAGGCGCCTCAAACAGTTCAGCGAATGGTGTTTCTTCTTCAGCCCCATCGACGCTCTCGGTTAACGCGCGCCATGCTTCTACATCATCATCGCTCACGAGTGGCTCCCTTAGGTTTCAGAATCACCCATTTCGCATCATGCTGAAGATATCCCGCCGCTCTTTCCGCAGCCTCGCCAGCACCCATATAGATATCACCACGGGCAGGTCCGCGAATCGCCGCACCCGTATCTTGCGCGATGACAAAATAATACGGATCAATCTGCATATTTTCTAACACACTACCCGCCGAATCATTCTGAACCGACAAAAATACTGGCGTCCCATACCCAAGCCATTTCGGATCAACCGCTAACGAGTGTTTCGGTGTTAACAGAACATTCGCTGCGCCTTTAATTTCTGCCCCTGCTTTCAACTTAAAAAACACATAGCGTGCATTTTGCTGCATCACCTCTTCTGCTTGGCCCGGATGCGCTTCAAGCCACTCCTTAAGCCGGTGGTATGACATTTCTTCTTTGGGGATGATACCGCGCTCAATTAGAACCTTTCCAATAGCAAGATACGGCTTCTCATTCGTTCCTGCAAAGGCCGCCTGCCTGAGCGAACCATCAGCGAGGCGCAGCAGCCCCGAGCCTTGTATATGCAAAAAGAACCTGGCCACCGGGTCAGCAAGCCATGCAATCTCAAGGCCCTTATTCTTTAATGCCCCAGAATCAATTGCTTCACGGCCATGGCGGGTTGGGTCATTGGGCAAAGCATACAGCGGATAACGGTAGGTGTCATCGGGCTCGAGCCGCGCATCAATGGTGGGAATAAAGTAGCCAGTGACAAAACCATCTTCACCCGCTTCTTTTGTTGACACGATGGCTGAAAACTCCGACTCGAAAAAACCTTTGCGGGCTTTCTGGGCGAGATGCGGCGTGAGGTGTTGAATGGTGCTTTCCTTTATCGCCGCATCGCATGCCTCTTGCCATGACGCATCAGGCAGCGCGCCCTTCTCACATTGCTTCATAAATGCGCGAAACGCACCGACATAATCAACATTAGGGCTGCCCCATCCTTCTATTTCTTCGAATGTAATGGGCTGATTCCCCGCATGCACCGCTGTCGTACATGACCACAGGGCGAGCAGGAAAAGAGAGAAAATGCGTCTCACGTATTCACAATGGTCCAATTTGGGTTTTGGCTGGAAAGGTCACGCTCAAACGTCCACTCATCCTCCACGGTCACGATCCGGCTTTTATCACCTTCGACCACCTCATCATCGTCATTCTTGATCACATTAATCTGCTCTGAGCTAAACTGAACCGTAATCTCGGCTTTGCTTTTCTTCATCTGCACATCCGTGACATCGGCAGAGTGAATCCCGACCAGAGTGGTTTCCTGCGTGAGGCCCTTCTCTTTCTGCGCATCGATGGCCTCTTTGAAATCGTCAAACACATCCTTCGCGAGCAGCATTTTGAGTGTTTTTACATCCTTTTCATTGAAGCCCTTCAGCACCATTTCAAATGCGGCCTTCGCACCAGAGAGGAACCCTTCAAACGAAAAGCTTGGGTCCAACGCCATCATTTTCTTATAGTCACCTTCATAGGCTTCAAACTCTTTCGCCAAATCAGTGCTTGGCTTCGCTTCTTGCGGACGATGCACCGGTTTTGCCACCGGAATATCGAGCACTTTCGGCTGATTCTGCTCGTTACGTTTTTCTTGCGCATCGCGCTTCACATCAAATCCTGAGTTTTGGCCAAGCGTCGCCCGGTATCGCAGAATGATAAACGCCGCAATTGCTGCAATCACAATAATGTCGCCGTAGGGGATGGCTTGTTCCATACTCGTCCTTTTCTCTACAGGTAAGGCAGGTTCCCTGACCTACAAGGTACTGTGACAGGATTTTTCTAGCCATCAAGGGATTTTTTGGTATATAGGGCCCATCAATGACATGAATAAGGAGACCCTATGACCTCGGAAGACACCGCAGCCCCCGCTTCTGCAGAACACGGCCCATCACTCGTGATGCGAGGCCAATTCATTAAAGACCTTTCGTTTGAGAACCCGCGTGCCCCTGCAAGCCTCATGGAAGTGAAAGAAGCGCCACAGATTGACGTGAATGTCGATTTGAACGCAGAGCGCCTCACTGATACGCTCTTTGAGCTTGGCATCACCATCCATATTCGCGCTGTCGCAGAAAAACAGACACTCTTTATTTGTGATTTGACTTATTCTGGCCTTTTCGAACTCGTTGGCCTGAGTGAAGAACAATTGCAGCCCGTCTTATTCGTCGATTGTGCATTCCTTCTCTTTCCATTTGCACGCCGCGTCATTGCGGATTGCACGCGCGATGGTGGCTTCCCGCCGCTTCTCATGGAGCCGGTTGATTTTGCCGGCCTGTATCGCCAGAACCAGGGGAACATCCAAACGGCGAAAAAGGAAGATGGTGCTGAAGCGTAACTTACGCCCTTTCTAACTGCTTCCACAGCGCACCGTCGATCGTATCAATCAGCTGCTTATGGGCACGTAGCTCATCTTCACTTGGCGCGAACGTTCGGGGAGGCACCGCATCACCATGCAAAGCGTTAATGGGCGCTGCATGAGGATCGCCTGCTTTTTTAGAAGAGCCTTCAGCCTGGAGCCCTAAGCTCGACTGGCGGCCACCCTTCAGCTCCAGATACACATCCGCGAGCAGCTCCGCATCTAAGAGTGCACCATGTTTTACCCGATGCGCATTATCGATATTAAACCGCTTACAAAGCGCATCCAAATTTGCCGGGCTGCCGGGGAACATGCGGCGCGCCAGAGTGACCGTATCAATCGCCCGGGCCGATGGTAGCAGCGGAAACCCTGCGCGCTCAAGCTCGGCATTCAGGAATTTCATATCAAAGGACGCATTGTGAATCACCAACGGCGAATCGCCTAAAAACTCGACAAGCGATTTCGCGATAGTTCTAAACAGCGGCTTATCGGAGAGAAACTCCGCCGAAATACCATGAATTCGCTCTGCTTCCATCGGCATATCGCGCTCTGGGTTACAATAGACGTGGAAGTGGTTCTCCGTGCGCACATGGTCGATCATTTCGACGCAGCCAATCTCCACCACGCGGTGCCCCGCATAGGGGTCAAGCCCCGTGGTTTCCGTATCAAGTGAAATTTCACGTATACCCATGACGCCCTCGCATTGCCTTCATAATTCCTTGCACCTGGCGCATGCTCTCATGCTTGCCCTGATGTGAGCCAATCGCCACATCTGCCCACAGCATCTGCTCATCAACAGCGCTTTGCCGCGCCAAGATGCGCTCATAATGTATTTCTGTCATCCCCTCTCGCGCCAGCACGCGCTGGCGCTGAAGCGAGGGGGGCACATACGCAACGACAATATAATCATACTCTTTGGGATAATCCGATTCAAACAGCAGGGGGATTTCGCTGACGAAAATCTTCCTCCTTCCATGTGTGCGTTTAGCCTTTCGATAGGCTTTCATTTCGCTCTGATAAATCATCGGATGGAGAATTTCTTCAAGCTGGTCCAGCGCGTCTTCGCCATCTTTTTCATTCCACACAATATCACGCATTGCCGCACGATCAATGCCGCCATCGCTTGCTCTTGCCTTAGGAAACGCCGTTAAGATCGCGTCAACCGCCGCGCCGTCTTTTGCCATTAACGTATGTGCGGTGGCGTCGGCGCTAAACGTCACCGCGCCACAGCGCTTAAACTGCTCGAGCAATGTTGATTTCCCGCTTGCCACCTGGCCTGTAATCGCTACCCGTCTCATCTACTGCATCGCATTCACTAAAAATGACCGCAGATCTTCGGTCACTTGTGGTTTATGGTCAAACCAAATGGTAAACCCCGGAACCGCTTGATGCAGCAACATACCTAACCCATCGACGGTAAAATGCCCAAGTTGTTTTGCCATTTTAAGTAACCCGGTCTCAAGTGGGTTATAGACCAAATCGGTCACCATTGCTTCCTTAGGCAAGTTCGTCAGCACAATATCGAGGGGCGGTTGCCACAGCATGCCAAGGCTGGTCGTGTTGATTAACAGCGTCGCCTCCTTAAGCGCCTCTTCTTTCTCTGACCATTTTACCACCTCAAATTCGGTTTTTTGGTCCATCTCTAACGAGAAAGTCGGCGTAATCGGATTGTGGGTTGCATTGACTCCATTAACCGCCTCCTCTTCTATGTCTGCCTCCCCTGTAATTTCACGGATCAATGCTTCTGCGCGCCCTCTGGTCCTATTTGCGATCACTACTTTTTCACATCCCTCATCCCGCAGGGCACAGAGGATTGCTTTTGCTGCTCCCCCCGCACCTAGCACGACGGCCTTTTTGAAATAGGGCGCCATGTCGACCCGCGCACCCCACAAATTTCGCCGGAAACCATATGCATCCGTATTATCGCCCGCTAAATGTCCTTCTTTATGCATGATAATTGTATTCACTGCGCCAATTTCCCGCGCCGTATCACTTACATAATCACACACTTCCAGCGCCTTCTCTTTATAGGGCAGGGTGATGTTGACCCCCTTAATGCCATTCATCGCGAGGGTTCGCAGCGTCATTTCCAACAATGGCTCACTCGGCATTTCAATCGGGATATACATTCCATCAATGCCGTATTTATTGAGCCAATAATTATGTAGGGCTGGAGACAATGAATGCGACACCGGGTTTCCAATCACTCCCGCAATGCTAGCCTTTCCTGAAACCGTCCGCATGGCTACCCCGTTCTCTTTTGACTGTCTTTATGTTTTTCTCGGTATTGGATGATCAGGGCTGCAGTCTCTTCTACACTGCGCCGCGACACATCAATGACTGGCCAGCCTTGCTTGCGATAAAGCTTTCTTGCTTCCGCTATTTCTTCTCTGACCGCATCATCGCTTACATAATTCGTCTCGCGTTGCTCTTCGAGCGCATCGAGCCGTGACCGACGGATTTGGATCAGGCGGTCTGGATCTACCGTCAGCCCTACCACTGTCGGCAATTTAAGCGTTAGCAGATTATCCGGCAGCGGGCATTCTTTCACGAAAGGAACGTTCGCTGCCTTATAACCACGATGCGCAAGATAAACGCAGGTCGGTGATTTTGAGGTGCGCGAAGGCCCTACAATCACAATATCGGCCTCTTCCAAATTCCAATGACCCTGGCCATCATCATGCGCAAGAGCGTATTCGATCGCATCCACCCGGCTGAAATAATCTTCATTCATCCCGTGCTGCGTACCTGGCTCGCTGGTTGCTTCTTGGCCAAAAAAGTTCGATAATTCACGAATCACCGGACCTAAAACAGGAATGCTCGGCAAGCGGCGTTTTTGACATTCCTTACGGATTCGCGCGCGCATTTGCATATCGACTAACGTGTACATCACCACGCCTGGAGATTCTTCCAGCCCTTGAAATACACGTTCTAATTGCGCATTGCTTCGCACGAGTGACCAAATATGTTCCTGCACATCCGCGCCTTCAAACTGAGCCATAGCCGCACGGAACACACTGCTCACCGTCTCTCCCGTGGAATCAGAGACAAGGTGCACATGCCTAATGCGCGGTGTCGTCGGTGCGTGTGTGTCTTCTTGCATATGTCTCTGTGCATAATTGATCGGATAGATCAGTCGATACATTTTCTCTCTTAGTTATTCATGCCTATACCACTGTCATTTGACTGGTTTCCTCATTTCTTTTCACATGGGGACAGTCTAAGCACCCCTTGTTTTCAGAGCTAGTAATTTTCCTGTTATACCCTTGGTTATTTCACATCTTCCTTCTCTTTTTTATCCGTTTTTTTCAATTGGCTGTTCTTTTTCTCCCTGCATTTCTTTTCTTCTTAATCATCATGTGAACAAGCCCGGAACAGGTGTCTGCACAAAAAAGAATCCCCATCTCTCTTGCCCCTACTAATTACTACTATTTCCTTTTATTATTTTTATATTATTTATAGTAAGCACGAAATGAGAGGCCTCACCCTATGGGACGCTACCTAGAGACAATTCAAAAAAAGGAAGGCCGTGATGTGCCTGTGTGGTTCATGCGCCAAGCGGGGCGATACCTTCCTGAATATCGAAGGGTAAGAGAACAGACCGGCGGGTTTTTAGAGCTTTGCTATGACCCTATGCGGGCGGCAGATGTGACCCTACAGCCAATTCGGCGATTTGGGTTTGATGCGGCTATTTTGTTTTCTGATATTCTCGTGATTCCAGACGCGATGGGCCAGAAGGTAGAGTTCGTTAAAGGAGAAGGTCCGAAGCTGGAAGCGTTGTTTCCTGGGACGATGCTTGAGCATGACCAAGAGAAAATCCAGTCTCATTTGAAACCAGTGGCAGACACCGTTTCACGTGTGAGAAAAGAACTCCCTGAAGGCACAGATCTGATTGGTTTTGCCGGAGCGCCATGGACAGTAGCATGCTATATGACCCAAGGGGCGGGTTCGAAAGACTTTGCTGTTGCGCGCGGCCTTGCCTACGCAAACCCAGAATGGTTTGGTCAGTTGATTGACCAGGTGATGCAATCCACCATTACCTATTTGAAAATGCAGATTGAAGCAGGGGCCCAAGCGATTCAGCTTTTTGATAGTTGGGCTAACCTTGTCAGCCCGCAACAGCTTGAAATGTATTGCATTCAGCCTGCTGTCAAAATTAAGAATGCTTTGAAGGCTGAATATCCTGACATTCCCTTTATCGCTTTTCCGAAAGGGCTGGGTTCAACCTTGCCGCATTACATTGAAAGCGTAAAACCTGACGTGGTGGGCGTGGATTATTCTGCAGACTTACAATGGCTGAAAAAAGAAATTCAACCGCGTTGCATGATACAGGGAAATCTCGACCCTGTGTTGCTGGCGTCACACAAAGACGACGCGGTAGCACAAACGAACGTGATTTTGCAAACGCTGGGGGATGATCCCTTTATCTTTAATTTGGGCCATGGCATTTTGCCCCATACGCCGATCGAGCATGTGATGGCGGCGCTAGAAACCATACGCAATTTCAAAAGAGACTAAGAACCATGGATATCTATTTGCTAGCGAAAACACTTCATATCATTGCCTTTACTGCGTGGATGGCTGGACTTTTTTACCTGCCGCGCCTCTTTGTGTATCATGCCGATGCCAAGAAAAAGAGTCAGCTCTCTGAAACACTGAAAACCATGGAGAAAAAACTCCTGCGTTACATTATGAACCCGGCGATGATCGCCACCTGGGTAATTGGCATTTGGCTCGTGGTTATCACGGGCTACGGCGCACCTGGTACAGGTGGCTGGCTTCATGCAAAAACCGTATTGGTGTTACTGATGTCCGCATCTCACGGTATGATGGCCGGTATGCGTAAAAAATTCGAGCGTGATGAAAATAAACGCACTGCAAAGTTCTACCGCTACTTCAACGAAGCACCCACAATCCTCTTGATTGGCATCATTGTCTTGGTCGTGTTTAAGCCCTTTTAGTTTAAACGCTTGACTTCGTAGAGAAAAACCCATAAGACTAATGCAAAGAGCATTAGCTCCCGCATTTCTGCGTTCCACTGACATACCTCACTTTATTATCTATCCCAAGGATTCCCCATGCGTCTGAATGACCTCAAAAGTAAAAAACCTGACGAACTTCTCGAAATTGCCGAGGAGTATGAAGTTGAAAATGCTAGCTCAATGCTAAAGCAAGAGATGGTGTTTGCCATTCTCAAGCAGATGGCAGAGCAGGATCAAGTAATTATAGGCGAAGGTGTGATTGAAGTCTTGCAGGACGGGTTTGGATTCCTGCGGTCTCCCGATGCGAACTATCTTGCGGGGCCTGATGATATTTATGTTTCTCCCAGCCAAATCCGTAAATTTGGGCTGCGCACAGGTGATACGATCGAAGGTGAAGTGCGCGCACCGAAAGATTCTGAGCGCTATTTTGCTCTCGTTAAGCTTAATAAGATCAACTTCGAAGAACCCGAACGCTCGAAACATAAGGTTGCGTTCGATAATTTGACTCCGCTTTATCCCGACGAGCGGATACGCATGGAGTCGGATGATCCAACATCAGAAAAAGATTTAAGCTCGCGGGTGATTGATCTGATTTCACCGCAAGGAAAGGGACAGAGAACCCTTGTTGTCGCGCCGCCGCGTACCGGTAAAACCGTGATGCTGCAAAACATAGCGCACTCGATTACGGCGAATCATCCTGATGCCTTCCTGATTGTGCTTCTCATCGATGAGCGCCCAGAGGAGGTGACAGACATGTCGCGCAGCGTAAAAGGCGAAGTGGTTAGCTCGACCTTTGATGAGCCGGCGCATCGCCATGTCGCGCTTGCCGAAATGGTCATTGAGAAATCAAAACGCCTGGTGGAACATAAAAAAGATGTGGTGATTCTGCTCGATTCGATCACCCGCTTGGCCCGTGCCTATAACACCGTGATCCCTTCTTCAGGGAAAGTATTGACCGGTGGGGTTGATGCGAATGCCCTTCAGCGTCCTAAGCGCTTTTTTGGCGCGGCGCGTAACATCGAGCATGGCGGCTCACTGACGATTATCTCGACCGCGCTAATCGAAACCGGTTCACGCATGGATGAGGTAATTTTTGAGGAATTCAAGGGAACGGGTAACTCAGAGATTATTCTCGATCGCAAACTGGCGGATAAACGTATTTACCCGGCGATTGACATCACCAAATCGGGCACGCGGAAGGAAGATTTGCTCTATTCTCAAGAGGAAATGTCGAAAGTCTGGGTGCTTAGAAAGATTCTCAACCCGATGGGCACGATGGATGCGATGGAATTCTTGCTCGATAAGATGAAGGGCACGAAGACCAATGATGAGTTCTTCGACACGATGAATAGTTAGGCGCGCTTGGGTTCGGGCTTCTCAGAGGCAGCGCTCTCGATTGAAAGCTGTTTTGTATCGATCAAGGAAGCGGGCTTCCTTTTAAGGTCTCTATCAATATGGCAGATGGAGCCATCTTCGCGCTGGACAAGGAATTTACCATTATCCAAAATAGTGCCGTCTTGCAGCTTTTCGACACCGCCAAATAAATATGAGTAAACGGCACCTAACTGAAACAACATTTTCCCTGAAAAATACTCCATTGCTAAGTCGTTTCCTTGGTGTTTGTTGTAGCATGACAATAGAACAATCGGTAGGCTTGCCATCTCAACGGCGCCAAATTTTTTCCACCCTTCTCGGTCTTCCGGCTCGAACAATAAAGAGAGCCCAGCCCCCGTTGTGAATAATGCCCCGAGTGATTGTGACCAATTGATGAACTTTCCGCCGCGAGGAATATTTTTGGACCAGCGGACTAGTCTTTCTACATATTCCAGCCCACTCGCAAGCTTTATGTATTCTTGCCCTTTAAGTGCCCCAGATTTATATGTAGAGAGCTTGGGCCCTTTGCTGATGTTGTTAAGTCCGGCGATGACAGAAAATATTCCTGCACTGGTGACCCCAAGACCCATTTGCTCCCTTACTGTGTCAGGGTTGCCCAGCTGGACGGCTTTGAACAGCTTTTGGCCAACATACGCAACAGGAGAGCCGTCAAACTCTGCGCAGTCCGCAGGCAGCGAGAGTGAGTATAGCTTTACGCACTCGGTTGACCCGTCCGCGTCCTTTTGGAGTTTTTCTTTAATCTTTGTTTCTGGAATGATGGAGCCTAAGATATAAGAAGAAAATCCCGACGCAGTAGAGCGAGTTGACCACCTGTTGGCGAGAGGGTCGTATTTCTTTCCAATTCCTGTGACGGTTCGAAACAGATTATGGGGTGGGTCGATAAGGTAATTAACTTTGTCGCCACCACGCCTGTTTTCGAAAAACTTAAGGCCAGAGGCTTTGAACATCATGATTTCAGCAGCGATTCTGATGGCGCTATTGATGAAAACAGAGCTATTTGCCACAGCCATTGGGGCAGCATGAATGACTCGATAGCGAAGCTTATCAAGCGTGCCGCGTGACGCCTCTTCAGCGGCGCCCTTTTTCTCTAAATTGTTCAATGGTTTATTCATACACACTATCCCAGCCATACTATGGCGCACCAACATGTCGGCTGTATGACAAAAATATGAAGGTTTTATGACAATCGCCCTGTTTTAGTGTTAAAACCAAGGGGTTCGGCTGTGCTGACAGACATATCCCAGCCGACCTGTCAGGTGATTAAGCCAGAGCTTCCGCTTGCGTTTAGCCCAAAAATCCTTATAACTCTTACTCATATCTAATAAAAATTTCAGGGAGAGTTTCATGGCAGGACGGGCGAAAATCGCGCTGATCGGATCAGGTATGATCGGCGGCACATTGGCGCATATTGCGGCACAAAAAGAATTGGGCGATGTGGTGTTGTTTGACATTGCAAAGGACATGCCGCAGGGCAAGGCGCTGGATATTAGCCAGTCGCTCGCGCCGGAAGGCTATGACGCACGTATTAAGGGAACGAATAAATATACCGATATTAAAGGCGCGGATGTGTGTGTTGTGACGGCAGGTGTGCCGCGCAAGCCGGGTATGAGCCGCGATGATTTGATCTCGATTAACACCGATGTGATTCGGTCGGTAGGCGAAAACATCAAGAAATATGCACCCAAAGCCTTTGTCATTGTGATCACCAACCCGCTCGATGCGATGGTCTATGTCATGCAAAAGGTGACTGGCTTTAAGCCGAATATGGTGGTTGGGATGGCCGGTGTGCTTGATTCTTCGCGCTTTAGCTATTTCTTGGCGGAGAAAATGGGTGTGTCACAAGACCAGGTAACCACCTTTGTGCTTGGTGGCCATGGCGACACGATGGTGCCGGTGGTGAGTTACAGCTCGGTTGCGGGGATTCCGCTGCCTGATCTGATCAAAATGAAATGGATCACTAAGAAAGAGGTTGATGATATTGTGAAGCGTACGCGTTTTGGCGGCGGGGAGATTGTCCAGCTGTTGAAAACGGGCTCGGCTTATTATGCGCCGGCCGCTTCGGCGATTGAAATGGCGGAGTCGTACCTGAAAGACAAAAAGAAAATCCTGCCAAGTGCGGCCTATCTCGACGGTGAATATGGCGTGAAGAAGCTTTATGTCGGCGTGCCGACGGTGATTGGTTCGAAGGGCGTAGAGAAAATTGTCGAGGTTAGCCTTTCGGCGGAAGAGAAAAAACAATTCACCACGTCGGTGAAGGCAGTGAAAGAGTTAGTCAAGGCGACAAAAATTTAAGGGAGCACCTATGAACATCCATGAATACCAAGCGAAAACAGTTTTAAGCAAATATGGTGTGGCGGTGCCGCGCGGCAAGGTAGCCTACACGCCAGCCGAAGCGGTGAGCGCAGCGCAGGATCTGGGCGGCAAGCTGTTTGTTGTTAAGGCGCAGATCCACGCGGGTGGCCGCGGCAAGGCCGGCGGCGTCAAGCTGGCAAAATCGCTCAATGAAGTCGAGCAGCTGACCAAAGAAATGCTTGGTATGACGCTGGTCACCCATCAGACCGGCCCGGAAGGAAGAGAGGTTAAGCGTGTCTACATTGAAGAGGGATCAGACATTGCGGAAGAGCTGTATCTTTCGGCAGTGGTTGATCGCGGTAACTCGCAAGTGACCTTCATGGGCTCGTTTGAGGGCGGTGTGGACATTGAAGAGGTGGCCGCGAAAACGCCGGAGAAGATTATTATGGCAACGGTTGACCCGTCGACGGGCATCATGCCGTTCCATGCGCGTAAATTGGGGTTCGGTATGGGTGTGCCGAAGGAGCTGATGGGTGAGTTCCAGAAGTTTGTCTTCGGTATTTACAACGCGTTTGTCGATACGGATGCGTCTCAGGTGGAGATCAATCCTCTTGTAATCACCAAGCAGAATAATTTGATTGCACTCGATGCGAAGTTTAATTTCGATGATAACGCCTTCTTCCGTCAGCCGGAAGTCGCCGAAATGCGCGACGAAGATGAAGAAGATCCGCTTGAGCTAGAGGCAGGTAAGCATGACCTCGCTTACGTTAAAATGGACGGCAATATTGGCTGCATGGTAAATGGTGCGGGCTTGGCGATGGCAACGATGGACATCATCAAGCTCTATGGCAGTGAGCCGGCGAACTTCCTCGATGTGGGCGGTGGCGCGACCAAAGAGAAAGTAACCGAGGCCTTTAAGCTGATTTTGTCTGACCCGAATGTTGAGGGCGTGCTGGTGAATATTTTTGGTGGCATTATGCGCTGTGATATTATCGCGGAGGGTGTTATTTCGGCTGCGAAAGAAGTCAGCCTAAGCGTGCCCTTGGTGGTGCGCCTTGAAGGGACCAATGTTGAGTTGGGTAAGAAAATGATGGCAACATCGGGGCTGGCAATCACGCCGGCAGACAATCTGGCCGATGCCGCAGAGAAAATTGTGAGCGCCGTTAAGGGCGCGGCAGCAGCGTAGGGGAGAGCAGCATGAGTATTCTAATTAATAAAGACACCAAGGTCATTTGTCAGGGTTTTACCGGGCGCGAAGGCACCTATCACAGTGAGCAGGCGATTGCTTATGGCACCCAGATGGTGGGCGGCGTAACCCCTGGCAAGGGTGGGCAGAAGCACCTCGATCTTCCTGTGTTTGATACGGTAGCAGAGGCCAAAGAGTTAACCGGCGCCAATGCATCGGTGATCTACGTGCCTCCGCGCTTTGCAGCAGATGCGATCGGTGAGGCAGTCGATGCGGAGATTGAGTTGGCAATTTGTATCACCGAAGGTATCCCGGTCCTCGATATGGTGAGAGTGAAGCGCATGCTGAAAGGTTCGAAGACGCGCCTGATCGGGCCAAACTGCCCAGGCGTGATCACGCCGGATGAGTGCAAGATCGGTATTATGCCGGGCCATATTCACAAAAAGGGCCGCGTTGGCATTCTGTCACGTTCGGGCACGCTGACCTATGAGGCAGTGGCGCAAACCTCTGCCGAGGGGTACGGTCAGTCGACTTGCGTCGGAATTGGCGGTGACCCAGTGAATGGCACGAATTTTGTGGATGTGCTCGAGCTGTTCCTTGCGGATAATGAGACCGATGCGGTGATCATGATCGGGGAGATAGGCGGTGATGCAGAAGAGCAAGCAGCTCAGTTCATTAAGGATTCCAAAACCAAAAAGCCAATTGTAGGGTTTGTGGCAGGCCGCACAGCGCCTCCGGGCCGACGCATGGGCCATGCGGGGGCAATCGTTTCTGGCGGCAAAGGTGGTGCAGAAGATAAGATCGAAGCGATGAAGTCAGCCGGGATTCATGTTTCTGATTCCCCGGCTGCGCTCGGCAAGACGCTCAAAGAGGCGGCGTAGGGCACATCGGATTTTGCTTGCCTTGTCAGTGTGAGGCAGTAGAAAAGGGACATAACAAGAAAAATACGGGAAGGCGTCATGTCTGATCAATATGCACGCGATGCACATTTGTCTGCGGCGAACGCGCAGTTTATCGAAGAGCTTTATGAGCGGTACCTGCAAAGTCCCGCGTCTGTTTCTCAGGAATGGCAATCATTTTTTAGGGAATTAGGCGACGCGGCGCCTAGTGAGGCGTCGTGGGGCGAAGATTTGGGCGCGGTGATTGGCGCGATTGATCCAGAGGCACTAACAGAGGTGCCCCAGAAATCAGCCAAGGGCGGCCCCGTGGATGCCAAAAGCCTTTCTGATGGCGTGCGCATTTTTCAGCTGATCCATGCGTATCGAACGCGCGGCCACTTGCTCGCGGAGCTTGACCCGCTGCATCTAGAGGAAAAACAAATTCATCGCGAGCTTGACCCGGCGACATATGGCTTTGGCCCAGAAGATATGACTCGTGAAATTTATCTCGACAACACCTTTGGCCGCAACAGTGCGACCGTAGCTGAGATTCTGCAGATTCTACGTGAGACCTATTGTGGCCACATTGGCTTTGAGTATATGCATATTCAGTATCCAGATCAGAAAGATTGGTTGCGTGATCGGATTGAGGCGATGCGTGGTAATTTTGGCTTATCAGCGGGAGAGAAGAAAGAAATTTTAGGCAATTTGATCGAGGTTGACGCGTTTGAAGAATTCTTGCAGGTCAAATATCCCGGTATGAAGCGTTTCTCGATTCAAGGCGGTGACGCGGCGATAGCTGGGCTTGAGGCGATCATGCAAAAAGCATCTGAAGTGGGTGTTGAAGAGATTGTTATCGGTATGCCGCACCGCGGCCGCATGAATGTGTTGACCAAAACCATGGGCAAGCCTTATGCGGAGCTTCTGTCCCTGTTCCACGGAAATCTGGACTTCCCCGAGTCGGTGAAATCATCGGGCGATGTGAAATATCACCTTGGCGCGTCGCATGATCGTGATATGCCTAATGGTAAGCAGCTACACCTCTCGCTCACAGCGAATCCGTCACATTTGGAAGCGGTGAATCCTGTCGTGTGCGGTAAGGTGCGTGCAAAGCAAGATCAAATGTTAGATAAGGCGCGCGAAAAGGTGATGGGCCTACAGCTGCATGGAGACGCAGCATTTGCGGGGCAAGGCTCGGTTCCGGAAACATTGTCGCTCAGTGAGTTGCGTGGCTATCGCACGGGCGGTACGGTACATGTTATTGTTAATAACCAGATTGGGTTCACTACGGCGCCGCGTTTCTCACGTTTTACGCCTTACCCATCGGATGTCGCGAAAATGGTGCAAGCACCAATTTTCCATGTGAATGGTGAAGACCCTGAAGCGCTGATAGCGGTCTGTCGTCTGGCAACTGAGTTTCGCCAGGCGTTTGCTCGTGATGTTGTGGTGGATGTGATTTGTTATCGTAAATATGGCCATAATGAATCGGATGAGCCCATGTTTACTCAGCCGAAAATGTACAAAGAGATTGCTAAGAAGAAGGCGCCGGCGATCATTTATGCGGATAAACTGATCGCTGAAGGCACGATCGACCAGGCGTATCTTGATAAGAGTTATGCAGATTTCAAGAAGCGTTTTGAGAAAGATTTTGAAGCAGGTAAAAATTACAAGCCGAACAAGGCTGAGTGGCTAGAAGGCAAATGGTCGGGCAAGAAAGCCTCAGATGAGGCGGCCAATGCGATGCCAAAAACCGGCGTTGATAAGAAGCGCATTGAGAAAGTTGTCAAAGGGCTGACGGAAGTGCCGGATGGGTTCAATATTAACCGAAAAATTGCTCGCCAGCTCAAAGCCAAGCAAGAAATGATCACTTCTGGCAAGGGCATTGATTGGGGTCTTGGCGAAGCGTTGGCATTTGGCACATTGCTTGACGAAGGCTACCCGGTGCGGCTTTCCGGGCAAGATTCGGAGCGCGGCACGTTTTCTCACCGGCACTCGGTGTTAAATGACCAGGAAAATGAAGAAAAATACACGCCGCTGAATAATATTTCAGACAAGCAAGCGCATTATGAGGTGATTAATAGCTCGCTCTCGGAGCTTGCGATTCTTGGTTTTGAATATGGTTACTCGCAGGCTGAGCCGGATGCGCTCGTGTTGTGGGAGGCCCAGTTTGGCGATTTTGCTAATGGCGGGCAAATGATCGTCGATCAGTTTATCTCATCGGGTGAAATTAAGTGGCTGCGCATGTCCGGGCTTGTGATGTTATTGCCCCACGGGTATGAGGGCCAAGGGCCGGAGCATAGTTCGGCGCGCCTTGAGCGCTACCTGCAAATGTGCGCAGAAGATAACATGCAGATTGTCAATTGCACCACTCCGGCGAATTTCTTCCACGCGCTGCGCCGCCAGCTCAAGCGCGATTATCGAAAGCCGCTGATTGTGATGACACCCAAGTCGTTGTTGCGCCATAAGCTCTGCGTCTCTGATCTCAAAGATTTTACAGGAGATAGTCGATTTAAACGGGTAATCCCTGAGGTGGATGCGCTCAAGGCAGATAAGGAGGTGAAGCGCCTCGTTTTCACCAGCGGTAAGGTTTATTATGACTTGCTCGAGCAGCGCCGTGCCAGTAAGCAGAAAGATGCCGCTCTGGTGCGCATAGAGCAATATTACCCCTTCCCAGCCCCTGAGGTGATTGAGCAGCTGAAGCGCTACCCGAACGCAGAGGTGGTATGGTGTCAGGAGGAGCCAAAAAATATGGGCGCATGGCACTATATTCGCTCAAAATTCGAATATGCAATGAAAGACGCGGGCCGCGAGCCGAAGATTGCTTACATTGGCCGCCCCGAAGCCGCGTCGCCAGCAGTGGGCTATCTTAAAATTCATGAACAAGAGCAGCAGGCGGTGGTTAATGGTGCCCTGACCATTGGCGGTGGCAACGCGGCTAAGAAAGTGGCCAAAGCATCGACGGCAGCAAAGAAAACGGCAGCGAAAAAACAGCCCATCCCAGCGAAGAAAAAAGGGGCGAAGCCTAAGTCAAACAAACGTAAAGCGTCATAAGGAGAAACTATGGCAACGGAAGATATTGTCGTCCCTACTCTTGGTGAGTCTGTCACAGAAGCAGTGGTGGCTAAGTGGTTCAAGAAGCCCGGTGATGCCGTGCAGCAAGATGAGCCGATTGTTGAACTCGAAACCGATAAGGTGACGATGGAGGTGAATGCCCCGGCATCCGGCGCACTCAAAGACATTGCTGCCGGTGAGGACGATACGGTGGAGGTGGGCGCTAAACTCGGCACCATCGAAGTGGGTGCGTCAGGCAATGCGTCAGCGCCTGCGAAGGAAGAGAAAAAAGAGGCTGCCCCTGCGGCTCCAGCTCCGACATCTGCGCCAGCACCAGTAGCAAGTACCGCAAGCGGTAAAAATTCAGGCCCTGCCGTAAACAAGATGCTTGCAGAAAATCCGGCTGTGAACCCTTCGAACGTACCTGCTTCTGGCAAAGATGGTCGCCATACCAAGGGCGATATCCAGAAGGCGCTGACAGATGGCAACGGCATGAGTGTCCGCCCTGCGGAAGGGCCGCGTGAAGAGCGTGTGAAGATGTCGAAGCTGCGTCAGGTGATTGCGAAGCGCCTGAAGCATTCTCAGGAGAGCACCGCGACGCTGACGACTTTCAATGAAATTGACATGACCAACGTGCTCGAGCTTCGTAAGGAGTACAAAGACGCTTTCGAGAAAAAGCACGGCACGCGCCTTGGCTTTATGGGTTTCTTTATCAAAGCGGCCGTGCATGCGCTGCAGGAAATTCCGGAAGTGAATGGCGAGATTGATGGCGATACTATCATCTATAAAAACTACTATGATATTGGCGTTGCGGTTGGCACGCCAAGCGGCCTCGTTGTGCCAGTGATTCGCGATTGTGACAAGAAATCGATCGCACAGATTGAGCAAGATATTGCCGATAAGGCCCTTGCCGCGCGTGATGGTAAGCTCGCCATGTCGGATATGACGGGTGGTACTTTCACCGTGTCGAATGGCGGTGTCTATGGTTCGCTCATGTCGACGCCGATTCTGAACCCGCCGCAATCAGGGATTCTCGGCATGCATAAAACCGAGCAACGCCCGGTTGTCATGCCGGATGGTTCGATTCAGGCGCGCCCGATGATGTATGTCGCGCTGTCCTATGACCACCGGATTATTGATGGCCGCGAATCGGTGACCTTCCTGGTGAAAGTCAAAGAAGCGATTGAAGATCCGCGCCGTCTCATTTTGGCGCTGTAATAAATGAAGTTCTCGGATAATGCCGAACCCATTACAGATTTTGAGGATTGGCGAGGCTTGATAAAACCAAACACGGCAGAGTTTAGAAATGTATGCCTTGTTTATGATGAGGAGTGTGATTTAGAGGCAGGGCTTACTCCTTTGCAAAAGAGAATATGGGATACATATCCAAAGATTCTTTTTAGAATGCAAACGAATGGTGATAGCTCTGAAAAAAATTTTGATAGGTGGGAAGCTGACGAGCTTGGTTTAGAGAAAGCTTTCTTCATCAAAGATTATGATATGGGATACTTTATTGGCGATGTTAGGGAAGTATTCCAAAAATTAGAAGTTCCAGAATGGCTAGCTGAGAGTTTTCTGGAAGCGTACGATGAAAAAATAGAGGAACTGAAAGGGAAGAGAGAAAATGGCAGATCAGTTTGATGTAATCATCATTGGTGGTGGCCCTGGCGGCTATGTCGCGGCGATTCGTGCGGCGCAATTGGGCATGAATGTGGCCTGTATTGAAGGGCGTGGGAAGCTTGGCGGAACCTGCCTGAATGTCGGCTGTATCCCGTCGAAAGCACTTCTTAATAGCTCTGAAAAATATGCAGAAGCGCAGCATCACTTTAAGGATTTTGGTATTAAAGTCGGCGATCTAAAGCTTGATCTGAAAATCATGCTCAAAAACAAAGATGATGTTGTCGATGGCCTGACCAATGGGATTGAAGGTTTGTTTAAGAAGAATAAGGTCGAATATATCAAAGGCTGGGCCACGTTTAAGGATAAAAGCACTGTTAAGGTGGGCAATAAAGAATATAACGCGAAAAATTTCATCATTGCGACGGGCTCGGATGTCATGCCGCTGCCGGGCGTGAAGATTGATGAGAAACAGATTGTGTCCTCTACTGGCGCGCTCTCGCTGCCCAAAGTGCCCAAACATATGATCGTCATTGGCGGCGGCTATATCGGCCTGGAAATGGGCTCAGTGTGGAAGCGTTTGGGTGCGAAAGTGACCGTGGTGGAGTTTCTGGATCGGGTGACGCCGGGTATGGATATGGAAGTCTCGAAACAGTTTAAGAAAATCCTTGAGAAGCAAGGTATCGAATTCCGCATGGGTACGAAAGTGACGGGTGCGAAAACCGCAAAGAATGGCGTCACGCTGACGGTTGAACCAGCGGCCGGTGGTAAGAAAGAAGAGATGAAAGCCGATGTGGTGTTGGTGGCGATTGGCCGCAAGCCTTACACGGATAATCTGGGTCTCGATAAGGTTGGGATTGAGACGAATGAGCGCGGCTTTATTGCGGTGAATGATCATTGGCAGGCCAGCCAAAGTAATATCTATGCGATTGGCGATGTGATCCCTGGCCCAATGCTCGCCCATAAGGCCGAGGAAGAGGGCGTTGCAGTCGCAGAGCAGCTCGCTGGGCAGCATGGTCATGTAAACTATAACACCGTCCCAGGGATCGTGTACACGCACCCTGAGATCGCTTCTGTCGGCAAAACCGAGGAGCAGCTTAAAGAGGCCGGCCGCGCCTATAAGGTCGGTAAATTCCCGTTCCTCGCAAACAGCCGTGGGCGTGCAGTGGGTGAAACGGACGGGTTTGTAAAAATTCTGGCGGATAAAGAAACCGACGAAGTGCTTGGCTGCCATATCATCGGGCCAGATGCAGGAACATTGATTCATGAGGTGGTGGTAGCGATGGAATTCAGCGCATCGGCCGAAGATATTGCGCGCTCTTTCCATGGCCACCCAACGCTCAATGAAGCAGTCAAAGAAGCGGCGCTTGCCGCGACTGACAATCGCCCCATTCATATCTGACGCACGCCATGCATTAATATTGCGGCGCAATATTAACCCTTCGCAGGCGCACAATAAAATGCTGCAACGCAAGGCAATTGCTGCATTGCGAGACTAGTGCAGCATAAGAGTTGCTTTTGTGCAACATAACCGTTCCGTTTGTGGTATAATAAAGATGTTAACAACAAAGGAGGCGATTATGCCATTCTTACATGTCTTCACACTGCTATTAGTTTTAGTAGGTGGTATTAACTGGGGTCTAGTGGGACTTGCTGATGTGAATCTTGTGACCACAGTCTTTGGTACAGGAGCATTGACGACAGTGATGTATATTTTCATCATGCTTTCTGCATGTTACCACATTGTGCCGATGATCACGACAAAGCTGTCTGATTCATAGGAGCATATCACGGTAGTGATGAGAAGCCCCGGCTATGTCCGGGGCTTTTTGTTTTATGATCTTTCCTGCTCCGGCCCTCTGGCCTCCGCAGTGAAACTAACGGCTTCGCCGACTAAAGCTTAGGTCTGCTGACCTAAGTAGAGTTCTCCTAAAAGTCAGCAGACCTTTGTCTTTAGTGCGCGCAGCGCTCAGGCTCATCGCGCGTAACAGCAGTGCAGCGCGGGAGCAAACGCAACACTAAGCAGCCTTTTTCAGCCCCATCAACCCCTGCAACTCGCTATCCACCGCATCCATAAATTGTTTCGTGGTGAGGAATTTTTGCTCTTTGCCGATTAGGAGCGCGAGGTCTTTGGTCATTTTACCATTTTCCACCGTGCTGCGAACGGCTTGCTCGAGCGCGTCAGCGAATTGTTCAACCTCTGGCGTGTCATCCATTTTGCTGCGGTAGCGAAGAGCATTACTCCAGGCAAAAATCGACGCGATCGGGTTGGTCGAAGTCTCTTTGCCCTCTTGATATTGACGGTAATGGCGTGTCACGGTGCCGTGCGCGGCCTCGGTTTCAACCGTATTGCCGTCTGGCGTCATCAGCACGGAGGTCATCAGCCCGAGCGAGCCGAAGCCTTGCGCCACGATATCGGATTGCACATCGCCATCATAGTTTTTACATGCCCAAACAAAACCGCCTTCCGATTTGATCGCATAAGCGACCAGATCATCGATCAAGCGGTGCTCATAATACAGGCCACGGCTTTCAAATTCGGCCTTAAACTCTTCCTCATAGACTTTTTGGAACAGATCCTTAAAGCGGCCATCATATTTCTTCATGATGGTGTTTTTGGTGGAGAGGAAGACTGGATAATTTTCTTTCAGCCCATAATTCATGCAGGCGCGGGCAAAGCCGAGGATCGAATCATCGAGATTATACATGCTCATCGCGACGCCGCCGCCTGGGAAATCGAAAATCTTATGGGTGATGCTGTCCGAACCATCTTCAGGGGTGAAGGTCATGGTGAGCGTTCCTGGACGATCCACCACCATATCAGTCGCGCGGTATTGATCGCCAAAGGCATGACGGCCAACAATAATCGGCTTTTTCCAGCCAGGCACATAGAGCGGAATGTTGCTCATGGTGATCGGCGCGCGGAAAATGGTGCCGCCGAGAATGTTACGAATGGTCCCGTTCGGCGAGCGGTACATCTCTTTGAGTGAAAATTCTTCCACGCGCGCTTCATCGGGCGTGATGGTCGCACATTTCACGCCCACCCCATGCTCTTTGATCGCATTCGCGGCATCGACCGTGATCTGGTCACGGGTTTCGTCGCGCTTTTGGATTGATAGATCATAATATTTCAGGTCGATATCCAAATAAGGGTGAATCAGCTGATCCTTGATCCAGGCCCAGATGATGCGTGTCATCTCGTCGCCATCGAGCTCAACAATCGGGCTTTTTACAGCAATGCGGGTCATGGTCTCTTCCTTTTCGTGGTTCATGAGGGAAATCCTTTGTTTGCCCGGTGTCTTAGCGAAAAGATGGCGGCAGCGCAAGCCCAATCCTTACCAGAACCTAACCAATCCCTTTCCCATTTTTTATTTGTGGATTACGGGGAACTGCTTTAATACCAAATTAACCAACCAAAGGCCTGGGGTAGAGCAATGCGTATTTTGGTCGTTGAAGATGATCTTTCCACTGCAGATTATATTGTCAAAGGGCTGAAAGAGGCCGGGCATAATGTTGATGTGAGCCATAGCGGCAAGGATGGGCTGTTTATGGCGACGACCGAGACCTATGATACGATCGTGCTTGATCGGATGCTGCCCGAAGTCGACGGGCTGACCATTCTCAAAACCTTGCGCGCCTCTGACAATTCTACGCCTGTATTGATTTTGAGTGCGCTCAGCGATGTCGATGACCGGGTGAAAGGCCTGCGCGCGGGCGGCGATGATTATCTGACCAAGCCCTTCGCCTTTGGTGAGCTGCTCGCCCGGCTTGAAGTGCTTTCGCGCCGTGGCCATGCGGTAGATGCGGTGGAAACCAAGCTACGCGCCGGTGATTTGGAAATGGACCTGCTGGCACGCAAAGTGACGCGCAGCGGCCAGGATATTGACCTGCAAACGCGCGAATTTAACCTGCTCGAATATTTGCTCAAACATAAGGGGCAGGTGGTGACGCGCACCATGCTGCTCGAGCATGTGTGGGAATATCATTTTGATCCGCAAACCAATGTGATCGATGTGCATATCAGCCGTTTGCGCGGCAAAGTCGATAAGGGCTTCACGCAACAACTTATCAGGACGGTCCGTGGTGCCGGCTACATCGTTGAAGAAGCCGCATAGGCGCTATACGCAAAGTTCCAGCTTTAAAATGGCGGTGCTGTTCACTGTGCTGCTCGGCACGGCGATTATTCTGCTCTACACGCTGAAGAACCAATATCAGCAAGACCAATTTGCCGCCTATATTGAGTCGACCATCAACACGCAAATTGAAATCATGACGGCGCATCACGAGGTGGGTGGGTTGATTTCACTGCAGAACCAAATCCGTGATTTGGCCTCGCGCGACCGCGATCTGTTCTACATGCTGATTGATTCAGAAGGCGGGCTAGTCGCGGGGAATGTGAACCGGCTGCCCGCTGATTTCACCATCATCAGTGAGGGGCTGCTCCAATTCACGGTCGATTCGGAGAATATTGTGCGTTATGGGGTGGCGCGACCCACGGAGGCCCCGCTTACCTTGGCGGCAAAGATTCATACCTTCGATGAGGGCTACCGGCTGGTGGTCGCGCGTAATATGCAAGCGCTCGACGCGCTAGAAACCCAGGTCAAATATTTAGGGCGGGGTATGCTGCTATTAATGGTGTTGGTGGTGGTAAGCGCATTTTTCATCAGCGCCTATGTGGTGAAACGCATCAACCGCATTGCCGCGACCGCGCGCAATGTGATGGATACGGGCGATCTTTCTCAGCGTATTCCGATTGATAATGCCTGGGATGATTTGGGTGATTTGAGCCTGGTGTTGAACGAATTGCTTGGCCGGGTCGAGATGTTGATGCAGGGGGTGCGCGATGTCTCGGACAATATCGCGCATGATCTACGCACACCGCTCTCACGCTTGCGTAACCATTTAGAACAGCTCACTGAAAGCGACACGATTCAAGAGGATGACGCACTTAAAAACTGCAGTGAAAAACTGCTTGATGAGGCGGATCAGCTGCTGGCGACTTTCCACGCGCTGCTGCGAATTTCGAACATTGAGAAAGGTAAGCGCCATGCGCCGTTTGAGACGTTGCTGCTCAGCGATGTAGTGGAAGATGTGATCGAGCTTTATGCGCCCCTCGCCGAGGAAAAAGACATCATCCTCACCCATCATACGGTGCGCGGGCAGCTGTTCGGTGATAAGGATTTACTGTTTCAGGCGCTGTCGAACCTGCTCGATAATGCGATCAAATACACTCCAAAGGGCGGCTCTATTGCGCTCAGCTTAGAAAAACATAAGGGCCATTTCCGCCTTAGCCTCGCCGATTCGGGCCCGGGCATTACCGATGCGGATAAAGAGAAGGTCTTCCAGCGCTTTTACCGTGTTGATAGCGCACGCACCAGTAGTAACCCAGGCAATGGGCTGGGTTTGGCTATGGTGGGCGCAATTCTTGAGCTGCATCATGTCGCCATTACGCTCGAAGATAATCATCCGGGCTTGCGTGTTGTGCTCGATTTCCCTATCACCGTGAAGCGCAAGGCTGAGGCCCGCGCTGTCGCAACGAATAAGAGGCCCGCAGCATGAAAATCGCCATCATCGGCAGCGGCATCGCTGGCAACAGCGCCGCTTACCTGCTCCATCATCATAGCGAGCATGAGATCACGCTTTATGAAAAGAACGCCTATATTGGTGGGCATAGCCGCACGCTCGAGGTGAGCAGTGATTATGGCACCACGATTCCAGTCGATACGGGCTTTATCGTGTTCAACTACCGCAACTATCCCACCATGACTAAGCTGTTCGAGCTGGTTGATGTGCCGGTGGAGAAAAGCAATATGAGCTTTGGCGCGAGCATTCATGATGGTTGGCTTGAATATGGCACGCGTGATCTACCGTCTATTTTCGCGCAGCCGAAAAACCTCTTTCGCCCGCGCTATATCGGTATGATCCGCGATGTGATGCGCTTTTTCAAAGAAGCCCCGGCCTATCTTGAAAAAGACAGCAGCATCGCGCTCGGTCAATGTTTGGATGAGATGGGTATGGGGGATTGGTTCCGGCGCTATTTTCTGCTGGCGATGGGCGGCGCGATTTGGAGCTGTCCGCTCGATAAAATGCTCGCTTTCCCCGCGCGCACCTTCATTCAGTTTTTCCAAAATCACGGGTTGCTTTCCATCGATGATCAGCCGCAATGGTACACGGTAAGCGGCGGTAGCCGGGAATATGTCGCGCGTCTGACCGCATCCTACCAGGACCGCATCAAGCTGAATTGCGGCGCGAGCCAGGTGGTGCGCGATGATGAGGGCGTGCTGGTGCGCGATACGCAAGGTGGCGAGGCGCGCTATGATGAGGTGGTCTTTGCCTGCCATGGCGATGAGGCGCTGGCGCTGCTGGATGACCCAACCGTAAAAGAAAAATCGATTTTAGGTGCGTTTAAATATCAGGATAACCAGGTGGTGCTGCATAGCGATGTCAGCTTTATGCCGAAAGCGAAACGCGCCTGGGCGAGCTGGGTGTATTTGCTGGAAGGCGCGAAAGAGGACGCCAACCCGGCGGTGTCGCTGAGCTATTGGATGAATTTGCTGCAGAATCTCGATGAGCGCGTGCCGCTGATTGTCACGCTCAATCCTGGCCGTATGCCCGACCCGGCGCTCACGCACAATGTCCACGAGTTCAGTCATCCCATTTTCACCGCTGAAGCAATCGAGGCGCAGGGGCGCATTGATGAGATTCAAGGCAAGCGCCGCGCCTGGTTCTGCGGTGCCTATCAGCGCTATGGCTTCCATGAGGATGGCTGTATGAGCGGGGTGGCGGTTGCTAAGGGGCTTGGTGCCCAGCTGCCGTGGGAAATGTAGCTATGCCCTCGCCGCAGCTTCTTCACGCGAAAGTGGTGCATCAGCGGCTTTTCCCCGCGAAAAATGGTTTCACCTATCATGTCTATTATCTGAATTGCCCGATTGACCAGCTCGAGCAGCTCAATGATGGCTGGCGCTTTGGGGTGAATCGCCGTGCGCTCCTCTCACTACGCACGGCACGCTACGGCGCCAAAGACCCCGATGCCTCGCTCGAGCAATGGCTGCGCGGGCACTTAAAGCAACATCATCTCAATGACCACATCACCGACATCACGCTGGTGACCATGCCGCGCGCGCTGGGCTATGATTTCAACCCGGTGAGCTTTTGGCTCTGCCTCGACCGTGATGATCAACTCCGCGCCGTCCTATGCGAAGTGAGCAACACGTTCGGCGAAACCCATCATTACCTATGCTGCCATGACGACCAGCGCCCCATCACCGCGGATGATTGGCTCACCGCCGAGAAGCTATTCCATGTCTCGCCCTTTTTGCCGCGTGAGGGGCATTATGAATTCCGCTTCGCACGTAAAGATGATGCGCTCGGCATTTGGATTGACTATTACGCCGCCAATGGCGAGAAGCAGCTGCTCACCTCACTGGTCGGCGAGCATGTACCCTATTCGCGCCGCAACCTAATGCGCGCTTTTTGGCAGATTCCGGCCGTGGCGATCAAAACCATTGCACTCATCCACTATCAGGCGCTAAAGCTATTCATCAAGAAGGTGCGCTATGTGTTTAAGCCGGTGCAGCGTGAGGTCCGTTTCTCGGTCACCGAGCCGCCTGCCGCCAAGAAGCATGATGCACCTCCGCCGGCGCAAGGCGACAACATGACAAAGAATTAAGCCGCATGTGACGCGCCGGTAAAGTAACACGCTCTAAGCTAACGGCAACAAAAGAGGAAAGCATGTTTGCAAAAATGATGGGACACGAATTCCTGCGCGCGCTCGAACACACCAAATATGGCCGCATGGTGTTCATGACGCCGGAAGGCCAGCGCTATGAGTTTCAAGGCGCCGAGCCTGGCCCCGATGCGTTGATGAACATTCATGATTGGCAAGCCATGGCGCAGTTTGCGCTGAAGGGCGATATTGGCCTGACCGAAGCTTACCGCGATGAGTTGTGGAGCACACCCGACCTCACCGCCGTGCTGCATTTTGGCCTGAAGAACGAGCCCGAGCTAGAGAAATTCATCTTCGGAAGCAGCTTCTTTCAATATATGGCGCGGCTCATGTCCTTCCTTAAAATTAACACGCTCAAAGGCTCGCGCCGCAATATTCAGGCGCATTACGACCTTGGCAATGAGTTCTACAAGCTCTGGCTCGACCCGAGCATGACCTATTCCTCGGCGCTTTATTCGGATGAGACGATGGGGCTGGTCGATGCGCAGCATGCGAAATATGACCGGATGATTGACCGGCTCGGCGCATCGGGGAATGTGCTCGAGATTGGCTGTGGCTGGGGCGGGTTTGCTGATCGCGCGCTGACCAAGAATGATTACGCGATTAAGGGCATTACCCTATCCGATGAGCAGCATGACTATGCGAAAAAGCGTCTGGGCGGCACTGCGGAAGTGGCGCTGGAAGATTATCGCCATCAAAGCGGAACCTATGATTCCATCGTGTCGATTGAAATGTTTGAAGCGGTCGGTGAGCGTTATTGGCCGACCTATTTCGGCAAAGTCGCCTCGCTGCTGAAAGATAAAGGCAAGGCGATGGTGCAGACCATTACCATTGCTGACCAGCATTTTGATAGCTACCGCAGCGGCGGTGATATGATTCGCCAATTCATTTTCCCTGGCGGCATGTTGCCTAGCGAGTCGCGCTTTGCCCAGGAAGCCAGCAAGGCCGGGCTAAAAGTCACCGACACGCACCGCTTCGGTCTGGATTATGCGCGCACCTTGCAAGAATGGCTGGAGATGTTCGAAACCAAGCGCAAAGAAATTCTCGCCCTCGGCTTTGATGAGTCATTCATTCGCGTCTGGCGCTTTTACCTCGCGGCCTGTATCGCCAGTTTCTCAGTTGGCCGCACCAACGTCATGCAAGTGGAGCTTCAACATGCGGCATAGTCTTTTCACTCTCAGTATGGTGCTTATGGCGCTGCCTGCCTTCGCCATCGACACCGAGACGCTCGAGCGTATTGCCGCCCCCCATATGCCGCGCCCGGCGCAAGTGGGGGAAGGCGAGCTGTCTTTTCTGCTCTTCGATGTCTATGACGCCAAACTCGTTGCGCCGGAAGGCAGCTATGATGCGCAGCGGCCCTATGCGCTGAGCCTCACCTATAAAATGGATTTTACCGGCAAAGACATTGCCGACCGCTCGGTCGAAGAAATGCGCGGGTTGGGCTACGCAGATGAGGTGCAGCTCGCCGGTTGGCACCGCCAAATGGAAGAGCTTTTCCCCGATGTCAAAGAGGGCGAGTCGTTGATTGGCGTGCGCACCAAGCAGGGCCAAACCGTGTTTTATCAAGGCGAGACAAACATTGGCGCAGTGAAAGACACCGGTTTCACCGAGGCGTTTTTCGGCATTTGGCTGAATGAAAAAACCAGCGAGCCGAAGCTGCGCGCCTCGCTTTTAGGGAAGTAGAGAAACCGCAATACCGTCGGAAGACGGTATCTAACTGTAATGATATAGACCCCGGCGTGTGCCGGGGTTGCTACGTTGAGAGTCATGCACATACCCTTCAAACAGATTCTCCCCTACGGCCTGTGTGCCCTGCCGCTCGCTTTTGCCAGCCTGCCCATCTATGTCCATGCGCCGGAATTTTATGCGGTGGAATTTAGCCTGTCGCTCGGCACGCTCGGGCTACTGCTCCTCCTCATCCGCGCGCTGGATGCGGTACAAGACCCGCTGCTTGGCTGGGTGATTGACCGCCACCCCGCCGCCCGCGCCTCCCTCACCCTTGCGGCCATGCTCCTCTTCGCGTTGAGTTTTGCGGCGCTGTTTAACCCGATTCAGCACCATACGCTTCTTTGGTTCGCCGGCAGCCTGTTCGGCGTCACCCTGGCCTATTCGACGCTGAGCATCATGCTCAACACGCAAGGCGGTATATGGAGCGCGAAAGCCAGCGACCATACGCGCATCACCACGACGCGCGAAGCATTCGGCCTGCTTGGCTTGCTCACCGCGGCGGCGCTTCCTACGGTGTTGCAACAAGAGCTTTCCATGGTGGAGTCCTTCACCATGCTGTCCGCCATCTTTACCGTCATTCTCATCCTATGCGGCGGCGCCTATCTCTATTGGCAGCGCGCGATTCTTCCAGCCACGCGCGCGAAGAAACGCACAGAAACTTCAGTGAAAGCGACGCTGCGCCAGTGGGGGCATTTAATCGCCCGGGAAAAAGCCTTTTACGGCACCTATCTGCTCAGCGTTTTTGCCTCGTCGATTCCTGCTGTGCTCGTGCTGTTCTTCATTCGCGACCGGCTGGGTGCGGAAGATCAGGCGGGCCTGTTCTTACTCCTCTATTTCCTCGCTGGCGCGCTCGGTATGCCGCTTTGGCACCAGCTGGCGAAACGCCTTGGCCAGGCGCAGAGCTGGGCGATCAGCATGGCGCTCGCCATCGCCACCTTTGTCTGGGCCTATTTCTTAGGCATTGGTGACACGGCGCAATATATGGTGATTTGCGTCGCTTCGGGCATTGCCTTTGGCGCCGAGCTGGCGCTGCCACCGGCGATGATTGCCGGCCGCGTCGCCGCGCAGAAACATAATGACCAGGCCGGCAGCTATTACGCGCTGATGGCTTTTTGTTTGAAACTTTCCATTGCGCTCGCAGCCGGCCTCACCCTGCCTCTGCTCGATCTGGCGGGGTATGTCCCGGCGCAAGAGAATAGTGATCAGGCGCTGCACGCGCTCAGCCTGAGCTATGCGTTAGTCCCTTGCGCACTCAAAATTGGGGCACTCTTTCTACTCATTCATACCAACCTAGGAGGCATTCATGCTATCATCACTCAAAAAGGGAGTACTACTCATGGGACTGCTTAGTCTGTTCGGATGCGGGCCATCGCTTGAGAAGCATGCCGAGCTTGAGCCGAAGATGGATCTGAAAGAATATTTCACTGGGCCAATCAAGGCATGGGGACTGATTCAGGATTATAGCGGCAATGTGGTCAGCCGGTTTGATGTCACCATGGTTGGGACATGGGACGGCGACACCGGGGTGCTTGAAGAAGAATTCGTCTATTACACTGGCAATAAAGACACGCGCACCTGGACCATTACTAAAACCGGCGATGGGCAATATGAAGGCCGCGCGGGGGATATTATCGGCAAGGCCGTCGGTGAGGAAAAAGGCGCAGCGATCCGCTGGGCCTACGAGATGGAAATCCCTGTCGATGGCACCACGCACCGGGTGAAGCTTGATGATTGGATGTGGCGCATGAATGACGGTATTTTGATCAACCGCTCCTATATTAAAAAGTTTGGCATTACGGTGGCGGAGCTAACCCTCGTGATGCAGAAGCAGTAGCAGCACGTCATCCTGAGGAGCGCGAACGCGCGACGTAAGGATCTCAAGCGGCCTGATGAGATTTAGCTTCGCTGGTCTCCGCTCCGCTCCGGCTCTCGTCGGCCTAACGGCCTCGCTCGAAATGACGTAAGTGAAATAAGGAGACCCCCATGCCCAACACCCAAAGCCCCTACCACAACCAACATGTCTGGATCATCGGCGCCAGTGCAGGGATTGGTGAAGCGCTGGCCCGCGAACTCGCTGGCCGCGGCGCGCATCTCATTCTTTCCGCGCGCAGTGAGGACAGCCTCAAAACACTCAACCAGGAACTTGGCGGCGGTCACGCCGTCTTGCCGCTCGATGTCACCGATAAGGAGGCATGTCAGGGCGCGATCGATACGGTGCTGCGCACTTGCGGGAAGATTGACCGGGTGATCTTTATGGCTGCCTATTACGATCCAGCCGATGTTGCCGACATGTCGTTAGAGCGCGCGCTCAAAACGGTGGAGGTGAATTTCACCGGCGCACTGCAACTGCTCTACCCGCTCTCCGAGGCGCTGCTCACGCAGGGCCATGGGCAGATTGCGGTGTGCGCGAGTGTTGCCGGCTATCGCGGTTTGCCCGGTGGCCAGCCCTATTGCGCGACCAAGGCAGCGCTGATTAATTTCACCGAAACCATGCGCGTGGAGATGCAACCGAAAGGGCTGGATATTCGGGTGATCAACCCCGGTTTTGTTAAAACCCGCCTCACCGATAAGAATGATTTTGCTATGCCGATGATGATCACCCCGGAAAAAGCGGCGGGCTATATCGCAAAAGGCCTCGCTGGCAGCCGTTATGAGATCGCCTTTCCGCCAGCATTCATCGTGATATTCAAACTATTATGCGCGCTGCCGGCGAAATGGTTTCAATCGATCGTGCGCAAAGGCGCATAGAATATTCAGTAATATCAGCTTTCTACCCATGTATCACATTTACCAAATGTAGAATATGTAGAATTATATGGGTTTTTCATCACTTTTCTTCGCGATTGCCATAATTCTGTAACATTCCTTCTCTATACTAGAGAATAGAGTAATTTAGCATGTCATTGCCTGAATGCGAGAGCATTCTAGGGCAATCCAGAAATTACAGACGGTTACATTTCTGGATACCCCTAGAATTTTCTGACAAAAATTCGGGGCATGACACTAATGAGAGGATAATTATGCCCCATTATCGCTGGCAAGCAAGCGATGCCGTGACCCATGCGGAGGTGAAAGAAAACCTCTCTTACCGCTATGCGCTCCTGCATATGCAGCCGGGTATGTCGGGCGATCAGCTCGGTGAGATTCGTGAGCATTTGCAGACCAAAGGTTTGATCGCGACTAAAGATGCGGTGGGCGGCGAAGCGATCATCCGCGTACGTGGCTTTAAGAAAGTTTCCGATCTATTTGAAACACTGCATCACGAAGGGCTGACAAGCCAAACCAAACCGCTTGCGAAAGGACCGCTTGAAGAAGAGCTGAACAAAGAAGTCCAAAGCTGGAAGCAATATATCAAGAAGCGCTCCATTAACCTTGCGGGCTGGACCTATTTAGTGGCCGATGCCATGCCCATTGCTTCTGGGCTTGCGACGCGCAACAATGCAGAAGTGGTTCAGGGTCTTATGTGGGCAACCACTTCGGTAGGCCTTGCGCTGTTTGGCCGCAAAGATCCCAATATTCAAATGGGAAACATGTATGCCAAGATGAAAGAATATCTCTATCAGGAAGGCATCGATGTAGACATTGAAGATAAACTCGCCGTTGAGCGCCTGCGCACTGAGCCGCATTATTGGAACAAAGCGATCAACTGGCTCTATGAGAATCCGGTTCTCTTTAACAATTCGCTCCAAGGCCTTGGCGGAATGATGCAGGCCAAAGGGGGCTATTTTGTTCCTAAAGATAAACAAAACCCCTTTAAAGTGGCAGCCGGTATTTCTGTAGCGTCTGGCCAGTGGGCTGGGCTTTTAGTACCGGAGAAACCCCACGCCTCGCACGCACCGGAAGAGCAGACGCGCCGCACCAAAGGCTATCTCGAAGGTACAGAGAATCACCCGGGCGGTGATGGCAAATTTATGGATGACCCGATCGCCTGGATGCAGGAGCGCCCGCTGCGGTTGACTGCGATTGGCCCAATCATCAATAACCTGCTCGCAGGCTATGGTGCCTTCGTTTATGATCGTGAAAAAGTGCATGACTTCTTCAAGAAAGATAAAAAATCGTGGTGGAATTTGAATCCTGGGTTCAGGAAGAACGAGTCATTACTCGAAGGGTTTCTCTCAGAAAACGAGCTCACAGAGTTTGAGCATTACATGAAAGAGGGCAGCTTCAGTGCCCATGCGCGCGATACGTTTAAAGCAGCAGAGCGCGACACTATCGAGAAGACAAAAGAAATGCTCGATAAGAACACAGCGCGAAAATTTATCGCTGTGTCGCCCATCTTCAACATCGCAGCGAACCTGCTTTATGGCCTCTCGTCGAAAGAAGATCGCAGTGAAGATTTGGCGGGTGTTGGGTATCTCGATGAGATCATTACTGTCGCGGCTAACATCTATGCCCCGTTCCCAGACGAAGAACAGGCGATTCGCGTCAGCAAATTTGCTGGCTTTGTTGCCTATCAGCCCGATGTGCATATTAATCGCGACCAGATTGCCGAGAAGATTCATGCGAAAATTGATGAGCTACAGCACTCACCTTGGATGCAGAGAGTGCGCGATGATACCGCGCATCATTTCGCAAAAGCGCGTGAGAAAGACCGCGGTAAAGAGGTTCCGACGGCTGTGCTTAAGACCAACGGCACGCCTGATCATCAGATTCAAGAAGCCGCTCTGGAAGAGCGCTTCGAAGCGGCGAGTCTGGGCCTGAGTTAGTTTGTGTTTCTTCCCGCTCCGGCCTTCTGGCCTACGCGATGAAGCTAACCTCTTGGGTGTGCATCTGCATAGGCCGCCATTAACCGCTCACTCTCCACTTTTGTATAGCGCTGCGTCGTGGATAGGCTCGCATGGCCAAGAAGCTCCTGAATATCCCGCAAATCCGCTCCGCCCGCAAGCAAATGAGTCGCGAAGCTATGGCGGAAAGCATGCGGTGTCGCATGATCAGGCAGCCCCAAAAAGCCGCGGAGTTTTTGTAATTGTTTTTGGAAAATGGCCGGTTGCAGGCGCTTGCCCCGCGCGCCGAGGAAGAGGGGGGG
>CAYGTO010000008.1:0-97548 GCA_964352815.1 uncultured Azospirillaceae bacterium | reverse complement strand
ACCACCGCCAGCACCGCCAGCACCGCCACCACCGGCAGCGCCCATGCTGCCAGAGAGAACATCCGTTGACACATTCACGCTGCCCGTTGCATTACGTTCGATATTGAGGAAATCAAGCGAGTAGTTTTTAACATACGGCGTATCACGCACCACACGCAGCACATCATTCTGAACCGAGTAGCGAAGCCCCGAGAGATCAGCGATACGCGACACAACCTCATTAAACGGCTTATTCGTCGCACGGAAGTTAATACCCCCTTCAATGCCAGAGCCAATCTCAATATCAACATTTGCAAGGCGTGATAATTCTAGCAGCACATCTCTTAGGGGCACATCATCCGTGACAGTAATCGAAACGAGTTTTGTTTTTCCAAGCTGTGGAGGTTGCGGCGCGGCAATAATGGGGGATGCCGGAGGAATTTTCGGAATGCGGCTTCGCGCTTCTACAGGTTTGGTGTTTCGCCCCTCTTTAAAACCCGCAATCTTTTCGTAATCGCTACGGCTTAAATCAAGCTCTGGGTCGATCTTATCATATTTCTCTTTATCGAAAGGATTGAAATTACACGAGGCGAGCAGAAAAAGTGATGAAATAACAGCGATTTCTCGCTTGTTACGCGCTAAAAATTGAAACTGTTTCATCGCCAAAGTGTTTTCCCAACGTAATTGAGCACACTTACCGAGGTTTATTTTTTATAGTTTGTGTCATTCTGAAGGGATTTACCCTAGCGACACAATCAAAAATAGTAAGTTACTCAGAGGTAAGATTTACATTACCCACCATTGGTTCATTTTCCAGAACCATTGTGCGGCATCCGGTTTTATAATTAATGCGCACAGAGTGATCGCCAGCGCAGGCCCAAAAGGGAAATATTTCCCGAGGCCTAAAACACGCCACAGCAATGCGCTGAACACCCCGAGCAGCCCCCCATAAAAGAGGAATGGCACGAGCATCTCTGGCCCTAGCCATAGACCCGCAACGGCCATAAGCTTTACATCACCAAAGCCAAGCCCATGCACACCCTTATAATAGTAGTAGCCATAATGCAGCGCCGCGCCGACACCAAAACCCAGCAATGCGCCTTGGAGCATCACATCTATGCCCTTTTCCAGCAGGATACCATGCGCCACTGCGAGCACTGCCATCGCGATCTGTATTTCATCAGGGATCATATAATGTTCAAGATCCGTAATAATGAGCGTCATCACACAGACGCATAGAAGCGCCATCACGACGAACATGGCGCTGATGCCGAACAGAAAGTAGCATTGAATAAAACAGAGCGCGGTGAGCAGCTCAATGACCGGGTAGCGCCAGTGCACCTGCGCGCGGCAATAGCGGCAACTGCCATCCGAAATCAACCAAGACATTACGGGGATTAAATCACGCGCTTTGAGCACGGCGCGGCAATGTGGGCAAACGGAACGTGTAACCATCCAGGGCTTCTCCAGCGGCATGCGATAACTGATGGCCGTAATGAAAGAGCCGAACACTAGCCCTAGTGCTCCGGCAAGCCAGGGGAGAAACTCGGCATATGCCTCTGTTTGTAACATGTCGACCACGAAGCCCCCTTATGTTCACTTCATCACAAAAAGCCTAAGCGCAGCGATTTTGGATGAGATAGCGGTGAAGCGGAGTCGTGGAAACGTAAGCGTAGAGTGCACTACAGCGTCCCGCGAAAGCTGAGCTTCGGCGCTAGATCGCCAAAAGAGGCCTTTTTGGTTGCACATCACTATATCTTGTGATACCCGCAATGAATAATAAATAAATATATGCATGCACATGGGGCGCATCTCCCAGAAAAAGTGCAGCAAAACGGTAAGCTTATGACCCTAGCACGCAACATTGCGATCGCTTCAGATCATGCGGGATTCGCGTTGAAATCTCGGATCAAAGACCAGCTGATATCGCGCGGCCTCGACGTGATGGATGTGGGCACCGACTCCGAAGAGTCTGTCGACTATCCTGATTTTGGCTATAAAGCCGCCGAAGCGATCCGTAACAACATGGCGGCACAGGCCATTGTAGTCTGCGGCTCAGGCATTGGCATTTCAATTGCCATGAACCGTGAACCGACCGTTCGATGTGCACTCTGCACCACTCCAGACATGGCCAAGCTTGCCCGCCAACATAATGATGCGAACGCACTTGCGCTGGGTGCGCGGCTCACCGACGAAGCGACGGCACTTGCGTGCGTCGATGCGTTTTTAGACACCGAGTTTGAAGGCGGCCGCCATGCGCGCCGCGTGGAAAAATTACATAGCGCGAAGGGTGCACATGCGGCATAATGCCGGCGGAACAAACCACACAACGAAAGGACCATAATGACCATTAGCCTTGCAAAAACTGACGGAGACAACGCAATGAACCCGTTTTTCAACGATACGCTTGCAGGAAGCGACATAGAACTCTTTAGTGCGATCGAAGAAGAATTCACGCGGCAACAGCATCATATTGAGCTGATTGCCTCAGAAAATTACACCTCACGTGCCGTCATTCAGGCGCAAGGTTCGGTGCTAACCAATAAATATGCCGAGGGCTATCCGGGAAAGCGTTACTATGGTGGCTGTTATGCGGTCGACAAGGCTGAAACGCTGGCGATTGAGCGCGCGAAAGAGCTTTACGATTGCGCCTACGCTAACGTGCAGCCCAATTCCGGCTCGCAGGCCAACCAAGGCGTGTTCACCGCACTGATCAAGCCAGGCGACACGATCCTTGGCCAATCACTTGCTGCCGGCGGACATTTGACCCATGGCGCGGCGCCCAATCAATCGGGAAAATGGTTCAACGCCATTCAATATGGCGTGCGCGAGGAAGATGGGCTGATCGATTATGACCAGGTTGAAGCGTTGGCAAAAGAGCACAAACCTGCGCTAATCATTGCTGGTTTCTCTGCTTATCCGCGTGTGATTGACTGGGCACGCTTTCGTACCATTGCGGACGAAGTCGGCGCGTATTTCCTTGTCGACATGGCGCATATTTCAGGCCTGGTTGCGGGCGGCAGCTACCCATCGCCCTTGCCCCATGCGCATGTGGTGACCACCACTACCCATAAAACATTGCGCGGCCCACGCGGCGGCATGATCCTCTCGAACGAGCCGGACAAAGTCGTGCGCCAAACGAAGAGCGGTAAAGACATCACGCTAGGCCAGGCGGTGAATTCAGCGATTTTCCCTGGCATTCAGGGCGGACCGCTCATGCATGTCATCGCCGGAAAAGCCGTAGCCTACCAAGAAGCGCTGAAGCCTGAGTTCAAACAGTATGCGCAAGCGATCATTGATAATGCGCGCGTGCTGGCAGATACGCTCAAATCTCGCGGCCTCGATATCGTCACGGGCGGCACGGATAACCACATCGTGCTCGTTGATCTGCGTCCGAAAGATATTACTGGGAATATCGCAGAGGTGAGCCTCGAGCATGCAGGCCTGACTTGTAATAAAAATGCGATCCCGTTTGATCCGCAGCCACCGATGGTCACGTCAGGTATTCGTCTCGGCACACCTGCAGGAACCACGCGCGGTTTCGGCGCTGAAGAGTTCAAACAGGTCGGTGAGTTGATCGCCGATGTGATGGATGGGCTGGCCGCAAATGGTGAAAATAACAGTGCCGTTGAGCAAGCGACCTTTGAAAAAGTCAAAGCGCTCACCGCACAATTCCCGATCTACCCTGGATCGATTGGTTAACGAAACAGTGCTGCTGCAGATGTTCGAATCGACGACAAAGATGCCATGAGAAACGTGTTTAATGAGGTGCAGCGATGAAGTGTCCTTTTTGCGGTAGTACAGAAACGCAAGTGAAAGATTCGCGTCCGAGTGAGGATGATGCGACGATCCGTCGCCGCCGCTATTGCCCGGCCTGCAACTCTCGTTTTACCACCTTTGAGCGGGTGCAACTCCGCGAGCTCACGGTGGTTAAATCAAGTGGGGAACGTAAAATTTTCGACCGCGACAAGATTGCTCGCTCGCTGACCATCGCCCTACGCAAACGTCCGATTCAATCCGAAGAGCAGGAAAAGATTGTGAACCGCATCGTGCAGAAACTTGAATCAAGCGGTGAAAGTGAAATTGAAACACAGTATATTGGCGAGCTGGTGATGGAAGAGCTGAAAAACATCGATAAGGTCGCCTATATTCGCTATGCCTCGGTCTATCGAAACTTCCGCGAAGCGAGAGATTTCGAGGCTTTTGTCGAAGAGCTTTCCCAGCCAGCGGCTTAGTGTTTTCATTGTCCCCGCTCCGGTCTCCTGACCTGCGCGATGGACCTAAGGGCTTCGCCCACTAAAGAATCGGCCTACTGACCTCAATGAAACTCACACATTATGACCACGACTAACGATCACCACTTCATGCAGCACGCAATTCGCGTGGGGCGACATCATCTCGGCCTCACCGGCGAGCGCCCTTCGGTCGGCTGCGTGCTGGTCAAAGATGGCCAGGTCATTGCCAGTGCCTGCACCGGGCGCGAAGGCAAACCCCATGCTGAAGCCGCCGCGTTAGCACTGGCGGGCAGCACGGCAAAGGGTGCCACGGCCTATGTCACGCTCGAGCCATGCGCGCATCACGGGCGCACGCCGCCTTGCGCCGAAGCATTGGCACAGGCGGGCATACAACGCGTGGTCATCGCCTGCCAAGACCCCAACCCCAAAGTCGCCGGCCAAGGCATTGCCATATTGAAAGAAGCGGGCATCGATGTGCAACTTAGCGTGTGTGAAGCTGAGGCCGCTCATGACCTCGCCGGATTCTTTCGCCATATCGCCCATGGCCTGCCCATCGTCACGATGAAACTGGCCAGCACGGCCGATGGCTGCATGGCAACTGAAGCTGGCGACAGCCATTGGATCACCGGCGAGCTCGCACGCCAGCGCGGACATCTTTTGCGCGCGCAGCATGACGCCGTCCTCACCGGCATCGGTACGGTGCTAGCCGACAACCCGCTCTACACGGTCCGCCTGCCTGGTCTCGAAGATCGCACCCCGATACGCATGGTCGTTGACCGCCAGCTCCGAATTCCGCTGGAATCAAAACTCGTGCGAACCGCCCAGCAATGGCCGCTCATAATCCTGACCGCATCCGATGATAGCGCAAAGATCGAGGCACTGACCGCGCAGAATGTCACGGTGCTTCCATCCACCAACGAAGCGCTGAGTGATATCAAAAGCATCGTGCAAATTATAGGAAAGCGCGGCATTTCACGCGTGCTGGTCGAGGCTGGCCCGACCCTATCCAGCGCATTTCTAGAAGCGAACTGTGTCGATGTGCTGCATTGGTTCCGTGCACCTACCCTGCTTGGCGGCGATGGTCAACATGCGTTGCAATCGCTGGGAGTTGAGACCATCGAAGCACTTAAAACGATGCGCGTGCACGCCCAAGAAATGCTAGGCAAAGACCAATTAACCGTGTATGAACTAAACGCATGTTTACCGGAATTATTACAGATGTAGGCGAAGTACGCTCGCTTGAGAAAAGTAATGCGCTGGCACGGGTTGAGATCACCTGCCACTTTGACATGCGTGATGTCGCAATCGGCGCGTCCATTGCCTGCGATGGCGTGTGCCTAACCGTAACCGAAACAGGCGAGAATTGGTTCGCCGCAGACATGGCGCGCGAAACATTGGAAATCACCACGCTTTCACACTGGCGCGAAGGCCAGAAAATCAACCTTGAGCGTGCGCTTAAAGTGGGTGACGAGCTGGGCGGGCATATCGTTTCGGGCCATGTCGATGCGATGGGCACGTTGGAAACGATTGCGCAAACCGGTGAATCCTGGGACATCACGATTGCCGTGCCCGGAAGCATCGCCGCATATATTGCGACCAAAGGGTCCATCACGCTGGACGGTATTTCCCTCACCGTCAATGAAGTGAACGGCACACGCTTTAGCTGCTGCATCATCCCGCACAGCTGGGAACACACCACCTTATCTCAGAAAAAAGAGGGCGATGCGGTCAATATCGAAGTCGATCGGCTCGCACGCCATGCCGAACGCATCCTGTCCTATCAGCAGCAATTCAAAGGAGCGGCATAATGAGCGATTTGGCGTCCATTGAACAGATTCTCAACGATGCAAAAGCCGGCAAAATGTTTATTTTAGTCGATGATGAAGACCGCGAGAATGAAGGTGATCTGGTGATCCCCGCAGAATTTGCAGATGCGGAAGCGGTGAACTTCATGGCGAAATATGGCCGCGGGTTGATTTGCCTAGCGATGGATGCGCAGCAAATCGAACGACTCGGATTGCCGCCCATGTCGCGCCATAATTCCTCGCGTCATCAAACCGCCTTTACCGTTTCGATCGAAGCGCGCGAAGGCGTCAGTACTGGGATTTCCGCAGCAGATCGCGCTCGCACGATTGCTGTCGCAAGCAACCCTGAAAGCAGCGCCGCTGACATTGCGACGCCTGGTCATGTCTTCCCGCTTGAAGCGCGTGAAGGCGGCGTCTTAGTCCGCGCCGGTCATACCGAGGCTGCCGTTGATATTTCAAAACTTGCTGGGCTTTCGCCATCCGGTGTTATTTGCGAAATCATGAATGATGATGGCTCCATGGCGCGCCTACCCGATTTGGCTCCCTTTGCAAAAGCGCATGGGCTGAACATCGCCACTATTGCCGATTTAATCGCCTATCGCCGTCAGCGCGAAAAGCTTATCGAACGCCAGATGACCGTGCCATTCACCTCGCAGCATGGTGGTGAGTTTCATCTCACCTTATTCACTTCCACGCTCGATTATGCCGAACATATCGTGCTCACCAAAGGCGCACCCGGCACGCTCACCTCGTCAAAAACAACGCCTACCTTGGTGCGTATGCATGCGATGGATGTGATGGCAGACATGTTGTTTGACGCAAGCGGTGAAAAATGCGGCGCGCTCGCCCGCAGCATGGAAGCGATTGAGCAGCATGGTTCCGGCGCGATTGTGATCATTCGTGAGCCCAATAAAACCGCACTTTCCGATACGCTGCGCCGCAGTATGGGAGAAAAGGTCGAGCGCCCTGCGCATCTTCGCAATTATGGGATTGGTGCACAAATCCTGCTCGATCTGGGCATTCACCATATGACGCTTTTAACGAATCATCCACGCATGCCCGTTGGTCTCGAAGGCTATGGCATCCATATTGAAAACTACCAATCGCTAGACGCACATTCTCAACCCAAACAGGTATCGCATGGCTAAAATTTTGATCGTTGCCTCCCCTTATTATTGGGAAATCACGGAAGCGTTAGTGAAAGACGCAAAAACCGAACTGACAAAACATGGGCATCAGCTTGACGTGGTCGATGTGCCCGGGGCGCTCGAAATCCCGCAAGCGATCTACCACAAACGCACTCATTATGATGGGTTTGTGGCCCTTGGTTGCGTGATCCGCGGAGAAACCAGCCATTATGATGTTGTGTGCAGCGCCGCCATGCATGGGCTCATGAGCCTTTCGATGGATCACGGCATTATTATCGGCAACGGCTTACTCACGGTGGAGAATGTGGCCCAGGCCGAACGACGCGCAGGCCTCGGTGAATCACCGAAAGGCAATAAGGGCGCCGATGCGGCACACGCCTGCATGCAGTTACTCGCTGTGAAAGAGGCGGTGTAATGGAATCTTCTGCTGCTGAAAAAGAACCACGCTTGCCAAAAAAACGTGCCTCCTTAGAGCGTAAACGCAGCGCACGCATTGCAGCTGTCCAAGGCATTTTCTCGCAGCGCGTGCTCGAGAAACCGCTCAATGGTGATCGTGCGGCGGCGCAAATCTCGAAGCAATGGGCGAGTGAACAATTGCAGAAAGAGCCGGAATGGAACGTCGATGTTTCCCCCGCAAAGACACTTCTTGAAACCATCTTGATTGGTGTAGCAGAAATCTATGATGAGTTACTAGATGATATTAGCGGCGTACTGCGCGAAGGGTGGAAGATGGAGCGCCTCAACCATTTATTAGCAAGCATCTTGCTCGCTGGCGCGTACGAACTTAAATGCGACACATCCCGCGAAACTGCTATCATCATCGATGAATACACCACGATTGCTGCCGCATTCTTAGATGACGGTGAAATCGATTTCGTTAGCGGCGCATTGCATAATTTGGCCAAGCAATATCGTGATATTAGCGAAGACTAATGGATGAGTTCGCACTCATTGACCGTTATTTTGCGCCGTTAGCAGATGGCAATACCGCACTTTCTCTCATCGATGATGCCGCATGTCTCTCCATTTCTGAAGCAGAAGAACTCGTTGTCACCACTGACACACTGATTGAGGGCGTGCACTTTGTTGGCGACGAACCCGCGGCGCTGATTGCACAGAAAGCATTGCGGGTGAACCTGTCCGATCTTGCCGCAATGGGCTCGAGCCCACTGCATTACTCGCTGGCGCTAAGCGCACCCGAACGATGCGACGCTGCATGGTTTGAAGGCTTTGCAAATGGCCTTGCGAATGATCAAAAACACTATGGCATCACACTGATTGGCGGTGACACCACCATGACCCCTGGGCCGTTGACCATAACGATTACGGCATATGGTACCGTGCCCAGCGGCCACGCAATCAAACGCAGCACGGCGCAAGTGGGTGACATTATCTATGTCACGGGAACGGTGGGAGATGCAGCACTTGGCCTACTCTGTGCACAGCACACATTGGCGCATGATCCGTATCTGCTCGAGCGCTATCATCTGCCACAGCCGCGCACTGAGTTAGGCATTGCACTTCGCGGCTATGCGAGTGCAGCGATGGATGTTTCCGATGGCCTTGCGCAAGACATGATAAAACTATGCACGGCTTCCAATGTAGGCTGTCAGATTGACCAATCCGCCCTTCCGCGCTCTGATTCAGCACGTGCAATAGTGCAGCATGAGCCGCACCGTTGGCACAGCATTTTAGGCGGCGGTGATGATTACGAGCTGCTCTTTACCGCGGCGCCTAAGCATGCAGACCACATCGCTGGCTTAAGCCACGAGACCGGTATCATGATCACTCAGATTGGTAACATCACAGATGACAGCTATATCATGAAAGACATCGACGGGGCGTCGCACCCGCTTGAGCCTTCAGGCTACACACATTTCACGTGATTAATTGCCCCCGGGCGCATTGAAGCGACCCAAATTCCCCAGCATCTGCTCAAAAAAGCCAAGGCTATGTCCTTCGGTGGGCGTTTCGTCCTTAATAACGGCAATTTCTTTAGGCAACTCATTCAGCCCTGTTTGCACATTACTTACAATCCCACCCTCATCAAACTCGACGATGGTGATCTGCTGTTCAACGATCTCCGGCTTAAAAAAGGCCAGGCTTTCTTTACGCGTGCGAATGTAATACCAACGATTATTACCGAAATCAGACAGGCTCGAAGGCGCGCCCAAAATCACGCGTACATCCTGCTGACGCGACACGCCGGGTGTAATTTCGGACAGGCGATGCTCTTCAAGCACATGGCCGCGCTCATCGACCAGTGGATCACACGCCGATAACATGCAGAAAAACACTGACATTGTCAGAATCTGCTTTATATAAAGTGAAGAAATCATAAACGAGATATACGATGTTTGCCCAATTGTTGCAAGGCCTCAAGGCACCTAAGCATGCGGAATATGCACACCATCTCTACGTGCAAACCATGCAGCAGTCGCGCCTGCCGGTCTTTTTTGAACGTTACCAAGTGCCCGATACGCTGGATGGCCGGTTCGATATTTTAGCACTGCATGTCAGCCTGCTGCTGCTTCGGCTGCGCGAGGAAGAGAGCGATACGCCGGATGATGCCGCGCATGATCTCATCGGCAGCGATCTTGAACGCAGTATCATCGATACAATGATGGCCGATATGGACCAAGCGCTTCGTGAAATGAGCGTAGGCGATAGTGGTATTTTCCGTAAAGTGCAAAAAATGGGGGAAGCGCTATTTGGCCGACTCACTGCCTATGAAGAAGCGCTTGCGTCAAACGATCAGTCTCAGCTCGAAAACACGCTGCGCCGTAATGTCTATGGCACGCTGGAAGATGCCGACATCGATGCGAACATGCTTTCATTACTAGCAGAATATGTAATGACCGCGCAGTGCAGTTTGCGTGAATACATCATCAGTCAGCCCCATAAAGAGGTGATTGAATGGCCCATGCCGGGTTAATTAGGAGAAAAAATCTGTGGGTGTTTCAGACGTCTCACGCTCTCCTGCCACTTCCGACATCATCTGATACACTTGTGATACCGCCTCGGCTGCGGTTTGTTTGGCCGGCCCGCTAAACATATCCGCGCCAACGAGTGATTGTAGATCACTAATCAAACGCGCTGTTCCCAGCCCCGCCGTAATCGACCCATCGCGGTGGCGCATTAGATGCGGCTCGACAATCTCAGTGTGCTCGCTCAGCTTCTCCGTTTTGACCTTATCGGTCTTAACAAAACGGCCACCTGAAAGGGCTGCAAGCTTATCGCCATAGCTGGGTGGGCCACCTGGGTTACGTATTGCCGTTTGTTCTTGCTGGACATTCTGATAGTGCTGACGTTGCTGCGAATGCTGCTCTACTTTCTGCTGGTCTTGCCGCATTGCATGAAGCTGCGCCTCTGATTTCACTGTGCGCGCATTCCCGGTCGATTCTTTCTGCGCCTTATCACGCGGTGCCTTATTATAATGCTGCGCGCTGTCGATTGATTCGCGCATCTCCTTCGCCGTTTGACCAGCCGCGCGCCCTTGCTCGCTGACCACTGCCGTGATCGCTGCAGATTGAATCGGCGCCGCCGATTGCGGATGAGGCACGTTGATCGAAGGCATCATGGCCAACGACTCCTTATTGTTGTTTTGTCGTCTCGCACCTGCCCACGCGCAGATACGCTGTGAAAACCCTTTTTCACTCTTCTATCATACGGGCCAAACCCCTAACAAAAGGTTAACGACACATGGTATTTTAGCATTATTTTCGGTGAAGAAAATGGGTGTAACCTGGGCCAAGAGCTTGTTTCTACCCGTGAAACTCCGTATAACCAGCCTCATGAAAACCTATAATCGACTTCTTTCTATTTGTGCCCTCATTGCCATGGCTTATTTCGTGTTTGTGGGGCCCTTTGGCACTCATCATGAAGCAGCCAACAAAGACGGGCTCCCTGAAGATACGACGCATGGTAACCCACTGATTGGTGGCGATTTTTCTTTGACCAATCAAGATGGTGAAGCGGTCAACAACACCGATCTAGAAGGGCGCTATGCGCTTGTGTTCTTTGGGTTTACTAACTGCCCACATATCTGCCCGACAACAACGCTGCGCATTAGTAACGCCATGGATGCACTGCCTGAAGAGGTAGCGAGAGACATCCGCGTTGTCTTTATTACCATTGATCCGGAACGTGATACGCCGGAAGCGATGAAAGCGTTTCTTGCAAATTATCGTGATGGCATGATTGGCCTGACAGGAACAAACGCACAAATTGACCAAGTCAAAGCCGCCTATAAAGCATATGCAGCAGCGCATGACCCGGATGCGACGGGCAATTACGATATTGACCATTCCAGCTTCATTTATCTGATGGGCAAGGATGGGGTCTATATCAAACATTTCCCGCATACCATTGCTGAGGAAAAACTGAGCGATGCGTTGATCACACTGACCGAGTCATCGTCTTAAGGGGCATTATGGAGCACCCTCTCGAACATCGCCGCGGTTTTATGTTTGTACTTTCCTCTCCGTCTGGCGCGGGAAAGACAACCTTATCACGCAAGCTACTCGAGACCCAAGATCGACTAAAAATGTCAATCTCAGTCACCACCCGTTCAATGCGCCCCGGTGAAGAAGAAGGGGTCGATTACTTCTTTACCGATGAGTCACGTTTCGATCAGATGATCGAACATGATGAGTTCCTTGAACATGCGCTGGTCTTTGGCGAGAAATATGGAACGCGCCATGAATATGTCAATAAAACGCTCGATAAGGGCAAGGATGTACTGTTCGATATTGATTGGCAAGGCACACGCCAGTTAGCAGAAAAACGCCGCGATGATTTGGTCAGCGTGTTCATTCTGCCGCCATCACTTCGCGAATTGGAGCGCCGCCTTCGTAGCCGCGCGCAAGATAGCGATGAGGTCGTGAAACATCGTATGGCCAAAGCTGAGGCGGAGATTAGCCATTGGGAAGAGTATGATTATGTTGTGGTAAATAATGACCTTGAGCAAGCGCTGAACGACATTATCAATATTCTGAAAGCAGAGCGTTTGAAACGTATTCGCCAGACCTATCTCTCAGACTTTATCGATCATTTGAGCCAGTCCCATTAGACAGATGCCACGCTTTCGCTAATGCCGCATATTCCATAACGCTTAAAGACTCAGCGCGTCGATCACTCTCAATACCACACTGCTCCATCACATCTAAAAACGCATCGCCAAACCCTTTCATACTGCGGCGCAACATTTTTCGCCGCTGACCGAATGCTGCATCCAGGATCTGCGAAAGTGCAGCATAGGATCCGGCATCGGCGCGCTTCTCTATCGGTTTTGGAACGAAGCGCACGAGGGCCGAATCTACCTTAGGTGGCGGAGAAAAGGCTTCTGCGGGAATATCATAGACTTGTTCCGTATCACACAGCCACTGTGTTAAAACAGATAACCGGCCATAGCTTGAGTCATTGGGTCCGGCAGTGAGTCGGTTAGCCACTTCTTTCTGAAACATCAGTAAGAGCAGCGCATAGGCGTTGGCATCATCCTGAATGTGTTCAAGCCAGCGCGTCAGGAGCACCGTGGAAATATTATAGGGTAGATTCGCAACAATGGCACGCGGTGCAGCGATGGTCTCAATCGGGTTCACATCAAGCGCGTCCCCTTCACGAATGCTAAACCGTTCAGGATATGTCTGCACAAGCAAAGACGCCGCGCGTACTGCCCGCTCATCACGCTCCAGTGCTGTGACGTGGGCCGCATCACTCTCTAGCAATGCGCGGGTCAAACCGCCTGGCCCAGGACCAATCTCAAGCACATGCATCCCTTTGAGCGAGCCGGCATAGCGCACGAGCTGTGACAGTAAGGCCGGGTCTAAGAGAAAATTCTGCCCGAGAGATTTTTTGGGGCGCAGCTCAAAACTTTCAATCACCGTTTCGAGCGAGGGAAGTGCTGTGCTCATAGCGACAATTCGCGCCGATCAATAAAGGCATTGCGGCGTAAATCACGCAGATATTTCTGCGCCTCAAGCTGCACTTTCTCTTCAAACAACACCTGGCGCACCTTCGCCGGGTCTGGTAATTCAGGCGGCAGCTCAAGCCGCTCACACACAGTCATCAGCTGAATTCCTGTCGGTGTGGCAAAGGGTGGCGTGACTTGCCCCACGTTCAATGCGCCAACCAAGCGCTGAATGGGCGGGGCCATCTCGCTTTGTTTTGCGCGGTAGAAATCGACCGAAATATTCATCCCTTCGAGGCTCTCAACTCCCGATACGGTCTCGTCAAAACAGGTGCCAGGATTACGCGCGACATCTTTCGCAATCGACATCAAAATTTCAACTTCTTCTTTGGCAGCCTCTTGTTCAAGCGATAGCTGGATTTGCTTTACCACCAGCTCTGCATCCGCAATGGATGGGCGCTCCCGGCGTCCTTGATAAAGCAAAATTTCATAGCCATTGGGTGTACGAAGCGGCTCGCTGACTTGCCCGGCTTCCATACTGCGCAGCACGCGTTTATATATCGGATCCAGCCGCCCCTCGGCCACCCAGCCGCTACGCACTGACGATTGCCCCGAGCTTCCTAGCTGACGGGCGAGTGCGTCAAAACGTTGCGCATCTTCTGCCTGACGCGCCAGTGACTCAGCAAATTGCTGCACTTTCAATTCATCTTCAGGGGTCGCAACAGGCAACGTCAGTGAGGCAATGTTCACCTCTTCCTGCACAGAATTCACAATCTGGCGCTGCGCACGTTTCACTTCGCTTTCAAGCACTGTCACATTGCGCGCGATGTTACTACGCACAATTTTATTCCAAATAATCTGACTTTCTAGCTGGTCCTGGAACGATGAAAATGGAATACCGCGACTCTTCAAAAAAGTACGAATATCTTTCGACTCTTCACTTTTCTGCTGACGCTCTAAATTCGCAATCGCCGTATTCAAATCGGACTCTGTCGCGCTAATGCTTGAGCGCTGAGCTTCTTGTTTCTTGAGGCGCTCATCAATCAACGCCACTAGCACCTGGCTTTTTAGCTTCTCACGTGTTTCCGGCGTGTCTTTGAGTGCGGTGGTGTGAATCACCAGATTCACCCGATTCTGTAAATCAATATTAGAAATAATATCATCATTCACAATGGCTGCGATTTTGAACGACTCCGCATGGGCTGCAGCGCTTATCATAATCATGAGAATCGAGACGAGCCACTTCATCTTAATAATCCAAATTCTTGAGGAACACGCGCGCCAAGAATCGTGTTTCTTGTTCTAAGTCACGATCCTGCGTGAAGAACCGTTCCGCCGCCGTCTGTACGGCAATACAGTCATTGCTATAGGTCAATCCAAAGCCATGCGAAATCATGCTGCCCTGCCCGCGCAAATCTCGGCGCCCGGAAGCATTAAACGCCCAGTTATCGGTAACTTGCACATTCGTGGATACAAAAATTTCATCGCTTCGTTCGAACAGCCTTGTTTCTTCTTCATTGGTGTATATCACTGAAAACAGCACCGGATCAATGGATATTGTGCTGCGCAGTTCATGGCGCAATGCTTCGAGCGAATCTTGGCTAAATTGCGTGAAATAGCTGATCTCCGTGCTTTCACCCAGCGACGCATCCACACGCGCCACATAATCAGAAAAATCTGCGCCCGGGTCATTATTATAAGGGAACGGCGTGTCGTTGGTAATCAAGTAACTTTGGCCCAACATAAAATAGAGGTGATAATTCGAATTACTATACCACTGGCCTCGCAGGCCGTAGGTGACGCGCGAGGATTCATCGACGAGATCATTCCCGGCAAACGGGTCGGTGCTGAAGAGGTTAATGTCTGACAGTTCAACGCCGAGATTTTCTTCATCAACAATTTCGTTTGGGTTACTGCCGCGCGAAGTGGCTACCATCAACACATTCGGCTCGATCGTTAAGCTCCCGCTTGCAGAAGACGAGATCAACGGATAACGCCAATGCAAGGAAGCCTGAGGAATAGTGCGAAGCTCTGAGCCATCTTCGGGGCTGCCGTTCAGCACCACATCTTGGAATGCATAGGCATCTTGACGGAGCTGGGTGGTGAAATCGATCAAATGTCCGCCAGAGGTGGCAATCGGAACTTTGACCCCCGTCGTGAGAGACGCACGCTGACTGCGCGGCCCATCATCACGCGATAATACCCGCGTATCGGCCCGCGTGAAAAACCGCGCATCCCACATGCCGGGTTCGGTCTCATAATAACCGCTTAAATGCGGCAAAATGAAGGGGATCTGATCTTGGTCTGCTGACTCACGCAGCCCTTGGAACGCTAGGCTCTCTGCTTCAAAATAATTCCGACCACCGCCAAGATAGCGGCCATAGGCAACACTGGTGAGATCGAAGCTATTGGTATAGCGATAACGACGCAGATAGGTATCGTCGGTGCTACGGTTGATGTCAAAACCAAGCTTCCAATTTTCGGACGCCGTAAAATCACCCTGAGTAAAAATGTGACCACGGAACTCATTGCCATCGATACGATTTCCATCGACATCACGTTTTTCTGGCGCGGTTAAACTGAAATTTAATCGCAAATTTCCACTATCAAAAAGTTGCGTATAGTCCGTATCGACGACCACCCCTTCTTCTTCCGTAAAGGTTGGCGTTACCAACGCCTCTTTATCCGCTCCCATATTGAGATAAATCGGCGCCACCAAGGTCGCACCAAAGTTCGAGCTCGTGCCATATTCTGGCGTTAGGAAGCCCGTTTGACGGCTCGCATTTGGCGTCGCATGCGAGAAATAAGGCGTGTAGACAACCGGAACCCCATACACTTCTAAAAACGCGTGGTAATATTCAATGACCTCGCGCTCATCATCCACTTCGATATCGCGTGCTTTGAACTGCCATAACGGGTCACTTCCCTCGCACAGTTTACACGGCGTGTAGGAGGCATTCTTTAACTCTAACTGTGATTCACTGACACGGCGCGCCTCCACTGCGGCGAAACGTGAATTATCCACCAGGAACACGCGGAATTTATTGATTACCCCGCGCTCTAGATCATCTTTAAGCTGCACCTTTTCTGCCATATACACCGTGCCATCCGGGCGCAACATGCTAACATTACTTTCCGCAACCACGACATTTTCGCTGACATAATAGGTGAGCTTGTCCGACACCACGATGGTCTCGCCTTGCACGACTTCGACATTCCCGAGCGCGACCACCACATCCTTCTCTTGATCATAGCCCATATGATCGGCTTCGAGCAGCACGGGCAGAGAAGTGCTCGGCTTATCTTGCGCCCATGCAGCCGGCGTCGCGAGGAAACACACGGCAAGTGCGACACACAAGATATAGCGTCTGATTGTTAGCAAGGCGGTCTGATCCATTCTCTCAAACTATCCCGCAGATGCCAAAAACTCAAATTCTATCAGGGGATTATCCCGCTCTAACCATCCTCAAGATGTAGTAGCAACGCCACGGCTAACATGAGCGTGATGGCGGCGGGTGTCCAGGCGGCGAGATAGATGGGCAAACTCCCGGAAAGGCCCAGCGCATAGACGATGTTGGTGAAGAAATTAATCCCAAACCCGATCGCCACGCCGCCAACCACCATTAAGCCGACTTTCCCGCGCCTTGGAAGGCGAAGCGAGAACAGCGCCGCGATGCACACCATGGCGGCCAGACTAAAGGGCGTTGACAGCAATGCATGCAAATGGAGCTGGTGGCGCAGAGCAGAGAACCCAGCCTTGCGCAGCGTATCAATAAAGTCAGGCATCTCCCAAAAAGATAGGGTTTTCGGCGATGCGAAGCTGTCTTGAATTTGCTTAATGTTCAACTCCGTAGGCAACGTATATTTCTCGCGGACAATGGGCCGCTTGCCCGTGGTTGAGAGCACGGTATTCGTCATCAGCCATTTGCCTGGAACAAGCTGTGCGGTTTCTGCATCGAGCCGGCCGAGAAACGCGTCATTCTCCCCGAACAAAAATAAGGTTACTTCTTGCATTTCCATGGTGCTTTGCACAAGACGCTGTGAATGCAGAATATATTCGGCTACGGGTTCGCCATAGAGCGACGTTTCATAATCATCGACTTGTCGTAGCCACAAGCCAGATTTCGATACAGAAAGCACACTCGGGCGGCCAGTAATGTATTTTCCCTCAATCACTTCATAACGCGAAATCATGGCCGCAGAGATTGGGTTGAACACCGTCACCATGATTACCCCAAACAACGCTGCGACAAAAATGGCAGGCGCCAAAAATTGCCAGACAGATACGCCAGACGAACGAGCAATCACGAGCTCTTGCGCTTTTGTAAGTCGCGTGAGTGCGACCATGCTGCCAATGAGCACCGCAAAGGGCAGAATCTTTTCCGCTGTATGCGGAAGCTTGAACAATGTCATTTGCATCACGATCAACACCGGCACATCATATTCTTTGTGCGATGCGCGGCGCAGTAATTCGACAAACTCAATCAGCCCAATAATCGCCATCACCACGAGGAGTACGAGCGTGATACTCAACAAAAAATGGCGCCCAATATAGAAAGAGAGAATCGCTGGCATTAGGACCTCAACGGCATTTGGGTAAGCGGCAACCTAATGCGATTCGTAAGCAGCAGCATTGTTGCAGCCATCGCGATGCCGATAGGAGCAGCATACATAAACGGGAAGAGTGCGCTGTCTTTCAGTACCGCATTATTCACCAATACGGAAATCACAAGACAACCACCAACCGCCCCTGCCGCAACAGTGAGCCGCTTCCAGTAGCCGCGCCGTTGATGATCACCATAGAGCAAAATGGCCAGCGCCAACAGCGTCACGCTCACGCAATAAAGCGGGAAGCTAAACCGCTTATGCACTTCAGCAATCATTTCATGGCGCCAAGATTCTTTCACATCAGCATCTTTTGCGCGCTCCAGCAATTGCGCAACGCTCATCTCATCGGTATCCAGCTGGCGCGTATGTTTCGCGCCCGTGTAAAAACTAATATCGAGCGTGTATTCATCAAATTTCAGCCATGAAATTTTTCCGTTGCGCATCTCCTGACGAAGCCCGCCTTTGAGAAAAAAGCGTGGCCCTTCCGGCGTATTCACAAACTGCCCTGCTTCGGCCATCATGGTAATATCCGAGCCGGTGCGCGCATCATGCACCATAATTCCACGCAGATTCCCTTCGTCATCTCGTTCACGAATAAACACGGTCAGCTTGTCTGTTGGGTTATTAAACACTTCTTCTTGAAGCAGGACCGAAGCATAATTATCACGAATAAAATTACGCATGTCGTTAAAGTTTCGATTCGCCGCAGGCAGCACCACCAGGCTAATCAGAAAACAGATCATCATGATAAAGGCCGAGAAATAGGCCGCGGGCAGTGCAAGTTGAATTCGGCTAATCCCCGCTGCTTTGAGCACGAGTAACTCACTGTCTGTCGACAGTTTATTGTACGCAAATAGAACGGCAATAAACAGCGAGACCGGCAACAGCACCATCAACAAAGACGGGACCAGCAGCGCGGTAATATAGATGAAATCCCCAATCGACAGGCCGCGATTGACAATAAAATCAATGTAGCGCAACGCACGCGTGAGCCAAATGATGCTCGTCAGACTCGCCGCAATCAGCAAAGTCGGCCAAGCGAGCAACTGCATGATGTAACGAATGTAATGTCGTGTCATATCATAGTGATACAGCACATTGAACCCTGGTGCAACGCTACTTATCTCCTTTACATGACAAATAAGAATACAGTACATTCAGCCCATTCATCATACCATGCTTTAAGGAGGCTTTATGAAAACGCAATTTATCGACGCAGCGAAAGTTAAACCCACGTTGGGCAAACACCCAGGCAAAGCGAAAGCGCCGCTTGCGATGGCATTTTTCGTTGCAGATAATGGCACGCTCAAGGGGCTCGGAATTGAAGCCGATAAAAAGACCAAAGGCCTGATCAAGAAAGCCATCAAGCATGGGAAATTCTCTGGCGGCGCAGGTGAGATTATTTCGCTGACCCCGCCGGATACGCTCGCCGCCGAAACCGTCTACATTGTCGGCCTGGGTAAGGAAAAAGACATCACCCATCTGTCTTATGAAAAAGCCGCCGGCTCCCTCGCCGCACGCGTCAATAAGGAAGGCATTGTCAGCCTGGTGATCTGCGCAGATGGCGGCATCGGCAAAGTCGATAAGGGGGTCGCTGAAGCGCACGCGCTGCACGGCTTCCAGCTACGTTCTTACCGGTTCGATAAATATCGCACGAAGGAAAAGAAAGAGGATAAGCCTCAGCTCAAAGAGGTCAGCGTAGCGGGCGCGAAAGCCGCCGCCACGAAGGTACATAAAACACTCGATGCAATCCTTCAAGGCACGTTCTTGACGCGTGATGTCGTGACCGAACCAGCGAATGTGCTCTACCCTGAATCCTTCATGAAAGAATGTAAGGCCCTCACCAAGCACGGCGTTAAAGTCACTGCACTCAACAAAACCCAAATGGCGAAACTCGGTATGGGCGCGTTGCTTGGTGTCGCGCAAGGTTCCGTGCGCGATCCCTATCTCGTGATCATGGAATGGAGCGGCGCAGCGAAAAGCAAAAAGCCCGTCGCCTTCGTCGGTAAGGGTGTGACCTTCGATACAGGCGGGATTTCGATCAAACCTGCCAGCGGCATGGAAGACATGAAGTTCGATATGGCCGGGGCAGGAACCGTCGTGGGCCTCATGAAAACCCTCGCGCTTCGTAAAGCAAAGGTGAATGCGATTGGCGTCGTTGGGCTAGTTGAGAATATGCCCGACGGGAATGCGCAGCGCCCGGGCGATGTGGTGACATCGATGTCTGGCCAGACCATTGAGGTGCTGAACACTGATGCGGAAGGCCGCCTCGTGCTTGCCGACGCGCTGTGGTACACGCAAAGCAAATATAAGCCGCAATTCATGATCAATTTGGCGACACTCACCGGCGCCATTCTTGTGGCGCTGGGTACGTCGCGCACTGGCCTGTTCTCGAACAGTGACGATCTATGCAAAAAGCTGGAATCACTGCAAGAGACGACGGGCGAGAAGCTCTGGCGCCTGCCGCTCGGTGAGGAGTATGACAAGCAGATCAACTCCGACATTGCCGACATGCAAAATATTGGCGGCCGCTATGCCGGCAGTATCACCGCAGGTCAGTTCCTCCAGCGCTTTGTCAATGAGGTGCCATGGGCGCATTTGGACATTGCCGGCACGGAATGGACCAAAGAAGATTTAGCCACGATCCCGAAAGGCTCCACAGCATGGGGCGTGCGCTTGCTTAACGAACTGGTCACAAAATATTACGAAAAATGACCAAGGGTTAAAACTTTTGGTCATCCCGGACGCCAGCGAGGCTTATGTGCCTAACACTTAGCCGCAGCCAGATCCGGGATCTTGTGCAACTATTTGATGGGAAGTCTCGGCTTTCGCCGGGATGACATAAGGACATTATGACAACCATTCAATTTTACCATCTATTGCACACCCCGCTGGAACAGGCGCTTCCAGCGCTGATGCAAAAAACGCTGAAGGCGGGGTTTCGCAGTGTAATTTTGACCGAATCAGAACAAGCCATGCGTGCACTTGATGCCGCATTATGGGCAGAAGAGCGCCGCTTTGTACCGCATGGCACGAAGGCAGACCTCCATGCCGGCAAGCAGCCCATCTATGTGACGGACCAGGTGGAAAACCCGAATGACGCGCGATTGCTCGTTAATGTGAGCGGCGCAGAGCCAGCCTCATTCGATGGCTATGAGCGGGTGCTTGATCTGTTCAATGGCCGCGATGAAACGGCACTAAACCAGGCCCGCGCGCGATGGAAAACCTACAAAGACCAAGGCCATTCACTGACCTATATTCAGCAGCAAAAAGGCGGCGGTTGGAAAGAAATGACCAAAACTTAGTGTTTGCTCCTGCTCGGTCTCCTGACCTCGCAATGAGCCTAACAGCTTCGCTGACTAAAGCGCTTCGCCTACTGGCTACGCTTCTTTAGACCAGCCTACTTCTTCACCCCTACTGTCAGCCCCTCTTGCGTCGCCATCATCAACCCATCAAATTCTGGGCCGGCGAGGCGCGTGTTCACGGCCTTCATGACATCGACTGCATCAGGCGAAATCTTCTGCTCCCCCTGCCCGACCACATGGCCAAACAGCAGCGAGTTATCCGCAATCATCAGCCCGCCCGTGCGCAGCATTGGTAGGCTCATCTCGAGATAGTCCATATATTCGCGCTTCATCGCATCCATAAACACCACATCATATTGCTGCGCTTCCTGCTGCAGCATTTTGAGCGTATCTAGTGCCTTGCCTTCGCGCACATCAATCGGCGCGGCGTCTGTATTTTCTGCAGCATGACCGCGCGCGATCTCCGCATGTGTCGCATCGGCCTCACACGTAATCACCTGGCCATCAGCCGGCAATGCCCGGCTCATCCAAATCGTCGAATAGCCAACAAAGGCACCAATTTCGAGCACCCGCTTCGCCCCAATCATGCGGCAAAATAGATGCAGCATTTTTCCTTCATACGGGCTGACTTGCATGCCCGGGCGAAGTTCTTCTCCTTTGGCATGCACCTTTTTTAGTAGCGCATCTTCGCTCACAAAGGTCTGATGGATATAATCCATTACCGTGTCATTCTCATAGATACGCGCCATTTATTCCTCCATCACCGTCAGCTGCGACGGGTGCGTGATATCGATCATTGGGCCGTAACTATGATAGACAAAGCCCATCACTTCAACGGTTTTTCCGATCATCTGATCGCGCCATGTTTTAGGGAAATGTTTCTTATGCGTAGTCGGCACAAAGAGGGTGAAATCCGTTTTCCAATCCTCGCCAAAATTGATGTACATCATATTTTTGCGCAGCGCAATATCAGTGATCGTACCGCGTACCACCATCCACTTTCCATCCACATTTTCGCGACGGAAGTTTGGCCATAATTCTGCCAACCGAAGCGCATTAATCGTATCGATCTGTGCCCAGATGCCGCCCTTCGGTTTTGCTTTCGCCTGCGCCTGGCGCAACTCAGATGGGTATTCCCCCAGCTCGGGCGCAAAGCATGCAGCAAAGCCGTGCATAAGCTGCGACTTCTGGAACGCGCCAAGCATCACATGCTGCACGCCATGGCGGTCTTTCATCACCGGCTGCATGTTCAGCCTATCATGGCTCAGATGGGCCGTGAGTTGACGTTTCACAGTATCCCTATAGGTCCCTTCGGCCCTCATGACATTGTCCGGAACATAAAGATACGCTGCCTGATAGGTGGCCCCATTCATACGAAAGGTGCGGTAGTCGATGACATCGATCGGCAGGCGTTCCACCGTTTGTGCATGCGCTGCCCCCGTGGTCAAAGCCATCATCATGGCAATAAGGCCACATAGCTTCGCTAAACCTTTTGAAAGCTGTGATAAACCCGTGCGCATTTGCTTGTCATAGGCGCGGGAAACTGTCATAACAATAAAAAACTTACATACAGTTAAGATGATGATTCAGATACACTCTCTTCGTACAGCCGCCCTCGCCGCTCTAGTTTCACTAATCACTTTTGCCTCCGCGCAGGCTGAATATGTCCCGAACGATCAAGATCATTTGGTCCTTTATGGTGGTTACTTTGATGTCACGCAGGATGATAACGGCGCGGCGTTGGTCGGCCTTGAATATCGCTATCAGGATATTTTCTACGGGCTACGCCCAACGGTTGGTGGTTTTGTCACCAGCGATGAGGCCTATTACGGTTACGCCGGTATTTTCTGGGACATCTATCTCAGCGATTCCTGGGTGTTCACGCCCAACTCCGTTGTCGGTGCTTTCAGCCAGGGCGATGGTAAAGATTTAGGCCACTGGATTGAATTCCGCTCAGGGCTTGAGCTCTCCTATGAGTTTGACGATGCACAGCGCTTAGGGGTCGCCTTCAACCATTTGTCTAATGCGAGCCTCGGTGAACGCAATCCAGGAGCAGAGACTTTGATTGTGCAATATAGCTACCCGATTGGTCGCTAAGCTCTCGCAGCATTCCCAGACTATCGCTAGATCCTAGTTGATTTTGCGTTTTCCCGGAAGGGGGCGTAGTGTGTTTTTATGCTAGAAAGTGACATTCAGCATGTGATTCAACGGATTATTCTTGCAATATTCAATGTGACTTTTTTTGCATGCAGGGCGTTTGATCCGACCGGATTACAGTTTTTTGTACAGAATATAACTATCCACTAGCCCTTCATCCTTATGCTGGAACGCCTCGGGCACACGGCCAATCTGCGTAAAGCCGAGCTTTTCCCAAATGGCGAGTGACGCAGTGTTGGTAGCGACCACATTATTAAACTGAATCGCCCGGTAACCAAGCCGCTTGGCTTCCTCAATCATCGCTTTACCCAGCGCATGGCCATAGCCCTTACCGCGCATTTCATGGGCAACCATCACCCCACCATTCGCGATATGCGAGCCGGGGCCAGGCATGTTATTGCGTAGATAAAAGGTGCCAATCACCTCGCCATCATCACTTTCCGCAATATAAGCCGCGCGCTCGCCGGTGCACCATAAGGTGGCAGCCTCCTCCATGCTCATCTCATCGGGAAGCGCATAGGTGCGGCCATTGGCAAGGATGGTCTGAAAGACCGGCCAGATGCGCTCAAACTGTTCTTTTGGAAGCGGTGCAATCTTCATTAACTGATTTTCTCATAGGCCGGGAGCGTGAGGAATTCGACGAATGCTTCATTCTTAACCAGCTCGCGCATCATGTCTGCCGCTTGGGTGCATTTGCTTTGCTTAAACGCTTTACTCCCATATTGCTGCTCAATCGCTTCCAGCTCTTCAATAAAAATATTATCAAGCCATGACCAGGTCAGCTCTTTGGTGCCATCGACTTTGGCGCTGTGGTGCAGCCATTGCCACAGCTGCGTCCGCGCGATTTCTGCGGTGGCGGCATCTTCCATCAGATTAAAGATCGGCACGGCGCCTCGCCCATCTAGCCAAGCAGCCATATACTGAATCCCGACATTCACATTGTTGCGCACGCCCGCTTCGGTGATGGTGCCTTCCGATGCTTTCAGCAGGTCGGCTGCTGCAACGGATACCTCATCGCGCGCCACATCGAGCTGGTTCACCTTGCCGTTCAAATGGCTGTCATAGGCTTCGAGCGCCACAGGAATGAGGTCTGGATGCGCGACCCAGGTGCCATCATGCCCAAGTTTTACTTCGCGTTCCTTATCGGCTTTCACGGCTGCAAAAGCCTTCGCATTCGCTTCTTTGTCATTACGGTTCGGAATCGCCGCTGCCATCCCGCCCATCGCAAACGCACCGCGCTTATGACAGGTTTGAATCAGTAGTTCACTATACGCATTGAGGAAGTGGACTTTCATCGTTACCTGCGCGCGATCTGGCAGCATGAAGGCCGGGTCTTTATGGAATTTCTTGATGTAGCTGAAGATATAATCCCAGCGACCGCAGTTTAGCCCAACAATATAATCCTTCAACGCGTGTAAGATTTCATCCATCTCAAACACTGCGGTAATCGTTTCGATCAAAATCGTTGCTTTAATGGTCCCTTTCGGCACATCGAGCGCCTGCTCACTAAAAGCAAACACATCGGCCCAAAGCTGCGCCTCTTCCATGCTCTCGAGCTTGGGAATGTAGAAATAGGGTCCCGTTCCACGGCTGAGTGCTTCTTTCGCGTTGTGGAAGAAATAGAGAGCAAAATCGAGCAATGAGCCCGAGATCGGCTCACCGCCCAATGTGATGTTTTTCTCGTCTAAATGCCACCCGCGCGGACGCACAATCAGCACTGCCAGGCCGGTATCATTGAGCTGGTAGTCTTTGCCTTCCGGGCTGCTGAATGTCAGCGTGCGACGCACCGCATCGCGCAGCGCTTTTTGCGCATCGGCTACTTTTTCCCAGGTCGGCGAAAGGGAATCTTCAATGTCTGCCATAAACACTTTAGCACCGGAGTTCAGCGCGTTGATCATCATCTTCGGCTCGGCCGGGCCAGTAATTTCGACGCGGCGATCCTGCAAATCTTTCGGCAGGGGCGCGACCTTCCAGTCACCCTCACGAATCGCTTTCGTATCGGCACGAAAATCCGGTCGCCAGCCCTCATCAATCTGCTTCTGTTTTTTCTCTCGCGCTTTTAAAAGCTCGTGGCGGCGCTGGCCAAATTCTTTTTCAAGCGACTGAACAAACGCCATCGCTTCTTCTGTGAAAATCACTGAGTGCTGGTTCGTAAGCTTGCCGTGAATTTTGAGTGAGTCTGATCCGACTTTAGCCGCTGATGACATGCATAACCTCCCTGTAATGCTTTCATTTTGGATAGCATGCGTGCCTATCCTAGACAAGCAGCATCTTTTATGGCTTAACAAGTATTATGATTAAACTTTTCAGTACCACTGGCCGCTTACTGTACCGCGCCGGTGACAATATGGTCGAACATGATGGCATTGAGCATGCCGGCTATTTGACGTTCCTGACTATGCTGTCCCTGTTCCCGTTTTTGGTGCTCATCGTAGCGATTGCCGGCTTTATTGGTCAGGGGAATGTTGGCACCGATTTCATCACCTACCTGCTAAACACATTGCCGCCCGAAGCTACAGCGGGAATTGTGCCGCGTATTGATGAGATTATTTCTGGCCCGCCGCAAGGGCTCCTCACCATCTCTATTTTGGGCGCGATCTGGACCGCTTCATCCCTCGTCGAAGGCATGCGCACCGTATTGAATCGTGCGTATAATGTGAGCAACCCGCCGACCTATGTGCTGCGCCGGTTGCTATCTATTTTGCAGCTGATTATGTTCACGCTGATTGTCATCGCCAGCATGTTAGCACTCGTTTTTGCGCCGGTCGTCATTATTGAAATCGAGCATATGCTGAATATTCCTTTTTCTGAGGAAACTACCCTGGCCTTCAATCGCACCGTAGTGTTCGTCAGTGCGGGGCTTTTGTTTGTGATTGTTGCAAGCCTGTATTATTTTCTGCCGAACATCAAACAAACCCTGTTCGCTGTACTCCCCGGCGCGGCGCTCGCAACCCTTGGCTGGATCGCGGGCACACGCATGTTCTCGCTCTATATTCAGAATGTTGATCAGGTGAATATTATTTACGGCTCGCTCGGGAGTATCATCGCGACCCTATTGTTTTTCTTCATCATGAACATCATTTTCATCTATGGTGCAGAGTTCAATTACCTGCTCATTCGCACCCGCGGTGAAAAGGTGGAAGAGATTGAGAAGGGTGAGAAGGTTAAGGATTTCAATGATTGATTGAAATCACATCACCCCCGGCAGTCCAGCGATATCACCACGCCCCATCAACATGACAAATGCTGCAGCGATCGCAATGCCGTAAGGGATGGGCGCTTTTTTCTGAAATAGCTTTGGCGTTTTTTCTTGGCTGTCTTTACCGATCATCCCGCGAATAATCAGTAGAAGCGCACTCAGAATCACACCGAAGAAACTCATAAATAGGAGGAAGTTCAACATGGTGTAGCTCATGCCAAGCCAGGGGCCGAGGGCGATCAACAATTTACTGTCGCCGCCGCCAATCACACCAATGGCAAAGAGACCAAAACCGACAATAAAAAAGATACCAAAGCCATACAGCCCCGAAAGACCACTGACTCCAGATTCCGGTAATGCGAAGAGGAAAATCGGATACAACACCAAAATGGCCGCGTTCAACCAGTTAGGAATCAAAAAGGTTGCGGCATCGTACACGCATACGACTAGTAGCAAGCCCGCCAAGACAGCCATGAAGATCCATTCCATAGAAATAGATTTACACGAAAAGGGGCCGATTGACCATGATTTAATCGGCGATATCAAGGCAGTAAAAAGACACGCCCAGTCAGCATGTATGGCTATACACGTGTTGTTCACAGCCCACAGGTTTGGTGCTTGCCAAAGCTGACGGTTTGTTCGTACAACTGTATGTAGGAATATTAGGATACTTCATGTTTGGCATGCGATCTTCAAAAAATGAGCCGAAAAAGTCGGCCACCCCAGCAAAGCAGACGGCACCATCTGGCGGGATCACCACTGCGGCGAGCAAAAAACGCGCCCATGTGATCGTGGTTGGCAATGAAAAGGGCGGCTGCGGCAAAACCACCACATCGATGCATTTGATTGTATCACTCATGCGTTTAGGTTTTAAAATGGGCAGTATTGACATAGATTCACGTCAACGATCACTCACGCGCTACATTGAAAACCGCAAAAAAACCATGGAAACGCGTGGCATTGCATTACCCGTTCCCAAACATGTGGTCGTTAGCAAAAGCCCATTTGAATCAAAAGCAGACATTGAAGCGGATGAGAAACAACGTTTCTATCAAGCGATGGGGCAAATACTTTATAGCAGTGATTTTGTGCTAATCGATAGCCCAGGTAACGACACCTATCTTTCGCGTCTCGCACATTCCTTTGCCGATACGGTGATCACCCCGATCAATGACAGTTTTGTTGATTTGGACGTGCTTGCCAATGTTGATGGGACCACGCTTCAGATCGTGAAGCCCAGCATCTATAGTGAGATGATTTGGGAACAAAAAATGAAGCGCGCAAAGCGTGATGGCCGCGCGATCGAATGGATCGTCATGCGTAACCGCCTGAGCAATCTTGCGGCGCGTAACAAAGTCAATATGGAGAAGGTACTGCAAGCGCTCTCGCGTCGCCTCGGGTTCCGTGTTGCTCCCGGCTTTGGCGAACGGGTCATTTTCCGCGATATGTTCCTTCAAGGGCTGACCGTGCTTGATGTGATCGATAAGGGAACCAGCCGCTCGATTACGATGTCTCATATTACTGCACGCCAGGAAGTACGTGACCTGCTCAATGTCCTCCGGATTCCTGAAGTTGATAAGCGTATCGAAGAGATGAAACGCGTCGATAAGAAAGAGCCGGAGGAGAGCAAGAAAGAAACTGCAAGCAAAGCGAAAGACGTGAAGACAGAGGCAAAAGCCGATACTCCAAGCCCCAAGGCATCGACGCCAGCGCCTTCCGCGAAAGCAGCACCTCCAAAACCGGCCCCTTTGCCGGCACAGGTATCCACTGCCCCAAAGCAGCTTGCTGAAGCCAGCAGCTAGGCCAGCTACAAAAACCTTCTAGAAAATTTCCATGGACTACTCTATGCTTGGGCTGCGTGCGCCCATAGCTCAACTGGATAGAGCAACTGCCTTCTAAGCAGTAGGTTGCAGGTTCGAGTCCTGCTGGGCGCGCCATTCTTGACAATTCGTCGCACCGACGAATAAATCAAACGGCTGTCGTAGGGAAAACCGCAGTTTTTGCCCCTCAAGCTGAAGGTTCGAAAACACGAAATTGATCAACCGGCGTTTTCCCTCATTGCTCGAACCTTTGAAGATTTGGTGGGCTTCGGCGGTGAGCCCCAGCAGATCCACCACCGCATCGCGGAAACCATCATCGGCCACGGTGAAGGAGTCCATCTGTCCGGCTATCTCCAGCTGGCGGGATTTTAGTTTCAGGCGCTTGTTCTCATGTTCGGTGCGGCTGATGGCATCATCCAGCAACAGATCGGTCAGTTTATCCAGTTTACCCTGAATGGTCGTATATTCCCTGTTCAGCTCGGCTTTGCTTCTTGTGGTATACTTTCTCGGTTTCACAGCTGCGTTTGGCATATTCCACGATTTCATCCTTGAGGTCAGCATCAACGGCCATTTGTTGGAAAACATCTTCGATTTCGCTCAGAACTTTATCCTCACGCGTCCAGACCTTTTTCTTCGGGTTTTCCGGATTCCAGCTGATAAGGTACGTCCATTCGGAGGTTTTTCCACTGGGGTAGGTTTTGGTCTTGGTATCAGCGGTAATGGTGCGACCAGTGGTGGCGCAGGTCATCAGGCCACGGAACACATAATCCTTCTCGGCATATTTGAATGGCTTTTTGTGCCAGCCAAGGCGTACTGCCTGACAGGCATCAAACAGTTCTTTGGTGATAATCGGCTGGTAAACATGCGGATATTTCTTACCCTTCACCTCCATCTCACCATAGTAGAAAGGATTCTGAATCAGGCGATGCACCTGCGCTTTTGCCAGCTCTCCCTGATTGCCGCGTGCATTACGCAAGCCCCATTCTTTAGCCTTACGGGTGAGATCAGCCAGCGTGTGTTCGCCGGTGGCATATTCTTCAAACATCCGGCGCACGAGTGGTGCGCGGAACTCATCAACAATCACCGTACTGCGACCACGTTCATCGCGACTGTTGAGGTAGCCAATGGGTGCTGTGCCAATCCACTCACCGATGCGGAGTTTCTGATCAATGCTGCGTTTGACGTTATCACGCAGTGAATCAACGTAAGACTGTGCCATCACCACGCCGATGGACCACATCAGCCGCTCCTGCGACACCGATTCCTTATGGATGACATAATTCTCGGTATTGAAATGCAGCTCAATCTTACCCGCCTGAATCAGGCTATCCAGCATGGGAAATTCCTTGAAACTGCGCTGAACCCTGTCGACTTTATCCGCCACTAACGCCACTGTGCCAGACTGGCGTTTGATGAATTTCAGCATCTCCATAAAGTCTTTACGGTCGCCCATGGTTGAAGATTCAACCAGTTCGAAGGTGCGTATGATGTCAAATCCCTTGCGCTCACAATATTGCTGCAAGCGGTGCTTTTGGGCTGCAATGGAATAGCCTTCTTCCTGTTCCTTAGTAGAGACACGCGCCAGCAAAACGGCTCTTTTTGCTGCGTTTTTGCGGTGTTCGTCAATCTGGAAGATATTGTTATTCATGGCTGTTACCATGACCGGATTGTTGCTTCAAATCAAGTAATGCCTGATAGAATCCGGTCAAATTACGGGCAGCGGCGCGGGCATCCGCATCGGATATCTGGAAGTCGTACTTTTTCCTGATTTTATAGACCATGCGCTCGAACAATTCCTGATCGGAAAGCGTGCATACGTCTTTTTCCAGAATATCCTGCGAAATGGTCATGATACCCCCATTTCGCTTTTTCGGAGGTTAATCGTCTGATTTTCTTGGTTTATGCCCCCAAGAAAACGAAACGAAATGCAAATTTTCAAACTGAGCCTAGCCATAAACCGCGCCCTCGGCGTACCCGTAGGGGGACCCTCCGGGAGGACCCGCGCTCACCACGGAGCTGCCCAGCAGGGGAATACGCACATCCATTCCGGGTATATTTTCTCCTGCCACAAGCGGTTCTTCCCAGATGTGTTCGATGTAGGCACCGGAGTCTTTACCGACCCGCACGAGAGAAATCTCATCAAGTGTAAATTGCTTCATGGTGACATGGATGTGATTGCCATTCATGCGCACCGACATTTTGCTCCAGTCAGGATGGTAACCAATGCTCACCGCCGGGAACTCACAGGTCTGAATGAACCGATGGTACACTTCCGCAGACAGTGGATCGTTATGGAGAAGGACGATGGCTTTACCTACATGGCGCTTAGTCAGGCGGCAGCGGGTGAAGAACACGCTCGTTACAGTGCCGATTACATGATTCTTCTGGTGTTCCAGCAGAAACGGAATACCCTGTGTCAGAGACAGTTCCAGCATGTTGTTTGGATATTCCGCAAACCGGCTCTTAAAGATCACGCTGAATGCGCTATCCAGCTTGGTCATGCCGGATGTCCAGCGCACCAGCATTTGCCGCTTTCTTCTTTTATCACCGTGGAGATAATCCATCGTCCAATCCCCATCGCCTCTATTGTTCAACGTCAAATGCGCCATAAAAGACGTGGTAGGTCTTTTCTTTGGAAATATCCGGTAGCACTGCTTCCGTGAGAATCAGATCACCTGCGCGGCAGGCATGAGCCATGGCGTCGTAATCCTTGGTGCCACGGTAATCGTCGATCACCACATACTCATGGCCCAGCCGGTTGCATGCGCTAAATTCATTAGTAATGAGCTGAATCGATTGGGTGGTGCGTGCCAGATCACGTGCCTGATTCTCATAGCTTTGCAGCAACTTTTCAATTCGGCACGTTTGCCAACCACACTCAGGATGCGTTTATGTGCGTCATCACATAGTTTTCTGGCTTCCGGCAACCGCTTCTCACAGGCTGCTACACCGGCTTCAATGCGTTCAATGGCCAGCTCCCAGCGCGACATATCCTCCTTAAATTGCTTTGCGGATGCCTCACTACTGAGCATGATCTCCGTACGCTCTCTTTGCATATTGCGGATTAGGCTTCGCAAATGCTTGAGATAGATGCTGCCCTGTGCGATATACTCTTCCAGCCGCTTTTGGATAGGCTTTGGGTCTTTTGCACTATCGATCATGGCTGAGAGATACGTCTCAATGTTTAGACGCAAAGTGCGCGGTTCCATTTCCTGTAATTGTTTAAGTGTTGTCATGGTTGGTTCTCCTGTTGGGGTTGAGGGATAAAAAAGGGATTGATGGCGGTAGTGGCGTAAGTGGCGGTTGCTGCTATTGCACTTACACATATGCGCGAGCGCGAATGGTGATGTAGGGTATGTGTAATAGGCGTGTAATTAGGCCACGCGCCACTTGCGCCACTCATGCCGGACCTCCATCGTAATTGGGCAACAGCCGGATACCGAACAGCATCCGTTTACCTCCGGTGCCTTTAAACGGCTCCACACCAAAGCGCTTGAGCCGGTTAGTAAAATTCTTGCGATTGAGCGGGCGGAAGCTGCCCGCCTCCTGCGCCCAGCTTTTGTATCGGGTATAAACCTCGTTAGATGGCGTCTCATAATCCTTGTGCAGCAAGCAGCATTCATCAATAAACTGCGCCACCTGATCGGACTCCAGCTTCCAGTTGGCTTTTGCCTCTAAGCTGGATGCCGGTTCGGTAAATGCCTTCTGATCCAGCACGCCACTGATGGCCTGAAGTGCGAGATTCAGAATGCCCGGCAGTTCAGCGATCAGTTTTTCTGATAGATGCGGATCGCAATTATCGCCCTCAAATTTGCGGTTGAAGGTGAGAATGATGGCACGACGTGTCATGGCATCGGAGAAGTCACGCGTCTGCGGCATGTGGTTGGTTCCAAACCAGCAGGTACAGGTGGGACGAAACTCAAACGGTGGCTTGTGCTTATGCTCGGCGGTAATAACTTCACCGCTGACAATGGCTTTCAGTGTGGCTTCGGCAATCTCGCCGCCTTCGGCCAGTTCGGTCACAATATTGGCCTGTTTGCCATCCAGATGCGCCCGCTGGAAGCGATTATCAAATTGTGATGGCGTGACCGCAGAAACAAAGGACGGGCCGATGAGTGTCGTCAGCACTTTCAGCAGCACTGATTTACCATTCGCACCATTGCCAATCAGTATGATAAATTTTTCAAATGCACAGGTGGAAAGCAGCGTGTAGCCAATCATCTCCAGCAATACCTGCGACTTGGCAGACCGATCCGCATCGCCCTCAAATATCTCCAGCAGAAATTGCATGAACCGCTCGGCGGTGGCATTTGGGTCATATGTCACCGGTATTTGATAGGTCAGATAATGTTCGCGCTTGTGTGGTTTGAGCCGGAATGCACCATTCTCAAAATGCAGTTCACCATTCCTGCAATTAACCACCAGCTCATTGTGCTGATTGAAAATGCTGTGCTTGACGGTGACTTCGGTGCGCACCATATCGCAGACAGAATCCACCATATTTTTGCTAAGTTTGGGGATATTGGAGCCAATACGATGCACCACCCGGCGCAATTCCCGGTCATCGAGCACCTGCCAATAACCAATGCCTTTCGGCCAGTGATAAAACCGGTTGCGTGTATAAATCAGGTCGCTCGAGCCAACGGTTTCAATCGCTTCCAATGCGAGACTAAGATGCAGCGATTGCACCTGATGCATGTCACCAGCCTCAATCTGGCAGGAAGATTTAGGGAGTTTAGGTGTGGCAGGACTGCGGGGTTTCAGAGCATTGCTGGGCTGTGCCAGACCGGCATTGACAGCACTTTCCATCGTGTGGGTGATTTCCGCGTCATCCAGCCCGATCTGATGCGCAATATCGGTAATGTCCCGGAGGGTTGTCTCACGATCCAGTCCGAAGGGGATTTTCTGGGCCAGCAGGAAGGTAACCTTATTGAGCATATCATTGCGCGAGCCATTGGTTGCTTTGCGCAAACGGTTCAGCTGACGTTCCTTGAATTTCTCTAATGCATCTGGCGTAGGGTCAGAGTCTGTCTTGTGTTCCAACAATGGCGCAGCATCATTTGTGCGTGAGCGGTCAGCGATATCCAGAAGCCAGTCCGGCGCATCTTTCAGATTGTCCTGTGAGGGCGGTACCAGCCATTCATAGGCATTGCCAGTTTCATGAATCGAGGGCGGTGCAATAACATAGCCACCATCGCCGCGCACATCGATACCGGGCAATGCGTTTGCCAGCCGGTCTTGTTTAACCATATTGCGGATATCAACCTGTTCTGACTCCGGGAAACGGAAATAATAATGCAGTCCGCCGCTGCCGGTTCTAACGGAGGTGGTTTCCGGCAATGGCCCATGCTGATCGATGAGTCTGGCAAGCGTTTCTTTACCTGCATCGCCATCAATATCCAGCACCCAGATACCAGAGATACGTCCGGTCACCACCGCCAGATTGTGATTGCCCGCTGCGTCCCATTGCTCGCATAATGTGTAGCTGGAACGCTTTTGCTGATAGCGCTTCCACGCCACCAATGGCTCCTTGTTACGCGCAGGATTATTTGCATCCCGCCGCGCTGGAAAAACACTCCAGCCGAGATTGCGCAATATGGTGAAGGGATGTGTCGAGAGGTCGGCCACGCGTTATACCTCGCCTTCGGGGTTGATGAGGCGATTGGACAGGCTGCTTTCTTCGAGAGGCTTACGGCATGCGGCCATGTAGGATTTCACGTCCGACAATTTATAGCGGATGCTCCGTCCGACCTTGTGAAAGGGAATGCCCGCGTGATTGAGTCGATCACTTCTGAGCGTTGCGATGCTGCGCCCGGTAATAGCGGCAACATCTTTTTCCGTCAGATAGACCAGATCATCCGGTCGATCCTGCGGTATGTGGGTGGGATATTTGCGATCCATGTGCATCCTCCGTCATTGCGGTTGAACAAGCGTTGATGCCTGTCAGGATGATGGATTGCAGAGCCATTAATAGGACTATAAAAGAATCGCTGTATTTTGATAGAGCATTGAAATATAATGACTATAAACCATAAGGACATTTAATGCCGCCCCAAACTATTTATAGTTGGAATCAGGCAGGTATTTTTTCTTTGCGGCGGTTGAATTCTGACTGTGTAATCTTGTTTTTGACGGTTTTTAGCTGGATGTGCTGTTTCTGATCGTCGCACTGCTGGTTATACCACTGGTGCAGATGGGCCATTTCTTCATCCCATGTGTTCATCAACTCACCTGCGTCTGCGCGACGCTCAAATTCCTGCACGACCCAGTTGGTGTAGTTCGGGCGACCGGGAGCCTGTGGTGCAGCAATTTCGACAGGGACTGTGATTTCAGATGTAAAAGCAAAAGCTAGGTTCTCATATTTCATCCCCGCGCCTTTGAAGATTTTCTGCTCCGGCTTATAATCCAGCAAGGCCCATTTCAGTCGGTTGATGGGTGCAAGATTTTCCTTTTTATCTACTGTATAAGCAGTCACCCGCCCAGCGCGTAAATCCCTGCGCAGATATTTCCACACATGCATCAGGAACCGTTGCTTATCGGCTTCCTGTGTCTGAACTTCTCGCTGGAAAAGCTGCTGCGCACGCTGTAATTCTGCCAATTCATCACACTGCTGGAAATAATCATGATCCAGCATCGATGGCATTTTATACTCACTGGTATCAGGCGGGCGATTCTTCAGCAGTTGCTCCTGCTCAATCTGCATGATTTTCAGCGTGTTTTGCAGATTGCTATCCTGCGCTATGTAACGCAGCATTGCCTCGTCAAATGTATAGAGTTCGGGTGTATTCGTATCCGCCATATGCTCCCTGATGCATCATTATCCCTGAAAAAAAGAAGCGGCAGCCGTTCAGGGAAACGACGTTCAGGAGCTACCCTAGCCGCAGTGGGCAGAATAGCATTATCATTTCTAAAAACAACAGCCGTGCTCCTAAACCTTTATTTTATATCCTCGATAATGTTCCATTTGACTCCGTCCGTATTTTCTATATTTTCTCCATTCTCTGAAAATTAGAAATAACCAGAGGGTTAGAGAATGGAACCGATTCAGCAAGATGTCGGGCTGGTGACGATTAAGGAAATTGCGCGCCTGCTGTGTATTGCGGAAAAGACGATTTATAAAATGGCAGCGGAGCAACGCATCCCTGCCTATAAACTGGGTGGGTCGTGGCGCTTTAGCATTGCTGAGGTGCAGCGTTGGTTGGCCGAACAACATAATCAACGCAGGAAGGTGTCATGAGTCAGAAAGAAAAGGTGATTGATTCCATCAAGAAACACGGGATTACCGTAGTTTCTGCTGCTCAGGAAAAATTTGAGCAGATTGCCGAATCGGACACTGCTTTTGGCGTGCGTGCACGGCTGCGCTGGCTGCGGCAATGGTGGAAGGGAAAATATGTCGCCAAGGTAGATCACGATGAGGTTGTCCTTCATGTAAAAAGCGAGGGAAGGTTGACCTCGCGCTATTCTTTCATGATCATCATGTCCTGCGCGATTGCCATGTTGGGACTGCTGCTTTCTTCTCCCGCAGTAGTTATTGGCGCAATGTTGATTTCTCCTCTTATGGCTCCCATCATGTCGCTGGGCTTCTCTCTCTGCCTGCTTGATGTACGGCAGATGAAAAAAGCGCTGGAGGGGCTCCTTTCCGGTGTAGCGATGGCGCTCGCCATTTCATGGCTGATCGTCACCTTTTCTCCGATTACGGACGCAACGCCGGAGATTATGGCACGCACTCAGCCGAACCTGTTTGACCTGCTGGTGGCAATTTTCTCCGGGTTGGCGGGTGGATACGCTGTCATCAAGCGCAAGGGGGAAGCCATTGTCGGCGTGGCGATTGCCACCGCCTTAATGCCACCGCTCGCCGTGGTGGGGTTTGGTTTAGCCACGGGCAGCGCCCCCATCGCTAAGGGTGCGTTCATGTTGTTCATGACCAACCTACTGGCGATTTCACTAAGTGTCACCCTTCTGGCGAAGTTCTACGGGTTTGATCAGTCACATTCGTCCAAGCGTACCGCATGGCAGATGGCATTGGTAATCGCTGTTTTTGGTGCGCTTTCCCTGCCGCTTGGTATAGCGCTCAAGGACATTGCCTACCAAACCTACATCACCAAAGTGACGAAGGGAGCCATCAAGGAATATTTCGGCGAGGATCGCAGCCGCATCTCTGTATTTAACATCACGTTTGCAGATGACAAGAAAACCAGCATTGATGCTGTAGTGCTAACCTCCAAATACCGCTCTAAGGCGCAACCAGAACTTAAAAAACTGCTGATAGAAAAAACCGGTAATGACATGACATTCTCGCTGGATCAGGTGGTGGTAGCACATGAAGTGATCGAGGATACTGTGCCAAAACCGCAAGCTGAAAACACCATCGCTTCTACCTTGCAGGTGCAGCAGCCGCGCTGGACGCGCACGGAAGAAATGACCAACGCCCTAAAGCAAGCCACCTTCTTCCCCACAGAATACATCAAGGTGGACGTGGAAAACAAGCTGGCGGCAATTTACCCGAAACCAGCTAAAGGCGTGACCATCCTTACCCTGCACCAGTTTGAAACTAACCTGCGCGAACGTTATCCGGGTTGGACGGTGAAGGTGATTCCGCCGCATCAGGCATTGCCGTTTATCTATTATGAGATGGGCGCGGATAAACCGTCCGAAACAGAAGCAGAGAAAATTACGGACATTATCTGGACGCTCCGCCGCTGGGAGGCACGGCAGGTCACGGTGGTAGGATTTGCCAGCACGGTAGGTGAGTTTGATCAGTTCAATAACACGTCACTTGCCTATCGCCGCGCCAATAACATACTAGAGCAAATCAAGGCCGCAGGCATTGAGGCAGAATCACGTTCAGAATATCGTAGCTTTCGCCAACGTCAAGATGAACGTAATAATGGAATCAATAGCTTCCAGCGCGTGGAAATACGCCTGAATCAGCTTCCAGAAAATGGATTTGCAGAAGAAACTGGGTCTATGGAGACAAATGACGCGGAAGCCAGTGACGACACCGTAACGGTCAACCCGCCCGCCGCAGGGGATAGCACCAACGAACCTCCCGTTGCAGTTGAAACAGATTCTTCGCTGCCGCTGCCGAAATCAGAAAACACAGGAGCAGAGCCTCTCCCAGAAGCCGATCCAGCATCCGGTGATGATAAAGCCGCTGATGGTGCTGCCTCACCTAATCAACCGACAAAGGAATGACACTATGTGCCGCTGGATAGCTTATATTGGAAAGCCCATTTACATGGATATGCTGGTAACACGCCCGGAGCATTCGCTGGTGGCGCAGAGCCTAAATACCAAGATGCGGTATAAGCCGGATGGTAGTATTCTAGCTATTAATGGCGATGGGTTTGGCATTGGCTGGTATGGCAAAAAACAGGAGCCGGGGCTGTATAAGGTATCCGATCCGGCATGGAGTAACGAAAATATCCATGCCATTTGCTCCCAGACCGAATCTGGCTTGTTTATGGCGCATATCCGTGAGGCAACAACGGGAGAGGTGCAGCGCAGTAACACGCATCCGTTCAAATATAAAAACTGGTTGTTCCAGCATAACGGGCGGGTGAACGGATTTGACACAATTCGCCGCGATCTTGAATTTGATATTGCACCGGAGTTATATTCATTTGTGAAAGGTAATACTGATAGCGAAGTGTTTTTCTTTCTGGCACTGACCTATGGCTTGGAAAACAACCCCAAAACAGCGATAGAGAAGACGATAGCTCGCTTTGCGCGTGCTTGTAAGGAAAAGGATATTCCGGTTGAAATCACGCTCTCATTAGCCATTAGCGATGGTGAATCACTTTACACGGCGCGGTATGCCGAAGGCATAGAGGCCAATAGCCAGTATTATTCCACTCATGCCAACTGTATGAGAGAGATCAACAGCGATTTTGCCAAGATACCTGCGGATGGTGTGGTCGTCGTATCCGAGCCGCTGGATTACTCTTACGAACATTGGGAAGAAATGCCGAAATCCTCATTTGCATCCATCAGAAACGGCGACATAGATATTGAGACACTTGCTATATAGCGCTTTTTTAGCTTGTCATGCTCTGAATTTGTTTGGATTCAACCTTTTCCAGCGCAAAGAATGATCGATAAAGCGCATCATCGACGACATTCAGATTAAACTGAAAAACATCGACAAAACCGTGCAGGCCTTTTTCCAGAATGGTGTCGATATCCGTATCATCCAGAGCAGATTTCAGCGTCGCCATTTCTTTTGTGGCTGGAACCGTAACTCCCAGTATGTCGGTGATGTATCCGAGCGACCGAGCGGCGGTGTTGACACAATAGTGAATGGCACGTGGGAAATGCGGGTCGAGAATCAGAAACTGCGTGACATGCCGATAATTGGCCCGATGAAACTGCTTGCGGTACATTTCGAAACCGCTAACGGATTTCAGCACAGCACCCCATTCGACGGTATCGTAGGGCGAATCAAAATAATCGGCGCTGGGCAGGAGCAGAAAATACTTTACATCCAGCATCCGCGCTGTTTTATCGGCGCGTTCCAGAAGCCTGCCCACACGCGAAAAATGCCAGCCTTCGCCGTGCGACATGGTGTTTTCGATCAGACCTGCAATCAGGTGACTTGCACTATGTATCTGTGAAAAAACCTCCTGAAGATCGTCGATTTTTCGCTTACGGCTATGCTTCTCCATCAGATGATAAAGCGCATTGATAGTTTCCCATATTTCCGAGGAAATGACTTCGCGCACAGTGCGGGCGTTCTCACGGGCGTTCTGGATGCAGGAGAGAATCGAATTGGGGTTTTTGTCGTCGAAAGTCAGGAAATGCACAACGCTTTTCTCGTCATATTCCGTGTATCGTTTTTTGAAATCCGCTTCATCACCAGAGGTGCGCACCAGCGGCTCCCACTGTGCGGTTTCACGCTCCCAGCCCATATCCAGAATCAGGCGAGAGTTCACATCGATGAACCGCGCAACATTATCGGCACGCTCCAGATAGCGGCTCATCCAATAAATCGAACTGGCAACACGACTAAGCATCGGGCATACTCCCCATAATATCATCCATGCTGCGCTTTTCATCCCCCAGCACCCAGGTATCCTTGCTGCCACCGCCCTGCGAGGAATTGACTACCAGCGAGCCTTTGGTTAGCGCCACGCGGGTGAGTCCTCCGGGAAGCACAAAAATATCTTCACCGTAGAGGATATAGGGACGGAAATCGACATGCCGCCCTTCGATAGTATCACCAACGATGGTGGGGGTACGCGACAGTGCCAGCGTGGGCTGAGCAATATAATCGCGCGGGTTCGCCTTAATCTTTTCTGCGAATTCTTTTTGTTCTGCTTTGGTCGATTTTGGCCCAATCAGCATCCCATATCCACCGGAAAGATTCACCGCTTTAACCACCAGCTTCTCCAGATTGGCGAGTACATACTTACGGTCTTTTTCATCGTCGCAGATATAGGTCGGCACGTTGGCGATAATCGGCTCTTCATCCAGATAGTATTTGATAATTTGCGGCACATAGGCGTAAATCGCCTTGTCGTCAGCGATACCGGTTCCCGGCGCGTTGGCCAGTGTGACATTGCCTTTACGAAACGCCTCCATAATACCGGGAACGCCCAGCAGCGAGTCTTTGTTAAACACTTTGGGGTCGAGAAACGCATCATCGATACGGCGGTAGATGACGTCTACCTTTTCAAACCCGCGCGTGGTACGCAGCATCACGTGATCGTCGATGATGGTGAGGTCGGAGCCTTGCGCCAGCGGCACGCCCATCTGCTGGGCGAGAAAGCTGTGCTCGTAATAGGCGGAATTGTAGATACCCGGCGTGAGTACAATCACGTTCGGATCATCCACTCCCTCCGGCGCGGCATAGCGTAAGGCGGCGTAAAGATGATCGCCGTAATCAGAGACGGGGCGCGTGCGCATCTCCTGAAATGCCTTGGGCAAGGTGCGTTTTTGAATAGAGCGGTTTTGCAGCACATAAGAAATACCGGACGGGCAGCGCAGGTTATCCTCCAGCACGTAAAACGTGCCGTCGCCGTCGCGTACCAAGTCGGTGCCAGTGATGTGAATCCAGATACCTTTGGGGGGGGACAACCCCTTGCATTGCTTGAGATAACATTCGGAAGACAATACCAGTTCTTTGGGAATCACATTGTCTTTGAGGATTTTCTGGTCGTTATAAATATCGTCAATGAACAGGTTCAACGCCTTGATGCGCTGTTTCATGCCACGTTCCAGCACCTCCCATTCTGCCGCTGTCACAACGCGAGGCAGGATGTCGAAAGGCATGATTTTCTCATTGCCTTTTTTGTCACCATAGACGCTGAAGGTAATGCCCTGCTGGTAAAGTGCACGTTCGGCGGCTTTCTGGCGGCGGCGCAAATCCTTCGCAGGCAACGCATTAATACGTTCAATGAGTGGCCTCACTTCGTCACGCGGAGTACCATCCAGCGCAAACAATTCATCGTAGAACCCTTCCGGATCGTAATTCTTAAAATTCACTTCCGATCCCTCCCTGTTTAAGATGATGATTCTGTTATCTCACGCATTTTTACGTCAATGGTGAGAGTTTCTGTCCCGCCGCCTTTATAGATGGTGCCGGAAGTTGGTGTCGCGTCGCGGTAATTGCGCCCGCAGGCAACGCGGATGTGATCCTGCGCTACCGCACAGCCGTTGGTGGGGTCAAATCCACGCCAGCCGACATAGGGCAGATAGACCTCAGCCCATGCGTGCGAGGCATCCGATTGAATCTTATTGGCGTAATTCGCACCGGTATAAATATAACCCATACGATATCGCGCTGGAATGCCAAGTAGTCGCGCCATGCAGATAAATAAATTGGCAAAATCCTGACACACGCCCTGACGCGAGGTATAGACCTCAAACGGGGTGGTATTGAGTGAGGTACTGCCGGAAACATATTTATAGTCGCGGTAGATGCTGACATTCATGTCCTCGATAGTTTTGAGGAGATGATAATCGTTGCGCTCGACAAAACTCATCGCATATTCGGTCAGTTCGGTTAGCTGCGATTCGGGCAGTTCCGTGGGCAACAGATAGGGCATCATCATTTGCCGCTGCCATGGCATCCACACCAGCGGAATAGAAGTCTGGCGGCGCGACAGGCTATGATCGTCCGGCGGTGCGGCGAAAATCTTGACGCGGCTGGTCGCTTCAACGGACAGTTTAGTATAGGGTTGGTCGATAATGCAGTGAATCGCCTGATTACCGAACACATCCTCATATTGGATTTCTTCTGCCGGTGATGAAATGGCCAGCTTGGAAGTTACCACTTCCTGAATCGGATCGTCGGTTGGTTGCAACCTGAACGTATGTGTGCTGTGTTGCACCGCCTCCGTATATTCATAATGCGTGCTGTGCGTCACCTCAAACAAGCGGTAGCCAAGTGAAGCGCCTTCCGGTGTCTGGGTAATTGCCCGAACGTTCAGTATATGCCCCTGCGACTGCTCGGCCTGCGACTGCGCCATGAACATTGCTTTTTGCTGCGCTTGTGGCTGCCCCACTAACAAAGGCATGGTTTTAACCGGCTGGTGATGTTCGGGGGCGCTGTCCCAGATAATCGCGCCTCGGCGAATCACGATCATCTGCCCCGGCTGCATCTGCATCCATTCGCCCCCGGTAAAGGGCGAGGAGCTAACGATCAGTGCTGTTCGGTAGGTGTCGCGCGGATCGCTTAAGGAAATCCGCGCCGCCTCGGATTCATAAACATCCTGATTATCCGGCGGTTGAATCCGCGTATGGTACATCTGCTTGGGCGACTGTGTGCCATGGAAACACACAATGCTGTCACCGTCGCTTAAAAACATGTCGGAGCTGCCAAGGCTATCAAACCGCTTAAACCATGAATGCAGCGTTTCAGGATCAACATCGGAAATCCGCCGTGCATTACCTTCCTGTAACTGCGTCAACAGGTTGCAAAATGCCAGCTCTGAGTCGGTGCTGCCCAGAGGTTCCAGTAACCGTGTTTTCTTGCCGTGGAGTTTTTCAAGCTCCAGCTTATCCACATCACCGTTATGCATGAACAGCCAGTCACGTCCGGCAAAACTGCGCGAAAAAGGCTGAGTTTGCGTGTGGTTATACCCTTTGCTGGCACCACGCACCTTGCAGAAAAAGGTGGTGGAACGGAAATTCGACCAGTCGGTAATTGCATCCACTAACACTTGCTCGCCGCGAGCTGCCGGGTCTTTTGTGACCATAGCCGAGGAATGGTCTTCAGGATACCAGCCGAAGCCCCATCCATGCGAATGGCTTCCGCCCGCTTTGTTTGGCAGGTTAAGATTGATCGATGGTGATCCCTTGCCGTCTAAACTGATGGCCAGAATATCGCTGGTAAGCGGCGGAATCGTGAACAAGTAAGGCTCCTAAAAATCATGGGTTATTAGTTCGTGCTAAATACAGCATAGTAGCATATGCTGGATTACGAAAGACATTTAATTTCAAGGTTTTTTCCGGATATGAGTATTACTGCCGCCCTACATCACGTCACCCATTACCGCTACGATAGACCGGTCGCGCTCGGTATGCAGACAATCCGCCTGCGGCCTGCACCGCATGTACGTTCGCATATCCAGTCTTATTCATTGAAAATAATGCCAAAAGACCATTTCATTAACTGGCAGCAAGACCCGTTCGGCAATTTCCTTGGCAAGGTCGTATTCCCAGAAAAAGTCAAAGAATTCAAAATCGAGGTCGATCTGCTTACCGAAATCCGGGTATTTAACCCGTTCGATTTTTTTCTGGAAGAATACGCCAAAGACTTTCCCTTTGCCTACGAAGCGGGGTTAAAGGAAGAACTCGCGCCTTATCTGGAGATTAAAGAGAAGGATGCGGGATTGCTGGCATGGATCGAGGAAGTAGACCGCACACCAAAAGGCATGATTGATTTTTTGGTCGCCATTAACCAGAAACTAAGTACCTCGCTAAATTATACCGTGCGTTTGGAACCGGGTATCCAGTCCTGCGCAGAAACCTTGAAGCTTGGTAGCGGCTCCTGCCGGGATATGGCGTGGTTTTTATGTCAGGCACTCAGGCATATGGGTTTGGCAACGCGCTTTGCTTCCGGCTACCTCATCCAGCTTGCGGCGGATGTGAAATCACTAGATGGTCCCTCTGGCACTGAAGTCGATTTTACAGACCTGCACGCATGGACAGAAGTCTATCTTCCCGGCGCTGGCTGGGTCGGACTTGACCCCACATCAGGATTATTCACCGGCGAAGGACATATTCCGCTGTGCTGTACGCCGAATCCATCCAGCGCTGCGCCGATTACCGGCACACTGGAAGAAGGCGTGACCGCCACGCTGGAACATGAAATGACAATTACACGCATCCACGAGACGCCGCGTGTAACCAAGCCCTATTCCGACGAACAATGGCAGGCCATTGATGCGCTGGGCAACAAGGTGGATGCCGCACTCAAAAAACAAGATGTTCGCCTAACGATGGGCGGCGAGCCAACGTTTGTCTCGCTGGGCGACCGTGAACATATGGCATGGCATTATGATGCTCTTGGCGGAGATAAAAAGCCGCTTGGAAAAGATATGCTGTACCGCCTTCGCGAGCATTTCGCACCCGGCGGACTCACCATGTTCACGCAAGGCAAATGGTATCCGGGCGAAATACTCCCGCGCTGGGCAATGCCGTGCTTCTGGCGCAAAGATGGCGAGCCGGTATGGCAGGAACGCAAACTGCTGGCTGATCCTGATACGTCGCTAAAACACACAATAAAAACAGCAGAAGGTTTTTTAAACAAGCTGGCTGAAACATTAGGCATTCCTGCCTCTTACATAGTACCAGCACGCGAGGATACGCCCTATTATTTGTGGAAAGAACGCACACTACCGCTCACAGATGAAATGATGGAAGCGGATGTGTTTGAAAAGCGTGAGCGCGAACGCCTGCAAGCATTGATGGATCAAAACCTCAATGAGCCAGTGGGTTTTGCTTTGCCATTACATTACTCACATCGCCGCAATCGCTGGATCAGTAACAAGTGGCAGTTCAAAAGCCCGCATATGGTGCTGCTTACTGGCGATTCTCCGATAGGATTGCGCCTGCCGCTGGCCAGCCTTCCGTCACCAAAAGAGGCCAAAGAGGAAATCATTCCAGAACGCAGCGTGTTCGAAGTGACGGAGAAATTACCAAAAGTTGCAGTACTGAAAGAATCGTTCGCCAGCAAAGCAGACGACACGCTTTTCAAAAAAGACCCAAACGGCCTCATTCGCTCCGCCTTGTGTGCCGAAGTGCGCGGCGGTGTGTTGCATTTGTTCCTGCCGCCGGTGGCGTGGGCGGAGCATTTTGTTGAACTGATCGCTGTGATTGAATCGGTGGCCTCGGAATTAAAAACCCCCATCGTATTGGAAGGCTATACACCCCCTGCTGACGGGCGCATGTCACATTTCAGCGTGACTCCCGATCCCGGTGTGATTGAAATTAACGTGCAACCTGCTGCCGATTGGAAAGAACTCAAAACCATCAGCAATACGGTTTACGAAGAAGCGCGACAAGCACGGCTTTCCACCGAAAAATTTATGCTCGATGGCAGGCGTGTTGGTACGGGCGGTGGCAACCATATCGTCATGGGCGCGATGAACCCTGCTGATAGCCCGTTCCTGCGCCGCCCTGATTTGCTGCGTTCACTGGTGAGTTTCTGGCAGAATCATCCGTCGCTTTCCTATCTGTTTGCGGGTATGTATATTGGCCCGACCAGCCAATCACCACGTATTGATGAAGCGCGGAACGATGCGCTCTATGAGCTGGAAATCGCTTTTCAGCAAATCCCTGAAAAGGGAGAAGTGCCACCATGGCTGGTTGATCGTTTGTTTCGCAACCTGCTGGTTGACCTCACCGGCAATACCCACCGCGCTGAATTCTGTATTGACAAGCTGTACAGCCCTGATAGTGAACGTGGCAGGCTTGGGCTGCTGGAAATGCGCGGCTTCGAGATGACCCCACATCCGCAAATGAACCTCGTGCAATCGTTGCTGCTGCGTGCCTGCATCGCCCATTTCTGGAAAACGCCCTATACAGGAAAACTAATTCGTTGGGGGACGCGCTTACACGATAAATTCATGCTCCCGCATTATATACGGGAAGACTTTAGTGATGTACTGCATACACTGAAACTCGGCGGATATAACCTCAAACAAGAATGGTTTACGCCGTTCTTCGCCTTCCGTTTTCCTGAATGTGGAGCGGCGCAAATCGGTGAGGCAACACTCTGCGTCCATTCAGCGTTGGAGCCATGGCCGGTGATGGGTGAAGAGCCGGTTGGCGTTGGCGTCAGCCGTTCGGTTGATGCTACGGTGGAGCGTGTGCAGGTGACGGCAAGCGGTTTAGTTGAAGGCCGCCATATCGTAGCATGTAACGGGCGACGTTTGCCGCTGATGCAAACGGCAGAACATGGCGTGCAGGTAGCCGGAGTACGCTTCAAGGCATGGTCACAGCCATCCAGTTTGCATCCGAAACTGCCTATCAATGCGCCATTGGTATTTGATGTAATAGACATCGCGCAGGGTAGATCATTGGGCGGGTGCACCTATCACGTTACCCATCCCGGTGGGCGGGCGCACGAGACGTTTCCCGTCAATGAAAACGAAGCCGAAGGCCGAAGACTCGCCCGCTTCGAGGCGATGGGGCATACGCCCGGCAAAATCACTATCCCATCTGCCGAGAAAAACTCAGAATTTCCTCATACGCTTGATTTGCGGTTTCTTTAAATACCTTTTTATAGCTCGGTGTTTTTCCATTCCGGAAACCGCAAAACAACCAGCCGTAATTCCGGTAGGGTTCGAAGTGCGTCAACCACGGCGCGCCATTCTTGACGTCCTATTATTTCTTTCACAGCTCGTCGGATACTTGGCAGCGCGGGGAATAACGCTGTATCAGCGTGCTCCATTGCTCAACCCAGCCCTCTTCATGCGTTACGTTGGGTACATTGATGATCTGTGTGCATCTTCGGTCGGTCATTTTGTTACGATAACCTAGTGCAAACCTCTCAAGAATCAACGGGTCATCTGCCCCAATGAAATGTCGCTGGGGGATATGTGACACTTTCTGCACCACATCTATTGGATTCAGAGAGCCACGCAAAGGCGAGACGTTGTGATAGCGGTTCAGCGCGACATGGTCGAGATTTCCCGCTACCGTTACAATACTTGCCACATCATCCCGCATGGAAGCGAGTAGGACTGCAATCGCCCCACCGCCTGAGTAGCCGACTAGCTCTATAGAGGATGCACCACTCTTTTGCTTTTCATTGTCAATGATCTGACTCATCCGCTCGATTACTACGGGAGCAAAACGATGACTCGTCCAATAACGTGGGTTTTGACAATCAGCATGCTGTGAATAGTCTTCTATATACTGGCACGGGCGACCTAAATATAGCAGGTTCCCAGACGGGTCTTTAGCGGCGAGCTCGAAGGTAAGAGGTTCCGTCGGCGTCGGATTCGTCGAAGGCGTTGAACGATTTTCCCATGCAAAACCATCCCCCTCAATATAGACGCGCAGTACTTTCGCTTTTTTAGTATAGCGTGAGAAACCGACCATGGGGAGTGAGGCAGCCGTATAATAGTGAACGGCAAACTGTTCGGAAGCCGCAAGCTGATGTGCTTGCTGAACACGCCCTGGGATCGCGCTGCATGCGACCAGTGCAAGCGATGTTAGAAGAAGGATTGTTAATGAGGTACGCATTTGATTCTTTAGGCAAAAAAAAAGGCCCCATCTGAGATGGGGCCTCTTCTCATCAAGCATGCACAACTTAGAAATTGTAACGTGCTCTTACTTGTCCAGTGTGTGCTAGGAAGTCAGCACGTGCTTCAGCATCGTAGTTGACGCTGAGGTCCCACTTACCACCGTCAGCACGGTAGTTCAGGCCAGCACCCGCGGTACCACCGAACTGAGCAACATCTGCACCGTTCGTACTGAAGGCTGCACCACCACCCGCGTTGGTTGAAGTAGATGAACCTTCATCACCGATCAGATCGTAAAGAACACCCGCACGGAACTCAGGAATAATGCGTCCTTGGTCCGTTTTGTATTCTTTTGCGTAGCTACCACCCAAACGTGCAATCGCGATGTCGATATCATCGATGTTTTGCGTTTGGTTGTTTACGCCAGCGCCTGTCTCAGTGAAGCTCTCGCCTTCTACGTGGATGTAGTTCAAGCTCGCTTTCGCTGTCAACGTGCCACCATTGCTGAGTGCGTATGGCTTACCCACACCAATCAATGCTGAGTATTGGTTAGTTGAGTAGTCACCATTTGCGACCGTATCAGCAACTGTCAAACGAGTCGTCTCGATATCGTTATACGCATATCCGAGCATCCCTTCGAGATAGTATGCTCCGAGATCGTAATCACCATATACGCTCAACTGGTACTGGTCGATGTCGCTCTCAAGGTTGTTTGCACTGTCGCTGTCAACATCAGAGTTTGCATACCCTGCTGCCACACCAACGCGTACGCCTGGAGAAACTTCTTTATCAATACCCGCTACGAAACCAAACGTGTCTGCTTCGAAGCCAGAAACTCCGTCACGCTCATCCTGGTCTGCGAGGTTCGTGAAGGCTTTGAACCACGCTGACTTAGACATGTCACCGCTACCAGTTGCGAAACCAGTGTCGAGCGAAGCCGTTTGCGAGTTGCCACGAACCGAGTCAAGGCGTGCACCCACAATATTGTTCGTAGTGACAGTGGTTTGTGCTGTGGTTGTCGCTGTCGAAGCACCACCGGTGTTATCACCTTGTGACTTCTCAGTGATTGCCTTCGCACGTGCACCACCTGCTGCCAATTCAGTCGAGATCGTATCTTGAACTGCTGCAGTGTTGGCCGCAATCGAGTTCGTCAATGCGTCGACTGCACTTGTGTTCACACCAAGCTGGCTTGCTGATTCAGAGGTAGAGCGACGGTTCGCCGTCACAACACCCGCCGCTTCGGCATAGTCGAAGAGCGCGTTATCAGTGACTGTGAAGGTTGCGTTGTTCGCGTTACCAGCACCTGCTCCGCCGAAGAGCGTGAAGCTCTCGCCGTCTGCAAGGTTCACCGGAGCTTGAATCGTGACGTTACGACCAGTCAAATCGGTGTTAGCGCCAAGAGTCACCACCGTTTCACCGTTTGCAACACCCGAACCTGCAATCAGAGTCGAGCCATCTGCAAGGTTCAGATCGAGGTCAAGCGTGTTAGCATCAACTCCGAACGTCACTGACGTGCCCGTTCCACTTGTGATCACACGATCCGCATCTACAGCAGCGCTGAAGACCGTCGTTGAACCCGTCGCAAGCGTGATGTCGTCGACTGAGTTACCAGCAGAGCTACCAATCGCGCCTGAGAACGTCACTGTACCCATTGTGTTGTTGACGTTGATGTCACCATCACCATCGTTACCCGCGGTAATCGCGCCAGACACTGTCTGAGCTGACGTGCCGTTCAGGTTAATTGTCGATGCCAGACCACCTGTGTCTGTCATCGCAACCGCACCGGTCACGTTTCCAAGGAAGGTTGCATTGGCAGTCTCACCACCTGCGTTACCCGAGATAAGCGTAATGTTGGTTGCAGTAACGTTGTTGTTAAACACCGCAGAACCACCAAGCGTCGCTGTACCGATATTGATCGCAGCAAGACCGTTCGTTGCACCAACCGCGTTCGAGAAAGTCGCTGCATCCGTTTCACCTGCATCATCATCCGATACGTTCAACGTACCTTCGCCTGCTGCAGCACCGTTAATTACGGTCGCAACGGCCTGCGCACCGTTCGTAGTGTTCACAAGCATGGTTGCTGTTGCACTCGTATCATCGTTCAACGTTGCGTTGGTGACGTTCACGGCTGAGCGGAATTCAGCCACAGCACTTTCTCCTGCTGCACCATTGCTACCACCGGTCACATTTAAGTTTGTAATGGCCGCATCGCCAATGAAGATCGCACCTGCGTTCTCTCCTACTGCGTCACCACCGGTGACGTTCACGTTAGTCGCCGCAAAGGTAGTGCCAAAGCTTGCGTCACCACCATTCGTTGCGTTACCAACATTCACCGTACCAAGAGAGGCCGTTGTGGTACCCACTGCACCCGAGAAGGTCGCAAGATCACTCGCACCCGAATCATCATCAAAGACATTCAGCGTTCCCTCACCTGCTGCGCCACCGTCAAACGTACCCGCAATGGTTTGCGCACCGTTAGTGGTGTTCACAGAAAGCGTTGCAGAGCCAGCATTATCGTTGATCACGACTGTGGTCGCAGTGATAGCCGTTTGGAATTCAGCCGTTGAATCTTCAGCCGCATTGTCACCACCAATCACGTTGATGTTGGTTGCAGCTGCTGTTCCGCTGATAACCAAGGCACCACCTTGTGTTGCGCTACCAACATTTAGGTTGTCAACAGGAGCACCTCCACCGATCGCACCTGTAATGGTCACCGTATCTGGCGCCGCACCACCTGTTGCATCGAGCACATTCACTGTCGCAACATCATCGTTGGCACCGTCGCCATTGATGTTTGTTGCCGTAACCGTGAGGCCAGCCGCTTGTGTCTCTAGATTTAGAGTTGCCGTATCGTTGCTTGTGTTGTCAGCATCACCAAGCGTGATCGTGGTTGCTGACAAGCCAGTCTGGAACGTTGCTGAAGAGTTCGCACCATCAACTGTTCCGATGTTCAATGCATCAAGCGTTCTGTCAGCCGCAGCATTTGTCAACTCACCCACAAGGCCAGTAAAGGTTGCACCGTTTGCATTGTTCACAACGAGAACACCTTCTGCGTCAGCAGCACCGACCACGTTACCCGCAACCATCTGAGCATTCGCGCCAGAAACCGTCATCGTCGCCACGCCTGTATCTTCGTCTAGGCTGTAAGTAGTGGCAGTGTTCATGTCACCATTAAGCGTAAGGTTTGCAGCCGCATTGTTTGCTGCTGTCACCGTGACTACGCCTGAAGCCGTTAGGTTACCATTAATCGTTGCTGTCGCAGGGCGGTTTGCTGTGTCATCCGCAGTAATTGTGAATGCACCCGTGTTCACGCTAGAGCTAAAGATAGCTGTTACCGTGTCATCACCTGTTGCCGCATCGATCAAGATTGAATCAACTGCCGTTGCTGCCGTCGTTCCACCAATCGCTTGCGAGAAGGTCGTGGTGTTCGCCGCACCTGCAGCGCCACCATCGGCGTTATTCACAATGATGTTCACTGTATCAGTTGCATCCACCGCATTGATTGCTGCATTGATCGTTTGGTTTTCATTCGCAGATGTGCCAAACGTCAACGTGATGGTTGGGTCAGCCATTCCAGAACCGGCATTAATTGCCACGGCACCTGCCGATGTTGCAATATTACCATCGAACACACCGTTTGAGTTCGTGAAGTTCATTGTCAACGTGTTGCCTGCGTTGCCAGCAACCGTAATGTTTTCGTTGAAGGTAATCGTATCCGTACCCGCTGAGTCAGTCACGTTTAGCACCAACGCTGTTGCGCCACCTGCTTCATTCAATGTGATTGCATCAGCACCACCGTTTGTACCGAAGTTGATGCCGCCATTCGCTGCATCATCGATAGTAACGGTTACTGTACCCGTTTCGTTGCTCTCTAAAATACCATTTGCATCCGTTGCATTTGACGTGCCGCCATTTGCTACTTCGCCCGTCGCCGTCGCAAACGCTGCCTGAGCTGAAAGCAGGATCGCAAGACCCGATGCACCCGTAAGAAGCGCGTTTCTTAGTGTTTTGTTTGAACCTTTGTGTAACATTGGTTACCTTCCCTTGATTAAGTTAAATATTAGACACAATATCCTGATAACCTAGATATAGAGCAGCAATTCGTTTGTAAAGTGCATTACGCAATCTGTGAATGAATCAGGAGTTTTTTTTGCAACTGTTGCAATTTTGCCTCGGCGCTGTTGCGCGCATTTCGCGTGCTAGCTGCGTTCAGGCAGCCCGTCATAGGCTTGATCAAAGCCTTTTAACGATAGATCGAAGACAATAGGTGCGCCCGATTCGTTCGCGAGTTTAAGTTTGAGTGATTCGCCCTGTTTTAGCCCATCCATAAGCTCAGGAGTGAGCTGAAGCATCCCCATACAGCCGGAGAGCATGCATGTCTTCATTTGCAGCGGAATGTTCGTTGTTTCATTAAGAACCAACATAGGGGTTTGCTGGAGCGAAATTCCTAACGGCGTGATCACCGTTCCAAGCGCCGCGCCCTCTTTAAGCTTCACCACCGCCATTTTGGCGACGAGCTGGCCGGTCTCCTGCTTGGTGAGCTGCTGCACGACCTCGCATTGATTGGCATTATCCTTGGCGCATACACGCACCCAATCTTGGTAGACATCGTTCGTGACTTGTTTCTCAGACGTTTCTTCAGTGCTATCGCCCATCACAATAAACATTACCGTGATCAGCAAAAGCACGACCAGCGGGGATGCGATAAGAGCTAATTTCTTAAGATTCGTGATATGCATGGTCAAACAGTAGGTGAGCGCACCGTTTTGTCAAAATCTTTCCACAAGTTTTGCAGAACGGGCCGTACAGTGCTAGATTTTGCCGTAGGCTTTGGTAAAGCCTTTGAGAGAGAGTTCGAGCTCAATGGGCTGACCATTGGCCGTCGCAAATTTCAGCTTCATGTTCTTGCCCTTCTTCATCTGTTTGATATCTGCGTCTTGGGGCGCAAATGTCGCGATACAGCCGGCCGGCGTGCACGTCTTCACCGGCATGGCCTTCCCTGCATTCTCATCCACTCCGATGGATACCGACTTGTCGAGCGCAATACCCAACGGCAGGATTGCGGTGGCAAGCAATTGTTTTTTCTCACCTACTTTGGCGATCCCCATACGCACGAGCTGCTGGCCATTATCTTTGCGCGATAGCTGCTGAACGATTTCACAGCGGCTCGGGTCTTCTTTGAGACAAATCACCACCCAGCTACCAATCGTTTCTTTCGTTAGTTCGGGTTTCTTTGCTTCTTCTGAAGCAGCGAGCATCGGCATCACAATGATTAAAAGACTCATTAGAAATGAACGCATGGGTGTAGGCTCCTATTGTTTGAGCCACGCTAGTGAAAATCGTATGCAATGTCAAACCATTGCTAGAGAGATCAAGAACCCCGCATGTCTTCGTCTGCCGCATCGTAATATTCCAGCGACGACTCTTCGTGCATCTCTGCTTCTGGCACGCTGGTAGGAATGGGCTGGTTCCGCGTCTCCCATTTGCGCAAGATGACATAGAAAAGTGGCGTCAGGAACAAGCCAAAGAAGGTCACGCCGAGCATGCCAGAGAAAACCGCGATCCCGAGTGCTTGACGCATCTCAGCGCCCGCACCGGTTGAAATCGCCATCGGCAACACCCCCATAATGAAGGCGAAGGAGGTCATCAAAATCGGACGCAACCGCATCTGGCTTGCTTCGATCGCCGCATCGACAATGCCGCGGCCTTGATGCTCAAGCTCACGTGCGAATTCGACAATCAGAATCGCATTCTTGGTCGCGAGTCCCATCAATACAAACAGGCTAATCTGGGTGAAAATATTGTTATCACCGCCCGTCAGCCAAATGCCGCTCAGCGCCGAGAGCATACTCATCGGCACGATCAGAATAATCGCCATCGGCAGCGTCAGACTTTCATACTGTGCCGCAAGCACAAGGAAGACGAGGAACAACACGAGCGGAATCACAACCAAGGTCGTGTCGCCCGCCAAGATCTGCTGATAGGTCAACTCGGTCCATTCAAACACCATTCCGGGCGGCAGCGTTTCTTCCAAAATCCGTGTCATCGCATCTTGCGCTTGACCGGAGGAATAACCCGGCGCGGCATTTCCATTCACGTCTGCAGCACGGAATGCGTTATAGCGCTGCGCCGATTCCGGACCGAAGGTTTCACTGACATTGACGATCGCACCCAGCGGCACCATTTCACCTTCATTGTTACGCACTTTAAGACGCAAAATATCATCCGGCGTATCACGGAATTGGTTTTCAGCTTGGGCAATCACTTGATAGGTGCGGCCAAAGCGATTGAAATCATTGATGTAGAGCGATCCTAAGAAAATCTGCATCGAGTCAAACACTTCACGAATGTTGAGACCTAGCTGTTTGGCTTTGGTGCGGTCCAGCTCGGCATAGAGTTGCGGTACGTTGATCTTGTAAGACGAATAGACTGAATAGGGATCAAGCTCAGGCGCTTCACGTGCCTTATTCACGACAGCATTCATCACCTCATTCAGCTTTTCATAGCCTTGGTCGGTGCGGTCCTCAATTTGCAGCTTAAACCCGCCGGCAGTCCCCAGGCCACGCACAGGCGGCGGCGGGAAGATGGCGATGAACGCCTCCTCAATACCATTAAATTTCTGCTGAAGCGCCTGCGTGATCGCCGGGCCGGAGAGGTTGCTACTGGTACGGTTCCCAAAATCATCCAACGTCACAAACACAATCCCTGCGCTTGATGAATTGGTGAATCCATTGATCGACAGCCCGGGGAACGCGACCGACCCAGTCACCCCTTCCGTCTCAAGCGCAATTTTCGACATTTCGCGAATCACTTCCTCAGTACGCTCCAAGGTCGAACCGTCAGGAAGTTGCGCGAAGCTAATGAGATATTGCTTATCTTGTACCGGCACAAACCCGGTGGGGATCACATTGAACATGCCCCAGGTAGCAAAAACGAGCACCGCATAGATCGCCATGCCAAGAGAGCAGCGTTTTAAAATGCCGGTGACGCCGCGCGCATAGCCTTCAGAGCGGCGCTGGAAGAATCGGTTGAACCAGGCAAAAAACCCACCAAACACTCTATCCATCGCGCAGGTAAGCCAGTCCCTGCCCTCGCCTTGCGGCTTCAGCAAGACGCGCGACATGGCCGGGCTAAGCGTCAGTGAATTGAACGATGAAATCACCGTCGAAATGGCAATGGTCAGGGCGAATTGTTGATAGAATTGTCCGGTCAGTCCGCTGATAAAAGAAATCGGAATAAACACCGCAACGAGCACCAGCGTGGTCGCGATGATTGGGCCGGTGACTTCTTGCATCGCTTGGATGGCAGCGTCATGCGGCGAGAGGCCCTCTTCAATGTTCCGCTCGACATTTTCTACCACGATGATCGCGTCATCAACGACAATCCCGATCGCCAGAATCAGCCCGAACAAGGTGAGCACATTGATCGAAAAGCCCAGCAAGATCATGATACCAAAGGTTCCCACGATCGAGACCGGAACGGCTAAGAGCGGGATGATTGCGGCGCGCCAGCGCTGAAGGAAAATAATCACCACAAGCACCACGAGCGCCACTGCTTCGAGCAGCGTGGTGATCACTGATTCAATCGACTTTTGGACGAAGACCGTCGGGTCATAGACCACGCTGTAATCCACCCCTTCTGGGAAATTCTTTTTCAGCTCGGCCATTTTCGCGCGCACATTGGTTGAAATGTCGAGTGCGTTGGCGCCGGGTGAAGCGAAGATCGGGATCGCCACCGCATTGTCATTATTGAGCATCGAGCGCAGGGAATATTCCGACGCCCCCATTTCCACCCGGCCAATATCGCTTAAGCGGGTGATTTGCCCATTCTCGCCGGTGCGAATAATAATATCTTCAAACTCGGTCGGAGTATCGAGCCGGCCCTTCGCATTGATTTGAAATTGTAGCTGCGCTTTGTCGGCATAGGGCGGGCCGCCAATGACGCCTGCTGCCACCTGCACATTCTGTTCACGCACCGCATTCACCACATCATTCGCGGTTAAGCTGCGTTCTGCTAATTTCTCAGGGTTCAGCCAAAGGCGCATCGCATAATCACCGCCACCAAACAGGCGCACCTGCCCGACCCCCTTAATTTTCGCAAGCTGATCTTTGACATTAATCACCGCATAGTTACGCAAATACAGGCTCTCATAGCGCTTATTCGGCGAGGTCAGATGCACTACCATCGTCAAATCGGGCGAGCTTTTAATCGTGGTGATTCCTAGTTCACGCGTCACTTCCGGCAATCGCGGCTCCGCTTGGCTGACCCGGTTTTGCACGAGCTGCTGCGCCAGATCAGGATCGGTGCCAATGGCAAAGGTGACGGTCAGCGTCATCTTGCCATCCGACGTTGACTGCGAATACATATAGAGCATGTTCTCCACGCCGTTGATTTGCTCTTCGAGCGGCGTAGCAACGGTTTCCGCAATCACTTTCGGATTCGCGCCTGGGAATTGCGCCGTGACCACTACCGCCGGCGGCGTCACATCCGGATATTCCGCGATCGGAAGCTGGAACATCGCAATGAGCCCGGCCAGAAAGATCACAATTGACATCGCACTCGCAAAAATCGGGCGATCAATAAAAAATCCGGACAGGCTCATGAGGGTTTCCTTAAGTCGTCGCTACGATTGTAATGCTAGGGTTGCGGTATGATCATGCTCACGTGCCTGAGGCGCTCCTGTCACATCGACCGGATTCACTTTCATGCCCGGCTGCACGCGCTGTAAACTATTGACCATCACCTGCTCGCCCGCCTGCAAGCCAAACAGCACTTCGCGCTTGTCATTGATGGTGCGCCCAATACGGATTTCACGATATTCCACCTGCCCTTCGGGGGTCACCACGTAGACATATTTCTTATCCTGGTCGGTGCCGATCGCTTTCTCGCTGACGAGCAACAAGCGCTGTTTGGCGGCTGAGCCGAGGCGTACATTCGCGTACATACCAGGAATCAATACACCATCTTTATTTTCAAAAATACCACGCGCACGGATCGTGCCCGTGGCGATGTCGAGCTGGTTGTCAAATGAGTGGATATGGCCGTGATAGATCACCGCATCATCGCCTGCAAGGCGCAATTCCACCGGCATTGCCTCATCCTGGCCCATACTGCGCACGGTGCTCAAATAGGTCTGCTCATCAACATCAAACTCCGCATAAATCTCTTTGTTCGAAACAATAGTGGTAAGCACTGGCGCGTTCAGATTGGCCTCTACCAGATTACCTTTAGTGAATTCGGCGCGACTAATCCGGCCGCTGACAGGCGCTTTAATATGCGCATATTCCAGATCAAGCTCCGCTTGGTCGAGCCGCGCTTTCGCTGACTCAATATTCGCAATCGCCACCTTATAAGCATTACGGCGTTCATCGGTCACACTCTCGGAAATATGACCGTTCTTCACGAGTTTCTGGGCGCGTTCCAATTCAACTTTCGCTAAATCACGTTGCGAACGTGCCGACTGAAGGGAGGCTTGCGCACTTGCCACGTCGGCCTCGAAAGGGCGCGGGTCGATGATGAAGAGCGGGTCACCTACTTCTACCACACTGCCTTCTTTAAACTGCACGGCGACAATTTCTCCGCTGACGCGCGGGCGGATCTCAACATGATCGACGGCTTCTAAGCGCCCTGAGAATTCGTTCCATATACGCATCACATCAGGCGCGAGCACTTCCACGTCAACGGAAGGAATTTGTGGCGGCATCGCATCACCATCTTCAGATGACTCCGCATTTGCCGAATAGTAGGTCACGCCCCCTACGATGATTAACAGCGCGGCTAACACGGTCCATTGTGTGAAAGATGTGGCTCGCATAAATCCCTCGCTCAGCGATAATGCACCAGGCTCATATCGTCAAATAATTGCTCTGCTGCTTTCAATTCATCGTCGCTATAGATGAATGGTTGGTGAAAATAAAGGGCTATTCTGTCTTTTACTTCGTTATAGAGTGCCATAGGTATATCCTTCTTTCTTTGGTGTCCGTGTTTTCTAGTGAATCGTAATGTATTTATGCCATTCCGTTAGAGGCACCTCTGCGTTAGAGCGTTTGGTAACTTCGATATCTTTCATCATAATCTCTCGCATCAGCAGATCACCTAAGAGTGTATTTGCATTCTCTTCCATCTTTCTCTCCTTAAACACATACCGGTTGGTTTGTATAACGAAAGTTAACATACCGTATGGTATGTTTCAACCCCTAAAATCACTTTCTATATGAAATTTTGTTAAGATTACGGCAGATAAGAGCTTAGGCGCCCTCAAACATCTGATTTGAAATCATTTCAGGCCCCTCAATGCGGTATGATGGCTTTAACCCCATAATACCGTACAGTGCTTCGCGCAAATCTGCTTTTACGACCGACAGATCACGTAATGCGCGGCCATGCATCAGCAGCCCCATGATATATTGATGGATACGTCGCGCAATCGCGCTTGGGTTCGGATCCCCCTCTAGGCACCCCTCAGCCTTAAGCCCGCGCACCATGCTCGTAGTGTATTGAATGGCCTTATCGGACATTTCGATCGAGGCCTGACGCACCTTCTCTTCGCCGGTGCCAACTTGGCTGCCAGCACTAAAAAATGGGCATCCAGAGACAGGGTTTTTACCCTCTTTGGCACGATCAACTTGGATTTTGATTACCAACCGAATGAGATTCTCCACTTGCTCAAGCGGCGAACATGCAGGAGACACGACTTCTTCCAATGTCGGCTTCATGCCTTGCCAGTAATGCTGAGAGGCCTCATAGAATAGATCGGCCTTGGTTTCAAAATGATGATAAAAACAGCCCTTGGTCACACCTGCCTGCTTACAGATTTCCGCCACCCCTACATTGCTGTAGTTGCTCTCCCAAATCAGCTCAATGGCAACATCCATTAGGCGTGCTTTCATATCGGTCTGCTTTTTCATCAAAACTACCCTAATTTCGTTTATGAGTATAGTATACATACCGAATGGTATCTTTCAACCCTTTTCTTTCTCTCCCCTAGATCGATTGACTTCTCGCCTAAAGTTGCTACCTCTGTCGCAACAGAGAGGTACTTATGAAATTATTCAAACGTCTATTTGGCGGACTGTTCGTTCTGCTTGTGCTCCTGGTCATGGTTGGCTTTGTCGCATTACAGCTGGTGGATGCCGATGAAATCAAAACACTGGCCACCGAAGCCGTAAATAAAGAGACCGGGCGCACGCTCCTCATTGGGGGTGACGTCAAGCTTGGCTTAGACATTGACGATGATTATGGCTTGCACCCAAGCGCGACCCTGACAGATGTTTCCTTCTCTAACGCAGAGTGGGCGGGGAGCGATCCGATGTTCGAAGCGCAGTATGTGAGTGTAGGCGTCGCATTGATGCCGCTCATGGGTGGTGAGACAGTGATTGATTATGTCAAACTGCGCGATGCTACGATTCGCCTGCAGAAAAACGCCTCAGGGGACGCGAATTGGGAATTTAATACCGCCAAAACCAGCACGTTGGAGAGCTCTGAACCCGCTACGCCCGATGCACCATCCTCATCCAATGACGACGCAGCTTCGCCGATCACGTTGAGCCGCGCCGAGTTAGAGAATGTCACCCTTATCTATAAGGATGCCGTTAGCGGCACGAATGAAACAGTGACGCTCAGCAGCGCAACAATCGAAGATAATGATGGGCTCAGCATTGATGCAGAATCGCAATATAAGATGGCCACTGTTTCGGCGCATGTAAGCGCCGCGTCGGTCGAAGCGCTCACAGGGCAAACGCTTGATTACCGTATCAATGTTTCAGCACCTGGCCTTACGGCCGTATCGGAAGGCACAAGTGCCGCGGGCACGTTTTCAGGGGACCTCTCTTTCGATATGAAGAATACGCAAGGGCTTTCAAAACTAACTGGCGGCGATGTTCCCGCATTGCCTGCGGTATCTGCCAAGGGTAGTTTTTCTGGCACGTCTGAGAAAGTCACGCTCCCTGGCTTAACGCTTACTTATGGCGAGGCGACGGTTCTGCTAAAAGCCACAGCAGATTTGGCCAGCACCATCCCCAATATAACGGCTACACTTACCTCTGAGTCACTCAATATCGACACCCTCGCCGCCCCCGCTGCAAGCACCGCAGCACCTAATGCGGACAGCGCGAAAAAGGCACCGAAAGAAAACCCGGCGAGTGATCGTGTGATTCCAAACATCGCTTTGCCTATGGATGCCATTGCCACCTTACCGGTGCGGGCAACTGTGAATGCGGCGATTACCAAACTCATTGCTGGTGGCCAGACCTATGACAATGTCAAAGCCAAAATCATCGCGGCGCCTGGCAGCATCACCCTCGACACCTCTCCAATCGCCCTTGCTGGCGGCACCGTTGAGGCAGATATGGCGATCACAGGCGCAACCGCAGCCGGCGGAACCCTCTCTATCAAAGCGCTGGCTGAGAAAGTCACTATTGACCGCATCATGAAACTCGCGGGCGCATCGGACGTGCCCCTCACAGGCGGGACATCAAGCTTTGCGCTTGATCTGAAAGGAACAGGCGCTGACCTTCATTCGGTTATCGCGAGCAGCCAAGGCTCGACGCAAATGATGGTCAATGGCACGCAGTATGATTCGCCGAATATCGAAAAGCTCAAAGCATTTTTGGCGTTCTTAGGCGGCGGAAAATCAGTTGATAAAATTGATGTGTCGTGCGCTTTTGCTGCCGCTGACATTACGGGCGGCGTCGCGAAGACCAAAGCGATGACCCTGCAAACCAGCGCTGCCAAAGTGGATGGCAATGGCAGCATTTCTCTGCCATCCGAAACGCTCGACCTGACCCTGCGCCCGCGCAGCTCTTTAGTCGGCGCGGCCGATTTGGTTCCCCCGCTATTGCTCTCAGGCAAGTGGATCGACCCATCGGTGTCACTCGATAAGCAGAGCACCCTCCTCACTATTGGCAAACTCGTTTTTGGCACAACAACAGGAGGCCTAGGGTTTGCCGCACTTGCGGGGCTTGAAGCGGCTCAGAAAACCAGCGTCTTCAAAGATAACCCATGTGTCAAGCAAGCGCAGACCGCGCCAGAGGAAAAAGCGTCAGGCTCGAGTGGCAATGCACTTCAAGACACGACCAAAGGCGTGGAAGGTACGGTGAAGAATATCCGTGATGCATTTGAAGGAAAGAATGAAGACGGCACCAAGACCGAGGATAAAACCGAGCGCGTCAAAGACGGCATTAATGCGATTAAGGGATTATTCGGTCAGTGATTATTGTGCGGGGGTGCGCGCTTCAGAACCCGTCAAGAAGTTCAGCACACCAGATAGTGATGGCATTTCAATTTCCTGTACACTCTCTAGCACCGCACCTGCTTTTTTGAGCAGTGTGTCACCGGTTTCTTTCGCTTCAATCAAACCTGCTGCCTGAGAGAGCTTCGTGCGCATTTCTGATCCCATCTGGCTCTGGTCCAACTCTGTTACCAAACGTTTTGCCGCATCGTAAAGCGCAGGATCTTTCATTACCAGTTCAACAAGTTCTTTCTGAGATGCTTCACCTGCTGTGATAAGTTCGATGAGCTGAGTCACTTTATCTTGTGGTAGGTCAGACAGCACCTCTTTCAATAACGCTGTGTTGCCTGGCGTCAGAATTTGTTGCATCTGCGCAAAACTTGCGCGGTGTTTTTCAGGTGCGCGGGAAAGATCAAGCTCTTGAAGCCCTGTGGCGAGCGCAGTGACCGCCTTATCATTCAGCCCCATAACGAGCTGAATATGATCGGCAATCTGATGCGCTTCAAGCTGGTCCGTGCCGGCATACAATTGATTCGCCATTTGTTCATTGTAAGCCACCGTCTTGAGCATCAGTGGGCCAAGACGTTCATGTTCCATAAGTCCCTTAATCACCTCTTTGGTGAAGAGTTTCTCGCGCACTTCTTCCGGTGTCATATTTTCTAGCTGGCCTAATGTCAGCGATGCGGTATCTATCCCCGCTGCCTGGAGAATCGCATTAACATCCTTACCTTCACCTAGCAGGGCAACCAGTTCTTCTTCACTAATCTTAAGGGATTCTGCCATTTTAGCACGCACCATGTCGTTCACACTGCTCTGAATAAACCCTTCTTCTTGAGCGTGGTCTTGGGTAAGTGTTGCTTCTAATGTTCGTTCTCTTGGGTTCTCGACGCCAAACAGGCTGAGCAACCCTTCAAACAAGCCACCGAACATCCCAGCCAGACCGCCTTCTTGGCCTTGCTCTGAGGCATTCATCGCCCATAACATAATCAGTAGAAAGATTAACACGTCTCACACACTTTTCTTTTACTATGCTCTTAGTATACGCGTGCAATGTTACAGAATTATGACAATTGCCGAAATAAATACGGTTTTTGATGCTATTCGTGGCGCGGGAAGGCATAGTAAGGCTCACCCCATTATAGATGGGCAAAAATAAATATAACCTATTGATAATTAATATAAATGCAGCAGACTTCATCACCTCATGACTCCACGGAATCGCCCATTATCTGGCAAAGCCCCGTGCAAAGCGAGACGGTTGCGCTGAATGAATCGCACGACACACACCATCATCATGATTCTGCGATTGCCAAAGCGCTGCGCTATGCCGGGATTGGCAGCGCCGCCATTGCGGTGTCGCCGATTGCACTCAAGCAATTCGGAGTCGGTGAAGAAAGCTACAAAATTATGCTCGATAAATGCTGCCCCTTTGCTGCCCAGGGCGGATGGAAAGTTGCCGAAAAAAATGGGACATCGTATTTTGGTGTCGCAGGTGCCATCACCCGCGCACTCGAAGAAATTCCCCTTCTAGGCACGTCGGTGACACGCAGTGGCATTCATAATGCCCTAACGGCTGGCGGAATCATCATTGTAGGACATTATGCTGGAAGCGGACTAGAACAGCTGCAAAAACGAGTGGCACGTGACAATGGGAGCAATGAAGAGGCAGCGGGCTCCGCGGGGAGAACCCTTAAAACAGGCAGTAACGTCCTCGGGATTGTATTCGCGATGCCTTCCATTCTTCCCGGCATTGGTCATTCGTTGCAATGCCTATCGGGCATGGTTGGGCTCGAATCCTTTCATCCGCGATATGATGGTACGGGATCGGTTTATGGGGGTGAGTCTATGTGGCGCAACCTTCCGACCAATCTCGATGCTGCGGTTGAAGCGGGCAAGCCACATGCGGTTGGGCCGATGTCTACAGTTGCAAAGATTCTGGGGAAAATGCCTGGCGCATGTCGCAAAGAAGATAAGATGTGGCATTCGGGACAAGGCGCAGGCGTGCTACTCTTGTCTCAACTATGCTGCGCACTTCCTGTGCTTATACCCGTGATTGCGGATTGGCTCACTGTCGAAAAAGACGCGCCTAAGAATCAAATTCACGCGGCGGAGGCAGAACGCGAAGCGCTGGCGAGCGCCGCATCGATATCAATCGCCTCTTCGTAAAGCGCGCGGCCGATGATTGCGCCACTAATGCCGCTATGTTCAGCCACCCGGGCAATCGCATCAATATCCGCATTCGATGACACGCCGCCTGAGAGAATCACCGGCGTTGAGAGCCGCTCGGCAATCGCAGCGGTTTGGTCCACATTCGGCCCCTGCATCGCGCCATCGCGGCCAATATCCGTATAGATAATCGCTGCCACACCGGCATCCTCAAAACGCATGGCTAAATCAAGCGCACGCATCTCGCTGGTTTCGGCCCAGCCTTCGACTGCAACATGGCCTTGCTTGGCATCAATACCGACCACAATTTGGCCTGGAAATTTCGTGCAGGCTTCTTTGACAAGCTCAGGCTCACGCAGCGCTACCGTACCCAGAATCACACGGGCCAAGCCTTTCTCAAGCCACTGTTCAATATCGTGCATGGTGCGTAAGCCTCCACCGAGCTGCGCTGGAATGGAGATCGCCTCCAGAATCGCTTCGACCGCGTCGCCATTGACGCTCTTGCCTTCAAATGCACCGTTCAAATCGACAATATGAAGATAGTGAAAGCCCTGCTGTTCAAAGCGCTTCGCCTGCTCGGCTGGGCTATCAGAAAACACCGTCGCCGCATCCATCTCACCATGAAGCAAGCGCACGCAATGACCATCTTTTAAATCAATCGCTGGGTAGAGAATCATATCAGCTCCGTTGCGGGTCCAAGTTTTTTATAGAAGAAATGCCCGGCAACCATGCTGGCATTGACGAATTCGAAATAGGGTAGCGTACCCCATTCCACATAGCCCGACTCGCGGTAAATCTGCAGCGCGCGGTCTTGTGTTTCTCGCACGCTTAGGCGAATGAGCGAAAAGCCCTGCTTCATTGCTTCGCGCTCGGCCTCTTCAAGAAGCTGCATCGCAAGCCCGTGACCCCGCGCCCAGGGTGCAACAAAATGCGCCTCGACATGGGCAGCAAATGCGGAGGTTTCTTTCGACTTACTGGGCTTGATCAATTGCACCGATCCGGCGACCCCACCATCGAGACGACCAATAAACAGGACCCGGTCCGGCACCATTATGACACCATTCCAATAGGCTTCCATCTGTTCACGCATGGGCGGGCTGACCCAATTAAAGCCGATGCCGTCCTTGATGGCGTCTTCGGTTGCCTGACACAAATCGCTTAAATCGTTACCGGTTAGCTCGGAAACTTTGTCAACCTCTATGACCATGATGTGCGCCCAAGGAAAAAACGCAACATCGCAAGCCCTGCCGCTTGGCTTTTTTCCGGGTGGAATTGCGTTCCGATAATGTTGTTCTTGGCAACCATGGCGCACACGCTAGCACCATATTCCACAGTCGCAAGTGTATCTTCGGGATATGCACCATCTGACTGTGCGAGTGCAGCATAAGAGTGCACAAAATAAACATCCTGATCGCGCGGAATCGCGTGCGCCATCGGATGTGTTGTGTTGGTCAGTGTCAGGCTGTTCCACCCCATATGAGGGATGGCAAGATCGCGGCGCATTGCCTCAGGAATCATATTTTTTAAGGGACGCACATGGCCCTTCAACCAGCCGAGCCCTTGATGCTCACCATGCTCATGACCCGTTTCGAACAGCATTTGCATCCCCACACATATCCCAAGAAAGGGGGTTTTCTTGTGCAAGACTGCCTCCTCAAGTGCGCCCACCATGCCATCAATCGCGCGCAAACCGGAAACACAATCGGCAAATGCGCCGACACCCGGCAACACAATATGGCCTGCATGTTTCACATGCTCAGGATCGGAAGTGAGCTGTATGGCTTGGCCATTACTCGCTACATGTTCGCAGGCCTTGTGTACGGAGTGCAGATTACCGGAGCCGTAATCGATGATGCAAACGTTCATGCCTTCGCCGCGCTCATGGCTTGTTCTTCGACCAGCCGGTCGAAATAGCGTTGCTCCGCTTCCATCTCGCTAGCGCCGCTAACAATCGAGCTCATCACATAGCCATCTTTCTTCAGACGCTTACGTCGCCAGTCATTGCCCTCAAAACCAAGCCACAGCTGAAAGACGAGCCCGATAAAAATACCGCTGGCAGGGCTGACAACCTCAAATTCAAGCAGCAAGGTCAGGAGCATGTTGAAACCGAGAATGATTGCCAGCAAGACCCACACCATGTGGTAGAGCGCCCAGAATGCGGTAAAAATGAAGGCATAAAAATTGAACCCCTCGCTGACAAACAGCGGCAGCTGTTCGCTGTCGCCTTCTTTGACATGCACGGTGTAGAGTTGCAATCGGTTGCTAATCATGGCTTATCCGCCCAATGTGCCTTTGGTGGATGGCACCTCATCGCTCTTGCGCGGGTCGATCTCGACCGCCGTGCGCAATGCGCGCGCCAACCCTTTAAAACAGGACTCAATAATGTGGTGATTGTTCACGCCATAGAGATTCTCAACATGCAGGCATAGATTGGCATGCTGCGCAAAGGCCATGAACCATTCGCGGAACAGTTCCGTATCCATGTCGCCAAGTTTCTCTTGGCTGAAATTGACGTGCCAGATGCAATAAGGCCGGCCGGAAATATCGATCGCAACGCGGCTCAGCGTCTCATCCATAGGGATATAAGCGTGCGCATAGCGCGTGATACCCTTCATATCGCCAAGCGCCTCCTTCACCGCTTGGCCCAGCGCAATCGCCGAATCTTCAGTCGTGTGGTGGCCATCAATATGCAGATCACCCTTCACGCTCAGCTCAATATCAATCAAACTGTGGCGCGAGAGCTGCTCGATCATGTGATCGAGAAAGCCAATGCCGGTGCTGACCGTATACTGACCGTTGCCGTCCAAATTTACTGTGGCGGCAATTTCGGTCTCTTTGGTCTTTCGTTGTGTTGATGCTGTTCTCATGGCGTTGTTGTCGCCTGATTTGGCTGAAATGTCAATCAGACTTGCTTTTTACTATCGTCTCCCTCATATCTAGAGGCATGAAATATGGCATTATTTTTGGATTTCTACTGTCAATTGCCGCCTGCGCGCCTTTCGGGGAAGAGTCAGCCGAGCAGCGACGCTGTGAATTTTATGGCAATTGCGACCGGTGTAATGTGTGGGGTTGCCAGTAATGATGCAGCATGAATCAAAAACCACCTGGTATGGCACCACCATCATCGCCGTACGTTTGGGAGACGCGGTTGTGATCGCCGGTGACGGCCAGGTCAGCCTTGGTGACACGGTGATGAAAGCCTCGGCGCGGAAAGTGCGCAAGCTCGCTGATGGCAGCGTCATTGGTGGCTTTGCCGGCGCAACAGCCGATGCGTTTACGCTGTTTGAGCGGCTGGAACAAAAACTTGAGAAACATCCGGGGCAGCTGACCCGCGCCTGCGTGGAGCTCGCGAAAGATTGGCGCACCGATCGCTATTTGCGCCGCCTGGAAGCGATGATGATTGTCGCCGATGAAACCACCACGCTCATTTTATCAGGAAATGGCGATGTGCTCGAGCCCGAAGATGGGCTGGCTGCCATTGGTTCTGGAGGTAATTATGCGCTTTCCGCCGCCCGAGGGCTTATGAAACATGCGGATAAGGCCGAGCTTACCGCCGAGACCTTGGCGCGCGAAGCAATGGGCATCGCCGGCGATATCTGCGTCTACACCAACCATAACCTTACGGTTGAAACGCTGAAGAATCAGGCGTAGCCTATATTAGCTTACAGAAATAAAGCGACGAACCGTCGGAGCTGAACCCAGCGTAAGCGGCGAATCAGGTGCTTCAACGTCCGCCACTTCGAGACGACGCGATCCGTCAAAACGTGCTAACAGACTGCCTTCTGAGCCTGCGCTAGGCACTGTGAGACCTGCATCAAGCTGAGGAGCTTCATATGCTACTGGAGCCGATTCAATCTCAATTACACCAGAAAACCCAGTGCGCGGTGTATCGTTTACGCGTTTAAAAAATGACATAACACTTTCCTTTCATAATTGCTGCATTACATGTAGGAGCGTTATAGCGAAAAAGATCGCGCTGTGTGTGACAGTTTAATGACAATAAAGGATTGACTCAAGATGACACAACTCACCCCCCGCGAAATCGTTGCTGAACTTGACCGCTATATTATTGGCCAAAACGATGCCAAACGTGCGGTCGCCATCGCGCTGCGTAACCGTTGGCGGCGCCAGCAGGTGGAAGAGCCGCTGCGCGACGAAATCATGCCGAAGAATATTCTGATGATTGGGCCGACGGGCTGCGGAAAGACCGAAATTTCGCGCCGCTTGGCAAAACTCGCCGATGCTCCCTTTATTAAAGTCGAAGCCACCAAATTTACCGAAGTGGGCTATGTAGGCCGCGATGTTGATTCAATCATCCGCGATTTGATGGAAATGGCCATCAGCATGGCGCGTGAAAATATACATGAGACGGTGAAAACCAAGGCCGAAGCCGCCGCCGAAGAGCGGGTGCTCGATGCGCTGGTCGGTGAGCATGCCAGCGAAGAGACGCGCGAGAAATTCCGCACCCGCCTACGCGCGGGCGAGCTGGATGACAAAGAAGTCGAGCTCGATGTGGAAGATACGGGCGGCGATGCGATGCAAAGCTTCGATATTCCCGGCATGCCCGGCAGCTCGATGGGCGTGTTGAATATTGGCGATATTCTCGGCAAAGCCATGGGCGGGCGCACCAAAACCCGCAAAATGACCGTGGTCGAAAGCTATGATGTGCTGATTAAAGAAGAATCCGATAAGCTCGTGGACCAGGATGCCATCATCGCCGAGGCGACCGAGAATGTTGAAAATAACGGCATCGTGTTCATCGATGAAATTGATAAGGTGACCGACCGCCAGGAAGGCAGTCGCAGTGGCAATGTCAGCCGCGAAGGCGTCCAGCGCGATTTGCTGCCGCTGCTTGAAGGCACCACCGTGCCGACCAAATATGGCCCGATCAAAAGCGATCATATTTTGTTTATTTCCTCCGGCGCGTTTCATATGGCGAAACCCTCCGACCTGCTGCCCGAACTGCAAGGGCGTTTGCCGATTCGTGTCGAGCTGCGCGCGCTCACCGAAGAGGATATGGTGCGAATTCTCACCGAGCCGGAAGCCAGCCTGACCAAGCAATATGTCGCGCTGATGAAAGCGGAAAATGCGGAAGTAGCATTCACCGAAGATGGCATTGCTACGCTCGCAGCGCTGGCGACAAAATATAACCGCGAGGTGGAGAATATCGGCGCACGGCGCTTGCACACATTGATGGAAAAGCTTATGGAAGAGATCAGCTTCGACGCGCCAGACCAGGAGAACGTCGCCGCCACCATCGACACCGCCTATGTTGAAGAACATATCGGCGAGATGGATCAAGATACGGATTTAGCGAAGTTTATTTTGTAAGGCTTAAAATTACGCCGCTTGTGCATCATCCACCGATGGGATCACTTCGGCGATGCAGACATGGGCGTGGCTGATCGACATCGAGCCTTCGCCAACAGCAGATGCGACTCGCTTGATCGACCCGCACCGCACATCGCCCACCGCAAAAATGCCCGGCCGGCTTGACTCGAGCATCATCGGCGCACGTTCCATCACTTCCGAAATATCGCTGCAAAACGCAGCGCCGGTTTTGATGAACCCTTTCTCATCCAAATCCAGACATCCATTGAGCCAGGCCGTGTTCGGCTGGGCGCCAATCATCAAAAACACATAGCGTAACGCCTTTACCTCTGACGCGCCAGTCTGATTATTGGTGAAGGTGACGCCTTCCAGATGTCCCTCGCCCTGCATATCGGTGATTTCCGTATAGGGGTGCAGCGTGATCCGGTCGGAGAGATGAATACGCTCGATCAAATAATCCGACATGCTGTCTTTCAGCGATTCGCGGCGAATCAACAAATGCACATGCGAGGCGCGCGAAGCAAGATAGACCGCCGCCTGGCCTGCAGAATTCCCACCGCCAACCACGGCCACCTCTTCATTGGCGCATAAATCGCCTTCCATCGCAGTGGCCGCATAATAGCAGCCCATATTATCGAACCGGTTGGCGTCTTCAATATTCAGCGTGCGGTAGGTCGCGCCTGTCGCCACCACGACAGTCTTCGCTTGAATCGCCATCGCGTCACAATCCTTATCGCACAGCTTTAGCACATACGGGCGCTGCTCGCATTGAACCGCCACCACCTTATGCGGCAGGGCAATGGTCGCACCGAATTTCATCGCCTGCACCTGCGCACGGCCAGCGAGCGCGGGACCAGAAATGCCAGTAGGGAAGCCGAGATAATTCTCAATTTTCGAACTGGTGCTCGCCTGGCCGCCGGGTGCTTCGGCTTCGACCAGCACGGTTTTAAGCCCTTCCGATGCGGCATAAACCGCGGCCGACAAGCCGGCCGGCCCAGCGCCGACCACGGCGACATCATAGACCGCCTCTGTATCGAGCGTTTCGAGCAGGCCCAGCGCCTCCGCCAGCTCATAATTGGTTGGGCTATGCAGCACGCGGTCGCCCTGATGCACCACCACGGTGGGTAGAGTGTCGCGCGCCACGCCATATTCTTCGAGCGCATCGCTGCAATCCTCATCGCATTGGATGATCTCGATCGGGTAACCATTGCGGCGCAAGAACCGCTCAATGCGAATCGTGTCCGCAGTTTGCTTCTCGAGTAGAAGCGATGCCCCGCCCTGCTTGTGCGAAATCAGCCCAACCCGCCGCAAAATAAAGGCGCGGATGACGGTCTCGCCAATGTCCGGCTCGCTGGTCAGGAGTTTTTTGAAGGCCGGCCGCGACAGGCGTAGCACGTCGCCCGCTTCTCCCATACGCCCGCTAACCAAAATCTGGCGATTATTGAACAAATCAAGCTCACCAGTAAATTGATGGTCGCGATGCGTGGTGATCACATGCGTGCCATCCTGCTTATGCTCGTAGATTTCGATACTGCCTTTGAGAATCACGAAAAAATCAACGGTCCGATCGCCGCGCTCGAATAGGATGGTGCCTTTCGGCAGGGACTGCTTTTCGGCAAACAGTTCAATGCGCTTCAGCTGTTCATTAGACAGTTTTGGAAAAATTTGATGTTCCCGCGCATAGGGGTCACTGACATCTGGACGGCTCACATCGGGGATAGAGGCAGCTTCGCTCATGGTTTTTGCCTTGTAATCTGTGACACCACGATTGGCGGTTTCACTGTCGTATTGTGTTGGCGGGTGTCACAACAGTCACCTACGACTAAATGTTTCATTGCAGCTCGATAAACTCGCCACATAAAACATAAGTCTCGGAGATCACCACAGAAAAATAATTATCAATTATTTTTTTTGGTGATGGTGCCGCCACCAAGATTCGAACTCGGGACCTGATGATTACAAATCAACTGCTCTACCAACTGAGCTATAGCGGCACTGACTCTGATTTACCGCATATGGAATTTGTTGCAAGGGAAAAAAGTAGGCTATGGGGATTGGGTTCACCCGCCATTCTCGTTTGAGCTAATGCGAGTTTCGCCAATCTGTGTCGATTAGATCCCTGAAATCGGCTAGGCCGACTCGAGGATAACGTTCATTACGAAGCGGAGTACTCGCCGTCATTGAGCCAGGTACGATGATTCTCAGGGCGGCCAAAGTAGTAACCCTGCATATATTCAACGCCAAGCTCCATCAATAGCTTCGCAATCTCACCATTCTCAACGAATTCCGCCACTGAGGTCAGGCCAAAACCGTTAGAGAAATCAAGCAGCGTCTTCACAAAGAGCTGATTATCCGCGTTCTCGACCAAATCTTTGACGAAAGAACCGTCAATTTTGATCATATCGACCGATAAATGTTTGAGCTGGCGGAAGGAGGTATAACCGGTCCCGAAATCATCAAGCGCGACTTTTGCGCCATGCGCCTGAATCGCCTCAATGAAGGACTGTGTTTTGCTGACATCATGCTCAATCGCCGTTTCAGTGATTTCAACGATCAAACGGCTCGCAATTTCTGGGGTTTCATCCATCAACGCATGGAAATGCTGAAGCCAGTCTGCATTGCGAACGGTGACATTCGAAATGTTGAGCGCGAGAATCACATGGTCATCGCTGCGCAGTTCATCCACCACCATTTTGAGCGTACGGTGATCAATCACATCGATCATGCCCATATTTTCCGCGATAGGAATCAACGGCCCTGCCGATGAAATGCGCCCATCATCGCCGCGCACACGCAGTAACGCTTCATAATGCGAAACATCGCCAGATTTACTGCAAATCACTGGCTGATACGCCATCCGTAGCCGATCTTCACGGATCGCCTTGCTTAAATGATTCGCCAGGCCCATTTGCTGGCGGGAATCAAACGCAATCTCCTCAGGCACATTAAACATACGGAATGCATGCCCCGCCGCCGTATCATGTAGCCCAATATAGGCGTGGTCCATAGCGCTTTGGGCATCATTGGCGGATTCGGGCAACGAAATACATACGGAAGAACTCATAATATGCAGTGCGGTCGGGTTGGCATGGAAGCCATAATCATGCAGCGCCTCGATCAGGGAATCACTCAGCTCTTTGAGTGCACTTTCTGTACTATTGTCGATGATAATTCCAAACTGGTCGCGCTGGACACGTTCCACGTAGCCGTTAGGCGCAATCGCTGTTTTAAGAATACCGTAAATATCATGCATCACTTGCTCAGAAAGCGCGAAACCATGGCCGCTGACAATCATCGCAAGGTTATCAATCGAAACCAGCAAGAGCGCCCCGCTCTTCCCTTTAGAACGCAATGTTTCAATCGTATGATCTAACTTCATCATAAACGCACCAGGGTATCCCCCAAGCGCACTCATAGAAGGATTGGATGTCGCTTCACTCATCATCACACTCGATATATTGGCCATAGGATAGCGCGGCTGAAATTCGCCTGATTGTATAGGTTCCATGGATCGTCTTTCCTACAGTAATAGCATAGTTTTGTTTCACTTTCTCTAACTATGGGAGAAAAAAGTAAATATTCGGTTAGGGATCCGTTACCGAAGGGTTAAGAAAGCAACAATTTGAGCCAAATCGTGTGTTTTCCCCTGAAATTTCGCTATTTTCTGATTTATCGGGGTTAATTTGATGCCCAGTACTTGCATTTTTGGTTTAGACACTTATATCCGTTACTAGATTGTAATGTAACAACGTAACCAACTCAAAAGTAGAAGAAAAAGAGGAAAAAATGGGCAAAGTAATTGGTATTGACCTTGGAACCACCAACTCATGTGTCGCCGTGATGGACGGCAAAGACGCGAAAGTGATCGAAAACTCCGAAGGGATGCGCACGACGCCTTCCATGGTGGCTTTCGCGGAAGATGGCGAACGCCTCATCGGTCACCCAGCGAAACGTCAGGCCGTTACCAACCCTGAGAACACGATTTTTGCTGTAAAGCGCTTGATTGGCCGCGGCTTTGAAGATCAGACAACAAAGAAAGACATCGACCTCGTTCCCTACAAAATTGTCAAAGCCGATAATGGTGATGCGTGGGTAGAAGCGCGCGGTGAGAATTATTCCCCGAGCCAGATTTCGGCCTTTATCCTGCAAAAAATGAAAGAAACAGCCGAGTCCTATCTTGGCGAAACCGTGACCGATGCGGTGGTCACCGTTCCTGCGTACTTTAATGACTCGCAGCGTCAGGCCACGAAAGATGCCGGTAAGATTGCAGGGCTGAACGTATTACGGATTATCAACGAGCCAACGGCGGCCGCGCTTGCTTATGGCCTCGATAAGAATGACGGTAAAACCATTGCGGTCTATGATTTGGGCGGTGGGACCTTTGATGTGTCCATTCTCGAAATTGGTGATGGTGTTTTTGAAGTGAAGTCAACCAATGGGGATACTTTCCTTGGCGGGGAAGATTTCGATGCACGTATCATTGAACATCTCGCAGCCGAATTCAAGACTGAGAGCGGTATTGATCTGCGCAATGATAAGCTTGCGCTTCAGCGCCTGAAGGAAGCGTCAGAGAAAGCGAAAATTGAACTCTCCAGCACGCAACAAACCGAAGTGAACCTTCCGTTCATTACGGCCGATGCGAGCGGACCAAAGCACCTCAATGTGAAACTCTCGCGCGCGAAGCTTGAGAGCCTTGTTGAAGACCTCATTCAGCGCACGATTGAGCCATGTAAAAAAGCATTGAAAGATGCGGGTCTTGATGCCAGCGATATTGATGATGTCGTGCTGGTTGGCGGGATGACGCGCATGCCAAAAGTCGGCGAAGCGGTGAAAGAATTTTTCGCACGCGAGCCCCACAAAGGCGTGAACCCAGATGAGGTGGTCGCCATGGGTGCAGCGATTCAAGGCGGTGTTCTGAAAGGCGATGTAAAAGATGTGCTGCTTCTTGATGTGACGCCATTGTCGCTCGGAATTGAAACCCTCGGTGGCGTCTTTACACGTTTGATTGAGCGGAACACGACGATTCCGACCAAGAAGTCGCAAACCTTCTCCACCGCGGATGACAACCAAACGGCCGTGACCATCCGCGTGTTCCAGGGTGAACGCGAAATGGCGTCAGATAACAAACTGCTTGGTCAGTTTGACCTGGTGGGTATTCCACCCGCGCCGCGCGGCATGCCGCAAGTTGAAGTGACATTTGATATCGATGCGAACGGCATTGTAAATGTGTCAGCCAAAGATAAAGCGACCGGCAAAGAGCAACAGATTCGCATTCAAGCATCGGGCGGGTTGTCGGATGATGATATTGAACAGATGGTCAAAGACGCAGAGAAAAACGCGGAAGAGGACAAAGTTCGCCGAGAGCTAATCGAAGCGAAGAACAAGGCTGAAGCTATGGTGCATGAGGCAGAGAAGAATGTCGCTGAGCATGGCGACAAAATCGAGGCGACGGATAAGACAGCCGTTGAGACCGCGATCACTGAGCTGAAATCTGCGCTCGATGGCGAAGATAAGGACGCAATCGAAAGCAAGGTCGAAGCGCTTACCCAAGCGATGATGAAGATCGGTGAAGTGATCTACAAAGCGCAGCAAGAAGCCGGCGCGAGCGATGCAGGCGAGACGGCGGATGCCACCGCAAGCAGCAGTGACGCGGCAGCGGATGGCGAAGTGGTCGATGCCGAATTCGAAGAAATCGATGATGAGAAAAAGGATTCGTAAGCACGTTCACCCTAACCATCTCTGGTTTCACTTATGGCTGATGATTTCTACCAAACCCTTGGGGTAAGCCGCGATGCGGATGAGGCATCGCTCAAAAAGGCGTACCGTAAGCTCGCCATGCAGTATCACCCGGATAAAAATCCGGGCAATGAGATTGCGGAAAAAAAGTTTAAGGAAATCAGCGAAGCTTATGACGTTCTGAAAGACCCGCAAAAGCGCGCGGCCTATGATCGCTATGGGCACGAAGCGTTTAAGCAAGGTATGGGCGCAGCGGGCGGCCACCCTGGTGCAGGAGCAGCTGGCTTTGACTTTAGCGGCAGCTTTTCAGACATCTTTGATGACCTCTTTGGCGACTTTTCGCAGCGCGCGCGTCGTTCCGGATCTGCACAGCAAAGTGCATCACGCCGCGGTGCTGACCTACGCTATAATCTGGATATCACGCTGAAAGAAGCGCATGAGGGCAAGCAACATCCGATTCAGCTAACCACGGCTGTGCCATGTGAAACCTGTGATGGTAGTGGTGCCGAAAAAGGCTCTAAGGCCGAAACTTGTGAACATTGTGGCGGGGCGGGCGCGGTGCGTTCACAGCAGGGTTTCTTTACGGTAGAGCGGACCTGCCCGTCATGTCATGGCGCGGGCGTCACGATTAAAAACCCATGCGGCAATTGCGCGGGCACGGGTAAGACACGTAAGGAACGCACCCTTTCCGTCACCATCCCCGCAGGTGTTGAAGACGGCACACGTATCCGTCTCGCGGGCGAAGGGGAGGCTGGCTTCCGTGGCGGTGAGAACGGTGATTTGTATATTTTCTTAAGCATCGAACCCCATCCATTCTTCCAACGTGACGGGGCGAATTTACATTGCCGCGTGCCTGTGCCATTCACGACGGCATCCCTTGGCGGTTCGATTGAAGTCCCCACCATAGAAGGCGGCAAAGTCAAGGTCAACGTGCCTCAAGGCACACAAACCGATCACCAATTCCGCCTCAAAGGCAAGGGCATGAGCATCATGCGTCAAGGCGATGCGCGTGGCGACATGTATATTCATGTGCAGACCGAGACACCAGTGAACCTCAGTAAAAAACAGAAAGAATTACTTAAAGAGTTTGACCAGGCCTCTACGACAAAGAACAGCCCTGAATCAGAAAGTTTCTTTTCTAAAGTAAAAGAATTTTGGGAAGATCTAAAAGAGTAATTAAAACCATTTCTTGCTGCGGAACCATAGGATCTGCCCAACCACAATCACGCCCATAACGCCACATACAAAAAAGAAAGCATCGCCATTATCGGCTCCAGGAATACCGCCCACATTGATTCCTAGTAGACCCGTCAAAAACCCGAGTGGCAAGAAAATCGCAGCGATGACAGACAAAAGATACATGTTCTTATTCATCGCATCAGCAAGCAACGCAGCGAGTTCGTCTTTGATGATTTGCGCCCGCTCACGCATCGTATCTAAATCTTCGACATAGCGCGTGATGCGATCGTGATTTTCTTGCAGATTGCGTCTATGGCGATCCTCAAACCAAGAGAGCTTCACATAACGCAGCTGCCCAATCGCCTCTTTTTGTGGCGCCATGTAACGCCGCAGCGCGATCGCCTTTTTGCGGATATGGGTCAACGATTCACGTAACACAATATCGGCCTTCTCAATCACCTGCTCCTCAGCTTCGTCCGTCTGATCATCGAGCGCCTGCAGTGTGGGCTCCATCCGTTCAAACAGCTTGCTGATCACTGTGCATACAAAGTCGCCGCTCGAATGGACCTTTCCTGCCTCAACATGCTGCGCCACATCGTCGAGCGCGCGTAATTGGCGCCGCGATACGCTGATAATACGGTGCCGGTCCACCCACAGGCGTAGCGATACCATGTCTTCAGGGTTGGCATTCTCGTTTAAATTCACGCCGCGCAGCACCAGCAAAAGCCCATCATCATATTCAGCAATACGTGGCCGCGTTTCAGTGACGAACAGGGCTTCGAGCACATTTACATCGAGATAGCTGACATGTTCATGCAACCATTCGCGCGCCATTGGATCATTGGCATTCAAGTGCACCCAGCCAAGCTTATCTGACTTGAGACGCTTTGTGAGCGCCGCTTCATCGAGCACCTCCCCCTTTGTGTTCGTCTCAATCGCATAGTGGTATCGTATGAACTCAGGCATCCTTTTTCACCTTCGCATCGGCGGACATAACAGAGATGCTCTCAGGCGATACAATATGCAAATCGCGCTGCGGAAACGGGATCGTAATGTGGTGTTCACGAAATGCCGCATCAATCGCAAAACGAAGCTGACTGCGCACGCGGAACACATCGCGAATATTGTGAATGAAACAGCGCAATTCAAAATCAAGCGAGCTATCACCAAAATTCTGAAACAACACCAATGGCTCGGGAATGCTGCGCACTTGCGGATGGTCTTTTGCAACGGCGAGAAGCACCTCTTTAACTTTCTCCGTATCGCTTCCATAGGCAACACCCACACCAACATCGACACGTCCAACACGGTCATGGAGCGTCCAATTCGTTACCGCCTCGCTGATGAGCTGAGAGTTCGGCACAATCACCGTCGAATTCCAAAAGGTTTCGATTTCTGTTGAGCGCACACGAATCTTTTTGACTACGCCTTCATGCGTCCCCACAATCACCCAATCACCCACCTTGATAGGTCGTTCAAAGAGAAGAATCAGCCCCGAGACAAAATTATTGAAAATCGCTTGAAGGCCGAAACCAATCCCGACCGAGAGCGCGCCTGCCACGATGGCGAGATTCGATAGATCAAGGCCGACCGCGCTCACGCTCACGAGAAAGGCTATTGTCACTCCAGCATAGCCGCTAATTGCGAGGATGGCATCGCGCACCCCGATATTAAAGTCCGTGTAGGGAAAGACGCGGGCTGAGAGAAACCACTGCATCAAACGCGTTACTAAAAACAGCCCGGCAAACAGCAAAACGCCTGAGAAGAGATTGGTGAAATCAAGGGTGACATCGCCGATCGGAATACCGTTCTGATAGCGGGCTATAAAACCCGTGACATCATCGCTCGTCATCCCCCAAAAGAAAAAGGCGACCGACAACGAGACCACAGCTAGTACTGGCTCAATGAAGGTAATCGCAATCGGCGAAAGCTGTTCTTCTGAACTGCTTTCCGATACATTTTTACTCTGCAATAGCATCAGATAGAGGCGAACCGAGGCTTTACGCATCCATATAAACAGCAGAAGTGCACCAATGGTCATCAGCATGTTGAAGATGACATAGACGCCTAAATTCGCGTAGCCCGCCAGGCTCGCAACCGGGACAAGCAACGTAATAATCCGCGCAAGCGTTCGGAAGCCATTCCATAACCAGCTATAATTCGCCTTACGCTCACCGAGCGCATCATCTATGCGTTGCGGAACAATAAAATGAACCTTGCCGAGCGCAAAAAACAACACCACGGCCAAACAAATACTCGCCGCTGCCTCGATCAGGTTCTCCAATGCAGGAATACGCTCAATATTTACCATGCCAAAACGCATCAAGAATACAGCGTAACCTGCGATCAAGAGCACCATCAACCGCACGCGACTAAATGGCTCATGCGCTTCAATGCCCGGAGCTTCATGAATTAACTGGTTCAAATTTCGGGTTAACGGAAACGCCATACATGAGAGAAATAGCAACCCAGCCACAAAGAGTGCAAAACTGGTCCATTGCTCAAAGTCTGACATGTAGTCGTTTGCTTGGTCCAGCAAACCCATAAGTGCCTCAGGCGTTGCCGGGATCGCCTCATAGGTGAGAAGCTCGGCGCGTAGCTCTTCTTTCATCACCGCATCAATCGCAGAGAGCTGACTTTCTGCCTTCGCTGAAATGAGATTGGCTTGTTTAAGACGCGCATCAATTTCTTTAATCTCTACGTCCAATGCTTCACGTTTCGCAGCCACCTGGGGATCTTCATCGCTCGCTTTTTCTGGGGCTACCCCTAGCGCCGCAAGCAACTCCCGCTGCTTCTCAAGGCGCGCTTGTTGGGTCCCCGCTTCGCTAAGCGCATCACTGCGCAACTTCCGAAGCTCTTCTTGCAATACACCATATTCCGCATCGCTCATACGCGCTGCATCAATTTCCTTTTCTGCTTTGGTCAGCGATTGTTCCCAGCTGCGGGCTTTTTCTGAAAATGAGGGCGCTTCTTGCGCGGTCGCTAGCCATGGCGAGAGCAGCATCAGGAGAATTACACTAAAACACTGTAAAATACGCGTCATACCCCTATGATTACGCGATGATCCAACCCAAAACAAGCGCTACCTCATTTTCGTTCATTACGTGCGCTCTATGCTGTGCAATAGCAGCCATCATGTTACCATTACCCGCGCATGCCGGCATTGGCGTACCGCCGCCCTATGTCGAGCAAGGCCGAACCGATCTCTTTGTCGATGGGTTTTACACCGTGGATGATACGCGCGCGCACCGTTCACGCACCCGCTTCACCTATGATTATGGCGCAACCGATCAGCTCATGCTACGCGCCCGGCCCGCGTTTGAAGATGATCGCAATGACCGGTTTCGCTTTCGCTCGATGGAACTCAGCCTGCGTTATGAGTTTGCCGAACCAGATGTATTGCCGATCGATCTGGGCCTCTATGCCGCCTATCTCTACCGCGAAGACGAGCCGCGTGACGATGAAATATCAGCGCGGCTGCTCTTCTCGAAAAATGTTGGGCGCTGGCAACATCGCGGCAATATCATGCTGACCTATGAACGCGGCGAAGCGTTTGATGGGAGCCGCATGGAGCTGCGCCTGCGTAGCCAATATCGCTACAGCGAACGTTTCTTGCTAGGCGCTGAATATTTTGGTGAGTTCGGTGATCTGGGGGCCATTGAAGGTGTGAGCCACACATCGCAGCGCGCCGGCCCGTCCTTTCGCTACCATTTTCAAGACGCGCCATGGCATGTCGACATAGTGCCACTGATCGGCCTGAACCGCAACAGCGACGATGTCACACTTAAATGGCGTGTGGGGGTAGTTTTTTAAATCAAGATGGTACCTCGGGCCGGAGTCGAACCGGCACTCCCGAAGGAACCGGATTTTGAATCCGGCGCGTCTACCAATTCCGCCACCGAGGCACTTGGGAGTGATCGAAGCTATACGGCGCGAATGCATGCGCGTCAATGCTTGATTACAACACGCACGCGGATTACTCTCCCTCTATGAAAACACGACTCATGAACCAATGGCCCCACCTCGCCCTGCTGTTCAGCGCCGGCGCACTGGCTACGGCCTTGATCTCGCAATATGGCTTTGGCACCTACCCGTGCGAGCTATGCCTCTATCAGCGCGGGCCATATGCATTGATTGCGTTCACTGCATTATATGCTCTTTGGAAGCCATCGTTTAAACGCATTTCCCTCATACTCATCACACTACTTTTCGTCGCTGAGTTTGGCCTCGCCGCCTATCATGTGAGTGTTGAGATGGGGGTGGTCGAAAGCAGCTGCGGCAGCTCAACCAAAGGCGGCGAAACCTTAGATGAGCTGCGCGCCATGCTAAAAGAAGCGCCTATTGTGTCCTGCAGTGATGCGACCGCGACCTTCCTTAGCATCTCGATGGCAAGCTGGAATGCGCTTGCATCCGGCGCGATGAGCCTTATCTTTATGTTCATACTCATGCAACACCGAAAGGAATCCCATGCCCCGTCCCCTCCCCGGTGATCACGCCACCTCTGAAGACGTCTCGGAAGCGATTCGCGTCAACCATGCTGGTGAATATGGTGCGCAGCGGATCTATGAGGGGCAGCTCGCAATTCTAAAGAACGCGCCGAGTACGCCGGTGATTCGTGAGATGAAAGAGCAAGAAATTGAACATCTCGAAACTTTCGAACGCTATATGAAACAACGCCATGTGCGCCCGTCTGCGCTGCTGCCCTTTTGGCATGTCGCGGGGTGGGCCCTTGGCGCTGGCACCGCATTGATGGGCGAAAAAGCCGCCATGGCATGCACTGTCGCCGTCGAATCGGTCATCACCGAACATTACGGCGAACAGCTCGACAGTCTGAGCGATGGAGAGGAAGAGCTCAAATCAACCATCTCGCAATTTCTGGCGGATGAGCAGGAACATCATGATATCGGCCTCGCCCATGAAGCAGAGCGCGCGCCAGGCTATGGGCTGCTTTCTGCAGTGATCAAAAGCGGTTGCCGCGCCGCGGTGGCCATTGCCAAACGGGTGTAACTTAGAATCATACCACTTCTAATGGTGCACCGCATGGCTACTTCGCGGATAGGGTGCATTTAGCGCTTGTGCATAACCATGTGCACAGCTAGGCTGAACCTTCAATAAGGTGAGGGAAAACACCATGATAATATCCGGCGAGCCAACGGTTGAGGAGCTTTTAAATGACCCGCTAACAGAGCTGATGATGGCCTGTGATGGGTATGATGCGGGGGCGATTAAACCCTTGCTAGAACAGACGATTCGGACGCGCGAGAGCGAAACCGCCTAAATAAAGCGCCAATAACCTCTTTAGATATATGGATTATTTCTGATCCATGTCTGTTTTTGTGCCATAAACATTGATGATTGTGCTATGCGAAGCCAGCAGGCGAAGCCCTTCAGTGCGCGCAGCGCTCAGGTCCATTGCGAGGTCAGGAGACCGAGCAGGGACAAATATAAATCTTCACCAAACTGTCACACAACACCCCCCGATAATTGATAGAATAGAACTATGAAAAAAGTTTTGTTCAGCTTAGCGATTCTTGCAACGGCCGCTTCATGCCGGCCAGCGCCGCTCTATTTCGTGGGTCCAGAAGGCCCCAGTGAATATCGTTTAGGGTGGGAAGATGGCTGTGACACAGGTCTCTCCGCAGAAGGTGGTCCTGTCTACAAAATGATGTATGGCTTCAAAAAACGCCCTGAGCTGAATGATAATGACCTCTACAAGCTCGGCTGGAACGAAGGCTTCACCTATTGCCGCTTTACGCTCTCAAGTAAAGGCGGCTCATTCTTCTAAGAGATTTTGCGTTTGTCCCTGCTCGGTCTCCTGACCTCGCAATGGACCTGAGCGCTACGCGCACTAAAGGGGTTGGTCAGCAGACCAATCTGTTGAACCGCACCCCTGCACTTTAACACACCTTCCATATTGCATCTCAATCGCTTACCCATTACACCTTAAACGTGGTCTGGGGGTGTAGCTCAGTGGTTAGAGCAGGGCGCTCATAACGCCTTTGTCGGGGGTTCAAGTCCCTCCACCCCTACCACTACGGATAGAAATAAAGGAAATGTTATGAAAATTGGAATTGCAGGATGTTTGGGACGGATGGGCATTGCGCTCATGAAACAGGTGATGCTTCACCCCACAGCCGACCTGGTGAGCGGCTCGATCCGCGAAGATCACCGCCCGCGCGTGAAGAAAACCCTCGAAGATCACAATATTTTTCAGCTAAACATGCCGTTCCTCTCCGATGTGGAGGAATTTGTCGCCAGCTGTGATCTCATCATCGATTTCACTACGCGTGAATACAGCCTCGCGCTAGCGGAAGCCACCGCGAAACAGAAGAAAATGATCGTATGCGGCACCACCGGCTTTACCGATGAGGAAATGGCGCGCTATCGCGATTACGCCGCCGGAACCCCGATGTTGTGGTCACCCAATATGAGCCTCGGCGTGAATATTGTCGCCGCTATTACTGAGCGGATCGCCGCTAAACTCGATGCTGGTACTGACATTGAAATTGTCGAAATGCACCACCGTTACAAAGCCGACGCGCCATCCGGAACCGCCCTTCTTTTAGGCGAAGCCGCCGCACGTGGGCGCGGGGTTGATTTGAACGCCCAGGCCGTAAAAAGCCGTAAGGGACATACAGGGCCGCGCAAGGAAGGAACGATCGGGTTTGCTACATTGCGCGGGGGTGATGTGATTGGGGATCATACGGTGATGTTCGCCGGGGAAAGCGAGCGAATTGAACTCACCCACAAAGCGACAGACCGCAATCTCTTCGCCAAAGGCGCCGTGCATGCAGCATTCTGGCTGAAAGATCAGCCATCGGGCTTGCATCACATGCGCGATATAATTGAAATATGAGTTAAAGTGCCGCTGACTGCGCGTCACTATCGTCAATCAGCATGAGCGGGCTATGGCCGTGCAGCTCCACCGAATCGACCATATGATCCGGATATTCTTTCTGTAAATCAGGAAGATAACTCCCCAAATCACCCATAATACGCTGCACTTCGCCGACCAAATCTTTTTCAGCGGCTTTTTTCTGCTCTTTCACCCCATCGATCATCAAATAGCCTTCGCCATTAATGCTCGCGATCAAGCCTTGATGCTGCCACAACCCGGCAATCTCTTTGCGCACCACTGCGTTCTGCGCCCATTCCGGGAGCGCGATCACCACTTTGCGCACGATATCTTGATCATCTGCATGGGCTTCCTCAATGGTCGCCGTTGCAATCGCACACCGCGCCAAATCATGAATCGATTGTTCTGTTAACTGCATCATTTGCTTGCCTTACCTTTTATTTTTTCTCGCGGCGCACCGCTTTATGGCTCCCACTATACCCATAGAAAGTTTAAAGAAATGTTAATGGCTACGATCTGCATTCGCAGGCGCAGTATAGGGCGACGCGATAAGGCGCGTTTTTACCAGAATTTAGGGATCGAGATCGGGCCGATACGGATCACATCGGCGGGTGCTGGGGCTACTTCCGGCACCGGCGCATGGGCCGCAGGGCTCGTCGCAAGCGGGGTGCCTTCTGAGGTGAGTGGTGTGCCCGCTGGAGCCGCAAAAGACGGCGCCGCTGGCGTTGGGGTGCTAGCCGCTGCAATCGATGCATCCGGCGCGGGCGTTGCTGGCTCAGGATCTGCATAAATCGGTGTTTGGGCAATCGCTGGGTTGGCTGCAGGCGCTTGCGCGGGTGGCACAGTTGCCGCCGGTGCAGCAGTCGCCTGGCCTTCGGTTTTGCGGCGCGGTACATCGATCATATTATAGGTCACGGCCATTTCGCTGCGCAACTCATCCGATGGCTCACCACGGCCTGCGGCCAGCACCGTACCAAAATCCGATGGCATGAAATTATCATTGGTGCGCATTTTCGCTTTGAGTTCTTGAAGGCTTTCGAGGGTCAATTCGAGGTAGGAAAAGATGCGGTCGCCAAAGACATTCTTGCCCTGAAGCAGAATTACCACATTCTCTTGCAGCATCTCCTCGGTCAGCTCAACCGGGGTGCTATTCTCGCTAAGCGCGCGGGTGGTCCATTTGGTATCCATATGCAACTCCTCAAGGGCAGATGAGCGTCATCCGTCGCCTTGAATGCTATTCTATAGGTATATCAGATGTCCGGAAGGGGTCAAAGGGTAAAAAACTGGCTAGGCACACGAAAAGATGTCGGCAATTATGCCCCGAGGTTAAATCCACCTCGTTCGGCTTTTGGAGCATTCATCAAAGCCGCTGTCTGTTTACCGTATATTTCGCCGCCATTACGATCGATATGTTCAGACGGCATGTGGCCAATAGCCCCCTGACGGGCGGCTGCGACATAGGCGTCTGCTTCGCGATTTACCATTGCTAGCTCACCAGGCAAAACATTCTGAACATATGCTTGTGTGGCAGGGGAAGCGGAAGCAGAGAATCCAACACTAGATGTGCCAAGCCCAACACCTGTTGCAATACCCTCTAATTCGGCAGCAACTCCGTTCATTGCAGCTATTTCACCTGTACCACCTGCGATTTCTTCAATACTCATAATCTTGCCCCAAAATCTCTAATTTCTAGTATCTCAAAATTGCGTTAACAAAGCTTTAATTTTAGCTATTTCTGAACCCAAATTTTAAGACTCTGTTCGTGTTCTCTCTATGATTTCATTGTATGGAAAAGGGGGATGCAGGGCAATCGAAAGCAGTGATTTTGGGGTCAAACTTCACACAACTGTAACATTTCTCGCCGATTCTAGGGAGAAACCAGTCAATGCTCTGAAATATAATGATTTTCTAACTTAGGCAGCCTCGGTCCCGCCAACGGTAAGCGGTTCGATGAGCAAGGTCGGCTGGCCCACCCCAACCGGCACCGATTGGCCATCTTTTCCGCAGGTGCCAATCCCCGGGTCGAGGCACATATCATTGCCAATCATCTTGACCTTGGTCATCGCATCCGGCCCGTTGCCGATCAGCGTCGCACCTTTGATCGGATGCGTCACCTTGCCATTCTCAATTTTATAGGCTTCGGTCGCAGAGAAGACGAATTTGCCACTCGTAATATCGACCTGGCCGCCGCCAAAATGCGTCGCGTAAATGCCATTTTTAACCGAAGCCAAAATCTCTTCCGGCGGCGTATCCCCGCCGAGCATATAGGTGTTGGTCATGCGCGGCATTGGCACCGACGCATAATCCTCACGCCTTCCGTTCCCTGTGGGCTTCACGCCCATCAAACGCGCATTCAGACGATCCTGAATGAAGCCTTTGAGGATACCATCTTCAATCAGCACATTCTTGCCTGGCGGCGTGCCTTCATCATCAATGGTAATCGAACCACGGCGGTCCGGAATGGTGCCATCATCAATCACGGTCACGCCTTTGCTCGCCACTTGCTGACCGATGAGCCCAGCAAAGGCCGAGGTGCCTTTACGGTTGAAATCGCCTTCCAGCCCATGGCCCACCGCCTCATGCAGGAGCACGCCGCACCAGCCCGGCCCAAGCACCACGGGCAATTCGCCTGCTGGCGCCGGTTTGGCTTCTAAATTCACCAGCGCTTGACGCAGCGCTTCATCGGCCTGGGCTTTCCACGCGCTTTCGGTGACATATTCGCCGAACGCCTGGCGCCCCCCTGCCCCACTCGAGCCGGATTCCATGCGGCCATCTTTCTCGACATAGACCGAGACATTCACGCGCACCAATGGCCGCACATCCGACACGCTTTGGCCGTCACCACGCACAATATGCACCACTTGCCATTCGCCGACCAGCGACGCCGAAACCTGTTTCACCAGCGGGTTCTTGTCACGTAAATAGGCGTCGATCTGCTGCAGAATTTCGACTTTTTTATTGAAGGCCAGCTCTTGTAGTGGGTTGATATCTGTATACAGCGCCTGATTGCTACCAATGGGCGCATTCACCAGCGGCACCACGCCGCTTTCCCCGCGCTTGACCGCTTGCACCGTTTCTGCAGCACGCTTGAGCGAAGCTTCAGAAAGCTCGCATGAATGGGCATAACCGGTCGCCTCCCCATGCACCCCGCGCAAACCAAAGCCTTGCTCAGTGTTATAGCTTGCATGTTTGAGCTTACCATCATCGAACACCAGACTCTCTGATGCGCAATATTCGAGGAACAGCTCACCATCATCCATCGGCGCGAGCGCGTCTTTCACGACCCTCTGCGCCACATCCGGGTCAAGCTGGCTGTTGGAATAAAAAAGCGAGGCGGCAGTGTCATGGGTCATGAGGAATCCTAAAAGAGTGTGCTTTATAGATAAGTGAAAACATTTGGTGTCGCAAGAGGTTAGCGTGCTATGTCCAGAATCAACACGCGGCGGTGAAAATGCACAAAAATTTCGTCGACAGAAGGGGTTTGTCCTTGCTATATTCACCGTAATACTTATAGTAATATTAGAATAATTCTAAAAGGGAAGCCATGCTACGTTTATTCGCACTTTTCGCACTACTCTTACCTACATTCGCACTGGCCCAAGAAGATGGGTTGGAATCGTTACCATTTGGCGACACACAAGCCGCCTATGACATTAGCGGGGAAGAAGCTATTCCTGGTGAAGGGATTTCCTTCCCCTGGCAAATGGATTTCATGAAGCCTGCGAGCCCTATGATGGAAACGCTGGTAACACTCCATGATGAGCTCTTGGTGATTATCACGGTCATCACCGTGTTTGTATTACTACTCCTTATGTATGTGATGTTCCGTTTTCGCGAATCGGCGAACCCAACACCGAGTAAAACCAGCCATAATACGACGATTGAAATCATTTGGACGGTGGTGCCGATTGTGATTCTCGCCTACATCGCGTGGCCATCATGGCAGGCGCACAAACAAATGTCAGATATCCCCGAAGCTGATGTGACGTTGAAAATCACCGGTTATCAATGGTACTGGAATTACGAATATCCCGATGAGGCCATATTATTTGATAGTAATATGAAGCGCGACGAGGAATTAGAAGAAGGGGAGCCGCGGTTGCTTGCCGTCGATAATCCGATTGTTGTGCCCGTGGATAAGAATGTCCGCCTCTTACTCACCGGCGGCGATGTGCTTCATGCATGGGCCCTTCCTGCGTTTGGTGTGAAACAAGATACGGTGCCCGGCCGGTTGAACGAAACCTGGTTCCGTGCCACTAAGGAAGGGGTGTATTACGGCCAATGCTCTGAGCTTTGTGGCCGCCTACATGGCTTCATGCCCATTGAAGTACATGTCGTGAGCGATGCAGAATATGCCGCATGGCTCAAAAAAGCGAAAGTCACATTCGCTGCCAATGATTATGGCAGCATCAACGTTGCAACGAATCAATAGGGGTGAGGATAGCCATGAGCAGCACTGGATACGATCAAGGCATTGCGCACGCAGAACATGATGACCACGCGCCAACCGGGCTGACCCGCTGGCTGTGTTCAACCAACCATAAAGATATTGGCACACTCTACATTTGGTTCGCGCTGATTGCCGGTGTGCTGGGTGCCGCGTTCTCCATCGCGATGCGCATGGAATTGCAAGCTCCGGGTGATCAATATTTCGATGGCAACTACCAACTGTACAATGTGTTCCTCACCGCCCATGCGGTATTGATGGTCTTCTTCTTGATCATGCCCGCGCTCATCGGTGGCTTCGGAAACTGGTTCGTGCCGATCATGATCGGTGCGCCAGACATGGCCTTCCCGCGGATGAATAATATTAGTTTCTGGCTACTTGTGCCTGCCATTTTGTTGCTCATTGCCTCCTCAGTCGCTGGCAGTGGCGAAGCCAGGGGTATCGGGACCGGGTGGACCTTTTATCCGCCGCTGAGTGTGAAAGATGCGAACCACCAAGGGATTGCCCTTGAGCTCGGCATCTTTGCGCTGCACCTCGCCGGAATTTCATCGATCCTTGGCGCGATTAACTTTATTGTGACAATCTTTAATATGCGCGCGCCTGGTATGACGCTGCTCAAAATGCCGCTCTTCGCTTGGGCCATTTTGCTAACAGCTTTCTTGCTACTGCTTGCCGTACCGGTTCTTGGTGGCGCGATCACCATGCTTTTGACCGACCGTAATTTGGGCACGAATTTCTTTGACCCAGCGGGCGGCGGTGATCCAGTCTTGTTCCAGCACCTGTTCTGGTTCTTTGGTCACCCAGAAGTCTACATTCTCATTATTCCTGCTTTTGGCGTGATCAGTGAAGTCGTGTCGACCTTCTCGAAAAAGCCGGTCTTCGGCTATCTCGGCATGGTCGGTGCCATGTCATGTATTGGTGTTCTGGGCTTCATCGTCTGGGCACACCATATGTTCACTGTGGGCCTCGCGCCGATGACCGAGCGTTACTACATGTTCGCCACCATGTTCATTGCCATCCCAACGGGCATTAAAATCTTCAGCTGGATTGCGACGATGTGGGGCGGCTCACTCCGCTTTACTACGCCGATGCTGTTTGCGATTGGCTTCATCTTCCTGTTCACCCTTGGCGGTGTGACGGGGATTGTGCTTGCCAACTCAGCGCTCGATATTCCAATGCATGACACCTATTATGTCGTCGCACACTTCCACTACGCGATGTCGCTGGGTGCCCTGTTCGGGGTATTCACGGCCTTCTATTACTGGGTCGGTAAAATGTGGGGCTACCAGTATAATGAATTCCTCGGGAAGCTTCATTTCTGGATGTTCTTCATCGGAACCAACCTGACCTTCTTCCCTCAGCATTTCCTCGGCCTCGCCGGAATGCCTCGCCGGATTCCGGATTATCCGGATGCCTATGCCGGCTGGAACTACTGGTCATCGATTGGCTCCTATGTTGCCGGTGTCAGCGTTTTGCTGTTCATTTACATCATCATCGAGATGTTCGTGAAAAAGCGGGCCGCAGGGGACAACCCATGGGGTGAAGGCGCGACCACGCTTGAGTGGACGGTCAGTTCACCGCCTGCGTTCCACACCTATGAAAAGCTTCCGGTAATCCGCTAAAGAAAGAACGTTACCAATGGCGCATCCAATCAGCAGTGCGCTTGGGGTAGCCCCAAGCGACTTCAGTCAAGAAGCCAGCATGCGTGACTATATTGCGCTGATGAAACCGGGTGTCTTGCTACTCGTAGTCTTCTCTGCCTTCACCGGCATGATGCTCGCCCCTGGCCAGCTTCACCCTGTACTCGCGCTGATCGCATTGCTTTCCATTGCCCTGGGCTCCGGCGCCGGAGCCATGTTTAACATGTGGTATGATCGCGACATTGATGCGGTGATGAGCCGCACGCAAAAGCGCCCGATTGCCGCCGGGCGCATTGCCGCTGACGACGCGCTCGTGTTGTGTGTGCTGTTAAGCATTGCTTCTGTGTCCTTGCTGAGTCTTGCCACCAACTGGCTTGCGGGCGCCATGCTCGCCTTCGCAATTTTCTTTTACGCCATCATCTATACCCATTATCTAAAGCGTCACACCGACCAAAATATTGTGATTGGCGGCGCCGCCGGAGCATTTCCGCCGGTGATTGGGTGGCTCGCCGTCACCGGCGCTGATCTACAGTTCCTGCTCGCCCCGCTTCCGTGGGCATTATTCTTAATCGTCTTCCTGTGGACGCCGCCGCATTTTTGGGCGCTCGCGCTCTATCGCCATGATGACTATCGCAAAGTGAATGTGCCGATGCTGCCGGTCGTCAAAGGCGAGAAAGCCACGAAGCGTGCTATAAGTCTCTATAGCATCGCCCTCGTTGCATCGACTTTTCTGCCGATGCTCTATTTAGAAACACAGCTCTATGCCGTTGCCGCCACGCTGTTAGGCGCGATGTTCCTTTACCATGCGGCACGGGTCCATCGCTCAGACGATCCTAAAATCGCGATTCGCATGTTCATATTCTCCATTTCTTATTTGTTTTTGTTGTTCAGCAGCTTACTTTTAGATAGGTTATTTTTTGGATAGGGGGCTTCCATGAAACTCATTTATGTATCACTGCTTTCATTCTTTCTTTCCGCGCCGATGGCGCTCGCCGATGTTGCTGAGAAAACCGAATACGCCAAAATGCTCACCAAAAGTACGATCTATCTGATGGGGCTCAGCTTTATTGTTGGCTCTCTCTTCACCGTACTAATGCTTCTCATTTTGGACATCATCAAAAAACGTAGCAGCGACAGCGAAGACAGTTAGGTTATGCCGAAGCATCCACGACATGGGGAACAACGTACTAAAAATTTAGTGCTCTTTGCCGTGTTAGTGGGCGTTGCATCTTTGGTTTTTGCGCTGACCATGATTAAATTGGGCTGATATGTCCCAGCCCGCATCTAACCGCAATCTCGTTATGAGCCTGCTCGCCATTGTCGCGGGTATGGGAATGCTCGTCTACGCCTCTGTTCCACTTTATAACCTTTTTTGCCGCGTGACGGGCTATGGCGGTACCACCGCGGTAGCCGCTTCCATGGATGAGGTCACTGAAATTGATTACCCAATCACCGTGCGCTTTAACGCCGATACGGATCCTAATTTACCGTGGGAATTTAAACCGCTTGAGACCAAAGTCACCGTGAATCTTGGTGAGGAGCGCCTCACCGCTTATGAGGCGCAAAACCGTTCCGATAAGCCCGTCATTGGCACAGCGATTTACAATGTCACGCCCCACGCCGCAGGCCCCTATTTCAGCAAAATCGAATGTTTTTGCTTCGAAGATCAGTTGCTTAAACCGGGCGAACGCATGCATATGCCGGTCTCGTTCTTTATAGATCCCGCTTTTCTCAAAGATGAAGCATTACAGGGCGTCAAACATGTGACCTTGTCATATACATTCTTTGCAAAACCCGAAAAGTAGGGTATAAACCGTAGATAAAAGAAACAGAGAGGTACCTCATGAGCGGCGAACACGATCACCCGTATCACCTAGTTGACCCAAGCCCCATGCCTATCCTGACATCCTTCGCGATGATGGCGCTGGTGGTAGGGATTGCAATGACCTTCCACGAAATGGCAGCCGGCTCGTATGTGCTTGCTGGCGGCGTGCTTTCCGTCATCGTGTGCTGCTTTTACTGGTGGCGCGATGTGATTCGCGAGGGACTCTATGAAAAAGCACATACCATTGCTGTGCAACATGGGCTGCGCATCGGTATGGGGCTATTCATCACCTCCGAAGTCATGTTTTTCTTCGTCTTTTTCTGGGCATTCTTCGGCGCGGCGCTCTATCCGATTCTACCGCTTGAAGACACCTGGGCGATTGCCGAAGGCGTTTGGCCGCCGGCGGGTATTATTACGTTCGATCCGCTCGACCTGCCCTTCATCAACACACTCATTCTTCTGCTTTCCGGCACAACTGTGACCTGGGCGCACCATGCGCTGCTTGAAGGCAATCGCAAAGACCTTATCACAGCGCTTTGGTTGACTGTGGGCCTTGGCGTCTTCTTTAGCTTGCTCCAGGCTTATGAGTATAGCCATGCGGCGTTTGGCTTGACAGATGGCATTTACGCGACCACCTTCTACCTCGCAACCGGCTTCCACGGCGCGCACGTCATTATCGGAACGATTTTCCTCGCGGTGAATCTGTATCGTGCACACCAAGATACGCTTTCGGAAGACGGGCATTTAGGCTTTGAGTTTGCCGCATGGTACTGGCATTTTGTCGATGTGGTGTGGCTCTTCCTTTTCGTCTTTGTCTATGTGTGGGGCGCTTAATCGCACACCGTAACCCAGACCCGCTACCACTCGCTGCGTCGCTCAGCACTCTCTCTTTGCGCCACCGTTGCCCACGTTGCGGCGAAGGCCACCTGTTTGATGGGTTGCTGCGCATCAAACAGCAATGCGATGTCTGCCAGCTAGATCTAGAGCAAGAAGACGCTGGCGATGGCCCTGCCTTCTTCGTTATCACCATTATGGGCGCACTGATTGTCTTACTCCCCGCACTGCTGGAGCTAACCATACCACTGCCTTTTTGGGCACATGCATTGATCTGGATTCCCTTCATGATCGGCGGGTCGTTATGGTTGCTTCGGGTCTTTAAATCTGGCTTGATCGCCCTACAATATAGACATCATTTATTTGCCCAGTCGCCCATGCGCGAGGAAGAGAAGTACGATGCCTAAACTCAACGCAACCCGTCGCTGCCAAATCGAATGGGTGTTCTTTATCGGTGCCTTTTGTTTTCTGATCGGGCTCGGCATCTGGCAGGTGCAGCGCCTGGCATGGAAAGAAGCCTTAATCGAGCAAATCGAGACCGCGCGCGAAGAAGCGCCTATGCCTTATCAGTTTTTGCCTAACGATAAGGATAAGCTTGATACGCTCCGCTTTCGCTTTGTCACATTAACTGGCCGCTTCCTCTATGATCATGAACTACACATGGCGGCGCGCTACTATAAGGGCCGCCTGGGCTATCATCTTTTCGTGCCGCTCCTCATGCCCGATAATCGTATCGCGATGGTCAACCGTGGCTGGATCCCAACCGAGTTAAAAGAGCGCGACGCACGCGCAGATAGTTTTGTGCCTAATCCGCAATCCCTTACAGTGATGGTGCGTACGCAGAGCGATCGTAACAATTTCACACCCATCAACCAGCCGAAGCAAAATATCTGGTTTGGCCGTGATATCGAAGAGATGGAAGACGCCACTGGCCTTGATCTGTTACCTGTAACATTTGACGTGGTGGGCGAACAAAATTGGGACGTGCTGCCCATCCCATCTGACGGCAAAATTCAGCTGCGCAACGACCATTTAAGCTATGCGGTCACCTGGTTTGGCATTGCGATCGGCTGGGCGGTGATGTTCCGAATTTATCGCCGCCGCCAGAGAGAAGAAGGCTAGGCTTTTACTTGCGCATGCGCGCTTGCCTCGATACAACCATCTCATGCAATACCATTCCACACGCGGCGATGCGCCGGTCCTTTCCTTTGATGAGGTGGCCCTTGCCGGGCTCGCATCGGATGGTGGGTTGTATTTGCCGCAATCCGTCCCAACGCTTTCTGCTAAAGAAATTGAGGCATTGCGCGGTCTCCCCTATGCCGAGCTTGCCTTCCGTATTTTGCAGCCCTTCATGGCTGGAAGCGTGCCCGATGAGGTCTTGAAGACCATGCTCGATGAGAGTTATGCAACATTCCGCCATGCCGCTGTGGCTCCAACCAAACAGCTGGGAGAAAACCAATTCCTGCTCGAGCTGTTCCACGGCCCGACCCTCGCCTTTAAAGATTTCGCGCTGCAGTTCCTCGGCCGCTTGATGGACTATCTACTCAAGGAGCGTGGCGAGCGCGCAAGTGTTCTCGGCGCCACATCTGGAGACACCGGCTCGGCGGCAATTTCCGGCTTCCGCGGTAAGGATCAGATGGATATATTCATCCTGTTCCCGCAAGGCCGCATCTCCGATGTGCAGCGCCGCCAAATGACCACGGTGAGCGATGCGAATGTGCATTGCCTCGCAGTTGAAGGCGCGTTTGATGATTGCCAGAATATCGTGAAAGCACTGTTCCGCAATCAAACCTTCCGCACGGAACAAAAGCTGGTCGCAGTGAATTCGATCAATTGGGCGCGCATCATGGCGCAAATCGTCTATTATTTCTATGCCGCACTCGCGCTAGGTGCACCGGCACGACCGGTGAGTTTCTCAGTTCCCACAGGCAATTTTGGTGACATCTATGCGGGCTATATCGCGAAACAGATGGGGTTGCCCATCGATCAGCTCGTGATTGCGACCAACCGCAATGACATTCTCGCGCGCTGCCTTGAAAGCGGCACGTATGGGATGGAAGGCGTGGTGCCAACGATTAGCCCGAGTATGGATATTCAGATTTCTAGTAATTTTGAACGGCTCCTCTTTAATCTGCATGGCCAGGATGGGGCGAGAATCAAACAGCTAATGGATCAGTTCATGCAATCGCACAGCATCACTCTGGAGGCGCCAGTGCATGATGCGCTGAAGGCAGATTTTGCCAGCATGGCGATCGATGATGATCGGACCAAAGCCACGATTCGTGACACCTATGCTGCAACGGGTGAGTTACTCGATCCGCATACGGCAATTGGGGTAGCCGCCGCAGCGTCTTGTCACCGCGATTTGTCCGTTCCAATGGTGACACTTGCTACAGCGCACCCCGCCAAATTCCCCGATGCGGTGAAAGAGGCAAGCAATGTGCATCCGGAGCTACCCGTACATATGGCCGATCTGTTTGATCGCGATGAACGAATGGTGACGATTGAGAATGCGGAAGAGGCGGTCATGCGCCATGTGGAAACGCATAGCCGCGCGAGCGGATAATTACATACTGACTTTCTGCTGCGCGACAATCGTACCAGAACAGCGATCCAGCGTGACAATCACCAGCTCACCATGTTCCTGTTGCAGCGTTGCATGCGCATAGCGCGCGGTAAGCTGAATCCCCACTAAGCTGCCACGATCCTGCAGCGACAAAGAAGACGCATAGGGCTTGCAGAGAGTTTCTTCCTCGCCCGCTGCTACTTGCGTTTGGCCTGCCGTAAGTTCGGTATGCACTACCTTGCTATAATCTTCTGCCTTACCGAGAAACACGGCCGCGAACATGGCAATTCCCACGACCAAACAAATCCCAGAGAAAATTACCAGCAAGCGCATGGCGCCAAACCAGCGCGGCATTGGTTCCGCCGGTTGCTCATGTTCAGTCTCGTGCATGGCCTCTCTCTTTTCTGCTTCGTTTTTGGCGCGGTTCATACTAGCGTGCCCGCATGATGGAATCCGAGACATATCAGTTTACCGTCGAGAGTGCAAGCGCCGGCATGCGGCTCGATGCGTTTTTGGCGCAGATGGAAAGGCTCAAAGCGCAGGCCATTTCGCGCCAGCGCGTGCAGCAATTGATCGAAGATGGTCACGTACGCTGCGAGGACAAAAGTGCCAAACTCAGCACCTCCGCCAAAGTGAAAGAAGGGCAACGCTGGTCCATCACCATTCCTGCACCGACGCCCATCACGCTCGAAGCAGAAGCCATTCCGCTCAATATCTTGTTCGAAGATGAGGATATGCTCGTGATCAATAAACCGGCAGGGATGCCCGTCCACCCCTCACCCGGCCATGAAAGTGGCACCTTAGTACATGCACTGCTGCATCATTGTGGCGATTCTTTATCCGGCATTGGCGGCGAGCTGCGCCCCGGCATCGTCCACCGGATCGATAAGGATACGAGCGGCTTGCTGGCAGTGGCGAAACATGACCAAGCGCATCAGCATCTCAGCGCGCAGCTCAAGGACCGGAGCCTCTCGCGCATTTATCTTGCCTATTGCTGGGGGCATCCGAAAGGGCAGCTTGATCCGGAGACGAATCGGGTAAGCGGCACGGTGGACGCACCGATTGGGCGAGACCCACATCACCGCAAAAAAATGGCCGTGGTGCGCTCAGGCGGCAAAGAGGCACGCACGCATTTTAAGGTCCTGAAAGCATTCACCGCATCCGCCAAAGAAGGGACGCTGCCGATCGCTGCAAAGATCGAATGCCGCCTTGAAACTGGTCGCACGCACCAGATCCGTGTTCATCTGCACCATCTCGGGTGTCCGCTTATGGGTGACCCGCTTTATGGCATGCCGACAAGCCAAAGGCTCAATAAATGGAAAAAAATGGCCCCAGACACTTCCGAAAGATTACCCGATGCGTTACAACGATGTAATGGGCAAGCACTCCATGCGCATCACATCTCATTTAACCACCCAAAAAACAATGAAAAAATGAGCTTTTCTTGCCCACTTCCTGAGCCATTTGATCGGCTCGAAAATTGCTTGGATGGGCTTGCATGATGAAAATTAGAGGAGTAGAATTTAAGGGTGTTTTAGAAACACTCTAAATTACTCGCATAGAATAATGAATGAATCTGCACCGTCGTTAAGGAGAGAATTATGGCTCAAGCGATCTCATTGCCTGCTGCACTCAGCCCCGAACAGGGACTACAGAATTATTTGCGTGAAATTCAGAAATTCCCCATTCTCGAGGCGAAGGAAGAACAGTCGCTCGCGCGCGATTGGGCCGAGCGCGGTGATTACCAAGCCGCCCATACGCTGGTCACCAGCCATCTGCGTCTGGTTGCTAAAATCGCTATGGGATTCCGAGGTTATGGCCTGCCTGTGAATGAGCTGATTGCCGAGGGCAATATAGGTCTCATGCAAGCGGTTAAAAAGTTCGACCCAGAAAAAGGCTTCCGCCTGTCAACCTACGCAATGTGGTGGATTCGCGCGTCGATTCAAGAGTTCGTATTGCGCTCATGGTCTGTGGTCAAAGTCGGCACCTCGGCTGCGCAGAAGCGTTTATTCTTCAACCTGAAGAAGCTGAAGCAACGCCTGTCGCATTATGACGATAGCACCGATCTGAGCCCGGACATGGTGAAAGAGATCGCGCAAGAGCTTGATGTAAACGAGAAAGATGTGATCGATATGGATCGTCGTATGATCGCCAATGACCGTCGGCTTAACGCGCCTATCGGCAATGGTGAGGGCGGCCAGTGGATGGATCTGCTCGAGGATGACACTGAAAATCAAGAAGAGCTCTATGCTGAGTTTGAAGAGCGCGACCAGCAACGGACATTACTTGCCGGTGCGCTTGATACGCTGAATGAGCGCGAGCGTCACATTATTGAAGAGCGCCGTCTGAAAGATGACCCGATGACACTGGAAGAGCTGAGTAAGGTCTACCATATTTCACGTGAGCGAGTGCGTCAGATCGAAGCGCGTGCGATGGAAAAACTCACGCAGTCAGTGCATAAAGCGATCGAACACCCATCGCTTCAAGTGCTCCCTAGCCCACATTAATGGGTTCGCGCAATTGACCTGCGGGTGGATGCAAGTAACTCGATGTTCAGTGCCGCAAGCATCCGATTCGCCCGGGCAACATCACTCGCCAAATGCCGTGCGACTTCCGTGAAGAGCGATTTCCCGATACGTTTCAACCGGCCATGCTTCCGGATCAGCGCCATTTCCTCAGAATGTTTCAACTGATGGTGGCGTTCTTTTAAATCATAATTTTGGCGTTTGAGCACAGCAATTCGTTGATGCAGTGTTTCAATGGAAGGAGCGTTTTGCTCATCTTCCAACGCAAAGATCAAACACCACAGTGCTGCCATCTCTTTCTTCGCATAGGCCTCATTCGCGGCACACATGTGGCGATGGTGCGCGCGATATTCTTCCGGCCGCATCGTATCCGGGTGCAATTGTTTGGCGAGGCCACGGTATAGGCTGCGCAGCTGGGTCTGAACACTCGTCACCTGCTCAGCCGATCCCGTTGCCAGCTGGTCTTGCGCTGCGAGCCGCACCGGCGCATAGGCACTGCCTACGGACGGTTTTGGCAAACGATATCGCTGGCTTAGCCGCTCCGGCAACATCTGACGCGCCAGCTTAATCTGTTGGCGCAGCAATGCCAGCGTCTCAAACGCATCGCCTAGTTCGCTGTAATAGCGCTTAGAAAAAAGTGTTAAGCTGCGCTCGAGGCGCAAGGTTTTATCAGCACGCTCTTCTAGCAATTGAAGCTGTTCTTCAATTTCATTATCGAGAAAGGCGCGACGCTCACCTGAAGGTGGAATGTGAAGAGGATAAGAAGCCGCGCGATGTAAACCCATACTGCATTTACGCATATTTTCGGATCAGGAACAATTCCACCCCCCAACCTATCCACGCCAATATGGAAAGGAGTTTCTTTTTACTTTTGCTAGCGTAAAGTCGCTTCATGAGTTCATTTACTTCGCGCATTGACTACTTTATCCCTTATCTTATCGCCTTTCTGCCGATCAGCGTCTTCGCAGGTAAGGCGGTGATTGACATCACGCTTTCACTAATCGCTCTCATATTTCTCGTGCGCTGCGTGATAGAAAAAGATGGGTCATTTCTGAAACAGCGTTGGTTCCAAGCCGCGGCCCTCTTCTGGCTCTATATGATACTTCGAAGCGCGCTTGCTGAGTATCCTGATAAAGGCATCAGCACCTCGATTCCCTGGATTCGCTTTGCCGTCTTTACCGCGGCACTCGCCTATTGGTGCCAATCTAAGAAGATACGTGATTGGTTTATGAATGCACTCCTCGCTACCATTGGCTTTGTGCTCATCAACCTATTTGCGCAATATATGACCGGTTATGATCTGTTCGGCCACACGCCGCGCATTGAGGGAACGGCGATCCGGCTTTCCGCTATTACGGGGAATTTAAACACCGGCATTCTCACCTCATGGCTTGCACTCCCTCTGCTCACCTTTTGTGCCCTCAAATCCTATGCGAGCACCACCCCACTTTGGCAACGCGTACTTTATGCGTTCACCATTCTCGCGAGCATTGTTGGCATATACATTACCGGTGAACGTATGGCATTTCTCTCGCTCATGCTCGGCATCACCATTATGCTATGCCTTCTGTTTGTCAGCCGCTATCGCACACTCGCGCTTAGTCTTGCCGGCTTGGCTATCGTTTTAGTCATAGGGCTGTATCATGGCTCAACACCGTTACAAACCAATATTGATCGCACCGTCCATGTCATCACGGACCTGGAAAACACCTCTTACGGTAAAATCTTCGCCAATGGTCTGGGCATTTTTGAAGCCTATCCGGTCACCGGCGTCGGCGTACGCAGCTTCCGATTCTATTGCAGCGAAGGCGGCGGCGACCAGGCCTATTTATGTGATGAGAATGGCCATAACCGCTTCCGCCACCCGCACAATATTTATGTGGAAATTTTGGCCGAACTCGGTGCGGTGGGGATGATTCTGTTTTTGGCCATTCCCCTACTGATCATTCTTTCACTGCTGAAACATTGTCCCAAGCCATGGCTCTATCCCCTTCTCTTCAGCATGATAATCGCTGCACTCTTACGCATCTTCCCTCTCGGCAGCACGCCCAATTTCTATTACGCTTGGTCGATGGCATCTTTTTGGCTATGGGCCGGCTTTGCGCTAGGGGCGGGCAAGGCATTGGGAATGAAGGAGAAATAGCGCATTCAGCTGCGCTTTAACATTCTAACGCGACCAGTCACCTGCGACTAAATGGCTCATTTCAGCTCGGTACTCTCGCTTCATGAACCATAAGTCTCGGAGATTTCTTCGACAAAAATGATTCTCAATCATTTTTGCTCGAAATGGTGCCGATGAGAAGAATTGAACTTCCGACCCCGTCATTACCAATGACGTGCTCTACCACTGAGCTAC
>CAYGTO010000007.1:107115-123101 GCA_964352815.1 uncultured Azospirillaceae bacterium | reverse complement strand
AGCCCCCATCGAGGGTACGGTGACGGGCGAGTCGAATGTCGTGAATGCGTGGTACAAAATTGAATCTACCGCCACGCGCGGAGAGACATTCGATCTCGAAAACCCCATTACAATCACCCATGTGAATGGCCAGGTCACCCAGTTTGATACCCCAATCTTCACTTCAGATTATCAAAATTATGTCGCTGCGAATGACAATGTGGGTTATAAAAAAGTCGCTTAGATTTTTCAGAAGAGGAATGAAAGTTGAAAAAGTTTTTATTGTTTGCGCTTGTCTTTATTGTCGGTGGAGTAACGCTACCGTTGATATTGCAAACCGCTAAATATATCGCAAAAGAAAAACGCATTGCCATTCAAGCACCCGATGGCACGAAGCATGTGGTGCCTGATGAGGTGATGGCATCGAAAGATTGCGATGCGTTTCGCAAATGGCGTGATGGGCTGATGAAGCCTGGCTTTATGCCGATGGTGCATCCATGCCCGTGGCAAACGCAGGAGGGTGAGCTAGGCACCTATATCGTGAATGGTGTGACCTTCAACATCCCCAAAAATGCGTTTCTGAGCCATCACGATGAAGGCGAGAACAGCAGCCTGCATTTGCTGCTGCAATGGCCAGACCTCACGCCTGCCAGCTGGAGCGGCGATCAGAGTCAGGTGATAAAGGTCGGCATCTACCCAAACCATGATTATACGGGAAAAATAGAAGGGCTTGAGGGGATACTCGATAAAGAAGATTATATATATAATACAAGAGCGAATTGGAGAGAAATGACTGGAGCAGGACAATACAGGGTTACCGATCCCGAACCTGTGGAACTTTTTAGATTTAAAGGCGGTGAGTACGGTTTATATAAATTGCCACGCCTTGGTCACATTAATACAGTAGGAAAAGATTTTTATGTATGGGGAAATCCATTAGATCCCGACCATTGGTACATGTGTAATACAAATAACCCTGTGATTCGGTGCGAGACAGAAGAAAGATTGAATAAAAAAATATCATTAAGCATTAAACATCATAGAGAATACTTCATAGAAGAAAAGCGCTTTAAAGAAGTACCTAATCGCATTAAAGAAAAAATCAGTAGCTATATTCAAAATTAACGGAGGAAATCATGACTGTAGATCAAAATATTATTGCGTCACATTTAGCAACTTTAGAAAACTTAAAACTTAACAATGGAACACAGCAGCAAAAAGATGATGCGATCAACGCTTACTACACTTATCTTTCCTCTGAGAATGATTTCTATGCACCACTGGCGCTTGATGTATCGAATAGCAGTGCAGGTTTTGGACAGTTGGCGAATGACATGCGATAAAGGAGGTTGCATGAAAAAGTTTTTACTCTTGTCAGGAATGTTTATTCTTGGTGGCATTACGCTTCCAACCCTTTTAACTTTAATCAATTACTCGATTGATAGTTCACCGAAAGCAATCATTACACCTGATGGTGAACGTCACGAAATCCCTGAAAACATAATCGCAGAAGAAGACTGCGACGCGTATCAGAAATGGCGTGCGAAAAAAGTTCCACCCATGATGCAAGAATCCGTTCCGTGCCCATGGTCTCGGTATGAGTATGGTGAGTACGGCAATTATATTGTAAATGGAGTAACGCTTCGTTTGCCTAAGGCCGCCATGTTTGGCGACTACTTTGATGAAGAAGGGGAATATGACAGTCTTATTATGCTTTTGCGCTACCCTGAAATGACTCCAGCAAAGTGGGGAGAAGACCAAAGAAATGTTATTAAATTAAATGTTTCTGAGAATGGAATGAGTTACGCAAAAATTAATGGTAAACCATTCCAAAAATCACTCATAAGATATTACTCTACTTCCGGTATGTTAAAAACCATAAAAGAAAATGACCACGAACTAGAAAAAACATTCAATACGAACCCCATTTTTTTAGCTCACGATCACCGCTCAAAACTTGATTACTATAAGCTTCCTAAGAAGGATAGTTTGAACGTTTTGAGTCATGATTTCTATATACAAGGTGATGTGTACAAACCCGACATGTGGTATTCATGTAAATATCTGCGTTGTAAAACGGCTGATGATTTCAGCGATAAGTTACTTTTGGAATATAGCTTTAATGCTACATTAGCTTATCCTACAGAAGATGACGACCACCTAAAAGTTAGAAAAGAAATCACTAATTTCATTCAATCATCCATTGTTCAATAAGCGGAGGGAAACATGGGCATCACAACCACTCAATTAGAATATCATCAACAACAAATTAATAATGCATCTACTGACGCAGCAAAACTCATCGCTATTAGCGATTATTACAATTACCTCGAGGTTCAAAGTGACGCATACGGAGCGTTAGGGTATGCCGTGGCCAATGATACAGAAGGGTTTGGCCGTATTGCCAATGACATGTTGCGTAGCGGCGGTTTCGAAAACCAAATTGCTGATGTTCGCTTAGCATTAGCGTTAGAAGATATAGAGCAAAGAGAAGCCAATATTATTGGCGGAGGCTCAGGCTCTCTGTCAGAACAAGAAATCGCCGACTATCACTATAACGTATTTGAAGGACCAAGCATCAACATTCCTGCAGAGCATGCGGGCATGGCGTTATTTGAATTTACTCCAGGTATTTCATGGATTGATGTAGGAGTGACAGGCAACATAGATGGCGTTGCTTTGACGCAAGCGCTCGCATCACATGGTCTAAGCAACCTGCTTGCGGCAGGGGATTATGAAAGCGCAAATGGCATCGACTTTGGTGACGCACTAACGAATCTAGCGGCTGGCTTGGGTTCACCTTTAGGCGAAGCGCAAGCAGAATTCAATCTTGGTTTAACGGCAGATGGTGCGCTTGATGTAGGGCTTGCTACCGGAAGCGCGCCTATTTTATCATTGGGAGCACTAGCGGATTTGCTTACGTCCCTATCAGGATATTTGGACTCCATCGAGGATCGATATAACGATTGGTTTGGCGAAACACAACCCACCCCAACCCCCGAAGCGGCGATTGACGGAACAGACACAGGGACTCCCTATGTCGTGAATGCGTGGTACAAAATTGAATCCACCGCCACGCGCGGAGAGACATTCGATCTCGAAAACCCCATCACAATCACCCATGTGAATGGCCAGGTCACACAGTTTGATACCCCAATCTTCACTTCAGATTATCAAAATTATGTCGCTGCGAACGATAATGTGAGTGTTGCACTGGCTGCATAGCCGTTATTTAAGATAAGCATTGGACATATTACAGCGCTGCAACTATCGCTTACAATATTAATATGAAAGAGATGACATGACCCGGTTTCTAATTTGTTTATTTGTTTGCTTGTTTGTTTGCTTAAAGAATGCCGCTGCGGAAGAAAATAATTTGTATACAGTACAAGAGCTTTACTATAATTGCGCGAAAGCTCTTAGCTTAAAAGAGTATAAAAAATTTTTAGATACTAAATGCTCTCATCATATTTACGGTATTATTACTGGATATGGTTTTTCAGGTTTAGTGGTAAATAACTATACCAGCGAAATTAGTGACGAAGAAAAAGCTTTTAGGAAGAAATTAACGAAAGATTTGAAGCATCGCGCTTGTTTCCCAGAGAGAGAGACGGGCCAAATAGATCTACGAAAAATAGCAGAAGAATTTATTTCATATGTAAATGGCTTAGACAGCGAAATGAAAAATAAAACGCTTAAGTCTAAAGCTGCGATAATTGCTACAACGACACTCAGCAATTTTCCTTGCAAAAACAATTTCATTAGTAACTAAGGAGACTTAATCATGGCGTGGACAATTGAAGCGAAAGTTTTTGACATTGAAGCTTTTGGTATAACCGTTGGTAATCATTTATATTTTGAAGTTTGGGATGAAAATGGAGATAGGGTTTATCAAATAAATGGCCATGCAGAAAAATCATCCGGCACAATCACACCTGTTGGTGAAGTAGGTGATGGACTAAAAGCGTTTTATAATAATCACTATTTGAACAATACAATAAATTATACAAAATCAACAAGTTCTGATGCAGGTGTAATAGTATTTGAGGGGTCGCAGCAAGACGTAAATGACATTATGACAGATGTGATTAGTGCTATTAACGATATTAACTCTAACACTTTCACTTATGCACCTACACCACGATATGATCAACATAATAGCAATAGCGTGTTTGATGGCATTTTACGTGTAATAGAAGCATCCAATTCAAATGTGTCTGATGATGTTAGGGAAGCACTTGAACCACACATCACTTTTTCTCCAGGCGTAGAGCGAGATATCTTCAATGGTGATCCTAACTATCCAGAACATAACGCAGTGGGTTATACTGGACAAGAAGAAATCACGGTAATCGAACCGCTTTCGGGCACAGACACAGGGACTCCCTATGTCGTGAATGCGTGGTACAAAATTGAATCCACCGCCACGCGCGGAGAGACATTCGATCTCGAAAACCCCATCACAATCACCCATGTGAATGGCCAGGTCACACAGTTTGATACCCCAGTCTTCACTTCAGATTATCAAAATTATGTCGCTGCGAACGATAATGTGGGTTATAAAAAAGTCGCTTAGGAAGAAAAAATGAAAAAAAAGATATGGACTGCACTCTGGGCAATTTTGTTAGTTAGTCTATTATTCAGTCTAACTATGTTAGATTATGTTTATTACCCTATCTATGCAGAATATGCACCGTCACAAAAAGCCTTTTTTCAAAAGCTACGTGATGAAGGTCCTCGAAGCATAGTGAGGGCCACAAAAATTTATTCAGAACCATGGGAGTATGTATGTGTTGTTCGAGGCTATGAATATAGTCAGAAAGAGGTACGATCCGTGTTGGTTGTGACTGATCTGATGAAAGGAACAAACTATAACAAGCTGACCATTTCTCCTGGAGATTTTGGCTTTCGAAAATTTGATGGGCTAATGTTTTATGATCCCCAAAATAACTATGTAAAAGTATATCTTTTTCCTAAAGAATACATTAATGCGTCGGGTTACGTTAGCTATGATAAAACATTATCACCCGATGTGAAGGCTCAGTTTAACCGCAAAAATTCGTGTCGTAAAAGAAATGAAGCGCTTTTTGATATTGAGTCAATTGGGGTAGATGATTTTTTCGTGAAGATCAAATTGCTTCCACATAATTAAACATAGGAGTTCAGTATAATGGCAGTTATTTTACCAATAATATACGGTGGTGTAGTAGCATTTCAAACGGCTAACAGTGTGAGGTCTTATTTTGGATCAGTTTCAAATGAATTATCGGATACAAATCTTATAATAGATATCGCGTCTGGCGAGTCTTCTAATGGATTTTTTCATGCAAATAGAAATTCCATAGCGCATACCTATACAAGCTCTCTTATCACCAAGCAGCTCGGCCCTGAAGTAGCGGAAATCACTGGCGATACCAATGAGCTTCTTATAAATGGCTTAGGGTACGCTTGGGATAGTTTTTTTGAACAAGACCCTGTTTACCCATCAGAAGCGGAGTATGTTGATCAACACAACAACTCTATTGGTCGCCAGATTGTTGGTTGGCTAGAAGACAATAATTTACCTTTGACTGATGAGAATATTCAAGATTTAGTCATTGACGCCTATAATAATGGACTACTGATTAACAATTTGGGTGACATCCGTATCCCTGATTTTTCCATTAACCCAGATGCAGAGGCATCTCCTCTATACAATGGTCCTATCTCTTTAGATTGGCAAAATGCGGCGACGCATACTGATGATGTTCCTACTTTCGAAGAACATGCCTATCCTACCCAACCCACCCCAACCCCCGAAGCGGCGATTGACGGAACAGACACAGGGACTCCCTATGTCGTGAATGCGTGGTACAAAATTGAATCCACCGCCACGCGCGGAGAGACATTCGATCTCGAAAACCCCATCACAATCACCCATGTGAATGGCCAGGTCACACAGTTTGATACCCCGGTCTTCACTTCAGATTATCAAAGTTATGTCGCTGCGAACCAGTATCCTGGCGGCCCAGAAGGGCTTGGTCAAAGCTGGACATATACTCAACCGGACCTAGTAACGTATAACCCTTCTAGCATCGAGATTAATGGCAGCCAGACCATCTACACGGTCGACACGATTACAGCATTGAACCGGGAATATGTGACGACCGAAGTGATTGTGGGCTCGGGCCTTGGGCCGAATAATGCCCCCGTTCAAACGCTATCGAGTGAATATTATCAGCCTTTCTATACTGTCGGGAACCCTCAGCTTCAGAGTGAGGTGTTCGGCTATGATTACTTTTGGGTATATGGCGCCGTTGACATCGGAACAGCAGGCTACACCTATGACGCGAATGGTGGCACGTTTTACGCCGAGGAAGAAGGGGGTGTGCTCGAAGGATATTTCGCTGATGATCGGATATTTGGTGATATTGGAGACGACGTGTTTGACGGTTTTTCTGGCGACGACTGGATTGAAGGGCGCGAAGGAAACGATGTCATCAATGGCGGCGCCGGTGAGGACCGACTCAGCGGAGGAGAGGGAGAAGATATCTTCGTCTTTACAGAGCTGTCACACACTACAAAGCAATATGACGATCGTATCACAGACTTCGAAGATGGCGTCGACAGAATCGACCTCTCTAACCTTGGTTTCTATACACTCGAAGAAAGCACCGGTTTCACCGTCAATGACACTCAGTTACGATATGCGTATAGTAGTGCGGCAGACCGCACATACGTTCTGAATGATCAAACCGATTTTCAGTTCTTTCTAGATGGAAATCATATGGATACGTTGGGCGCAGATGATTTCTTGCTCGATACAGCACCGAATCAAACTCTGATGGGTTCATCTGGCAATGATGTGCTTGCGGGCAGTACAGGTGACGATCTCATTATCAGCAGCGGTGGCGCCGATACGCTCAGTGGTGGGGATGGTGAAGACACGTTCCGCTTTGATGATCTATCGCACAGCCAACGGTATGGCGCCAAAGATCGCATAACAGATTTCGATGTCAGCAATGATATAATCGATCTAAGCAGTCTGGGTTTTGATACTTTTATCGGAGAAGCCGGCAGCACTGCTGCCTCGAATGAGATCCGAATGGCATATAGTAGCGCGGCAGACCGCACATACATGCGCAATGATCAAACCGACTTCGATTTCTTTTTGGATGGCGACTATCTGAATACGCTTACTAGCACACAATTGGTTCTACATACTGCATAAACCCCACTCTGCTTGCATCCCGCCCGCACACCCCCTAACATAGCGCCATGAACCAGGCAGCACTCTTTGCATCTGTGCCCAATGAAGCGCTTACACCGCTTGCAGAGCGCCTGCGGCCGCGTTCGTTTGATGATGTCGTGGGGCAAGATCATTTGCTCAAAGAAGGCGCCTTTGCCTCTCAGCTCAGCTCAAGGCAGTTCATGAACACGATTTTCTGGGGCCCACCTGGTTGCGGCAAGACCACCATCGCGCGGCTAATGGCCGATGTGTCGGATGCAGAATATGTCGGCTTATCCGCCATCGATGCGAACACTGCCTCGCTGCGTGATGTCTTCAAAAAAGCCAAAGCCATGCACCAAGATGGCCGGCGCACTTTACTCTTCATCGACGAGATCCACCGCTTCAATAAGGCGCAGCAAGATTTATTCCTGCCCTACATGGAAGACGGCACCATTATTTTGATCGGCGCGACGACGGAGAATCCCTCGTTTGAGCTCAATAATGCCCTTCTCTCTCGCGCACAGGTCTTGACTCTCAAAGCACTGGACGATACTGCGATGGCACAGATGCTCTCCGCGGTTGAGCGGATAGAGACGCCCCTACCATTAGATGCTGAAGCACGACAGGCCCTCATATCGATGGCGCAGGGCGATGGCCGCTTTCTCATTGGGTTATGCGAGGCGCTGCTTGCGTATGAAGGGGACGAGCTCACCCAGAACACGCTCAAAGACTATCTCAGTCAACGCGCTGCGCTCTACGACGCTTCGGGCGACATCCATTACAACCTGCTCTCTGCCTTCCATAAGAGCTTGCGCTCAAGCGACGTTAATGCCTCGCTCTATTGGGCAGCGCGAATGCTTGAAGGCGGGGAAGATCCGATGGTGGTGATTCGGCGTATGGTGGCGATGGCAGCAGAAGATATTGGCATGGCAGATCCGAACGCCTTGCCCCAGGCCTTAGCGGCAAAGCAGGCCTATGACTTTGTCGGTTGGCCCGATGCGCGGCAAGCGATTGCGCAGGCCGTGATTTACCTCGCAACCGCGCCGAAAAGCAATGCCAGCTACCGTGCCCTGGATGCTGCACGCGCAATCGCGCGCGAAACGAGCGATCTCGCGCCACCGATGCATGCGCTGAACGCGCCGACCAGCATGATGAAGGAACACGGGTATGGCGAGGGTTATATCTATGATCACGACGAGGCGGATGGCATTTCTGCCCTGCCCTATTTGCCAGAGTCTTTACAAGGAACGCAGTTTTATACCCCTGTGGAACGCGGCTTTGAGCGCGAGATACGCAAGCGCCTTGCCTATTTAGAGAAAAAGAAACACCCAGCCTAGCTATTGTAGCGCTCAACACTCTGAATGACTTCGCGTGAACGGAGCGACGCCATAATCTGATCGAGATGATCCGAATTGCGCACTTCAACATCAATGAGAATCTCAAAAAAGTCGCTCGAACGGTTGGTGATTTTGAAGTTACTAATGTTTCCTTCTTCACGCGCAATCACATTAGAAACCGTTGCAAGTGCTGCCGTTTCATGGCTGAGAACAACCTTAATACGACCAATATACACGTGATCTTTTCCACTCGTATCCCACGAGACATCAATCCACCGTTCGGGGGTATCCGAGAAATTTTCTAACGTATCGCAGTCCATCGTGTGGACGGTAATCCCCTTCCCCGTCGTCACAATACCGATAATTTTATCGCCAGGAATCGGGTGGCAGCAGCCCGCAAAGTGAATCGCCATGCCCGGAATCAAGCCGCGAATGGGCATCGAAACGGTTTCTTTCGGTCCCTGAAGTCTCTGGCGCAGACGTGACAGAGAGAAGCCACCGCTTTCTTCTGCTTTTTTCGTACCGAACACCGCATCAAACACTTGGTTTCGGTTCAGCACCCCCTCGCCCACTTCCGCGTAGACATCCTCTATCTCTTTTTTCTGCAAGATAGGCAGCGCGCCTTCGAGAAGCTTATCTTTCAGCTCTTTCCCTTCCTGCTTGAAGGTCTTGCTGAGTATGGCCTTCCCAAGATTAATATATTCTTCACGCTGCTGCGTGCGCACGAAACGACGAATCTCTGAGCGCGCTTTTCCTGTGACCACGAAGCGTTCCCATGTCGGGGATGGGGTTTGCGTTTTCGCGGTAATAATGTCGACCTGATCACCGTTACGTAGCTGATATTTCAGCGGTACAATCCGGCCATTCACCTTTGCACCAACACACGTTGAGCCCACACCGGAATGCACCGCATAGGCAAAGTCTACCGGAGTAGCGCCCGTTGGAAGGGCAATAATATCCCCCTTGGGCGTGAAACAAAACACCTGGTCGTGATACATTTCGAGCTTGGTATGCTCGAGGAATTCCTCTGCCCCCGATGATTGCTCAAGAATTTCGAGCAACTCTCGAATCCAGCGATATTGCGTGCCGTCCTTCGAGCCATCATGTTTTTGCTTATACGACCAATGGGCTGCTACCCCATATTCAGCAATTTCATGCATTTCTTTGGTGCGAATTTGAATTTCCACGCGTTGATTCCCTGGCCCAATCACAGCGGTGTGAATCGATTGATAGCCGTTGGATTTTGGCGTTGAAACATAATCCTTAAAATAGCCTGGAACGGTGTGATATTGCTCATGAACGACGCCAAGCGCTTGGTAACATTGCGCGATGTCTTCGACAATAATCCGGAACGCGACAATATCGCTCAACGCTTCAAAAGCGACATTTTTGCTCTCCATTTTTTTCCAAATCGAAAACGGTTTTTTCTCGCGCCCTAATACTTCTGCACCTTGAATTCCGCCCTTCTCAAGCATCTCTCGGATCATTTTGGCTGTTTTATTGACCTCATTCCGACCCTTCTTACGGAGGAAATCGAGCCGTTTCACAATCGACTCGCGCGCTTCGGGGAACAGCTCCTTAAACGCCAGATCCTGCAGCTCTTCTTTGACACGGCGCATCCCGATGCGCTCCGCCAGTGCGGCATAGATCTCGAGCGTCTCGCGGGCAATTCGTGCACGCTTCTCCGGCTTTTGAATGAAATGCAGCGTCTCCATATTATGCAGCCGGTCAGCCAGCTTGACAAGCAACACCCGAATATCCTTGGAAATAGCGAGGAACAGTTTACGGAAATTTTCTGCTTGTTTTGATGACTCTGACTTCACCTCAAGTCGGGTCAGCTTTGTTACCCCATCAACTAGCTGCGAAATCTCTTCGCCAAACAGCTCCTCAATCTCCTCAAGCGTCGCATCGGTGTCTTCCACTGTGTCATGAAGCAAAGCCGTACAAATCGACGCGCCATCGAGGCGAAATTCGGTGAGCTTGTAGGCAACTTCTACGGGGTGCGAGAAATACGGATCGCCCGAGGCGCGCATCTGCTGCCCATGCTTCTGCATCGCATAGACATAGGCGCGATTGACCAGATCCTCGTCCGCATCGGGATCATACGTCTTGATTTTATCAATGAGCTCAACTTGCCGTATCATTTCGCTATCGCATAAGTACCTATAACATAAGGATATACAACATATATAGGGTGAAAGACACCGAAAGTTAGGATTTTATAATTGAGGTATCGCAGTTTTTACGAAATATGACGGAATCGTTAAGTCTCTGCTAATTAGCACGATATTAATATTATTTAAATATACTCTGTGCTAGGATCAAACTAACATATTGCAACTTAGGAAAGAACTATGGCAGGTAACAAAATTAATGGAACCGAGTACCTTGATCAAACTGAAATCACACGTGACGAATTAAGAGCAAATATCTCACCAGAAATTTTACAGCGCCTAGAAGGGTTAGCCGTTGATGCGCATTCTAGGGCGCAGGAGATGTTAGACTCTATTAAAGGGGGTGAGTTAATCACCCAGACCATCGTTGTAGGCTTAGCAAATAACGCACCGCTAGAGAAAATATCTCAAGCGTTAAAAGACACTCTAGGCGTGTACGATCAGACAACTGATGCCGCTTACCCAGATGAAATTGTTTTGCAAACCGCGCAAGAAATACTGAGCGCAGCAACATCTCAACCAATTGACCACGTAAGAAGATTACCCATTGATGAAGTAAGGACTGAACTTAAAGCAATAATGGGCATTGGGCCTGAAGACAAGTTTCAAGATTTTGACGGTTCTATGCAAAAAGATAAAATATTGGAAGGCCTATCACACATAGTAACCGCCTATTCTGCAGTGTCGAATGTACAAACATACCGAGATATGGGGTGTGCCGCCATTTTAACAGCTGTTAGCGAAGCACCAACTGATAAGTATCTTAATCAAATTCTTGATGATGTTGATAGAGCAAATTTTGTTACATGTGCGGTTTCAGAGGCAGCCATTGAAGCTGCAACAGAGCATTTGAGCCCTAGCCCCATTCAAGGAATTGGTGCGGGACGCGATACTAGTCGTATCATCGAGTAAAAACTTTTAATCCCGCTTGGTTCGTAACCTTGTGACTCACACGTTAGATGCCGTCTAATTTAATTCATTAATATCAGAGAGTTAACTAAAGATAAAAAGCTTTCGAAATACTAAAAATTAACCATTGTTTAACCTCCATTTGATAACCTTACAGTTGGGGGCTTAATGGGCATTAACACTTCAGGCATTGCGGCTAATAAACGGCAGTTGATTGAACATAGTCAAGAAGCAACGATTGATACGTTGAGAGTAGCCGTGCGTAACATGATATCAGGCGCGAATCGTGATGATCCAGCGCTTGAACAGTTAGCAGATATCTTAGGCGTGGGTAATGACATTGATGCCCTAGTCGCTGAAGCAAAGAACCTCCCAGAAGTACAAAAAGCACTCGAAATTCTAGATCAATCTGGCATTGGAGACAGCCCTGCCACCCAGAAACTATTAGGCGTTCTCGCCGTCGCTGCAAAAAAAGTAGGTGGAGCAATTGATGTTGTAGGACTGGCTACTGAAATCGCTCATGACTTTGCGAACGGTAATGATACGGGCATCGCGGCTACTGTTGCTGAGTTCGGCGCCCGCGCAGGAAAAGCAGCTGTTGCTGCTGCAGCCTGTACTGGTATGAGCGGAGGAAATATATTGGTTGGCGCTGGCTGTGGTATAGCTGTCGCGATTTTAGGGGATCAGGTTATTGATGGTTTGAGGGCCAACCAAACCGTCCATGTAACAGACGAGCAGGCAATCAACCTCGTCAATAGCTTGCCTACCGACCCCGACGTATTAGCACACATTATAGAAAACAATGGGCGGGAGCATGGAGACCGTAGCCATCAAGTGAGTGTGATTGCAACACTAGCACAAGAAGCATTTGATATAGCTGCTGAATTAGAAAAAGATCCAAATAACCCCGGCCTATTAGAGGAACAAACACAAATTCATCGCGATCTCGTTTATGAAATGAGTGGGCGCATGAATAAGGACGGTGTCGACGCCGTTATGCAGGCAATGAATGAAGCCACCATTAATGCGATGGAGGACTTGGGTAGAATCGATTCTAACGGCAAACGCATAGAATCTGCCCCTAGCCGCTTTGACGGTATGGCCGTTTCGGAAGGAATCCTTCCCGATGGCGCTGGCCCAGTGAAAGCCTCACATGTTGCAGGGCTTAGCACGCATCAGCTCGATGCGCTCATTGAAGGCCTCGAGGCACGACTCGCCGATATGGGAATTGATATGAAAGCTGCCGGCATTGACACGCCAGATGAAATCGCTGCACTCATGGGACAAATCGATATGGATCTCTCAGCAATGCGCGATATCGTAACGGATGGTATGGAATATAATGGCGGTGAAGTCGCGGCGGCACAGCTTCGTTCTGCTGAACATATTGCCGCTGAACGCGAAGCCGCGATGGAACGAGGCTAATTTAGAGCGCCGCAACCATGGGCAGCGCTACTTTCTGCTGCACCTCATCATAACGACGATCGATCATATGACGCAGCGACTGGCGGCCGCGTTTTAACAGTGCCCGCGTTGCCTCTTCCGTTGATTTCATCGCCTTCGAGATCTCACGCACGCTGCGTTCTTCGTAATAGAACTGTTTCAGCGCCTCGCGTTGCTTTTCTGGTAGTTCATGAAGCAGGCTTAGCAAAAGCTGCTGGGTTTGCTGCGTAGACACTTGCTCATCGGCAAGCGGCGCAACATCACTCAGGCTAAGCTCCTGAATGTCATAGGTCGCCATTTTACGCTTCCGTTTTACATCAATGGCACGATTCATCGTGATGCGGTACACCCAGGTGGCGAAAGATGCCTTGGTTTCATCGATGTCGTGACGCTTGTCCCAAACGCACACAAAGACTTCCTGAACGACATCTTCCGCTTCGTTAGCATCTTGAAGCACATTGTACGCAATGCGCCACAAACGCTGCAAATGGCGTTCTACGAGCATTCTGAAATGGGGCTTCGAGTTTTCCGCCTGAATCTGGAAAATCAACTCAGAATCATTCAAAAGATGAGGTGCTTTAGTTAGCATGGCGGATCCCTGTTATTTATGTATAAATTAATAAGCAGGAAATGTGCCAACTTCGCGTCACATTTTAAGAAATAATTCGTAATGTGGGGTTAGATATTTGAAGGCGGCTTGATGCCCGCAATCTGCTCGAAGCGGTCTGCGACTTTAGCTATCTCTTGAATAATTTCATCAAATGCTACCACCGGGTCCTTTTGCGATAATATCAGAGACGTTTTTGAAAAGGTTTCTCGATAAAATTTAGAGAGGAAAAACACAGCACCTAATACATCTTTTTCCTCACGAAGCTCATCGGGCACTTCCAGAGATTGCATCAAAATTGGCAACATCTCCATATTCTTCTTATTATAGTTAAACATGATGTCATATTTTTCATCTAGATAAGCCGCTTTTGCCTTATGGTAATTCGCATGCATAGCACGTGTGATGCGCGCCAACGTTTCTTCAGGAGAAACAGATGCCGCTTGCTCTTGCGCCGTGCCATAGGCAGCCATAGCTTTATGTACGTTAGAGTTCATTACTCCCATCATACCATCAGTTTCCGAATTAATCATCATTGTTGTCTAGCCCAAAGAGCGCTCTAATCTGGCGTTGAATCGTTTCTGCTTGCCGCACTTGCGCTTCAAGTTCAGCATATTGCTCGATAAGGCGGTCGCGGTAGCTTGCCGCACTTTCGCGTATACGTGCAGCGCGTTGCTCACTATCAGTATTCTCTGCTTCAATTCTGATAACTTCTTCAACAATGATACCATCAAAATCGGTAAAATTGTTGAGCTGGCGCTCGAGGACACTCGCAAACCCTTGCTGCATGTCTACGTTGATGGACGCATCTACTCCACCGGAATAGGTGAAAATAATACCCTCATACGCGGTTCCTGCCTGGCCAGTAATTAGCCCTTCTGGAGTAACATCAAAGGCTACGCCTCCAGCGCTTGCCGCTGTTACATTACCCCCGCCATCAGTTGTAATGTCCAGAGTAAAGTTTTGCACCAGCCCATCGGACTCAAACTCATTCAAAATGAGATTATTGTTGCTTGTCGTGAATGAGACCTCGAACAAGCCTCTCACCTCGTCCAAATTGTTGATCAAGGCGCTTTCAAACGCTGCATTGTCTGCAATTACCAACAGGTTCTCTGAGTTCAAATCAATTTCAAGGTCACGAAGCGATTGAATGGTGCCCGTCGTATTATATTGCGCTGAGAGCAACGGACTAATGATCTGGTCCAGTGAACGCAAAATAGTATCGCCAAACAGGATGGAATTTTCATCCACAACACCTTCACCAACGAGAGTGTTTTGTGCCGTAATAAAGCTTCGTAGCTCATTATAGGCCGCTATGAATTCGTTGATCGCATCACTTACTGCGCTCACATCGTTATCAATTTGAAGGGTAAGTGTTGTACCTGGGTCTGCGCTAACAACACTAAAGTCTACGCCTGGGAGAATGCCTTGAATATCGTTAGAATCACGCGTCACAAGCACGCCATCCACAAACAAACGGGCCGGTTGCTCGGCTTGCACTTCATTCGGTATTCCCGCCGCTAGCACGCCTATATCATTGAGCACCGTGCCGGCAGTATCGGCAAATGTGAGTTCTTGGTTTGTTGCATCGGAGGTCACAATCAAGCGGAATTCATTCTCTCCCGTCTGCAAAACTGAGGCTGTTATGCCGCTCACCGCATTGATTTGGTTCGCAATATCCGTGAGACTCATACTTGCATCTACGTTGATTGCCGTTTGAGGCTGCCCTGCAATTCCTACTTCAAATGTGCCCACATATCCCAAACCAGCAGATGCATCAGCAGATGGCCCGCTTTGAACTTTATTTTGCTGTGCGATTTGGTCGACAACAATATTATAGCTACCCGCAGCAGCTTCTGGGCCGATACCCACAGACAACAAACTCGTAGGATCCACCGCAGTATTTGCCGCTAATGTGCCAGACTTCTGATCAAAGGCGCTTTGTCTTTCGCCTAAAATATCAAAATCAAATTTCAACTTATCTAAAGCAGCTTGAATATTACTCGCAATGCCAGAAACCGAATTATAGGCTTCAATTTTTGCCAAATTTTCCTGAACCTGCGCATCAAGTAAGACAGCAGGACGCTCTCTTTGTTGCACCGCCGCATTGATGATCCCTGACGTATCAAACCCTAGGCCGAAACCAGATACGAATGTACGCGAACCGACCTGGTTGATGCCAACGCCGCCAGCCTGTCCTGTGTTTTGAACCGAAGAAGAACTTGTCATACTAGGCCCCTATGCAAAAGGTGTTCCAGTTTTTTATTTAACATGTGGGGCGAGCTTACCCGCCCCACACATCAATCACGACTGATTACTGAAGAAGT
>CAYGTO010000007.1:0-107015 GCA_964352815.1 uncultured Azospirillaceae bacterium | reverse complement strand
AATAACAGGCATAGTAACCTCCATGGTTTAGTTGTTAAACGCCCTACGTGGGCAAACCAATCTAAGACGCCTTAAGTTCTTAGATTTTTTTGTGGGGCGAGCTTACCCGCCCCACACATCAATCACGACTGATTACTGAAGAAGTCTCAGTAGTTCAGACGGGATCTCATTGGCTTTACCAAGAGCAGCAATTGCAGCCTCAGTAAGCGTTTCTGCGTTAGTGAACTCAGTCTGCATCAACGCAATATCCGCATCCATGATCACAGAACGTGCCGCATCGAGGTTTTCCATCGATGTTGCCGCAATCTGACCTTGGAAATCGAAGCGTGACATCACCGCACCCACGAGTGCACGCGAAGCCGAAGTAGCGTTAATTTGCGTATCAATTGCCATAACAGCCGCAGCACCGTTACCGTTGGTAACAGCACCAGCCGGTGCAGCAGGCAGACCCATTGACAAATCAAGCGCGATAAAGTCACCCGCTACCTGACTCACCAAGAAGTTCTGGTTATACGCACCACCAAGAAGCGCCGTACCGTTGAACGTGGTGTTCATCAGAACGTTGGTGATCTGCGTGTTCAGCTGCTGATATTCCGCATCTAGATACGTTTTGGCGTTGACATCAAGCGCACCGTTTTGCTCTTGCGTTGCCAATGCACGCATCCGCTGCAGAATGTCACCGATACGTGCAAGCGCACCATCAGCTGCCGCAGCAACTGCCTGGCCCTGCGCTGCGTTGGCACCCGCAACACCGAGTGATGTTACATCACTCTGCAAGCGTGTTCCTACACCGAGACCACCCGCATCATCTTTCGCTGACGTAATACGTGAGCCAGACGACAATTTCGCAAGGTAGCTACTTTGGTTAGCTGAGTTAATATTAAGATAGCGTAGCGACGTATTTGCCGCTCCATTTGAAGCAATAACAGGCATAGTAACCTCCATGGTTTAGTTGTTAAACGCCCTACGTGGGCAACTTGATTCAGCATGCCTATACCAAATCTACAAATCATTATACGCGAAAACGGAAGAAACTGTGACGGTTATTTTGCACAAAATGCAAAAAACACGAAAAAACAACCTTTCACACTTGGCTAAATTAACGGTTTCTTAAGTTCGTTGCAGCGCATTATAACTATCTAAAATTCATGTAAAAAATACATTAAATGAAAAAATTGCCTACTTTGACGCGGTAGAACTTACAAAAAGCAAAGCGGCCCAATGCAGGAGCCGCTTCGCCTTTTACGATAAGAATTAATTATAATATTACTGAAGCAATCTCAGCAGTTCTGATGGGATCTCGTTGGCAGCAGACAGTGCAGCAATCGCAGCTTCAGTCAACGTCTCTGCGTTCGTGAACTTAGTTTGCATTTCGGCAATATCCGCATCCATGATCACAGAACGGGCCGCATCGAGGTTTTCCATTGATGTCGCCGTAATCTGACCTTGGAAATCAAAGCGCGACATCAATGCACCAACCGTCGCCCGTGAGAGTGAGGTTGCGTTGATTTGCATATCAATGGCAGTCACTGCGGCAGCACCGTTACCGTTGGTGACAGCACCAGCAGGTGCAGCGGGAAGACCGGCCGTCAAGTTAAGCGCAATGAAGTCACCTGGCACCTGGCTCACTAAGAAGTTTTGGTTGTACGCACCGTTTAGGAGCGGCGTACCGTTGAACGTCGTGTTCATCAAAATAGATGTAATCTGTGTATTGAGCTGTTGATATTCCGCATCCAGATACGTTTTCGCGGCTGCATCAAGTGCACCGTTTTGCTCTTGAATCGCAAGTGAACGCATACGTTGCAGAATATCTGCAATACGCGCCAAAGCACCATCCGCTGCCTGAGCAACGGCCTGGCCTTGTGCAGAATTCTGCCCCGCAATCGCCAATGACGCCACATCACTCTGCAAGCGCGTCCCCACACCAAGACCACCTGCATCATCTTTCGCTGACGTAATACGTGAGCCAGACGACAATTTCGCAAGATAGCTGCTTTGGCTAGCTGAGTTAAGATTGAGATAGCGTAACGACGTATTCGCCGCTGAGTTAGTAGCAATAACTGGCATAATAACCTCCATGGTTTAACTATTGGTCGTGCCCTACATAAGCAAACGCACCTGATTTTCGTACAAGCAAATAATAGGCCAAAAATTAAAACCACGTGATATCTGATCACAAAAAGCACACAAAAATATTTTTTGATTCTGGGAATTATCGGTTTTTTTTTGTTTAATTAGGTAGCATTCCATAAAAAAAAAGCCCCCGCAGCAGCAGAGGCTTTTTTGTTTATATTTATGATATTATTAGAAAATAAAGTCGGTGTTGGTGAAGGTATAATCACCGTTAAATCCAAGTGCGAAACCTGTTTCCAGATTGTTGATTTCAGTATAAACGCTGCCATCAACCGTCTCAGCACGGAAGTAGGTGAAATCTGATACGCTATCGAACCCAAGCGCCGATACATCGATTTTATCGAGGCCTTGCGTGAAATCGCCTACATAGTCAACACCTGCTGCCGCAGAAGAATCTGAGAACTGGTCAATCATGATAATGTCTCTACCGGCACCCGTCGCAACATAGTCGTTACCGCGACCTGTATCGATCACATCGTCACCGCCATAGCCAAACAGACTATCATCGCCATCTGTACCAAAGATGCCATTGTCACCATCAGTGCCTGGCGTGAAGTCATCACCTGGCTGCGCATACACATCGATGTCATCCGTTGGTCCACCATGGCCAATCATGCCGTCAACATCTTCACCATGAAAGATCACATCTTCATCTGTGAGCGTGATATCACCCTTGAACAGGATGCCAAAATCATTGTGCTCATCGTAATAAAGGGTCGTCATATCTTCGACACCTTCATTATATTGCTTCGTCACTTTGAAGGCAGAAAGATCTTCGTAACCCAACTCTGAAATATCAATACGGTCAGCGCCCGGTGTGAAATCACCAATAAAATCAGCGCCCATAGAGGCTTTTGAATCAGAGAATTTTGTAAACTTAAAGATATCACAGCCCTCGCCACCAACGAGCCAGTCACAGCCCGCTTTGCCGTTAATGACGTCATCACCGTCAAAACCGAAGATGTCATCATTCTTTGATGTGCCCCAAAGCTCATCAGCATCATTCGTACCGCGAATCGTGTTATTGTCCGCACCATCTGCAGCGTGATCATCATCGTTGCTATCTGTTGGCTCTTCATGCTTTGCCGCCACTTCTTGGAATTCGTGCTCTACTTGTTCCATGGTCAATTTACCTTCACGAACATTCGAAAGCCAAAATTTCACGCCCGCTTCGTCAGCCGAAGGATAGCCAAGAATGCTTGTGTAATAGCCTTCAATAATGTCACGTTGCGCGGCCACCTCTTCTGCTTCATTTGAATTTTCGAAAAAGCTCTGAACTTGATGAATCGTCAATTGCCCGCTTTCAACTTTTGTTGTCCAAAAGTCTAATCCGGCCTGCTTTGGCTCGCGGCAAAGAATGTCATTATAAAAATCTGTGATTTGATCTACTATGCTTGTGTGAGTTGTCATTGCTTGCTCCTTAGGGATTAATGGTTCGTTCATTTTCTTAATCTTATACATACAATTTTATCTATTAAAACAAGCCCAGTCAACGTATAGCAACCTGTTTGCATGCAAATGTCACAAAAGTTTCTTACTTAGTTGGCGTCACTTTTGCATGAGTAAATCCGTATGATGATTAGAACTAGAAATACGGGGTTAGTATGAGCAGTGTAATTTTACCAGCAGGTAGCGCGCAATCTCTGTCAGAATTGACGGGATCCCCTGCCCCCGCACCTATTCAAACTAACGCAAGTGCCCAGAATTCCGAGGAATTTGAGCAATTCTTAAATTTATTGCTCATTCAGCTGCAGAATCAAGATCCGCTAGACCCGATGGACACGGAAGATTATACCGCCCAATTGACGCAATTCTCACAACTCGAGCAAAGCATCGCAACCAATGATAATTTAGAGCGCCTTACAAGCCTTATTGCAAGCAATAATGACTTTAATGCCGTCTCATATCTTGGTAGTGAAGTTACCTATAATGCGAAATTTGCGCCAGTACAGAATACGCTGGCGCAGTGGGATTACACATTTAAGGAGCCCATAACAAGCTACCGCGTTGAAATCAGTAATTTGGAAGGGGATGTGGTATTCGCTTCTGAAGTGAATGAAGTCACAACACCGGGCACCTATAGCTTGTCATTTGATGGGTTTGAAGCAACAGAAGATCTCAAAGATGGGCAGATTTTATCCCTTGCCGTGGTTGGTGTTGGCGATGGAGGAAAACAAGTACCCGCAACTATTCAGGGTAAAGCATTCGTGGAAGCGCTTGACTCATCTAGCGGCGTGCCAATTTTACGTGCAGGAGACATTTCTCTTAACGTGAGTGATATTATTCGGGTGGGCGCATACGCACCGCCACAATTTACCGCACCTCCACCAGCTAATGATGGCTCGGGCGATGGAAGCGGAGATGGCACTGAAGGTGCCGGAGATTCTGGAGATTCAAGCGGTGACACAACCGCAGACAACACCACTGACACGAGCGACGACAATGACGGATCTGCATAGATTGTAGCAATTGCAACAATGCATTCCAGGCCAGCACGTAGCGGGCTGATTCATCCCCAAGAAGGGCAAATAAGTAACGCTCAATTACCTATAAGGAGGATGTTATGAGCTTATCAAGTGCTTTAGGAGCAGCGGTATCTGGACTTCGTGCGCAGAGTGCGGCTATTAGCGCGGTATCAGAAAACATCGCGAACAGCAGTACGACTGCCTATAAAATTCGTACCACTAACTTTGAGGCTTTGATCGCAGGTGGAAACGCAACGCGTTCAGGTTTCTCTGGCGGCTCGGTCGCCTTCACTAACGGTCAGAATGTTGACGGCCAAGGAATCATTCAAGCAACCGGTAAAGCAGAGAATATTGCGATTCAGAATCGCGGCTTCTTTATTGTGACCGATAACCTGCTTGGTAGCACCAACGAGTATAAATATACGCGTAACGGAGCATTCGATACCAATGCTGCGGGTCAGTTGGTGAACTCTGAAGGATACACACTTCTCGGCTACCGTACCGATGCGCAGGGGAATATTCTTAGTCCGAACCGAAACAGTTTGACGTCACTGGTTCCGATGGATCTATCGCTCATTGCGGGTGCTGCTTCGGGGACAACCTTTATCACACCGCGCTTGAACCTCCCAGCTGAAGCGCCGATTGCGCCGGCACCAGGTAGCCAATATCAAGTTACATTCGAAATTCTGGATGCACTGGGTGTAGGCCATGAAATTTTGGGCACCTTTACCAAGACTGGCATTAACAACTGGCAGCTTCAGCTTGCTGATCCTGTGCTCCAAGGCTCGACCCCGCCACAAGTGTCCGGACGCCTAAACAATGGTGGTAACGAGGATCTCATCAACTTAGTGTTCGATGGTAACGGTGCCCTTGTATCGACTGACTGGCTCGGAAACGGTGTCGGCGTCGATGCAACCATTGACTTAAACATTCCGTTTGGTGAAACAGCGATTCCGATCGGTGCATACCCTGGACAGACAGGCGCCGCCGATAGCACGATTCGCCTAAACCTTGGTACGCCAGGTTTGAATGACGGGATTGGTCAGGTATCGTCGACGAACTCTACCGGTAACCCAGATATCAGCATCACGGATATTGACCGCGATGGTGCACGATTCGGTGTCTTGAGCGGCATTGAAGTGGATGATGATGGCCTCGTCACGGCGACCTTCGATAACGGTCTTCGTGAGATCATTTATCGTATTCCACTTGCCACCTTCCCGAACCCAGAAGGGCTAACCCACGTAGGTGGTACCGTCTATGATGAGAACGAGAATGCGGGTAACGTTCGTCTCCGCCTCACCCGAGAAGGTGATGCCGGCGAACTAGTCGCCGCCGCCTTGGAGAATTCATCGACCGATACTTCGGAAGAATTCAACAAAATGATCATCTCGCAACAGGCATATTCTGCCGCATCCCAAGTGGTAAGCACCACGGATGAGATGTTCTCAACTTTGATTCAGGCCGTTCAGTAAGCTGAACCGCTAAGATAGGAATGGGGGCCATCGTGCCCCCATTTTTTTTATTCTTCCAACCAGGCCAAATACATTTGGCACTATTATTGCATATAACTTACTGAATGATTGTAAGGAGCGTTTTGTGGCATCACTACCCCCAGAATTTGACGCATTAAACCGTCAGCTACAAGGCAAAGAGCCACACGATAAAGGCGATATAGAGCACCGTCTCTATTTCTTCCTCGGCATTACGACAGAGTTGACTGCTGTGATTGAACAAGAGAATGCCCTGCTCTTCGCAGGTGATGGGCGTGTGAGTTTCCGTGACCCGATGTTTATCGCGCGTAAGCAGAAACTCTTTGGGATTTATGAGAATCTTGCCATCGAGATCACACAAGCTGCAAAAGAAGGCAAAATTCGTAATCACACACTCAAAAATTGCCTAATTGAAAAAATGCAAACACTGCGCGAACTGATGAAACTTAATGGCGCGCAGCATGAGGTTCTTTTGCGCAATATGCAGAGCCGCGTCGACAATATTATGACACGCATTGATGAGCATGAAGCATCTAAATCATCTGATAAGCATGATTTGAGTAATCATTTGTGGGAGCAAGTAGACCATGTCATTAACTGAAGCATTAGGGCTGAGCCAAGCGGGGCTGAACCTCTACTCACGCCAAATTTCTAACGCCTCTCAAAACATCACGAATGCGGATGTTGAAGGCTATACACGCAAGAGCCTTGAAACCGAATTCGTTACCACACCTACTGCCATTGTACCAATTCGAGCAAATATTATAAACAATGTTGATCAGTTTCTCTTAGATGCTGTGGTTGGAGACGTAACGCTACTGCGCCGCAATCAAACCGTTTCAGATATTTTAAATTCTCTTTCAGTAGAACTCGGGACCACCAGCGGAGTAAATAACTTCAATAATGGCTTCTCAGACATGTCCGCGGCGTTTGAAGCGCTCTCCGTCAACCCAGAATCTGGCGCATCAAAAGTCGATTTGGTAAGTAAAGCCGAAGAATTCTCACTTCAAATGCGGCGCTATGGACGAGGCATTCAAGAACATCGTGAGCGTGTGGATCAAGAGCTTGAAACCGCGCTTCGCGACGTCAACCGGCTTTTAAGAGAGCTCGATGATCTCAATGATAAGATTGTTGACCGCACTGGCGCCAGTGACCGTGACCGTGCCTTAGATCTAAAAGACCAACGCAATGTAAAACTAGAGGAGCTTTCAGGCTACATCGATATTCAATATTTTGAAACCAGTGAAGAGCGCCTCACAATTTACGCTGCCGGTGGTGGGTTGCTGCTTGGTTCCGTTGAGCGTCAGTTTAACTATTCTGCCATTGGTATCATCGACAGTAACACTGTCTATCCTGCTGGCTTTAACCCGATTAACCTTACTGGAGCGGATGTTACGACACAATTAACAGGCGGCATCGTCGGGGGACTTATTGAACTCCGGGACACTATTTTAGTTAATGAAGCTAGCAAAATTAATGAATACACAACACAAGTCATGGATGCAGTGAACCGCGAGATGAATCGAGGCACCTCTGTTCCGGCACCTCAAAATCTAATCGGGCAGCGGGGCTTTACTGCTGCTGATCCTTTTGCGCTAGCTGGTGCGAATGGAAACTTTCGTATCGCCACTGTCGATCCTACGGGCCAAGTGATCAACTCAACGGACTTAAACCTTGCTGCGTTCAATACCGTAGGTGACTTTGTAGCCGCACTAAACGGCTTACCGGGTATCACGGCAGCTTTAGACCCTAATGGCAGCCTTACACTTAACACCATTGCGGGCCAAGGCATTTCAATGAATGAACTCACAGGTAGCGTGCCGCCAAATAACTTCGGAGCGTCTCACTTCTTTGGATTGAACAACCTCTTTGATGGCGACCGCACGCTCGCAGAGAATATGCGCGTAAAGCCTGAATTTTCGGCTTCAGCAGACTTTATCCCTACGGCTACCTTTACTGGTGCTGCCGGACCTATTGCACCAGGCACACAAGGCGCCAGTATTGGTGACAATTCCGCTACTTTAGCAACTGTTGCAGCGCTTAAGGGTCCGGTGAACTTCAATGCGGTAGGTGGATTTACGGCACAAACCACTACATTACAAAATTTTGGTACGACTATTACAGGAGTTCTGGCCACAGAAATCGATGAAGCAAACAGCCGGTTTGAGTCAGCAGAATTTTCGTTTATCGCACTGAAAGATCGCATGCTTAACTCACAGGGCGTCAATATTGACGAAGAGCTTTCCGATATTACGCGCCTGGAAAACGCCTATCAAGCGTCTGCGCAAATTATAAGCACAGTGCAAGAATTGTTCGATGCATTGATTAATGCGGTCAATTAATAGGAGATAGAACCATGACCCGAGTTGCAACTTTTTCTCATCAACGTGGCTTAGCAAACAATAGTTTGCGCACGCAAACAGAATTAGCCAATCGCCAACTTCAAGTTTCAACAGGACTCAAATCTACTACATTTGACGGCATTGCACGCGATTCGAAACGTTACCTTGATCTTCAAACCGATATTCAGCGCCTAGAGATACAAAACCGAAATAACGAGATTGTGGTTGGCCGTATGAATGAAATGGCCAGCTCGCTTACAACATTAATTCAAACATTGGACCAAGCCCTTACCACGCTCGCAAGTGCTTTGGCTACCAATAATGAAATTCAAGCACAGACGCAAATTAAACTGGATGCCTCAACCGCCTTGCTCAATAAAAGGGTTGAGGGGCGGTATATTTTTTCAGGTACGGCAACCAATACGCAGCCTATTGATACAACAGCCGTGGGTTGGGGGCCATTTGCGCCACCAAGCGCTCCAAACTTTAACTACTATCAAGGAGACGCAACGCAACTTACCTATGAAGCGGCAGATACGTTTTTCGTTCCTTACGGCGTTACCGCAGACGACCCCGCTATTGAACAGGCTCTGCGCGGTATGCAAATCGTTTTGGATAATCCGGGCAACCAGGTGGCAAGAGATGAAGGATATGCGCTCATTGATGCGGCACGGATTGCATTGAATGACATCAATCAGCGGGTTTATAACCAGCGTACGGCTGTGGCAAACCGGATTGACGAAAATGATAGCATTATTACAAGATTAGAAAACACTGCGGGCGATCTAGCGGGTGTCGATGTCGCTCAAGCAAGTGTTGAGCTTTCAAACTACGAAGCACAACTCGAAGCTTCATTTGCTACAATTACGCGACTCACTAGGCTAAGCTTGGTAAATTATTTGAATTAACTTATTTCGCGTTTGCAGCGCTAAGCGAGAGATTTCCACTTAAAGACAAAGATGAAGCATATATGCTTGGGTTCGCGGCATTCGTCGATGGACGGGCAGCCGTTATTTCATACGCACTATAATCCATCCGTGACCAAGGGTCACTATTCTGAACGCATGCTGTAAGAGTCACTAAAACTAATGCGAGTGAAATAACGTTGCCCACCATTTCCTCCGTTGCTAACGAATTCAGATCTATCACTTTCGTCGCTGCGGAATACTGTTATTTTGGAATAACAGCTATGCAATAAATGCATGGCTCGATGGGCGCTATTGATACCGTTTTGGGTCAGCCGAATACACGCCAAGCAACTTCACATTGGTGGAATAATAACCAAGCTCTTCTAACGCAAGCTGAACATGCTTTGCGCGAGGGTGCCCCTCAAAGGTGAGGAAAAATTGTGCACCATTACCATCTCCGACTTTAATATAACTCTCTAACTTCACCATATTAATGCCACTCGTGGCGAACCCACCCAGCCCTTTATACAGCGCTGCGGGAATATGGCGCAGGGTAAAAATAATACTGGTCAATGTATTTGGCGCATCGAGCGCCGGTTCATCATCTTCCTTTGCGATGGTGATAAACACCGTCGCATTATCATTCGCATCTTGAATATCATCTTCAATGATTTCTAGGCCATACAGCTCTGCCGCCAAACGCGAGCTGATCGCCGCCTTGCTCGTATCTTTCCACTCCGCAACATCGCGCGCTGCAGTCGCCGTATTCGAGTGGACCTTAGGCTCAATCTCTCTCTCGCGCAAATACTGCCGACATTGCAGAAGCGCCTGCGGATGCGAATAGCTTTCTTTGATGGTGTCGAGTGTTGTCCCCTTCACCCCAAGCAGGCTGTGCTCAATCTTCTGAATATGCTCTGCCACAATATGCAAGTCGGTTTCCGGCAGAATATTATGAATCTCCGCAACGCGGCCCGCTTGCGAATTTTCAATCGGAATCATACCATATTTCGCGCGGCCGTCTTCCACCGCCTCAAACACATCTTCAAAAGACGATAACGCCAGCGTTTCCATATAAGGATGCGCTTGGCGGCACGCTAAATCCGCGTTCGCCCCTTCCACGCCCATAAAGGCGATGATATTCTGGGTATTCTTTGTAGTAGACATTCGCGGTAAAGCCCTTTATTTCTGCGGTTTAATTTTGATGCGTCATTTCGAGCGAGCGCATTGGCGCGACGAGAAATCTCATCTTTTATAACATACGAGATCCTTACGTCGCTTCGCTCCTCAGGATGACGCTTATTGAGGATGTATCGATAAATGAACAAAACAGCAACCATTTCTAATGCAATAACAGATCGTGGCGAATGGCATACGCAGAGCTGGCGCGACTACCCAATCAAGCAGCAGCCTGAATATAAGGATGCGGAAGCATTGGCTGCGGCAGAGAAGCAGCTTTCCACCCTGCCCTTTATCGCTTCGCCGAGCGAAACGCGCGGCCTGAAGAAAGAGCTCGCGCTTGCAGCAGAGGGTAAAGCCTTCTTGCTACAGGGTGGTGATTGCGCCGAGAGTTTTGCTGAATTTAATGAAAAGAATCTCGCCGCTTACTTTAAAGTGTTGCTGCAAATGACCGTCGCACTGATGTATGGCGCAGGCAGCCCCGTGGTCAAGGTCGGCCGCATTGCGGGCCAATTCGCCAAGCCACGCTCCACCGGAACGGAAACTATTGGCGACCAAGAGCTCCCGAGTTATCGCGGCGACATGGTGAATGGGATGGATTTCGACGCCAACGAGCGCTATGCCGACCCGGAACGCTTGATTCATGCCTATTACCAATCGGGTGCGACGCTGAACTTCCTGCGCTCGCTCGCGAGCGGCGGCTTCGCCTCATTGCGGCAAATCAGCGCGTGGAATATGGATTTCGTCGGCGCATCTTCGCAAGGCAAACATTTCAACGATGTCGTCGAGCGCATTAATGACTGCCTCAGCTTTATTGAAGCGACCGGCCTCAACCTCGATAATGTGGAACAGCTTTCCGAAGCCCGCTTCTACACCTCGCATGAAGGGTTGTTGCTCGGCTATGAGTCCGCCCTCACCCGACAAGATACCGGCACGAAAGAATGGTATGCCTGCTCTGCACACATGCTGTGGATCGGCGATCGTACGCGCCACCCCGACGAGGCGCATGTCGAATATATGCGCGGCATTGCTAACCCGATTGGTTGCAAAGTCGGCCCATCGATGGACCCGGATGAGCTGATTCGTGTCTGTGACCTGTTGAATCCGCAGAATGAGCCGGGCCGTTTGGTGCTGATTTCTCGCATGGGCGCGGAAGGCGTTGAAGCTAAATTGCCGCCGCTCGTGCGCAAGGTAAAAGAGGAAGGCCGCCATGTGGTCTGGTCGTGTGACCCGATGCATGGCAATACGATTAAATCTCCAAATGGCTACAAAACTCGGAAGTTCGTCGATATTCTGGCTGAAGTGCGTCGCTTCTTCGCGATCCATAAAGCCGAAGGCACGCATGGTGCCGGGGTTCATTTTGAAATGACCGGCCAAGACGTCACCGAGTGTCTCGGCGGCGCGCAGGCAATTTCCGAGCTCGAACTTTCCGATCGCTACCACACCCATTGCGACCCGCGCCTCAATGCGTCGCAAAGTTTGGAGCTCGCTTTCTTGATCGCGGAAGAACTGAAGCGCGGCGATTAAGCTTTCATATTCCGTTCATATAAACCAAGACCTTAGAAACTGTGACAGTTTTGTCACGTTTCGGGATAATCTTGTGGAAAACTTTTGTATAGACCGCAAATAACCTTTGGTCAGGATCGAATCGTTAACGATTTTCTGCTTTAATCGACTTGTTGTTGTTTATTAACTTTCTATGGGAGGAATCCATGGCACTAGCTAAAAAGAAACCTGCAGCGAAAAAGAAGGCTGCAGTTAAAAAAACCTCAACTGCTACTAAGAAGAAGACAGTAGCGAAAAAAGCTCCTGTGCGTCAGGTTAAGTCAAAGTTGGCCACTGCAAAGAAAAAACCAGCTGCTAAAAAGAAAGCAGTTGCTAAAAAGCCTGCTGCAAAGAAAACCGTTGCTAAAAAGAAAGTAGCGGCAAAAAAGCCAGTAGCTAAGAAAACTGCAGCTAAAAAGTCGACTGCAAAGAAGACTACTGCGCGTAAAACTGTTGCGAAGAAAAAGTCAGTTGCTAAAAAGCCTGCGGCTCGTAAGACCGCTGCAAAAAAGGCACCTGCTCATAAAACTGCCGCGAAGCGCAAGCCCGCTTCACGTGCAAAAAAGAAATAACGACAACAAAACAGGTTGTGAATTGGGGGCTTCGGCCCCCTTTTTTATTAAAAAAAAAGCCCCGCACATGCGAGGCTTTTCTTCGTTTTGGTTGTGTCGTAAATTACGAACGACGGCGGCGCTTGCGCTCTCCACCTTCCGAATCACCATCATCGTCACGTTTACCGCGGCCGCCTGATGGTTTCTCAGAAACTTGATCAGTGATGTCTTCACCCGATTCTTGGTCAACAACACGCATCGAGAGACGCACCTTGCCGCTTTTCGAATCGACATCAAGCACTTTAACTTTCACTTCATCGCCTTCATTGACAATGTCAGTCACGACATTCACACGGTGATCTGCAAGCTCACTAATGTGAACCAGGCCATCTTTCGCACCGAGGAAGTTGACGAATGCCCCGAAATCCATGATGCGCACGACTTTACCATCGTAAATCTGACCAATTTCTGGTTCTGCGACAATGTCCTGAATCATTTGAAGCGCGGTGTCACCTTGCTCTGAATCCACAGCAAAGACGTTGATCGTGCCATCATCTTCAATGTCGATCTTCGCGCCAGACACTTCCGTGATTTCGCGAATCACTTTACCGCCCTGGCCGATCACTTCGCGGATTTTATCCTTATCGATCTTGATCGTGGTAATACGCGGCGCAGAATCACGCACTTCTTCGCGCGAACCTGTGATTGCCTTATCCATTTCACCAAGAATATGGTGACGGCCATCTTTAGCTTGCTTCAAAGCAATCTGCATAATCTCTTCAGTAATTCCGTCGATTTTAATGTCCATTTGCAATGACGTAATACCCGCTTCGGTACCCGCCACTTTGAAGTCCATATCGCCAAGATGATCTTCGTCGCCCATAATATCAGAGAGGACGGCGTATTTTTCACCTTCTTTGATCAAACCCATCGCAATACCTGCAACCGGCGCTTTCAGCGGCATCCCCGCATCCATACATGCCATCGAACCACCACACACCGTCGCCATCGATGACGAACCGTTTGATTCAGTGATTTCTGACACAAGGCGAATCGTGTAAGGGAATTCTTCTTCCGATGGAATCAGTGCGTTTAGAGCGCGCCATGCAAGTTTCCCGTGACCAATTTCGCGGCGCCCAGGGGGACGTAGCGGAGAGGCTTCACCGACCGAGAATGGCGGGAAATTATAATGGAGCAAGAAACGCTGGTGTGATTCGCCCTGCACCGCGTCGATGAGCTGACGATCGCTGCTTGAGCCAAGGGTCATCACCACGAGTGCTTGCGTTTCACCGCGCGTGAATAGTGCAGAACCGTGCGCGAGTGGCAACACGCCCACCTCACACTCAATCTGACGTACCTGGTCAAGCGTACGGCCATCAATCCGCTTTTTATCATCGATAATAGCTGTGCGAACGATGTCTTTCTCGATTTTCTTCAAAAGCCCCGAAATCAGATTATCTTGGTAGTCATCCCCAAGCTCTTCTTCCATTTTCGCTTTGGTCGCGGTTTTCACTTCATCGATTTTATTCGAACGCTCCTGCTTGACGGTCAAACCATACGCTTCGCGTAGGCCAGCTTCTGCCAAGTCCTTCACTTTCGCAATCAACGACGTATCTTCTTCTTTCGCAGGAATCTCATACGGATCTTTCGCCGCTTGCTCAGCGAGCGAGATGATCATATCAATCACCGGCTGCATTTCTTTGTGACCGAACATCACCGCGCCTAGCATTTCTTCTTCAGAAAGCTCAGACGCTTCCGATTCTACCATCAAGACCGAGCTTTGTGTTCCGCCGACGATCAAATCGAGGTCGCTCTCTTCCAGCTCTTGAATCGTTGGGTTGAGCACATATTCACCATCGATACGGCCAACGCGCGCACCCGCAATCGGGCCCATAAATGGCGCACCCGAAATGGTCAGTGCCGCAGATGTTCCGACCAATGCGGCGATATCTGGGTTATTCGTTTTATCATGCGACAGCACCGTACATACAATTTGCGTCTCATTCTTGAAGCCATCCGCGAATAATGGGCGAATCGGACGGTCAATCAGGCGTGATGTCAGCGTTTCATTGTCGGTTGGCTTACCTTCGCGCTTAAAGAAACCACCCGGAATCCGGCCGGCCGCATAGAATTTTTCAATGTAGTTCACTGTGAGCGGGAAAAAGTCCAGCTCAGGCTTTGGCTGTTTTGCATAGGTTGCGGCACATAGCACTACCGTATCACCATAAGTGACAACAACAGCTCCATCCGCTTGACGCGCCATACGGCCCGTTTCGATAGTGAGAGGCTTACCGCCCCATTCAATAGTTTTTTTGACGACATTAAACATCGCTACTCCTTGTGTTTGCCTCAGCCATTGCGGCGTTGGCGGTTAGTTTAGGAGCCGAGATGCTGAACTTGTTATAAGATTCATTGTCATTGCGAGGAGTGTCCATGACGAAGAATCTATGTTGCTTTACAATAGATCCTTCGCTGACGCTCAGGATGACGGGCTAAACCCTATAAGAAATTCAACAGCTTCGCTCCTGTTACTGCACCCGTATGCCGGATGCATTGAGGCCGGGTTGCCCCGGCCAAAATTCATTATTTACGGATGTTCAAACGCTTAATCAGAGACTGATAACGCGCTTCATCCTTCTTTTTCACATAATCTAGCAGACGTCGGCGCTGACCCACCATTTTCAGGAGGCCGCGGCGCGAGTGGTGGTCTTTCTTATGCGATTTAAAATGCTCTGTGAGGTTCGCAATACGCTCACTTAGAATCGCAACCTGAACTTCCGGTGAACCAGTGTCACTCTTATCTGTCGCGTATTCTTTAATCACTTCTTGTTTCTTTTCTGCTGTAATCGACATCGCTTTCTCCTTTACTTACCATTTAATTCTGGCCGATGAATCAACCGTTTACTTTTCACATTGCCCCGTGCGACCTCGCCAAACCCGACCAAACATTCGCGAAAAATGAGCGCCGCCATGTCAGCATGATGAAGCTCTTTCGTATTAAACGTTTGCCCGTGACGCAGCTTTTCATAGTCATGGGGCTCCAGATGAATGGCCAGGATGTCGTCCAGCACCGTTTCAACTGGTGTCAACCAGGCAGGTATTCCCACTTGGTTTTCGGGTGTGTTCTTAGCAGTTTTTTCAAAGAAATCCAGTGAAATCGCATTTTGGAGCGAAAATTTCCCCACCGCTGTCCGCGTCAGCATGCTTACATGCCCCACCGTGCCCAGCGCCAGGGCAATATCACGCGCGAGTGAACGAATATAGGTCCCCTTGCCGCAGCGGCAGGCAAAGGTCGCATAGTCCGCATCGTCGATAGATTCCAACGAAAGCGTATGAATTTGGATGGGCCGCGCGCTTAGCGTCACTTCTTCCCCGGCCCGCGCCAGCGCATAGGCGCGCTTGCCATCGACTTTAATCGCCGAATAGGCGGGTGGTGTTTGCTGAATATCGCCGGTAAATTGTTGTAATATTGCCTTTATTTCTGACTCAGAGGGGCGATGTTCATGCGTCTCAACCACCTCGCCTTCCCGGTCATCCGTCTCGGTCGCCTGCCCCCAGTGAATGGTGAATGCATAGGCTTTCTCGTCCGCCATCACATAGGGCACGGTTTTGGTCGCTTCACCCACCGCAAGCGGCAAAACGCCCGATGCGAGCGGGTCCAGCGTCCCAGCATGGCCGATTTTGACTTTTTCGCCCGTATAGTCACGCAAGAACCGCTTCACGCAGCCCACCGCCTGTGCCGACGATATGCCTTCCGGTTTATAAAGATTGATCCAGCCGATCATAGAGTTCCCCTAATTCATTGTCATTACCCGCTTTATGCGGGTAATCCAATAATCTGTTCATACAGATCTTCCCATTCAGGGTTAAATTGGTTGATGAGATTGAGTTTCCAGCGCCTTGGGTATTTCTTAAATCGTTTTTCCCGGCGAATAGCTGATTCAATGCTATCGGTTATTTCATAATAGACCAGCTTGTCGACATCGTATTTTTGGGCGAAGGACTCAACAGTTTTTTGCTTATGCTGGTAAATGCGTCTAACAAGGTCTGAAGTCACACCGACATAAAGTGTTCCATTTTCCTTATTGGCTAATATATAGACGTAATACTGCTTAGACATGGCTTTGGATTACCCGAACAAGTCGGGTAATGACAGCGAAAGTTGAGCCCGGGAATCCACGGTTGCCGCGTCAGCGCTGCGCGCTTCCTCGCAAAACGCCCCAGGGCAATGACAGCATAGGGCTACGCCGCCATCTTCGCCTGAACCAGCCGGCCAGCCACGCTGTTATTGCCCGATTCGACAATCTCAACGCTCACCAGCTCATCGCGAAGCCCATGCGCGCCTTCTACATGCACTGCTTGCATGTAGGGGCTTCGGCCAAGGCGCTGGCCTTCAAACTTACCGTCACGTTCGAGCAACACATCAAATATCTTGCCCACCGTTATATCGTTAAAGCTGCGGCGCTGCGCATTTAGAAGGCCCTGGAGCCGTGCCAGACGCTCGGCCTTCACCTCTTCCAGCACTTGCTCATCACTGCCCGCCGCCGGAGTTCCGGGGCGCTGCGAATATTTGAACGAATAGGCGGATGAGTAGAACACTGTTTCCACGAGGCGCATCGTCGCCTCGAAATCATCTTCCGTTTCGCCTGGAAAGCCGACAATAAAGTCGCCGGAAATCGCAATGTCTGGCTTATAGTTGCGCAGGCGCTCCATAATGTCGATATATTCAGCGGCGCTATGCTTGCGGTTCATGGCCTTTAAGATTCGATCCGAGCCGGCCTGTACCGGCAAATGAAGATACGGCATCAACACATCCAGCTCGCCATGGGCTTTCAGCAAATCTTCCTGCATATCGCACGGGTGGGAGGTGGTGTAGCGCAGGCGTTTTAGGCCTGGAATTTCGGCTAAATGATAGAGCAAGCGTGCTAGGCTCCATTCCGAACCATCGGGCGCTTCACCATGATAGGCGTTGACATTCTGGCCCAGAAGCGAGATTTCCACCGCCCCTTGCGCCACTAATGCGCGAATTTCCTTCTCCACCGTCGTGACAGGCCGTGAATATTCCGCGCCGCGCGTATAAGGCACGACACAAAAAGTGCAAAATTTATCGCACCCTTCCTGCACCGATACGAACGCTGCCTTGCCCTGTGAGCGCACCTGCTCGGGCAGTAAATCAAATTTCTGTACCTCAGGAAAATCCAGCTCGACTTGTCCCCGGCCCGCGGCCTGAGCCTTGCGAATCATATCGGGTAAATGGTGGTAGGATTGCGAGCCGATCACCAAATCAATCGCTGGCGCGCGGCGCATCATGGCTTCGCCCTCAGCCTGGGCAACACAGCCAGCCACGCCAATCATCATTTCTTCGCCTTTAGCACGGCGCTTGTCACGCACCCGCTTCAAGCGGCCAATATCGGAATAGACCTTTTCCGCGGCTTTCTCACGAATATGACAGGTGTTGAGCAGCACCAAATCGGCCGATTCAGGCCCATCTGTCTCTTCATAGCCCGCTTCCGCCAACACATCGGCCATGCGCACAGAATCATACACATTCATCTGGCAGCCAAAGGTTTTAATGTAATATTTCTTCGCCATTCATATCAAACGCTGGTTCAACAGCGTCAGACCATAGCCAGATCGTATGAAAATGCAAGCTGGCTAAAATTCGCGGCGCAGCTTTTCGACTTCTGCAGCCATATCAAAATCATCTTCTGTGAGCCCGCCCTTATCATGGGTCGTGAACTGGATCGTCGCATACCCCCAGCCGAACATCACATCGGGATGATGGTTTGAGATCTCGGCCGCAGCCACCACTTTTTCAACGAAATGGAACGCATTGATGAAATTTTTGAACTTGAAGCTTTTCTCTAAAATAGTATTGCGGGCCACAAGCTGCCAATCCGGCAGTTTTTTCATGTAATGTTCATAGGGTTCTGGTTCGATAAACTCGTCATCATCCATCATTCTATTCCTCCCTGAATCAATGATTGCGCTACTATACGCGAAGTCGTACAACTCCTCAACATGACAAATGCGCCTTCTCATAATGAAACACGCCTCTTACTCGACACCTCGATGGAATCAGCCTCCATTGTGCTATCGCATGGGCTGAACGTGTTATCAGCACACACGATTGACGCATCGAAAAAAGCGGAGCAGTTGGTCACACGCATCAACGATATGATGAATGCGTCAGATATATCGTACGCAGCGTTGAACCGTATCATTGTAACGAACGGCCCAGGAAGCTTCACAGGCATCCGCATTGGCATGTCCGCAGTGGCAGGGCTTCAGCTCACTACCCCCAACCTCACGGTTACGAGCATAGGCAGTCTCCACGCCCTCGCTTACACCGCGTACGAGATGGCAGATCGTGCCGCTCCTCTCTGGGTGATTAATAAGGCTGGGCGCGGCGAAGTGTACGCGCAGCGCTTTGCATGGGACAACGACGCCGTGACGAGTGAAACGGACGCAGCGCTTTACAAGCCAGATGCTCTTCGCGCAGAGTTAGCCCCTTCCGATCAGCTAGCAGGTAACGCAGCATCCATGCTACGTGATGAAACATGCCTAAATATCAACATGATCGATATGTGCAGCTTGGTTCCTGTCAGCTTCGACACGCAGGAGTCATCGGCACTTAGCCCGTTCTACATCCGCCCGCCCGACGCAACACCTGCGAGTAATGTGCTGTAGAAACGCGAATAGATCGCGCAAATCGCTTGAAGCATGAAATTTGTCTTTTATGATGCTCCTCATGATTCGTGCACTTCTCATTACCGCCTTTACGCTTATCGCTGCCTCATGCGCCGTGGAAGAAGCGGTGTACCCAACCTCACCCTACGCAGTGACAACGCCAGCCCTACCAGTCAATGTCAGCAAAACCGAGCTTTTCTTCGAAGGGGAAACACCAACCCGCCTACGCATCCACTTAGAAGAATGGTCAGAAACAGAATTTGTCCCACGCGCGGAAAATGGACGACTCGAGATTATTATTGAAGAAGCGAGCTTTCGCGAAACCAACCTCCCAACCAGCAAAGGCATTGAAGGCTTCATCTATGAAGAAGTAGATCGCAAAATTGAAACCACATTGCGCGTGACCGCCCGCCTTTACACAGGCGAGATCTATGCCGCTTCGGAAGTGAAAGCGGAAACCACAGTGACCAGAGATGTGTCTGAAAAAGCTACGCTTGACCAATACGATGCTACCAAAGCATGGCTTTTCCACGACGCTATCAGCACGATCGACACTGAGATTAAACGCCAGTTCCTCACCCATGCTGGCACGCACATCCCCCTCCCACCTCAAACGCCGTAAGAGCGCATATGCAAATTTATCTTCCCATTGCGGAAATGTCGGTGAACTTATTCACCTTGTTTGCGCTGGGAGGTTTAACGGGCGTTCTCTCTGGTATGCTTGGGGTCGGCGGCGGCTTTTTGCTCACCCCGCTTTTGATCTTCCTTGGCATTCCGCCAGCGGTCGCCGTTGCTAGCACCACCAATCAGATCGTTGGGCAATCTTTCTCTGGTTTTATGGCGCATTGGCGGCGCAGAAGCGTTGATGTAAAGATGGGAGTGTTCATTCTGATCGGCAGCATCACCGGTTCTTCCATTAGCGTACTCTTATTCCGCTTGCTCCGCGAGCTCGGTCAAATCGATCTGGTGATCTCCCTCTCTTATGTGTTCTTCCTGGGGCTAGTTGGTATCCTGATGGGTAAGGAAAGCATCGGCAAAGTTATGGGGAAAAAGAAAAAACATGTTTCTGTGATTGATAAACACCAAAACCTCACCGAGCGCTTACCCTTCAAGATTCATTTCCCACATTCTGAGCTGCATATAAGCGCGCTACTCCCGATCACGCTTGGCTTCTCGATTGGGCTGGTTGTGACCTTCATGGGAACGGGCGGCGGCTTTATGCTCATCCCAGCCATGCTTTATATCCTGGGCATGCCAACAACTGTGGTGATTGGCACATCCCTGTTCCATGCAATCTTTATCACAGCGAACGTAACGATTCTTCAAGCTTACACTAACCAAACCGTGGATATTTTCTTGGCCCTCTCTCTTCTTGCTGCATCAACCGTGGGTGCGCAGATGGGCACACGTATGGGCAGCAAGTTACCCACCGAATATTTGCGCGCGATTCTCGCTTTAATCGTTCTCGCCGTCGCGATCCGCTTGGGATACGGGCTATTTATTACACCAAACAACATTTACAGCGTGGATGTCGTGCTATGAGAAAGCTAAGCCTATCGATTGCCCTTCTCTTACTCATGTTCCCCTCTTATGGACATAGTAAGGCGCTTGTTGCGGATATCGCCAGCCAGCGCATTGAGATCCATTCTGGCTTCACCGGAATTAAGTTGCCTATGTACGGCGCACGAAACGAATCGGGCGACGTGCTTATCGTCGTGCGCGGCCCTGCGAAAGACTTCACTGTGCGCAAGAAGCAACGTATCGCAGGCATGTGGGTCAACGCCGCCTCAGAGACATTTGAAGGCGTGCCCAGCTATTACGCACTCGCCAGCAGCCGCAAGCTCGACGACATTCAAGATATCGGCCATATGGAGCCACTCAAGCTTGGACCAGAGCATATTCTTCATTCGCAAAATAACAAAAAATCTGCGGGTCCTTTTGCTGAAGCACTAAAAGATCATCTCGAACTTAACGAACTGCTTGTCAATGAGTCTGGCGAGATCATTTTTCTGGATGAGACGCTTTTCAAGAAAACCTTTACCTTCCCTGATAGTGTCCCGCGCGGATTATACACCGCCGAGGTCTATTTGATCAGCGATGGGGAAGTCGTTGGCGTGCATTCTACTCCCGTTGAAGTCGCCAAAATCGGCCTCGATGCCTTTATGTATGACGCCGCGATTCATTATTCACTTTTCTACGGACTTGCCGCGATCTTCTTAGCGATTGGCGCAGGGTGGTTAGCAAATCAACTCTTTGAACGGATGTAACTAGAGGTAAGCATTATGACTAAAGATACGGAATATACTCAATCGAGATATATGGTCTGCATCGATGGCAGCGATGTGGCACGAAAAGCAATGCGCTTTGCTTGCATGAAGGCCAAAAAACGCAACCTTCTTATCGATCTTCTGCACGTGGTGCCGCCTGTTGAATCGCAATCGCTTGAATCCATCCAAGAAAAAATGGAATCCGACTTGCGCGCTAATGCCGAGAAAATGTTACAAGAGCATGCAGATGAAGCGATGGATCTTAGTGGCCATATGCCTTCACTGCTGATCCGTCATGGCGATATCGTGGATGAAATCATCAAACAAATCGATGAAGATTCCGACTATGATGCCAACATGCTTGTGCTCGGAATTGAGCCTGATAAGGGAAGTCGTGGGAAACTCGCCAGCAGAATTATTGGCCATATGGGAACTAAGATTTCTATCCCAATCATGCTCGTACCGTCGAACCTGACCGATGAACAGATGGAATCACTTGGATAATTTCGACTTAATCCAGCGCCAGCAATCACCCGCGATTTTACGATAGGAACGATCCGTGCGGACCACCACCGTTCCCGCAAACATATCGTGCCAGCCTTGCTTTTTCGGATGAAACACCATCCAGATAAAGCCAATCATCAGCGGAATTCCAGCGAGATAAAACCCTAAATAGCGCAGAATCCCCGTCTCTAAGCCTATGGGCTCTTCCGTGCCTTTCTCCACCACCTTATAGCCCAAAATCATTTTACCCGGCGTGGCTTGAAACTTAACCCAGAAAAATACGTAAATCGCGCCCAGTATCAGCCCTTGCACCGCATAGACTTTCAGCATTTGCTCAAGCACCTTCGTCGATTTGAGATATTCTGTGCCCGCTTGCTCATCCACTTTCCCGATCCGCACTGCTTCGCTGAAAGCGATTTCCGGGTCCATCCCGTGATAAAGATAGCTGTTTAAAATTCCGAACAAGGGCGTAAAAATGACAAAGACCAGAAACAAATCGATAATATTAGCGAAAAGGCGATCATTAAGCCCCACATAATGTTTCGACGCGTTCATTCGCTTACGTGCGGGCCCATGAGCAAACCGATCCAGCGCCCCGAAAACACCGCGTAGTGGCTTGGGCATCTCTTCCATCTCATGCAACGGCACATGCTTGCCCTTTTTCGGCGCGTCACTGGCTGGCGCGTCTTTCTCCAGCGGATCTTTCATATCACTCATGCCAGTAAGGATAGCAAATTAGGGGCGTTTTTCCAACCACCATCGCAGTAGGATAGCGACAAGCATGGTAGGGAAGGATCAATCAGCCCTTTTAACATAGCGATTGTTTCTTCCGCCTTAATATCCGCATTCGGCGTCACTTCACTCACCACAATACCTGCACAGTGAACTGAGCGTGCCTTCATTACCTCGAGCGCCGTGAGTGTATGACTAAGACTTCCTAGATAACTCCCAATTACTAAGATCGTGGGGAGATTCAGCGCATCGATCCAATCAAGTACGGTTTTCTCGCGATTCAGTGGCACCATCACCCCACCCACCCCTTCGATCAGTAATGTGCCGTCATGCGCTTCAATCTTCACGCGCGACCAGGCTTCCAGCTCCACCACATCAATCTCGCGGCCTTCTCGCTCCGCTGCGACATGCGGTGAGAGTGGTGCCTGAAATTGCCATGGGGAGAGATGGTCGATGGTTTCTTTCGTTAACGATAATCCCAGCGACTGCGCAATCTGCCCGGTGTCGGTGTCTGATAGGGTGTTACTGTCATCCTGGTGCCTGACACCAGGATCTATTTCCGCTATATGAGATCCTGACGTTGAACGCCAGGATGACGGATTCGGAATCCCGCTGATCAGCGGCTTATACGCTTCCACAGGTCGGCCAGCCTGTTTCAATTGGTGCACCAGCGCGCAGGTTACGAAAGTTTTGCCAATCTCCGTCCCGGTTGAGGTGATAAAATACGCGCTCATATCATACCCTTTGTCATTCCCGTGAATGCGGGAATCTCGCCATATCTGTTATCTAAGATCCCCGTTTTCACGGGGATGACACCTACTTTGTAATAGTGATTCTTACTATTCATGCTGGCTTTCTCGCAATAATTGTCGTCACTTCCCAATGGCTCATGAGCAAATCATCCTGCGTCGCCAAATAGCGATAATAGCCTTCGACTTTCTTCAGCGCTGCTTTTGATAAATAACGCGGTTTCTCAGGCTTGAGCCCTGCCCCAATCTCCTTCATCGATTTCAGCACGGCGATGAAGTTCGCATGGTTCTGTGTGTGATGTTTATTTTCATACACCACCATCTCATAGCCCTTCTGCGTGAGGCAATCGCGGAAATCTTCGGCCATGGTAAAATCCAGAATCCGGTGCGGCTCATCGGCCATCTCAAACGCCTCGGTCAGCTTGCGCAACGTGCCATAGGAGAAGGTCGCAAAGGCAATCAGCCCGCCCGGCTTGGTCACCCGGTCCCACTCATTGAATGTGCGTTCAATATCATTCGCCCACTGCAGCGTCGAGCTTGAAAGCAACGCATCCATGCTATCTGCCTCAAATGGCAGCGCGTTCATATCCGCCTCATAGCAGCTCTCATAAAGCGCTTCCGCCTGTTCAAGCATCTCCGGCGCAATATCGACACCCATCATCGGAATATCGAGCGCTTCGGCGAGAAACCCCGTGCCACAGCCAATATCCGCGTAGCGCATTCCCTCGGAAAGGTGCGGCACCAGCTTTTCCGCCAGCTCGCTCGCAATCGTCCGCTGCAGAATGGCTTTCTTATGGTAGCCCGAGGCAGCCTTACCAAAATCGCGGGAAATCAATGTAATTTTACTCATGTACTCTCCAAAAATCGGTGCATCGCCGCCTGCACCTGCGCCTTGTCATGCAAATGTGGCGCGTGAGCAGCATGGGGAAGTGAATACAGGCTTGAATGAGGGAGAATATCTTCCAAATGCTGCGCTTGAGCGTATTTAACCAAACTGTCTTTTTCACCATGAATCACTAGGGTTTCGGGAAAATCGCTACTCACTGTATCAAAACCAGTGCCTTCAAGCTCCTTCAGCCATCCCGCCCATCGTTCTTTACGTTCAACTTCTGCATGCAATCTCAAAGAACGTGATACCTCTTTCTCACGCATGTCGTTCTTAGCAATTAATCCGCGGAATCGCTTTGCGGTACGCTGCGGATCCATCTGATAATTTTCAACAAACTGCCCAAACAGCCATGGCTCCATTGCGTGAGAAAACCTATGATTCGCAACGAATTGATAGGGTGTCCCTATTAAAATAAGCTTGCGTGCAGATAACCACTTATCATTTAGGGCGCGCACAGCAAGCTGACCGCCGAGCGACCAACCAATAACCACATCATATTTGCGCTCGGAATGCGCGCGCTTCCACGCCGCGTAATCTGCATGGTCGCTATAATGCTCCGCCTCCATGGGCATATCGAGCAACGGGGTCAGCGCTTCATGGTCTTGCGCCCATCCGGAAAGGGTGAGTATTTTCATGCGATGAGCTCTCCCATTGCCTCGGCGAGCCGCTCGACATCCTCTGACCTGTGCGCCGCAGAGAGAGTAACACGGAGACGCGACGTGCCTTCGGGAACGGTCGGTGGGCGAATCGCCTGCACCCAGAACCCTTGTGTAGCCAGTGCACCCTGCGCCGCAAGCGCGGCCCCACCCGAACCAGTAATAATCGGCTGAATCGGGCTCATTATTTGTTCATTAGCTACATTAAGATTTCCTTCTAATATGCTATTAAATAATATTATATTATCAAACAAACGTTCATTCAGACTTTCATCATTTGCAAGCAATTCTACGGCTTTGTCAGCCGCCGCAACCGTCGCAGGCGGCAGTGCGGTGGTGAAGATGAAACTGCGCGCATGATTCACCAGATAATCGACCACTTCCTGGCTTGCACAGACATAGCCGCCATACGCTCCCGCCGCTTTCGACAAGGTGCCAATCTGTATATGCGACGAATCAGGATAATGCTCTACAATCCCCAGCCCATGGGCGTCATCGGAGATTAATACCGCATCATGCTGCCGACACAGCGCTAACATCTCCTGAATCGGCGCGCGATCGCCATCCATCGAGAATAGTGTCTCTGTGAGCACAAAACAGCGCTTATTCTCCGTTCGCTTCTCGAGCAAACGCTGCAAATCCGCGAGGTTATTATGCTGAAAACGCAATAGCTTGGCGCCTGAAAGCGTGGCGCCGTCCAACATACAAGCATGGACCAGCTTATCCGCTAGAATCAGATCGTGCCGGCCCGCCAGGCTGCTTATCACCCCAATATTCGCGAGATAGCCCGAACCAAACACTAGCGCCGCTTCGCTCTGCTTCATCTCGGCCAACCGCGCTTCCAGCGGTGCATAGAGCGGATGGCTTCCCGTCACCAGGCGCGAGGCACCGGCCCCCGCGCCATAGTTTGCTAGCGCTTCCGCCGCCACAGCCTTCACTTCTGGGTGTTGTGAGAGGCCGAAATAGTCATTGCTCGAAAAATTGATATATTCCGCCCCATCGACCGTAATGCTCATCGGCCCCGAAGGGCGAACCGAACGTAGATAACGGCGCCGGGGCTCGGGAATCGTGTGTAAAGCAAGGCTCATACACTGTCATTGCCCGATTTATTCGGGCAATCCAAGCTTTTTGTTGTGGATTACCCGGACACGCCGGGTAATGACACCGTTTTTTGTTGGCCCCGCTCAAAAAGCTGCTATGAAAGGCGCATGACTGAAATTCGACATAATTGGAGCCGCGACGAAGCGCTCGCCCTCTTTGATAAACCTTTGAATGACCTGCTTTTCGATGCGCAAAGCACGCACCGCCAGCATTTTAACCCCAATGAAATTCAGGCTAGCACGCTGTGTAACATCAAGACCGGTGGCTGCGCGGAGGATTGTAAATATTGCTCGCAAAGTGCGCATTTTAACACGGGCTTAAAGGCTGAAAAGCTTATGGAAAGCGATGAGGTGGTTGCGCAGGCGAAAGCCGCAAAGGCCGCAGGTGCCACGCGTTTTTGCATGGGGGCGGCGTGGCGCAACCCGAAAGAGCGCGACATGCCAAAGCTGACCAAGATGATTGGCGAAGTGAAGGCGCTCGACCTTGAAACCTGCGCAACGCTTGGGATGCTGACCGAGCCCCAAGCGAAAGAGCTGAAAAGCTGTGGGCTGGACTATTATAACCATAATCTCGACACTTCCGAGCGCTATTATTCGGACATTATCACGACGCGCACCTATCAGGACCGGCTCGATACGCTGGAGCATGTGCGTAATTCGGGGATGAAAACCTGCTGCGGCGGCATTGTCGGAATGGGCGAAAGCCGCGAAGACCGCGCTGATATGCTGGTGACGCTTGCGAACCTGCCAAGCCATCCGGAAAGTGTGCCGATCAATATGCTCGTGCAGGTCGAGGGCACGCCGATGCATTCGATGCTGCAGGGAATTCCGCTATTGCCACCCGTCGAATTTGTTAAAACGATTGCGATTGCGCGGATTTTGATGCCTGCCTCGTATGTGCGCTTGTCTGCGGGCCGCGAGGAGATGAGCAAAGAAATGCAGGCACTGTGCTTCTTTGCCGGCGCGAATTCAATTTTCTATGGCGAAACGCTGCTCACCACGAGCAATCCGTCGGAGAATAAAGACCTCACCATGCTGGCAGAGCTGGGCATTTCCATTGAGAAACCTGAAGTGAAGGCTGAAGCAGAAGCTGCATAAGCGAAACATGTCATTGCACGACTTGTTCGGGCAATCCAAAAATATTTGCCTTGGATTACCCGAACAAGTCGGGTAATGACACCCATCACTTAATTTCTACCGGGCGTCATCATGCACCTCCCTTCCCCTCACTATGTAAAAACTGAAATTCTTTCCGGCCTGACCGTCGCGCTGGCCTTGGTTCCCGAAGCGGTCGCCTTTGCGTTTATCGCTGGCGTGGAACCGCTTGTCGGCCTCTATGCCGCCTTTCTTGTTGGCCTGATCACCGCAACATTCGGTGGCCGGCCTGGGATGATTTCCGGCGCCACCGGCGCACTCGCCGTGGTCATGGTGTCCCTCGTCGCGCAGCATGGCGTCGAATATCTCTTCGCCACTGTCGTGCTTATGGGAATAATGCAGTTTTTAGCCGGGCTTTTCCGCCTCGGCAAGTTCATCCGCATGGTCCCTTACCCGGTCATGCTCGGTTTTGTGAATGGCCTCGCTATCGTGATTTTCCTCGCACAGCTTGGGCAATTTAAGGCCGCTGATGCCTCTGGGGTGATGGATTGGTTGCCAGAAAATGAACTCACCATGATGCTTGCCCTGGTCGCGCTGACCATGGCGGTCATTTACCTGCTTCCCAAACTCACGAGTAAATTCCCTGCGCCGCTCGCTGGCATCGCTGCCACCGCTGGGCTGGTGATCGGCTTAGACCTTGACACACGCACGGTAGGCGACCTTGCAGACATTGCCGGCGGACTGCCCATTTTCCACATTCCCGAAGTGCCATTGAACCTTGAAACGCTGCGCATCATTTTCCCCTACGCCTTGGTTCTCGCGGCGATTGGGCTGATCGAATCACTCCTAACCCTTACGCTGATCGACGAGATGACCGAAACACGCGGACGCAACAGCCGCGAATGTATGGCGCAAGGCGGGGCCAATATTGTCACCGGCTTTTTCGGCGGTATGGGTGGTTGCGCGATGATCGGGCAGAGTATGATCAACATCAAATCGGGCGGACGTGGCCGCATGGGCGGTATTGCCGCTGCGCTATTCCTCCTCTCCTTCATTCTCATCGCTTCGGATTGGATCGAAATGATCCCCGTTGCCGCGCTGGTCGGCGTCATGTTTATGGTGGTGATCGCGACGTTTGAATGGTCTTCCTTGCGTATCATGCATAAAATTCCGCGCACCGATGCGTTCATTCTGGTGCTCGTATCCGGCGTCACCGTCGCAACAGACCTCGCGATGGCTGTGGTGGTCGGCGTGATTGTTTCCGCCCTCGCCTATGCCTGGCACTCCGCGCGCGACATCCATCTGCATGTTGAAAAGGAGACCAAAAAACGCAAAGTCTATGTCCTCCATGGCCAGCTTTTCTTCGCCTCTATCGCCAATTTCCGCCGACTTTTCAATCCGAAAGACGATCCAGACGATGTGGTGATTGATTTTCACTATTCCCGCGTGTGGGACCATTCTGCGCTCGAAGCCATCGACTCACTGGCCGAGAAATATCAACGCTATGGCAAAACGCTGCATTTGCGTGGCCTCAGCCCAGATTGCATCGACCTTCTTTATAAGGCGGGGAGCATGGTGGAGCCGAACGAGTCAGACGATCCGCATTATCGGGTGGTCGTTGACTACAGTGAACACCCGCCGGTAGAAAAAGGCAAATGATGTCATCCCGGCGCAGGCCGGGATCCAGGTTGCAACTTAGTGTCTCGGAAGTTACATTCCTTCTCTATGCGATCATTTATTCTAACATTCAGTCCGCCGTTACATCATGGATTCCGCCCTATGGCGGAATGACGATTTATGAAACATTCCCCAAACTGGCTCCGCGAAGGCCATCAACATATTTGGCTGCCCTATACGCAGATGCAGACTGCGCCGATGCCGATGCCAGTCACACATGCGGAGGGCTGCACCATCACGCTCGAAGATGGGACCAAGATGATCGATGCCATCGCGAGTTGGTGGAGCGTCGCGCATGGCCATAACCACCCGCATATTAACGCCGCTATCGCCACACAAATGAAGCAATTCAGCCATGTCATGTTCGCTGGGCTGGCGCATGAGGCAGGCTACAGCCTAGCGAAGCGCTTAGTCGACATGACACCTGACGGGCTGAACCGCGTTTTCTTCGCAGACTCCGGTTCGATCGCGGTAGAAGTCGCGCTAAAAATGGCGCTGCAATATTGGAAACAAACCGGTAACAGCAAAAAAACCAAATTCATCCACTTCAAACGCGGTTATCACGGTGACACGTTCGGCGCCATGTCGGTCAGCGCCAGTGGCTGGATGCACACCGTCTTCAACCCGCTCACCCATAAGCATTTTCAGCTTCCGCTGCCGAATGATGAATATTCGATGGCGGAATTCAGCGATATGATTGAACAGATCGCACCGCAAACCGCTGCGCTGATTATGGAGCCGCTTATTCAAGGCGCGGGCGGGATGCGCTTTCATAGCGCGGATATTCTCGCTGAAATTCGCCGCATTTGCCGCGACCATGAGATTCTACTGATTGCCGATGAGATCATGACTGGCTTCGCCCGCACCGGCTCGATGTTCGCCTGCGACGAAGCGGGAATTGCGCCTGACATTCTATGCCTGGGTAAAGGGCTGACCGGCGGGGCGATGACGCTTGCGGCGACCCTGGCGACCGAAACTATTTATGAAGCGTTTTTGAGTGATGAGCTTGGTCACGCGCTGATGCATGGCCCCACCTTTATGGGCAACCCGCTCGCTTGCGCCGCAGCCAATGCTTCACTTGATCTGTTCGAGCAAGAAGACCGCATCGCCGATGCCGAACGGATTGAAGCGCAATGCCATGATGCGCTCCGCGAGCTAAACGGCCTGCCCGGCGTGCGTGATGTCCGCTGCAAGGGGGCGGTGGCGGTGGTTCAGCTCGAGGCAACGATGGATGATATGTTTGAAATGCGCCCTAAATTTTACGCCAAAGGGGTGTGGATACGGCCCTTTAATGATGTGATTTACATCCTTCCGCCCTTTACTATCACGGCTGAAGAATTACAGCAGGTGACCGACGCGGTATGTGAGATTGTCCGCGATTGGTCGAAAGCGCGATAGGGAGCTATGATCGAATCCATAATGCACCATATGCAAGCATACCCACAAATGTGGGCAACGTTTGGTATAATTTCGGTCGCGATTCTCCTCTATGCGTTCGAGACATTCTCAATGATCATGACGTCGCTACTTGTGCTGCTCGCTTTCATGTGTTTGTTCCATTTTACGCCGCTCATGTCGTCGGAGGGGCAATCGCTCACTAACCCAGATTCACTGCTGACCGGTTTCTCCAGTCCTGCACTGGTCGCTGTCTTAGCGCTATTAATCTTAGGACAGGCCGTTGTCCGCACTGGCGCGCTGACACCTATTAGCAACGGGCTGATCATGCTCTCAAACAGGGCACCGCTCCTCGCTGTGATACTGGCATTATTTTTCGTTGCGGTCATTAGCGCTTTCATGAATAACACGCCAACAGTTATCATTTTTATTCCCATTCTTCTTGCCGTTGCTGCCAATTTAAAACAGTCAGCAAGCGCTGTTATGATTCCACTTTCCTATGCCTCTATCTTGGGTGGTGGGCTCGTGCTGATTGGTAGTAGCACTAACCTCCTCGTATCCGCCGCCGTCCAACAAACCGGCATGGAGCCGCTTGGCTTTTTTGATTTCACCGTGCCTGGTGCGGTCATTGCCGGCGTGGGCATGCTTTATGTCACCTTTATTCTCCCATACATGCTACCTGAGCGCGCGCCACTCAGTGATGATCTGACTGGTGCAGGTCGTCAATTCGTCGCACAGCTAGAAGTCAAAGCAGATTCCGCTATCGTGAATAAGGTCCTCAACAAAGAAGAACTATTCGGCGATAAGGAGCTGACTATCAAAATGCTCCAACGTAAAGATCACGCCTTCTTGCCGCCTTTTGATGATGATGTCACCGTGCAGTCCGGCGATATTTTGGTGATCACCGCAACACGCGAAACTATTAAAATACTTCTTACTAAACAGTCTGAACTATTCCAAACTAGCAGTACGATTGGCTATGATATTGAAGAGGGAAAAGAGGTTGAAGGCGACTCCGCATTAACTGAAGTGCTGATCACCCCCGCATCAAAACTCATTGGCCAGACTATCGAGCAGGTTGGTTTCCATAATCATTATCAATGCCTTGTTCTGGGTATGCAGCGCAAATCTCGTGCGATTACTTCAGCCATGACCAAGACACGCCTTCAGCCGGGCGATGTGCTCCTCGTGATGGCGTCACGCGAAGATATCCGCGCACTTCGTAACAGCAAAGATATGCTCGTGATGGAGTGGTCAACCGAAGAGCTGCCATCGAAAAAACTCGCTCGCCGCGTGATTGCCATTTTCACTGGCGTTGTTGCCGTCAGTATCGCTGGCATCATGCCAATCCATTTGAGCGCACTTATCGGAGCAGCACTCGTCATTCTAAGTGGTGGCCTGAATATGCGCCAAGCCATGCGTTCGCTTGATGGAAACATTATTTTTCTTGTCGCGGCCGGTTTGGCAATGTCGATCGCATTGCAGGAGACCGGAGGAGCAGCATTGCTTGCAGAAGAAATCATCACCATGACGCATGGAGTCCCTCCCGTCTTCGTCATGTCTGCTCTCTTTTTCCTCATGGCCATCCTCACCAATATTCTGAGTAATAACGCGACCGCCCTGCTCTTTACCCCCATTGCCATCAACACGGCCAACCAGCTCGGCGCGCCACCAGAAATGTTTATTTTCGCGGTGATCTTCGCTTCCAACTGTTGCGCTCTCGCCTCACCTATTGGCTATCAGACGAACCTATTGGTGATGGGTCCAGGCCATTACACTTTTGCCGACTACATGAAAGCCGGAATTCCATTGATCATTCTAATCTGGATCACCTATACTGCGTTTTCTTATGTGTATTTCTAAGAGGTGATATGACCCAAACATCGACCCGCCGCAACCTACTCAAAACCGCCGCTCTTAGCACCGCCGCAGTCGCTGCCGCGGGCCCTGCCATTGCCGCGCCGAACATTATCACCGACAATAAATTCGAATGGACCATGTCCATGACCTGGCCAAAAGTGCTTCCTGGCCTTGGCACCGGCGCAGTGCGTCTGGCTGAGCGCATCACCAAGCTCACCGAAGGCCGCCTCACCATCAAAGTTTACGGCGCAGGTGAAATTGTCCCTGCCCTCGCCGTGTTCGACGCGGTTTCAGATGGCTCGATTCAATGCGCCCACGGCGCGCCCTATTATTGGATGAGTAAGCATCGCAGCTTCGCTTTCTTCTCTTGCGTTCCCGGCGGACTGACGCAACAGGAGCAAAATGGCTGGATGTATTTTGGCGGCGGAATTGAACTGTGGCATGAGCTGGCCGCGCAATTCGGCATTCTCCCCTTCCCAGCCGGTAACACCGGCACACAAATGGGCGGTTGGTTTAATCGTAAAATCAACACGGTCGACGATCTCAAGGGCCTGAAAATGCGTATCCCTGGCCTTGGCGGCGAAGTGTTCACCAAGCTTGGCGGCAATCCGCAAACCATCCCCGGCGGCGAGCTTTACACCGCGCTCCAGCAAGGTGTGATCGATGCGCTGGAATGGGTCGGCCCTTGGAATGACCAGGCGCTCGGTTTCCACCGAATCGCGAAATATTACTACGGCCCCGGCTTCCACGAGCCCGGCACGATGTTAGAGATGATGTTCAATAAAGAGGCTTTCGAAGCGCTTCCCAAAGATCTGCAAACGATCGTCAAAGGCGCCTGTGCGACAGAAAACATGCTCATGGCGGCGGAATATCAGGCGAACAATGTCAAAGCGCTTCAGGAACTTCAGAAAGTCGAGACACTCGAGATTCTTCCATTTCCTGACGAAGTACTGAAAGCCTTCTTTACAACCGCGAATGAGGTGGTTGCCGGCACGGCTGAAGATGATGCGATGGGTAAGAAAATTTATGAGAGCTGGTCCGCCTATCGTAAAATCGCCATGGATCTTACCAGCGTGACCGATCACGCCTTCATGCGTGGCCGTGAAGCAGGAATGGTGGGTTAATCGCCAATCGCTTTACTGGCCGCTGCTTCGAGGCGACCTTCTAACTTCCCCATATCCACACGGAACAGCGGCGCGGCGCCACGTTTCTCACGCAAATGGTCGATTTGCATTTTAGTCACTTTATTATCAAGCGCCAAATCTTCATTGGTCTGGTGCCACTGATCCACCTTCTCGATATCTTCAGCAATTTCATACAAGCCGATTTGCGTCCCTTCTTTTTCTTGCCAGCCCGTGAAAGCGACATAGAGCTGCGCGGGAACAAAACCCTTCAGTATGTTGTTAAAATGCTGCCAACCTTCTGAAGGAGCCTTCATACTTTCTATAAACTCAGCAGCGCGCGAGCTCTTAATGCCACTGCCATTCAAGCTTTCCGCCGCATTCAAGAAAGGTACCTCACCATCAAAATAAGGAAGCTTCTTGCCGTTCATTCTTACTTTGCCCAGAAAATATCCGCCAACTGAACCGCCGATTATAATCAGCCAGGGAATCGAGAGTTTTTTCAAAAAATCTGAAACACCTATATTGTTACTTTGGCGGTCTTCAGCTTTCGTTGGTGTGTATTCTTGAACCATGCTTATCCAGCGACGCCTACACTCTGACTTTGCGTCTCAATCATATCCTGCATCGCAACCGATTCGGTATCAATCTGAGTGGTGGGGGTTCCAGAGCGTTCGCGCTCTTTCAGCAGTATTTCTTTCAAATCCTTATTCTGGGTCAATAACTCTTCATCGCTAGGGATAAGAATCTTCGCATTGGTAATATCTGCGTTCACATCCATCGTTGCAAGGCGCTGCGCTTCATTCTCTTTCCACTCTTTATATCCTTGTACAAAACCATTGATGATAAGCCCTACCGCAGCACCAACTCCAGCCCAAATGGCTTGTGGGCGACGAATAGTTTTTCCAAACACTTCATATGATTCGCTGGTTGATTTCATCATGCTACCAGCACCGAACCCTGCCGCAGCCCCAGCACCGATCGAAGCCAATGTCGTCAATAAGCTTCCCACAATCGATTTTGCGTAAGTCCCTGCACTCAAATCATCCTTGTGGCGTTCTTCAAACCGTTCTAATTGCTCTTTTTTATACTCTGAACTGCGTACAGCCATCATTCACTCCTATTAATAGATAGTAAGAGTATAGAGGCTCTATGTTACAGAATTGTGACGAAACGGTAGAAAAATTAGGAGCTTAGTGAAGCTGATCAATATAGCCACTAATCACATTCAGCCCTTGTTGCCAAAAGTCAGGCTTGGAGGCATCGAGGCCGAAGGGTTTGAGCATGGCTTTGTGGCGTTTGGTGCCGCCGGCGCGGAGCATGTCCATGTAATTCGCGACGAATTTCTCTGATTCCCCCTTCGCCGCTTCTTTTTCATAGACCGCATAGAGCGAATTCACCAAACAATCGCCAAACGCATAGGCATAGACATAGAACGGCACATGGATGAAATGCGGGATATACATCCAGTAGACATGATATTCCTTATCCAGCGTGAAGGCTGGGCCAAGGCTATCTTTTTGGACCTGCATCCATAGCCCGCCGATTTCTTCCGTCGACAGCTCGCCTTCCTTACGGCGATCATGCAGCTGGCGTTCAAACTCACAAAAAGCGATCTGGCGCACCACCGTGTTGAGCATATCCTCAACTTTATCGGCGATGATCAGCTGGCGTTTCGCCTCGCTTTTTTCACGGCGCAAAATCTCCTGAAAGGTCAGCATCTCGCCGAAGACCGACGCCGTCTCCGCCAATGTCAGCGGCGTATCGGCCATCAACGCGCCCTGCTCTGCTGCCAACACTTGATGCACGCCATGCCCCAGCTCATGCGCCAGCGTCATCACATCGCGCGTCTTGCCCTGATAATTCATCAGAATATAAGGGTGAACGTTAGGCACGGTCGGGTGCGAAAATGCGCCCGAATCCTTACCCGCATACACCTCGCCATCAATCCAGCCCTTATCGAAAAACTGTTTCCCCAGCTTCGCCATGTCGGGGCTGAAATCCGTATACGCATCAAGCACCAAATCCCGCGCCTGCGTCCAACTGTAGCTCGTGCCCTTACCCTTGGTGAGAGGTGCATTGCGGTCCCAATAATGCATCTTCTTCATGCCGAGATGCTTGGCTTTCCACGTGTAATAGCGGTGCGAAAGCTGCTTATAATTCGCCTGCACCGTTTTCAGCAGCGCATCCACCACCTCATCTTCGACCTGATTCGCCACATTGCGCGGGCTAATCGGCTGGGCGAATCCGCGCGTATTGTCCTCGATCGCTTTATCTTTCGCGAGCGTATTGGTAATCAGCGTGAAGAGCGGAGCGTTCGCTTCAAAGGTCTGCGCGACCGCATGGGCCGCCGACTCGCGCTTCGCTGCGGAAGGATCACTCATCAGGTCGAAAATTTCGGTATTGGTCAGCTCTTTATTGCCAAGTTTAAAACGCATCCGCGCGAGCGATTCGTCGAACAACCGGTTCCACGCACCGCGCCCCGTAATGCTCTTTTCCTGCAGCAGCTGCTCCATTTCTTGGCTCAGCTGAAACGGTTTCATCACGCGAATCTCATCGAGCCAAGGCTGGTAATGCGCCACGCCCTTATGCTTCAGCTTCGCCTTATAGTCCTTCGTGCTCCACTCATTGATCCCGAGCGTGAAGAACAGAAGCTGCGTCGAGCATTCGGTCACGCGCTCCTGAATCGTTTGGTAAAACCCGCCAATCTTGGAATCTTCCGTATTCGCCGCGTGGAGCAGCTGGGCATAGGAAGTGACCTTGCCAAGCAGCTCTTCAATCACCTCATAGTCAGTGAGTGCCTTGGCCAGTGTCGCCGCCGGCATCGCCTTAATTTTTGAAGCGTAATTTTTAGAAAAGGCCGCGCATAATGTCTTCGCTTTATTCAGATCGCGCTGCACGGCAGGCGAATCCATCGCTGGATAAAAATCGGTAAGGTCCCAACGTGGGGGGGTAGTGGATGATTTTTTTGGCATATTACGTTCCCTTGTCGTTGTCATTACCCGCTTTATGCGGGTAATCCAAGGGCAGCAAACACCATGCTTGGATTGCCCGGACAAGCCGTGCAATGACATCAAATAAAACGGAACTATACCAAATAAAGTACCAAACTTACAGCAAGAATCAAAAGCGCCGCGTAAATCGCCAGCTGCGACGAGCGGCGGGAGACAGACTCCTTGGCCACTATGCCACCTGCATATTGCGGGTCGCAGCGGGAAGCGTCACGCGGATGCCATCCAGCGCATCGCTCATCATAATCTGGCAGCCCAGACGCGAGGTGTGCGTCAGGCCGAATGCCAAATCGAGCATATCTTCCTCATCTTCAGTCGGCTCTGACAGCTGGTCGAACCATTTCTCATCCACCACCACATGGCAGGTCGAACAGGCAAGCGAGCCTTCGCAGGCGCCTTCCAAATCGATATTATTTTGGTGCGCCACCTCAAGCAGTGAAATGCCGTTTGGCGCATCAATTTCCGTTTCTTTCCCGTCCGGGGCCACGAATGTTACTTTAGGCATCGTTATTCTCCTTCATCTGTCATCCTGAGGAGCGAAGCGAGGAAGGATCTATTTCTCATTCACCATAGATCCTTCGCATTCGCTCAGGATGACGATGCTTTTAATTCACTTACTTCGTCTAATGATTTGCCTTTTAGCGCAGCACCCACCGCTTTGTCCATTCTCTTTTGCGCAAAAGGCTGGCATATTGCGTCTAGCGTTTGCACCTGCGCATCGATAATATCGCGGTCGGCGCCTTTGATCGCCTCTTCCAAAACACCCCGATGCATATCAATCTCCGCGCGTTCTTCACCGTTAAGCAGCTCGCCATCGCGGCCCAGCGCCGCATCAAGATCATAAAGCAAACGCTCCGCTTCCACCCGCGCCTCGCGCAGCAAGCGTTCAGTAATATCCTCGCGCGCATGTTCCATCGAATCGCGCAGCATGGTCTCCATCTGATCGATCGAGAGGCCATAGGTTGGCTTCACCTCCACCCGCTGCTGGACGCCAGTCGTCTCTTCGCTCGCACTCACCGTGAGCAGGCCATCCGCATCGACGGTAAAGGTCACCTTGATCCGCGCGACATTGGCGGGAAGCGGCGGAATATTCGTCAGGGTAAAATCGGCCAGTTCGCGGCAATCCTCCACCATCTCCCGCTCGCCCTGCAGCACCTTAATTTTCATGCCCGTCTGGCCATCTTGATAGGTGGTGAATTCCTGCGCTTTCGAGACCGGAATCGGCGTGTTGCGATGAATCACTTTTTCGACAATCCCGCCCATCGTCTCTAGGCCGAGCGAAAGCGGCGTGACATCGAGCAGCAGATTCTCCGAGCCGACGGTCAATGCTTCGGCTTGCAGCGCCGCACCGAGCGCGACGATTTGGTCCGGGTCTAAATCTGTGAGTGGCTCTTGCTTGAAAAATGCTTTGACATTTTCGCGCACCAGCGGCATCCGCGTTGACCCACCAACCAGCACCACGCCCTGAATTTCATTCGCTTCCAGCCCCGCATCGCGCATTACCTGTTCGCTGATCGAGAGGGTCTTGGCAATGATGGGGGAAGCAAGCGCATTGAGTTGATCGCGGGTAAATGCACCTTTGTCGCCCTGGCGCAGGCCGGGGCCTATGTTGTCACCATCCTGCTCATCGTTAGAATCTGGATCCCAGCCTTCGCTGGGATGACGAGTGACGGCAATCTCGGTTTTATCCGTCAGCGCCTCTTTTATCGCACGCGCCAGCATTCTCAATTCGTCATCCTGAGCGTCAGCGAAGGATCCATGGTGCGGAGTCATAGATCCTTCACTCGCATTCGCTCCTTCAGGATGACGTAAATAACTAGCAATCGCTACGTCAATATCGTCGCCGCCAAGCTGCGTGTCGCCGCCGGTTGCGAGCACTTGAAAGACGCCTTGCGCCAATCGCAAAATCGACATGTCGAACGTGCCGCCGCCAAAATCATAAATCGCGTAAATGCCTTCTGCGCCCGAATCCAACCCATAAGCCAGGGCCGCTGCCGTTGGCTCATTAATCAGCCGCAGCACTTCAAGCCCTGCCAGACGCGCTGCATCGCGCGTTGCTGTCCGCGCTGTGTCATCGAAATAGGCCGGGACCGTAATCACCGCTTTATGCACCTTCGCCTCAAGGACCGCTTCCGCGCGGGCTTTGCAGGCTTTCAGAATTTCGGCTGAAATTTCGACCGGGGTTTTCTCGCCTTGCTGCGTCGCGACCGTTTGCGCAGCGTGGCTCATTAGGCGCTTGATGGAGTGGATGGCTCCATTCTGCGAGGAGGCGTTAGCCGACGCGGCAGTCCATTCTTGTCCACTTGAATGGATCGCCGCGGTCGCTTCGCTCCCTCGCGAAATGCTTAAAACTTCTTTTCCAACCAGCACTTTGTCTTCGATATATTGCACCACTGAAGGAATAATAAAATCACCAGGCCGCCCAAGCGCGACTGGCCTGCCATCGCAGGAGGCTGCCACGACCGAATGAGTCGTACCCAAATCAATGCCGATCGCAATGCCTTCTTCGCTTGCATGCGGCTCAGGCGTTTGCCCCGGCTCATGAATTTGTAAAAGAGTCATAGAATTATCGTCATTCTGAGGGAACGAATGTGGCCGAAGAATCTATAACCCCTAGCAATAGATCCTTCGCTAACGCTCAGGATGACGCCCCCCTTTCCTTCATCTGATATTGCTTCATATACGCCTCTTCTAGCGCTTTGCCGAGGTAACGCAAGCGAATCGTCAGCTGCGCCGCAGCCGTATAATCATTCGCTTCAAAGGCGTTGGTAAGCTTCTCGGTACATTCATCGGACGCCTTCTTTACATCGAGCACCAGCAGCGCCGCGTCGCGCTCATTCTGCACACCCGACATATGCTCTCGCATTTCCATCGCTTCCATGAGCAGCTCAGGTGATGGCTTAATCGAGTCATCATCGGTATTCACCTGAATGCCTTGCAATACGAGTAGATGCTGCGCGCGGAGGAGCGGGTCTTTGAGGGTTTCAAATGCCTCATTCACATCCATCGAGTGCTGAATCGCCTTCGCACGCTCGACGTCCGGCTTCCCTATCATCCGATCCGGATGCGAGGTTTGCTGTGCCTTAACGTAGCTGTCGCGCAGCTGAGCACCATCCAAAGTGAACTGCTCGGGCATTTCCAGCAATGTGAAATAATTTTGCATCGATTAAACGTGGAAGCTCTCGCCGCAGCCGCAGCGGCCCTTTTCATTCGGATTAGTAAAGGTGAACCCGCTTTGCAGCTTCTCTTCCTTGTAATCCATCTCGGTGCCGATCAGGAACATGATGGCTTTCGGGTCTATCAGCACTTTGACGCCCTTCTCCTCAATCACCTCATCATAGGGGCCAACTTCATCGGCATATTCGATGGTGTAAGACAGGCCGGAACAACCGCGCGTGCGGATGCCAACCTTGACGCCTTCGGTTTCTTTACCGCGTTGCGCGATCAGGTTCTGGACCTGCGCTGCCGCCGCGTCGGAGATGGTGATGGGGGCTTTTCCTGGTGTGAACATCCTTAATGCCGTCATTCCGGTGTAGGCCGGAATCCATGTTTTCTATTTGTTTTCACTGAACCATCATAGACCACGGCCTTCGCCGGGGTGACGATTTAGGCAGCCGAGGAGGCCTCGTCAGTGGTTTTCGCTTTGTAATCCGCAACAGCTGCTTTAATCGCATCTTCCGCCAGCACTGAGCAGTGGATTTTCACCGGTGGCAGTGCCAGCTCTTGCGCAATGTCCGTGTTCTTAATTTCCGCCGCTGAATCAATCGACTTGCCCTTGACCATTTCCGTGATCAGCGAGCTGGATGCAATTGCCGAGCCGCAACCAAAGGTTTTGAACTTCGCATCCTGAATGACGCCTTCTTTGCTGACTTTAATCTGCAACTTCATCACATCGCCGCAGGCTGGTGCGCCCACAAGACCGGTACCTACACCGTCTTCGCTGTCTTCAAATGACCCCACATTGCGCGGGTTTTCGTAGTGGTCGATTACTTTTTCTGAATATGCCATGTTGTTCTCCTTAGTGTCCTGTCCATTCAATTTTACTAATATCAATGCCTTGTTGCGCCATTTCCCAGAGTGGGCTCATTTCGCGGAGCTTATCGATGCTTCCCGAGACAATCTCAATTGCGCGGTCAATTTCTTCTTCCGTCGTGAAACGACCAATACCGAAGCGGATCGAGGTGTGCGCCAAATCTTCGCCCACGCCAATCGCGCGAAGCACATAGCTTGGCTCGAGCGAGGCCGAGGTACAAGCTGACCCGGATGACACCGCCAAATCCTTGATCGACATAATCATCGACTCGCCTTCGATATAGGCAAAGCTCAGATTGATGCAGCCCGGGTAGCGCATTTCACGATCGCCATTCAAAAAGATGTCTTTCACATTATCATGAATCGCGGTCATGAACTTGTCTGACAGCGCTTTCACATGCACGTAATCCTTATCCATTTCAAGCTTGGCAATGCGTGCTGCTTCACCGAAACCAACGACATTTGGTGTGGGAAGCGTGCCCGAGCGGAAACCACGCTCCTGGCCGCCACCGCTCATCAACGGCACGAGGCGCACGCGCGGACGGCGGCGCACAAACAATGCACCCACGCCCTTCGGCCCATAAATTTTGTGCGCAGAGATCGACATCAAATCGATATTCATCTCTTCCACATCCAGCGGAATTTTCCCGAACGCCTGCGCGGCATCGGTATGGAAAAAGGTCCCATTTTCGCGGCACATCGCGCCAATTTCTTTAATAGGCTGAATCACGCCAATCTCATTATTCACCGCCATCACCGAGACAAGCAATGTCTTCTCCGTCATGGCCGCTTTCAGCGCTTCTAGATCGATAAGGCCATTTTTCTGCACCGGCAGATATGTCACCTTGAAGCCTTCCTGCTCCAAATGGCGGCACGAATCGAGCACGCATTTATGCTCGGTTTGCAACGTGATAATGTGATTGCGCTTATCCTTATAAAAATGCGCGAGGCCCTTGGTCGCCATATTATTCGACTCGGTCGCACCAGAAGTGAAAATAATCTCCTTCGGATTTGCGCCGATCACGCTCGCCACATGCTCACGCGCCACTTCCGTCGCCTCTTCCGACTCCCAGCCAAAGCTGTGGCTGCGCGTATGCGGATTGCCGAACTTCTCTGTGAACCATGGAATCATCGCCTCTACTACGCGCGGGTCGCACGGGGTGGTCGATTGATAATCCAAAAAGATTGGCCGTTTCGGCGCGGAAGGATGAGCGGTGGGTGGATTATTTACGGCTAACTGTGTCATATGCTTCCTTTTCCTGCCATTACCCGAATCGCGTATGCGATTCTAGGGTAATCCAGCTCTATATCTCGTTTTTTACTGGATTGCCTTAGAATTTCTAGGAAATTCAGGCAATGACAGCGTCTATAAATAGAAATATAGAATAACCTAGTAATTTAGTCAAGAATAGGTGGGAGTAATACAATTACAAATGGGTAATAGAATAAATCGCTGAGAAATCAAGGGAATTACGCCGCTTTCTTCCCCAGCCGCGCATAGAGCTTCAGCCATTCTTCCGTGAAAGCCTTCACTTCTGCTTCCTTCGTGCCCCAGCCGAGGGAGATACGCAGCGCGCTGGCCGCCTGATCATCGCTGTAGCCCATGGCTTTGAGCACATGCGACGTCGCAATGCGCCCTGATGAACAAGCCGAGCCGGCGCTGACCGCATAGCCCGCCAAATCAAGATTCATGAGCTGTGTCTCCGAACTCACGCCCGGCATGATGACGCAGCTCGTGTTCGGCAAGCGCGCCGCCTCTTGCCCAACCACCATCGCGTCCGGAACGGCTGCAATCATCTCCGCCTCCATGGCGTCGAGCCATTCACGCAAGCTTGTCATTTGCGCAAAACCGGTCTCAACGGTTTGGATAATCATCTCCTGAAAACCGAGAATCGCTGCGACATTTTCCGTCCCTGCCCGCCTGCCAAGCTCCTGTCCGCCGCCAATCAGCTGCGCCGCGATCGGCAAATCATTGCGCAGAATCAGCGCCCCCACGCCGAGCGGCCCGCCCGCCTTGTGCGCGCACAGCGTCAGCATATCGACGCCAAGCAAATTCCAATCCACCGGAATCTTGCCGATTGCCTGACTCGCATCACAGTGAATCAGCGCGCCATATTCCTTCGCGATCGCGCCCAACTCCTTAATCGGCTGGATCACGCCGGTCTCATTATTCGCCAGCATCACCGAAATCAGCGCCGGCTTTCCGAGCGCCTCCAGCTTTGCACGCATACTCCCCCGATCGATCAAGCCGCTCTGATCAACATCCAGAAACACCGCGCCCAAACGCCCGGCCGGCTTATGAATCGAACTATGTTCGGTCGGCGAGGCCACCAGCTGGCGGTCGGGAAAACCCTTCAGCGCCAGCATGTTCGCTTCCGTCCCCGAGGCAGTGAAAATCACCTCATTGGGAAAAGCACTCACTGCATGAGCAATGGTTTCACGCGCTTTTTCAAGCTGCGCCTTCGCGCTGCGGCCATAGCTATGAATGGAAGATGGGTTTTTCGGCATGCCAGACAGCGCCTCGCCCATCACTTTCGTAACGGATGGCAGAAGTGGTGCCGTGGCGTTGTAGTCTAAATAGACGGGATCAGACATCATTCATTCTGCGAGCGGACACGAAGTGTCGAGCGACGCAGTCCATTAAAACATGATAATGGATTGCCGCGTCGCTGCTACGCAGCTCCTCGCAAAACGGATTGTGCCTCATTGCACTATCCCAACAAAATCATAAAAATGCCCAGGCGCGACGCGTGGTGCGGCGATTTTGACATCTTTCACCTTACCGCTGGCAACATCTGCCAAGCTCACCGCTTGCAGATAAAGCTGAATTTGCTCGCTTAACCCCGCCCATAAATCATGGGTCAGGCATTTGCTATTATGCTTCATGCAGCCCGTCTCAACGCCGCCGCAACGCGTCATTTCAATTTGTTCATCAGAGGCAACAATAATCTCGACCATGGGAATCTCGCTTGCTTCGCGCGATAGCTGGTAGCCACCACCCGGCCCGCGCGTTGAGGTGACGAGCTCCGCTTTCTTAAGCCGGGCAAAGATTTGCTCCAAATAGGCGAGCGGAATTTCCTGACTCTCTGCCAGCTCCGACAGCGCCACTGGCCGGTCGCCTTCGCGCCGCGCTAGCTCGACCATCGCCATCACCGCATAACGGCCTTTAGTGCTTAGTATCATATGCCCCCCTTGTCATTACCCGCTTCATGCGGGTAATCTAAAAAAGCAACCATCTGCAACGGGTGCTGACATCCATTGGATTGCCCGGACAAGCCGTGCAATGACACCATAGGGTGAGCACCGAGAGCTACAATTTCTTCGCAACCCCGGCGCACGCCGGGGTCTGTGTCTGCCTCACCAGATACCGACGTTCGTCGGTATTGCGGAATCGTTTTAGTGCTTAAGATCATTCGCCATCTCCGCGCTGGTTGCGACATGTTCCGCTTCGGTCATCACCGTTTCTTCTACGACGTCCATACCACGCAACTTCTCTTGCATTGCAGTAAGCTGTGCTTCCAAAACGCCGATGCGGCTTGCCATTTCATCATCGCGCATCTCCGCAGACGCTGCATATGCATCGAACACTTCCTGTTCATGCGCCACGCCCACCTTGTGCGCCGGCACACCTACCATCGTCGCGCCTGGTTTCACATCACGAACGACCACCGCATTCGAGCCAATTCTCGCACCATCGCCCACTGTAACAGGACCTAAAATCTGCGCCCCTGCTCCGACGATGATATTATCACCAAGTTGTGGGTGCCGCACCCCTTCTTTCGCGGTGGTTCCGCCAAGCGTCACGCCGTGATAGATCGTGACATTCTCACCAATCACCGACGTCTCACCAATCACCACGCCCATCCCATGGTCGATAAAGAAGCCCTTACCAATCGTTGCGCCGGGATGAATCTCTATTCCCGTAAGCAATCGCACCATGTTCGAAAGAAAGCGCGCGAGTAGCTTCAGACCCTTCTGCCACAGCCAATGCGCCAAACGGTGGCCATTCACCGCGTGAAATCCCGGATAGCACAACACCACCTCCAGCGTGCTCTTCGCCGCCGGGTCGCGTTCTTTGATTACCGCAATGGTATCGCGCATATGTGCTAGCATCATCACTCCGTTTCGCAGGGCATGCTTGCCTTTTTCTAGAATCCATATATGTATAACAGCGCAAAAGGGGTTGCAATAGCCGATCGGTTTCTTTAACCGCTTATTATTCAACTATAAAGGTTCCACCACCCATGCCCGAGATGATTTTTCCTGGCCCTGAAGGGCGCTTAGAAGGCCGTTACCACCATAATGATATGAAAGGCGCTCCCGCAGCGGTCGTGCTACACCCTCACCCGCTCTATGGCGGCACGATGAATAACAAAATCGTTTATCGTACCTACAAAGCACTCGCAGAGAATGGCTTTTCTGTGCTTCGTTTCAACTTCCGCGGCGTTGGCCGTTCGCAAGGCAAGTTCGATGATGGGATTGGCGAGCTATCAGACGCAGCAACAGCGCTCGATTGGGTGCAAAGCCAAAACCCGGACGCTTCTTCTTATTGGATTTCCGGTTTCTCTTTCGGTGCATGGATAGCGCTTCAATTGCTAATGCGTCGCCCAGAGATCAATAGCTTCGTTGCTATTTCTCCGCCAGCTAATATGTATGATTTCAGCTTTCTCTCGCCCTGCCCAGCAAAGGGGATTATTTATCAGGGTGATCGTGATGACATCGTTGCAGAACCTGCCGTGGCGGATCTTGCTAAAAAGCTTGGCGCGCAACGTGGTACAACAGCGGAATATCACATGATTCAAGGGGCGGACCATTATTACCGCAACTACACCGATGAACTGGTAGGTCATATGGATGCGTTCATGAAGGCGCGTCTTAAAGAGTTGTTGGAAACGCCGAAAGTTAGGCCGGATAGAAAGCGCCGCCAGACACCGCGTGAGGAACCCCTGTCGTCTGAGGCAAACTAAGCGCGAGAGCCTTTTGGCTGCGCACCGCTAAATAGGCGAATGCCTGCGCCTCAAGCGCATCCCCATCATATCCGATGGCTTCAATCACTCTCACAGGCACATTACTCTGCGCTTTGAGCGCCGCCATAAGTGCCTCATTATGCCGCCCGCCCCCACATATCAGCCACTGATTCACCGGTTCAGGGAAATGCTCGCGCGCTTTCATAATGCTCTGCACCGTTAACGCTGTGAGCGTCGCAGCCCCATCTTCGAGTGACAATGACTCCACAAGACCAACCTCAAACGTCTGCCGGTCGAGCGATTTCGGCGGTTTCATCGCAAAATAGGCATGTGAGAGATAAGCCTCTAATACCGGCTCATTTACCATACCCGCTTGCGCATAGGCGCCATCCGTATCACACGCTTCGCCCGTTTTTGCCAACACCCACTCATTGAGCAACACATTCCCCGGGCCTGTGTCGAAGGCAAGCATTTCGACTGTATCAGCCACCTCCGGGTGCGGCTGACTCCCCACCCAGGTCACATTGGCGATCCCGCCAATATTAACCACCGCCACGGGACGTTCGAGATTGGCCGCAATTGCTGCATGATAGAGGGGCACTAAGGGCGCGCCCTCACCGCCTTCGGCCACATCACGCGAGCGAAAATCACAGACCACATCAATACCGGTCTCTTTGGCAAGCAACGCGCCATCACCAATTTGCCATGTAAGCTGTTTTTCAGGCTGATGCGTGATCGTTTGGCCATGAAACCCGAGCAGCGCCACATCCTTCGCATCCACTGACGCCTGACTCAATAACGCCTTCACCGCTTCGGCATGCGCTAAAGTCACTTCTTTCTCCAGTGACATCACATGACTCACATCAAACTGCTGCTCTGTAATCACTTCTCTTAAGCGCGTGCGAAGCTCTTTGGGATAGTCTATAGTCAGCGCATCAATCGGCTCAACTTGATGTGCCCCATCTGTGCGAATCAGTGCCGCATCAATCCCATCAAGCGAGGTGCCACTCATGAGGCCAATCACCAAAACCGGAAATGTTTTCTTTTCTTCCATTGAGTTGTTGTATCGAATTTCCTACATTAGTGGAATGAAAAAGATCATCACACGGATCATCGGCGGCCTCGGCGCTCTGGTGATCGGGCTGACGCCACTCGTAGCGCACGCCACCATTCGTGATGCCGAGATTGAATATGTGCTGCGCCACATGTCCGCCCCTCTTTTTCGCAGTGCTGGCCTAAAGCCTGAAAATGTGAACATGTTTTTGATCAACCAACCATCGATTAACGCCTTTGTGGCTGGTGGTCCCAACATCTTTATTCACTCCGGCTTGATCGAAGCGTCTGAATCTCCTGAGATGTTTCTCGGCGTGATCGCGCACGAGATTGGGCACATTGATGGCGCGCACCTTGCGCGCATGTCGCAGCAAACCGATACGGTCGTACTCGGAAGTATTTTTAGCACCATTATCGGCCTTGCCGCCGCGATTGGCGGTGCAGGAGAAGTCGGCGCTGCCGTCGGGACAGGCGGCAATGAAATCTTTCAGCGCAATTTTCTTTCCCACATCCGTATCAATGAGCAAGCGGCCGACCAGGCTGCACTGCGCTATCTCAAAGAAAATGATATCAGCGCGGAAGGCATGCTCACTTTGTTCGAAATTCTTCGCCGTCAAGAGCGACAGCGCATTGGCATCGCCATCCCTGAATATGTCCGCTCTCACCCGCTCACGGAGAGCCGAATTGCGCGTGTAGAGAACTATATCTCAGAAAACCCTGATCAGCCGAAATTAAGCCAGGTTGTGTATGTCGCCTACGGCCGCGCGCGCGCGAAACTCTATGCATTTTTGAACGAACCAGAAGATACATTACGCCGCTATCCAAAACATGATGCGAGTGACGTTACACAATATGCGCGTGCGATTGCTATGTTCCGCAAAACGAATTTTAGTGAAGCACGCCGTTTGATGAAGGGACTTATCGAAAAATATCCGCAAGACCCCTTCTATTACGACACTTATGGACAAATTCTATATGAATCTGGGAACATAGATGAAGCCATTACCGCCTATGAGAAAAGCTTAGAGCTTCTTCCCAACACACCGCTTCTGCAAAGCGAACTCGCAAAATCGTTGATTCATCGCGATGCACCTGGCGACATCAAACGCGCCACAGAACTTCTTGAAGCATCGACCCAGCGCGACAATAGCTATAGCACGGCTTGGCGTTACCTCGCCACCGCTTACGGTAAACAACGTAAACTCGGCCTTTCTCATCTCGCCCTTGCGGAAGAAGCTGCACTCTCAGGCGATCACCGCGCAATTATGCGCGAGACCGAACGTGCCCTTGCCACGCTTGATAAAAACAGTGCTGGCTTTTTTCGTGCGCAGGATTTAAAGAAATATGCAGTACAATTAAAAGAAAAAGACAGTTAGGGAGAGTTATGAAACTATCACTCATCGCATTTACCATCGCAGTAATCGCAGCAGTCGGCGCTTATTACGAGCTTTATGTCGGCAAGGGAACGCCTGCATTCGCCGCCGTAGACATTTCTTCAGAAGAAGATTTAGAGAAATTCGTGCTCAAGGTGATCGAAGAAAACCCTGAACAGATCATTTCCTCACTTGAGGGCTGGTATGAACAACAAGCTGAAAGCGATGCTGCAGATTCTGCTGAGGTGATCGCTGCAATCGAGAGCAACAGCATGGTACCAAGCGTGGGGGGTGATGATGCTAATCTTAGTATTATTGAATTTTTCGATTATAATTGCCCTTACTGCCGCACCTCATTTCAAGCACTGAATGAAGTGATGGAGAGGGATAAAAAGCTCAAAATTTATTTCGTTGAGTACCCCATCTTTGGCCCAGACTCCGATCAAATCGCCAGCATTGCCCTCGCAATTCACCAAATTTCGCCTGAGAAATATTTCGAGTTTCATGAAGCGCTTATGATGAAGAAAGCCAAAATCTCACCATCGCAAGCGCGTAAAGCCGCTCTTGCTTTAGGTATTGATGAGACAGCGCTCGATGAAGCCGTGAAGAGCGATGGGGTCGAGAAAGCGATTCTTACGCTGCGTGAATATGGCCAGAAGCTTGATGTTGCGGGTACGCCTGCTTTCATCATCGGCGAGACATTCATTGGCGGCGGGCTTGATAGCAAGCGCCTTACTTCGCTGATCGAAGAAGCGCGCGGCGAGTAATCACTCCCCCTTCAAGTGGGTCACCTGAAGCCACCAACGCGGGTGTGATTTAGCGGTGCGTTCACGCGCAGACTGACATTGTTCATCCGTTTCAAAAAGTGCCATACAGCTCGCGCCACTGCCGCAAAGGGTCGTGAACCGCGCACCCGGTAAATGCTCTAGCTGCAACAACATCTCTGCAATCTCAGTCATATTCGCAATGGCTGATCGCTGTAAATGATTCTTTGCACCGTCGATAATCTGGAAGAATGTACGAATGTCTGACACCCCTTGCTGCCATAGTGCGCTATTGAGTGCGTCACTTTTCGCCGGGTCCGATGCATAGCTTTGATATACTATCGCTGTCGGCAATGCTTTCTTTGGGTTCACGAGTAACATGGGGATGTTTGGATGCGCCGGCAGCACATCAATCTTTTCGCCAATTCCACGCATGCGTAGGGGCACTCCATAAAGACAGGCGGGAACATCCGCGCCGAGCGTGACGCCAATCTCGCAAAGCTCTTCGAGAGACAAATCAAGCTCCCACAGCTCATTCAGAAGCTTTAGCGTCGCCGCCGCATCACTCGAGCCACCGCCGAGCCCCGCACCAACCGGGATATGCTTCACCAATCGAATTTGCGCGCCTTTGGTAATGGCATGTTGCTCTTGAAGCATTCGTGCGGCACGAAGTGCGAGGTTATCATCGTCACCTCCAGCCACATCGGCAAACGTGCCCGACATGTCGAACAGCAACGCATCAGAAGGTGTTACAGTCACTTCATCGCCCCACTCGGCAAAACTCACCGTACTATCGAGCAAATGATAGCCATCGTCGCGCTTCCCTGTGATACAAAGCGATAGGTTAATTTTAGCCGGTGCAATCGAAGATAGGCTGGTCATGACATGACCATAAAGTGCTTGGGTTAGATCTCAAGAAATTAGTCGAATTTGACGCCGGGAATCTGGCGTGCGGCGCTCTCTTCAGACGCCTGAAGCGCTTCATTTTTTGGCGGAATAAACCGTGGCATGCCCGCATCGAGTTTCGCCTGAATACCTTCAGCAAACGTACCGCCCTCATCAAATGTCAGCGCACGTTTCCACTGAAACTCCGCTTCCTTTTCGCGGCCAACGCGGTAATACGCATCCCCTAAATGATCATTGATCGTTGGGTCATTCGGCGCATATAGCACCGCACGTTCGAGATATTTCACGGCCTGTTCGAACTGGCCAAGCTTGTAATAGGCCCAGCCCATACTGTCGATAATATGCGGTGCATCGGGGCGCAAACGCACGGCTTGATCCAAATAACGCTGCGCTTTGAGGAGATTCTTATCTTGCTCAATCCAGCTATAAGCCAGATAATTCAGGACATCAGGCTGCGTTGGGCTAAGCTCGAGCGCTTTTTGCAGATCAACTTCCGCTGCGTTCCAGTTCCCCGCCCGTTCGTAACACACGCCGCGCGCGTAATAGAGTTGCCAGTGCACTTGGCGCTCGCTGGCGTCATACAGTGCAATTGCTTTGCCATATGCTTCTGCCGCCGCTTCATAATTCTCTTGATAGCGATGGATATCGCCCTGTGCTGTGAAACCATCGGGGCGCTCGCCATACTCTTGGTTGAACACATTCAAAATCTCGAGTGCGGCATCATGCTTCTCAAGCGCGTGATGGTTAATCGCAATCCGCAGCATCGCATGGGGCGCATAGACACTCTTCGTATCAATCGCGCTATATTCCTGAATCGCCTGCATGCTATTGCCCGATTCTTCACTCATCCGCGCAAGCATCAATAGCGACGGTGCAAAATCCGGACGAATGTGATTAGAAAGCTGAAGGTAGAAACGTGTGTCTGATTCCGCATGTTCACCAAACAAGATGCTCGCAACGCTGAACAGCACTTCTGCCACCCCTTCCTCAGGTGAAGAGACGTAATTTTTATTCTCCATATGATTTTTCCAGGCCGATACGGTCGCTGGCAAATAGTCACTCCCTGGATATGCTTCATGATACCGGTCTAGTAATGCTTGCGCTTTGGTTTCTTCATTCTGGCGAAGCAAGAAAGAAACATAGGAATAGACAATTCGCACAGGAATCGCGTTCAAATCTTTAATGGAATCGCCATAATAGCGATCGGCTGCTTCGATATGGCCACCATGTTGGTTAAGAAGCGCCAAATGATAGTCAAAAATTGCCTGTGTGGCTTTGCTTTTCTCAAGGCCAACCGATTCATACGTAAATTCTGGATGCGTAGCTTGCCCACTCTTCCCAAGCGCAATCCATTGTGACACGACCGGCTGGAGAACACCGAGCATCCCCGAGGCATTATGCACCTTAAGCAGCGCTTCCGCCTTCTCATAATCTTGTTCATCGAGATAATGGGTCAACATGACCAAGCGTGTCAGCGGGTGGGTATGCACCATCGCTGGAATCTTATTCACCTGCTCAATCGCGAGCTTGCTTTCTCCTGCAATCACCAGTTGGCGCACCGTATCGCGGCGCAAATCAAGGTTACGCGAGTCATGGCGAAGCGCTTCGAGTAGATAATGGGCTGAGTCGCTGACTTCATTTTGTTGCCCAGCATAACGTGCAGCCAGATACGCGCCGGTGAGGGATTGGCTCCGCGGGCCATACGACACCATAGCGGCTTCTTCATCTGTTTGATAAGCCGTTTCAGGCTCTAAATCGCGGGTTTCACCAGGTGTTGCGATCGTATATCCCACCACAAAACTCACTAGCATCAGCAGGATAGCCGGCCAACGAAAGCGGTATGCGGAAATAAAAAGTGCCATTACGCGACCATGTGGGATATGTCATTTGATTGGTTAATTATGTTTACTATAGCATATAATTCCTAAGAATGTGTTGCTAAATTCTTACAAAACCGCCATTGAGCAAAAAAATTCTGGCCTTTCGATAAATCTGTGCTAGATAAGTGGGCTTTGAAAATAACTGACAGCGATATGAGGATCTCATGGCGAGTAAGAACAACCCGGAAATGCGTGGCCGCAAAACAGAAAAACGCAAATATGACGGTAAAGAAGTGACCCCTGTGCTCTACATCAACGGCGCAAGCCGCTTTATCGCGGGCATGTTTGATAGCGGCGACTTCGCGACTGACGCGCAAGGCAACGTCATTCCACATAAGAATATCTAAGACACGTCATCTCGAACGGCGTAGCCGGAGAGATCTTAGATGATTGCTCCATATAGATCGTTCCAGAATGGATTCATTGAGTTAATTAACGCTTCTTTCTTCTCACGACGATATTTTTTGATTTGTTTTTCTCGAAGAATCATCTGCTCCATCGAATCGCCTACCTCATAGTATATCAGATAGTTACACTGGTATTTTTCCGTGAAGCTATTCTCGTAGTAGCCAGATTTAGTCTTATGTATTCGCTGCACCAGATTCGAAGTGACGCCTACATACAACACAGATTTCGTTCTATTGGTAACGATGTACACGGCCGGCTGTTTCATCTCATAGCAAACATCTAAGATTTCTCAGTCACTTCGTTTCTTCGAAATGACGTTATTGCCCCTTCAGCGCCCGCTCCTGGTCGCGTTTCCAGTCGCGCTCCTTAATCGCCTCGCGCTTTTCATATTTCTTTTTTCCGGCCGCGAGGCCCAAATCGACCTTCACATAGCCTTTTTCATTGAAATACATACTGAGCGGGACGAGCGTCATCCCCTTCGCCGTAATCGAACCCATCAGCTTCTTAATTTCTCTTCGTTTTAACAAGAGCTTACGCGGCCTAAGCGGACGGTGATTGAACTGATTGCCTTGCGTATATTCATCAATATGGACATTGAGCAGCCACACCTCATTGCCATCCATCGTGGCATGGGAGTCACGCAAATTTACCTTGCCCTGACGCAACGATTTCACTTCCGTCCCGACAAGCGCGATCCCCGCCTCGATATTCTCGACGATGGTATAGTCAAACCGCGCCTTCTTATTGGTCGCGATAGTCTGTTTTTCGCGTTTTGTCATGGCATTGCCTAAAAAGTCTCCATGTCATTACCCGGCTTGTCCGGGTAATCCAAGAAAATAGAGTATAAACGATTGAGTTGCCTGCATAAAGCGTGCAGTGACATCATACAAGATTCCGCTTCTTCAGCTCTTCGAGCACGCGGGCCTGCGTCGCGGGAGCTGGCGCCTGAAGTGGCAAACGAATCTCATCGCCACATTTGCCCATCGCTGCCAAGGCAAATTTCGCCGGAATCGGGCTGGTTTCGGAGAACATCACATCATGAAGCGAGACCAGCTGATCATGCAGCGCCAACGCCTTCGCATAATCACCAGCCAAACACGCTTCCTGCACTGCGGCGCAGGCTTTGGGCATAATATTGGTCGTGACCGAGATCACACCCTGCCCGCCCATGGCGTTAAAGCCAACCGCCGTCATATCTTCGCCCGAGAAGAAAATGAAATCATCACCCACTAAATGGCGCAGGGTCGAAACACGTGCTAGATCACCGGTCGCATCTTTAATCCCCACAATATTCGGGTGTTTCGCCAATTCAGCCAGCGTTTCATCGGCAATATCAACCACGCTGCGGCCGGGAATATTATAGATAAAGTTCGGAATCTCAACCGCATCCGCAATCGCTAGGAAATGGGCCTTTAGCCCTTCTTGTGTCGGCTTATTATAATAGGGCGAGACGGCCAGCACCGAATCCGCACCCGCTTCTTTCGCATGTTTGGTGAATTCAATCGCTTCGATCGTGTTGTTAGAACCGGCCCCCGCCATCACCGGAACGCGCCCCGCCGCGGTTTCCACCGCGATTTCGACCGCGTGGCAATGTTCATCATGGCTCAGTGTTGGCGATTCGCCTGTGGTTCCCACCGGCACGATCCCATGCACCCCCTCTTCAATCAACCAATTGATAAAGGCTGCGTAAGCCGATTCGTCAATCTTTCCGTCTTTAAACGGGGTGATCAGTGCCGGAAATGCACCTTTATATAGTTCTTTCAATGCGTTAGTCATTTTCATCTCACTTTAGCTATCGAAAATAGGCGATTCCATCTAAGAATCAATGTTTATCACATTTTCCGGTGAAAAACTGCTTGCCATTGGCGTGACTTCCCTACTAAAACACACTACACTCTTGTGGAGTTGTGATGGCGTATATGCTATCATTTCGGGGCGTAGCGCAGTCTGGTAGCGCACTTGGTTTGGGACCAAGGGGTCGGGAGTTCGAATCTCTCCGCCCCGACCATGGGAGGTTTACACTTATGTCTGTGTCGTTGCATCGCACACCGTCTTTTTCTTCTTCTGAATCTGGGTATGGCTTTGGCGTTATTCTCGCTATGCTGCTGTTGATTAGCGTCGGCGCGATGATCATCAAAGACGCTGATGTGATGGTCCGCAATAAGAATGACCGCGCCATCGATACGTATAAGAAAATGGACCAGATCATGGTCGCCATTACGAATTATCAGAACAACAATACAAATAATCTTCCTTGCCCCGCCGGCTTGGCCCTCAATGAAAATAATGTGAATTTTGGCATTGCGGAAGAGTTGTCTACCGCTCCGGCACCCTACACCTCCTGTACCACACCAGGCGGGCCACCAGCGCCAGCACCTGCCGACGCAGCAAGCCCTTCGGGAGCGTCCGTTCAAGTGACCATTGATGGTGCCACGGTACCGAATGCGACCAATATGCGCGCTGGTGCCGTCCCTGTACGCACCCTCAGCCTTTCTCCCGATATGGCTTTCGATGAATGGGGAAATCGCTTCGTCTATGCCATTATTGAAAACTTTGGTTATGAATATGACATATGGGTTGAAGACGCGAATATCGCCAACCGCACCATTTTAGTAGAGGACGAAACAGGTGCCGTGCATCCAATTTCTGCGAATATTAATGCCGTCACCAACCAATCGACTGTTGGTTATGTCATTTTGAGCCACGGGCCAAATGGTCTTGGCGCTTATAATCGTACTGGCACACGTAAAGCAGGCTGTGTGGTGGGCCGCACGCTAGAATATCAAAATTGTAATTACAACATCGTAGCAGGCGCAGACGCCTACACATTCGTGCTAACATCTGAGAATATTGGTCCAGATGTCGCTGCCGCCGCCTATTTCGATGATCTTGTCAGATGGAAGGTGTTCAAATAAATCAAATACATAACAATTTTAGACGTTTCTTAAATGTTTTTTGATATTCTATAACTCGAAATTGGCGATATATATCATAATGTTAAAATTAAAACCCCATACCCAAAGCAAGGCCTTCTCTCTCCTCGAGATGGCCGTTGTGCTGGGCATCGTCGGGATCGTTGCCGGTAGCTTCCTCACTGCGTTAAGCGCAACGGATGAACAAACCAGCATTATCGAAACCAAGCAGCGGCTTGATAAAATTGAGACGGCATTGATGGCGTTTTATACGGCGAATGACCGCCTTCCATGCCCAACACCGAACAATATTCAAGATTCAAATGTAGCCTTTGGGTATGAACATAACCCTGGCGGAGGCCCATGTACGGGCGCGGTTCCTGGGGGGATTAGCGAGATTCACGGCGGCACAGCGAATGATAGAATATGGGTCGGCACCCTCCCAACGCGTACATTAGGCCTGCCTGACTCCTATATGTATGATGCTTGGGGCTCACGTTTAACCTATGGCATTATCAATGCACTCGGCCAAAACACAGCAGATTTCTCGACTTATAATTCCACAACGCCTGACAATGACATTATCATCATTGACGAGGAAGGTGACGCCTCTTCTGGTGTTGCCACCAATGCCGCAATTGTCAATAACCGCTTAAATGTCAATGTGGAAGTGGTCTATGTGCTCGTTTCTCACGGCGCTGACCGAGACGGTAGCTTTAAGAAAGACGGCACTTCATTTGGCTGTAACACTGGCGTCCCGACACTTGATGCTGAAAATTGTGATTACACGCTAGGCGGGGTTCGAGGCGCGACGTTTAGAGATATGGCGATTCAAGACACCAGCACAGCGAATACAAACTTTTATTATGATTACATTCGCTGGAAAACACTCGACAATTTCGCAACACAAACCACGCAAATCAATGCGGCACTCGCTACAGGTGCAGGCGCCACTCTGCCTATATGCGGATTAGGCCAAACAATTCAATCGAATGGTGCTGGCTGGGCCTGTGTAAACTTCACAGGATCATGGAATGTGGTGAATGTGCTTGCTCGCTCTGGTGATACTGGCGGTTGGATGACCATCGATCTTTCCGGAAGCGTCGGAAATAACGCTGCACTTGTGTTACTAAGACTAGAAAATGCGACAGCAGGGGCTGTTCGCGTTAACTTCAGAAGCGTCGGCGAAACGGATACGAGCAGCTATTATGCGGAAATAACGAATGGCGGCGGTGAGATTGGTTACCAAGTTATGGAGACCAACGCATCGGGGCAAATTCAAATCGATATGAATGGTAATGCAGACCTGTATTTAGCAGGGTTCTTTTAGGATGAATATGAAACGTTTCGTTAATGTACATAGGTTCAAGAAACAGGCTTTCTCGCTCATTGAGATGGCGATTGTCCTTGGCATTATCGGCGTCTCTGCCGGCGGATTCTTGACACTCATCACGTCTCAAGACGAACAAGCTAAGATTGATACAACGAAGTTTATTCTCGATCAAATTGAGGAGTCGCTACATTCATATTATCAAGCTAATAACCGGCTCCCGTGCCCTGCTCTCAAGAACGTGGCTTCAACGGCCGATGCGTTTGGCCATGAATGGGACAACAGCACGCTTGTAGGCGGCGATAATAGCCCACTTAAGCCTTGCGAAGGCGCACCAACACAAGCGCAAATCACACAGCTGCATACCGGGACCAATGAAGAAGTATGGATCGGAGCACTCCCAGTGCGCGAGCTTGGCTTACCTGTGCACTACGCCAATGATGCATGGGGCAGTCGTCTTACTTACGCGATCGTGCGAGATCTTGCCGATATTGATACAATTTTCACCGATTATGCGTCTGGAAATGCGACGCGCGATCTGATTCTTATGGATAAGGAAGGCACGACAGCCACAATGGCGGCCAACCGAATTAATCAGACCGAACCGGCAGCTTTCGTCATTGTCGCACATGGTAAGGACCGTAATGGCGCGTATACCCGTAATGGTACGGTTGCTCTTGCATGTGATGTCGCGGCTCCTGTTCCGCTAGATTCTGCGAACTGCGATTATGAAGGCGCCGGAACAGACACAGAACGCGCAACCTTCAGGGACATGGCGATCTATGATGGGACTGCAGGTACGGCACAATTTTTCTATGATTATGTACGTTGGCAAACGCCAAGTAATTTAAGTTTTAAGGCCGCGGCTATCAATACAGGAGGGGGGTCGAGTGGTGGCATTAGCAGCTCTGCTTTGCCTGTTTGTGCAGATACGCAAACCATTGTGATGACGGGCGTCGGCTGGGGGTGCACAACCTTTGGTGATGGTTGGGTTAGTGCGAATGATAGTTTTGGTGCCTTGGCCGTAGGGGCAGCCTTCACAACATGGAATCTCGCCGCACTACCAGCCGGGAACCCATTGGGTACAAGAGAGACCCTTGCCATGCTAAAAGTAGAATGTACGCTTGCATGTACCGGTGCCAGTTTGACGGAATTTCGTGTGCGCGCAGCAACATCGGGGGAAGATATCCATGATGTCGGTGGGGTGAGCTTTCTAGCACTTGATGGCGGATTAGGGAACACTGGATACGTGCTGACACGTACCAGTGCAACTGGAAGCATTGAAATGAATGCGTCCCCTAACCCTACAGGTGTTCCCCTTAACGTAACATTCATTGGGTATATTGATTAATGAGAAACCGTGGTTCACATAAAGATCGCCGCCAAGCATTCTCTTTGCTCGAGATGGCCGTCGTTTTAGGTATTATCGGCGTGGTCTCCGGTGGCTTCTTGGTTGCTGTCAGCGCCCAAGATGAGCAAGCAAAGATCAATCGTACGATTAGCGCTCTCGACTCGATTGAAGAAGCCCTTATTGCCTTTTATCAGATTAATGGCCGCTTGCCCTGCCCTGCACGAAAAGACTTAGCCGATAGTAATGCCGCGTTCGGTCTGGAGTGGAATAGCGGTGGCCCATGCCTAGGTAACCCTACGGAAGCCCAGATCAATGAAGTCCATGACGGAACCAATGAAGAAGTGTGGGTTGGGGCTATTCCTATTCGAACCCTCGGGCTACCAGCAACGCTAGCCTACGATGGATGGGGCAGTCGCCTTTCCTATGCTTTGGTCAATCGACTTGGCCAGTCTGCATTGACCTTCCGGGGATATGCTTCAGCTGCTCCCACGCGCGATTTAACAATCATTGACGCAGAAGGAAGTTTTACCGGAGCACCGGATACATCCGACGCAACCATTGTGAACAATAAACTCAATGACGGACAATCAGTGGCTTACGTTTTAGTGTCTCACGGTAAAGACAAGCGTGGTGGTTATAACAAGTCTGGAGTGGTCGGTATTGCATGTGACACGGCTGGAACCGTTCCACGCGATACGGAAAATTGCGATTATGCTGTTGGCGCCTCTGTGGATGCACAAAAGACAACCTTCCGTGACATGCGTATCGTTGATTCAGCAAGCGGCACTGCCACATTCTACTATGATTATATTCGCTGGAAAACACTGCCTAATTTTGGCTTTAAGACTTACACCATCTCAACAGGAAGCGGTAGGAGTGGCGGCATTACTTTACCTACATTGCCCGTTTGTCCAGCAAATAGCTACATCGCTTACAGCACAGCACTATCATTATGGCAATGCGATGCACCAGGCGGCGGCTGGAATGCAGCTGGCACGACCTATACACCAACGACAAGTGCCGTTGGCTACACGACCATCACCACAGTCTACCCAAACAGCTTGTTATATCTCAATGTCACAGCAAACCGTGCGACTGACTATGAGTTAAGAGTAGTCGGCGACACGGGGACCGGCAATGCTGGCTTTATCAATACCTCCGAAGTGTCTTCTGGCGCGGTCGATGGGACTATGTTTGACGGCTCCACGATTCGAACTAATGGTGCAGGACAATTTGAGCTCGGTGTGGACGACGCCACCGCAACCAACTGGACGATCACGGTCGTTGGTTATGCCGATTAGGCTATCCACATTGCACGTTTAACAGTTTCTGATCCTTAGGCTTTGTGGTATGCATAAACAACAAAGAGAGGAATAATGCGTTATCTCGCCTTAATATTCGCACTGCTACTTCCTGTGACCGCAAGCGCCGAAAATTGGAGCTATGGCGGTGCTGAAGACGGCTCCGCGAATTGGGGGAAACTTGACCCGAGTTACATGGCGTGTGATGACGGGGTGTTGCAATCCCCCATCAATCTCAAACCCAATTTCGAAGCCACTGCTCTCCCACTGTTAGAAGTCTTCTACAGCCTCATGCCGATGAGCATGGTCAATACCGGCAATGTGCTCTATGTCAAAGTCAGTGACGATCATAGCATCAAGCTCGGGGATAATGAATTTAAGCTAAAGCGCTTCAGCTTCCATAGCCCAAGCGAGCATGAAATGAAGGGCAAAAGCTATGCGATGGAGATTCAGTTCGAGCATACGCAAGAAGCCGAGGCGGAACCGCTCATGCTGAGTGTGATGGTCGAAGAAGGCGAATTTAATCCCTATTTCGATAAGCTCCTTTCCTACGCGCCGCGCGTGGAAGGCAAAAAGCGCGTTGAGAAACTCGTCGATCCAATGACACTTATCCCAGAACAAGTAGGCTATATTCACTATCGCGGGTCCTATTCCCGCCCGCCATGTACGGACAATGTCCCGTGGTATGTGATGCTCACGCCCGTTCAGGCGTCTGCTGAACAGATCAAGGACTTCCGCAGCATTCTATCGAGCAATGTGCGTCCGATTCAGCCCTCTCATAATCGCTTGATCATTACCGACTGATGCTGCGTCATATCGTTTTTTTTAATGCCAAGTCGCCCGATGATTTGGACACGATCGAAGAGGGGCTTAATCGCCTTGCAGGCATCCCAGACGTGGATCACTTTGAAGTCTCGCGGAATATTAAACGCGATCAATGGACATCCGACATCGATCTCGTCGTTTATGCTGAGTTCGAGGATGAAGCCGCCCTCGCCCGCTATAAGGCACATCCAATCTACGAAGAGGCCATCGCCATCGTACGCCCACTGCGCGATGTGCGCGTCGCGGCTGATATTATCTCTTTTGAACCTTAATTCAGTAATACCCCTTGCATAGCTGGGATTTCAGTGTATAATGCGTTTCGAGTTTTCGATTGCTTTTACACAATTGACGCCGCAAAAGCGGCCTACCCGCCTCAAAAAGCCGGGTCTGAAGATCTCCTCTCATGTTGATCCAAAGCGTTTGAATAAGAGCGACCTAGACCATGCTTATCGGCAGCCCCTAGGATGAGTGCTCTTATAATAACAACCACAACGCCAATGTTATTGGCGAGAGAGAGATTATGGATAATTTTAATGACTTCGGTTTGCCCGAAGCCCTCATGCATACGCTGGAAAGCATGCAATTTACTACCCCAACCCCGATTCAAGAGAAAGCGATTCCGCATGCGCTGACCGGCAAAGACGTGCTTGGCTCCGCCCAAACCGGAACCGGAAAAACAGGAGCCTTCGGCATTCCGCTCGTTGCCCGCTTGATGTTAAGCCCGCGCGGCACCGCGCTCGTGATGACGCCAACGCGCGAGCTTGCCACGCAAGTGATGGACCAGCTGCAATCCTTCCTCGGTAAACGCTCAAAAATCAAAACCGCCTTGCTAATTGGCGGTGAGTCTATGCCGAAACAGCTTCAACAGCTGCGTAATCGCCCGCGCCTCATTGTGGGTACGCCCGGCCGCATTAACGATCACCTCGAGCGCGGGAACTTGCTCCTGCATGATACGAATTTCCTCGTGTTAGATGAGACCGACCGCATGCTCGATATGGGCTTCACTGTGCAGATTGAACGCATCATGAAATTCATGCCGAAAGTGCGTCAAACCATGCTATTCTCAGCAACCTTGCCAGCGAATATTGTCAAAATTTCTAAGAAATATCTGCATGAGCCGGTGCGTATCTCCGTCGACGCCCCCTCCTCTGCTGCAACCAATATCAAACATGATGTGATGCGCGTCGAAGAGGGCGAGAAATACAACACGCTGCTTTCAGAACTTAAAACACGTGAAGGTTCCGTGATTATTTTCGTCAAAACGAAATATGGCACTGAAAAAATGGCGCGAAAATTAAACCAGCATGGCCTGGGTGCAGAAGCGATTCATGGTGACTTACGTCAAAGCCGCCGCGATAAGGTAATCGCTAATTTCCGTGATGAGAAGCACCGCGTTCTCGTGGCAACCGATGTTGCCGCCCGCGGCCTTGACATTCCGCATATTGAGCATGTCATCAATTACGACCTGCCCCAATGCGCAGAAGATTATATCCACCGTATCGGCCGGACCGCACGTGCAGGAAAAGAGGGCTCTGCTATGTGTCTCGTAACGCCTGCTGACCGTGGCAAATGGAATGCGATTGACCGGCTGATGAACCCCGATGCTAAGCCTGAGAAAGACCAGGATGGCGAACGCAAACATTCGTCGAAACCCTCACGTCACAGACGCGACCGTGGTAAAAGCTTCGGTGATAAGGGCAGAAGTTCTGACGGAGGTGACAAGAAGCCGGGTAGCAGAAAACCTGACGGTAGCGGGAAGCGCCCTGGCGGCAATCGTGGTAAAAGCTTTGGTAATAAAGGCAAAAGCACGGGCGGAAATAATCGCAACCATAGCGGCGGCGGCAGAAGCTCCGGCGGACGCACCAAAAGCTTCGGCGGCGACCGTTCGCAACGGGCAGCGTAGATAAATAAAATGGTCGGAGCGAGTTGACGTTATTAGAAGCAGAACCCCGTCAATCCCAAGAAAGCGCAGCTTTCTGGATTGACGGGTGGTCGGAGCGAGTGAACGCATTTCGAACCATTCCTGAATTGAGATTGATTGTTTATTGGATGCATAGCAGGATAAAATTCCAGTGGCTGCGTGCCGTATGATTACGATAACGGCTTATCCGACCTTACGCTTTTTTTATCGGTAAGGCCGAGAGAAACCAATACGTCTTTTGCGCCAGCTATATGGTCAGGCAATTTTTCAGTTCCTTTTTCATATCGTACAGGTGTGCCATCAGTGCCTACAATATCGCCGCCTGCCGCTAATAAAACTGCGTGCGGTCCTACGACATCCCAACTGTTAAATCCGCCGTCATGACCCTTGTTAATGCCCGAAACATCACAAACGCCGCGTGCTATCATGCATGTTCTTAACTGAGCGGGATGTTGCTGTGCTTCGTATTCACGGCCTTCAAGATGAGCAACATGCTTTTCATTAAAGCCAATAGCAGCTTGCAACGGATTGCGAAGGGGAAGCTTTTTAACCGAAATTTCTTTCGGTATGTTATCGCCCTCTTGCAGATAAGCCTTACCGTCATCGCCAGTAAAATAAAGCTCACGGCGCGCGGGCCAATAAATAACACCTTCTATGGGGAACCCATTTTTGATGCGGCCAATGTTAACGCTAAACCCGTCTCTACCTTTGACATAGCCAGTAGTGTTATCCAATGGATCAGTATCGAAGCGTTCATCTGCTTGCAATGCTGCTGCATTGCTTTCATGGGAATTTTCTTCGGACACAACTGCAATGCCAGGAAAATGTTTTGCCAATCCAGTACAAACAATGCGGTTTGCTTCCTTGTCTGCCGTGGTAACTACTGACCCATCGGGCTTTGTTTCCTGTTCGCCATACTGGTTGGTAACGACCTCTGCCTGCATGGCAAGAATTTTGTCGCCAGCTTCTTTTGCAATCTGGGCAAGAGGTTGCAGGTTCGAATACATTCAGTCTCCTGTTGCGTAATTTAGCAATTAACACGCTAATATTACACAAAATAAGTGTTCGAACAATGGTCGGGATGACTGGACTCGAACCAGCGACCTCTCGTCCCCCAGACGAACGCGCTACCAGACTGCGCCACACCCCGACGAAGTTAGGTTGTAGCGCTTGCAGGCAAGGCATTGCAAGCCTATTGTGATGCTATGAATACTCAGACAGATCGCGATTATTTCTCAAAGCAAGCGGATGCGTACATCACCTATCGCCCCACCTATCCCCCCGCATATGTTTCATTCTTATGCGATTACGCGCAGAAAAAGAACCTCGCATGGGATGCCGGCTGTGGTTCAGGTCAAATCACCCGCCTGCTTGCTGATCAATTCAACCAGGTTTATGCTAGTGATATGAGCCAGTCACAGCTCGGTAAAGCCCCTTCCTTACCCAATATCAGATATGTATGCGAGCCAGCAGAAGTAAGCACGCTCGGTGCACAGAGTGTCAATTTTATCATCGCCGCACAAGCAGCCCATTGGTTTGATATGGAAGCTTTCGCTTTAGAAGTACGTCGTGTCGCAACGCATGATGCAATCATTGCCTGTATTGGCTACGGCAAAGTTGAAAGTGAGCACCCTGTGATTGAGGCCATAAACGAGTTCTACTTTCACGTCATTCATCGCTATTGGCCTCCCGGCCGTGAACTACTTGAAACCCATTACCGTGATCTTGTCTTTCCATTTGAAGAACTGGCATTACCAGAACAAGATTACTTCATCACAAAAACATTCTCAAAAGAAACGCTGATTGGCTATCTGATGTCATGGTCAGCCGTCGTACGCTTTGAAAACACAACAGGCCAGAATGCTCACGCAATCATCGACGAAATGCTAGAGTCCAAATGGAATGAAGAGATGATCACGTTCCGTTGGCCGCTCTTTGCGCGCCTAGGCTATGCTTTACGTTAGCTCTGAATTGCCTTACGGATCACAAGCATATCACGCAATGCTTTCAGCTCGTCACGAATTCCCACCAGCGTCTTACGATCGACGCTGCGCACGGCACGCGCGGTATTCGCTGCAACAGGTGCCTTCGGCGCTTCCGTAATTACTGGTGCAGGAGTTGATGCTTCAATCACCTCTTCATGGGCAGGACGCGCTACGGCGATTTTCTTTTTCACATTATCATTTTTGAATTTCTGATCTTCGAACGCTTTCTTCGCGCCTTTAATGGTGAAGCCTTGCGAATAGAGCAAATGCTTGACCTGCTTCAATATCGCGACATCTTCTGGGCGATAAAAACGACGGCCACCCGCGCGTTTCATCGGCTTAATCTGCGGGAACTTCGTCTCCCAAAAACGCAGCACATGTTGCGGCACATCCAGCAAGTCTGACACTTCACTAATCGTACGAAGCGCCTTTGGCGATTTTTCCGTATCGTCATCAATCAGTTCTTGAAACATATCGAGGGGCTTGCTGGCCATAGGTGCATCTCTCTTTCGTTGCTATTATTTTTATTGAGGTATAGCGCCCGAATTTTGATTTTGCATCAAGGAATCATCATTTTGTTCACGCATAATTTCGTCTTCGTAAAATTCTGCGAATTCAAAAATATCGATCAGGTACATGGTGCACCCCCCAAGAAATGCAAGAAGGAATGCAATGGGGATGATCTTCTTCCAGCCAGGATAGTAGACAAGAGCGTAGGCTGTCGCGCCCATACCAGGAGCCGTTACCACGGTAATCGCAATGAATAAAAACCAGCCGAATTTCTCCAGGCCGCTACTTTCATTTCTAAGAAACGTTTGAATAATCGTTACGAGTGAAAAGAGGAGTGCGATCCCCCAAAAAAAGAGAAACCCAATCCCATAGCCAAAGAACATTTCCATAGCTTCAGGGGGTATATCCGATTCTGGATGCATTAGTTACGAGAATGAAGGACCGCTTGAACCGCCGCCAAATGGCGAACTTGTCGGCGCAGAACTTGGCATTTCTGAACCACCGCTTGATTCACCACCCGAGCTTTCCGAGCTACTTTCACCGCTATTCGCGTCATTGACCTTTTTCTTCAGAATGTTTGATGCATTGAAGGAAAGCACATTCCGCGGACTAATTGGCACTTCCACACCCGTCTTCGGGTTACGGCCGACACGCTGTTTCTTGTGGCGAATTTTGAACGTTCCGAACGATGACAGTTTCACCTCTTCACCCGCTTCAAGCGCGATAGAAATTTCTTCGATCACCGCATCCACCAAATCACTCGACTCGGAAAGCGAGAGCCCAATCTCGCGGTAAACAAAATTTGCTAAATCAGCGCGTGTGAGTGTCGTTGTCATAATGTGCCCTCTTTATTTCTATGACCGCCCTTACAGGCGCATGATACTACATCCCCAAACAAGTCCCGCTCCTAACACCGGCATGGCAAGAATCTGCCCTTCGGTTATCTTCCCTTGCTGCTTTGCAACATCAAAGGCTAGCGGCACGGAAGCTGCTGAAGTATTTGCATGTTTTTCTATAGTAGCGATCAATTTCGTATCGGCAAGCTGTAATTTCTGATTCACTGCAGATAAAATACGAATATTTGCTTGATGAGGGATACATACATCAATTTGCTTAGGAGAGACCCCCGCTTTTTCGCATGCGGCGCGCGTAATTCCGCTCATTTTCTCGACCGCATGGCGGAACACTTCGCGGCCATTCATCATCAACACGCCCGCTTCTTTGGTCGAGGACACGCCGCCCGTCGTCTTCAGCACGTCCGCTAAGCTGCCGTCACTTTCAATCATCGAGGCCATGATGCCGCGATCGGTTCCCTCTTGCGCCTCCAAAACCCACGCTCCAGCGCCATCGCCAAACAGCACACATGTGCCGCGGTCTTCCCAATCAACAATCCGCGACATGGTTTCCGCGCCAATCACCAAAAGGCGCTTCGCCTGACCGCTTTTAATCAGCGCATCCGCCGTGGTCAGCGCATACACAAAGCCGCTACACGCCGCCGCTAAATCAAAGGCAAAGCCGCCTTTCATACCAAGTTTTGCCTGCACGAGGGCCGCTGTTGATGGCATCGTGCAATCGGGTGTGCTCGTCGCCACAATAATACCATCGAGTTTATCCGCCGCTATCCCCGCATCGCTCAGCGCAGCTTTCGCTGCACCCGCCGCTAAATCCGATGTGGTTTCTCCATACGCCGCAAGATAGCGTTGGGCAATGCCTGTGCGCGAACGGATCCACTCATCGTTCGTATCGACGGTTTTCGATAGCTCATCATTGCTCACGCAATTTTCAGGCAGATACGCGCCCGAGCCGATTAATACGCTGGAGAGGGGTGTAGTCATAAAGAACGTGTTTACTGTATAGTCGCAGGCGGGTCAAACTCTGTTCCGAAGCGATCCGCTTCCGAGAATGGTATTTCGGTTTCATCATCCACATCATGCTGATGTTTCATTCCAGAGCGCTCAATCTCTTCGCTAATGCGGTCATTGATCCGCTCTTCAACCAGATTTTTTGCCACCAGAATCGCATTAGCAAAACTTTGTGCATCAGCACTTCCATGACTCTTAATCACAATACCGTTCAGCCCAAGCATCATCGCGCCATTATGTTCACGTGGATCCATCTTCCGGCGCAGCGCCATAAAGGTTTGGCGCGCAATGAGATAGCTGATTTTTCCCCAAAACGAGCCGCGAATCGCCTGCTCCAGCGTATGCGCCATGAGCTTCGCTGTACCTTCCATGGTTTTGAGCGCAATATTCCCTGAAAATCCATCCGTCACCACAACATCCACCACACCTTTGGTCAGGTCGGTCCCCTCAACAAAGCCGTGAAAATCGATCGGAAGTGGTGTATCACGGAGCATTTGTGCAGCCTCTTGAACTTCCTCGTGCCCCTTCATTTCTTCAATTCCAATATTAAGCAATGCGACTTTCGGATGCGGAATACTCAGCACGATCCGAGCATAAGCTTCACCCATGAGCGCATGCTGAAACAGCTGCTCACCCGTCGCCGTGACATTCGCTCCCAAATCAAGTAGCACCACATCACGGTCGCGCGCCGGCACAAAGGCGGCAATCGCCGGCCGCGAAATATCAGGCAATGTTTTTAGCACCATCTTCGAGAGTGCCATTAAGGCGCCCGTATTTCCTGCCGAAAGCGCAGCGCATGCCGTGCCATCCTTGACTGCTTTCAACGCCATGCGCATCGAGCTGTTTTTCTTGCGAACAGCGATCGATGGCTTTTCATCCATCGCGATCGCATCTGACGTATGAACAATCTGACACACTTTTTTCGCACGGCGATAACGGCGGAATAGCTTACGAATCTGAATTTCATCGCCGTAAAGAATAAATTGGATATCAGGATATTTGCGCGCAACCAAATTGACTCCTGCCACCACGGCCTTAGGAGCGTTATCGCCCCCCATCGCATCAAGTGCTATCGGCCGTGATAATGGCACACTGCCTCCTGTCATGAATTTTCAGACAGTTATACGCGAAGGTTTCGTAAAAAGACAGGGAAAATAAGTGATTCGCTGAACAACATCACAGCAATACCAGCGAACGCCGGTATCTTAGTCATTTGCAATACAACGTTAGAGACCCCGATGTGCATCGGGATTGCGACATTAGCAATTAACAGATGCATCGGTCACTTGTTCGCCGCGATAGTACCCATCGCGAGAGATGTGATGCGGGCGGTGAAGCTCACCAGTCACGCTGTTTTCAACCACATTGGTGGCAGCCACTTTTTTATGTGCACGACGCTGACCGCGACGGCTTTTGGAAATTTTCTGCTTAGGAACGGCCATGTCTCACTCCATTTATCGTTTGAATTCAGCGCCTTGCGCCAGAATCACTCATTTATTGAAGGCGGACTATACATCAGACGTACTGAAAATCCAGTGTTTTTTTCTGCTTTGCAATACCGGCGTAGTCGAAGATGACGATGCCATAATCCCGTCATCCTCGAGTCGGCTGTGCCGATCTCGGGGATCTTAATTTAGACGAAGCTATATTTTCTCCTTCATCACATACAACAACTGATGCGCCTCGCGCGGGGTCATGGCGTCAGGGTTTGCCTCATCAAGCAGTGTGAGTGCGGGATGTGGTTCTGCGTCAGCCGCTTTCGCCGGTTCTGCTTGAAAAAACAGTGGCATCGATTCCATCATTCCGACTGGATCCTTGCTTGCCTGCGCCGCCTCAAGCCCGGCCAGCACCTGCTTCGCCTTCGCAATCACCGGCTCTGGCAGCCCGGCCAGCTGCGCGACGTGAATGCCGTAGGATCGATCCGCATTCCCCGCCACCACCTGATGCATGAAAATCACCTTTCCCTGCCATTCCTTTACCTTCATCGTGTGGCAGGACAGGTTCGGCAGGCGCTGTTGTAGCTCGGTCAGCTCATGATAATGCGTGGCAAACAGCCCGCGACAGCCAATCTGATGATGCAAATGCTCGACCACCGCCCAGGCGATCGACAGCCCATCAAACGTCGCGGTGCCGCGACCAATTTCATCGAGAATCACCAGTGAACGGGGCGTTGACTGGTTCAGAATTGTCGCAGTTTCCACCATCTCCACCATAAAAGTCGAGCGCCCACGCGCCAGATCATCCGCTGCGCCGACCCGGCTAAACAGCCGGTCCACCACGCCTAGATGCGCCGATTCCGCCGGCACATAGCTGCCCATCTGCGCGAGAATCGCAATCAGCGCATTTTGCCGCAGAAACGTACTTTTTCCCGCCATATTCGGCCCGGTGAGCAGCCATAAATGCTGGCCTTCAGAGAGGTTCGCATTATTCGCAACAAAGGGCGCTTCGCCCTCTTTCGCCAGCATTTGCTCAACCACCGGATGGCGGCCGCCTTGAATCTCAAAACGCGTTGAATGGTCGATGATCGGCCGGATGTAGCGCTGCTCCAGCGCCAAGCTGGCCAAGCTACTCAGCACATCCACCTCCGCCGCCGCCCGCGCCGCGCCAGTAATCACTTCCGCATGCGCAATCACCGAACGGCGCAGATCATCAAAAATTTCCAACTCAATCTGCAGCACTCGCGCGCCGGCTTCCGCAATTTTCGAAGCGATGTCCGCCAGCTCCGTTGTCGTGTAACGCAGCGCATTGGCCAAGGTTTGGCGATGAATGAAATGTTGTGGCACCTTGTCGCTATGGGTCGGCGTCATCTCGATGAAATAGCCCAGCACATTGTTAAATTTAACCTTCAGCGAACTCACGCCGGTCTCTTTCGCATACTGACCCTGCATTTCGGCGATCACTTGCTTCGCATTATCGCGCACATGCCGCCACTCATCGAGGTCTGCACGAAAACCGGCCGCGATGAAGCCGCCATCACGCGCCATCATCGGCACTTCCTCTTGCAGCGCCCGCGACAGCGTTTGCAGCAGCACATCATAGCCCTGCATGTTTTCCATTAGATTCTCAAGACGATCAGGAAAGCCTTTCCCACCGTCATTCTGAAGGAGCGCAGCGACTGAAGAATCTCCCTGCGTGTGGCGCGATAGATCCTTCGCCTGCGGCTCAGGATGACGTAATACTGAATCCTTTGCACCGTCATCCTGAGGAGGAGTAGCCGACGAAGGGTCTTCCATCGTATGGCCTGATAGATCCTTCGGCTTCGCCTCAGTATGACGCTTTGTGGCTTCTTGCGATGTCACATAGAGCTGCGTATGCATCTGGGTGATCGCCTCCAGCGACCGGCTCAGCGCTAGCATATCTCTTGGCCCGCCGCGCCCTAAACATAAGCGTGACAAAGCTCGTTCCGCATCTGGCAATCCGCGCATCTGGCCGCGCAGCGATTCCATCAGTGAGCGCTGCTCTAACATCAGCCCAATCACCGATTGGCGCTGCGTAATCACTTCCACATGGGTGAGCGGCGAAGTTAGCCAACCCGCGAGCAACCGCGCGCCGGGGCTACTCACCGTCCGGTCAATCGCACTTAGCAAGCTTCCCTTCCGGCCGCCATGCATGCTTTGCGTCAGCTCAAGATTACGCCGCGTCGCGCTATCGATCACCATCGCCTCACCCGCTTGTAGTTTTTCGGGTTTATCGAGCCGGGGCAACGCTTCCATCTGCGTCAGTTTCATATATTCAAGCAGCACGCCGCAAGCGATCTGGTCCGCCGCGGTAATATCACCCAGCGAATCCATCGCGCCGAGCTGGTAAAAATCGAGCAAGCTGCGTTCGGCCTTACGCAGGTCAAACTGGCTGGCCACTTGCGGGCTGATGATCGCGCCGTAATCCTGCTTGAGTGCGGCAAAACGCTCCTGCTCCAGGAAAGGCTCGGGCAGGAGAATTTCCTTGGGTTGCAGCCGTGCAATATCGCCCATCAGCTGGTCACTCGCGGTTTCCATCACCTGAAACTGACCGGTCGAGAGGTCCAGCCAGGCCAGGCTCAGAGCGCCCTTCTCTTCCGCCAACGCGCAGCAATAATGGCTCGCTTGGCGCTGAAGCAGATTCTCTTCCGTGATCGTCCCCGGCGTGACAATGCGCACCACATCGCGCCGCACCACCGCCTTATGGCCACGCGCTTTTTTGGCTTCCTCCGGGCTTTCTAGCTGTTCGCAAATCGCCACTTTGCGTCCGCTCGCAATCAGTTTTTCTAGATATGCCTCATGGCTATGCGCCGGCACGCCACACATCGGAATATCCTCCCCCGCCTGCTTGCCGCGCTTGGTCAGCGCGATATCGAGAATCTGCGCCGCATCGATCGCATCCTCAAAAAACAGCTCATAAAAATCACCCATCCGGTAGAACAACAGACATTCCGGATATTCCTCCTTCAGCGCAAAATATTGCGCCATCGCGGGGGTGGTTTTGGTTTTTTCTTTAAGAGTTGAAGACATTTGCGCACTCTACACCATGTCATCCTCGGGTCAATGGTCAGCAGGCCATTGGTCCCGGGTGGCAATGACAAAGCGGATGTTTCACGTGGAACATTCCGGGTTCGGTATTATGCCATCGACTGTGTAGGTAAGAAGCGCAGCCAGAAGGCGAAGCCCTTTAGTCGCCGAAGGCGTTAGGCTTATTGCGAGGTCAGCAGACCGAGCAGGAGCAAATACAATGTTGCAATGCAGCGTCTTTTTCGCTTCCCTTGCGTGTTTCGGGGGCTATAGTCCATTCAAATGCATAGGCGTCATTCCCGCGGAAGCGGGAATCCCGTTCTGTCAAAACGTTCGAGATCCTCGTATACACGGGGATGACATTCATCAACATAAGGAGTCCCCATGCCTGCGGATAATTTGAAAATCACCGACGATGATGCCCTCTATTTCCACTCATCAGGCCAACCAGGCAAACTCGCGATCACTGCAACCAAGCCACTCATCACCCAGCGCGACCTCTCGCTCGGCTATTCGCCAGGCGTCGCGGCGCCTTGCCTCAAAATTGCAGAAAACCCGAACGCTGCCTATGATTATACGGCGCGCGGAAACTTCGTTGCCGTCATCTCAAACGGTACGGCAGTGCTAGGCCTAGGAAATCTCGGCGCGCTTGCCTCGAAGCCGGTGATGGAAGGGAAAGCGATCCTGTTCAAACGCTTCGCCGATATTGACGCTATTGATATCGAAGTTGATACGCAAGATGTCGATGAGTTCGTCAATGCGATTAAGGTGCTTGGCCCGAGCTGGGGCGGAATTAACCTCGAAGATATTGCTGCGCCTGATTGTTTCATCATTGAACAGCGCCTCAAAGAAGCAATGGATATTCCGGTGTTCCATGATGACCAGCACGGGACGGCGATCATCACCGCGGCGGGTCTGATCAATGCGGCGGAACTTACGGGTCGCAAATTTAGCGATTTGAAAGTGGTGTGTAATGGCGCTGGTTCGGCGGGTATTGCCTGTATCGAACTGATGAAAACTATGGGTGTGAAGCACGAAAATGTGCTGCTCTGCGACCGTAGCGGTGTGATTTATGAAGGCCGCACAGAAAAAATGGACCAATGGAAATCGAAGCATGCGGTCAAAACCGATAAGCGCACGTTGCTTGAGGCGATGACCGGCGCAGATGTGTTCCTTGGCTTATCTGCGGCAGGGGCAGTGTCGAAAGAGATGGTCAAAGCGATGAATAAAAAGCCGATTATCTTTGCTATGGCCAACCCGGTACCGGAAATTATGCCGGAAGAAGTGCTCGAAGTGCGTGAAGATGCGATCATTGCGACCGGCCGTTCCGATTACCCGAATCAGGTCAATAATGTGATGGGTTTTCCTTATATTTTCCGGGGCGCTCTCGATGTTCGCGCAAAAGAGATCAATGAGGAAATGAAAATTGCGGCGGCAGAGGCGTTAGCGCAATTAGCGCGTGAAGATGTGCCGGAAGAAGTCGCCAACGCTTATTCACGTGGCAACATGAAATATGGTCAGGAATATATTATTCCCGCGCCATTTGATCCACGCCTAATCACGACGGTTCCCGTCGCTGTTGCGAAAGCAGCCATGGAAACAGGCGTAGCACGTAAGCCCATTAAAGATTTTGGTGAATATAGAGTGGAACTTGCTTCACGCCTCGACCCATCAGCCAACAGCCTAAATAGCTTGTTCAGCAAAGTGCGTGACAATCCTCAGCGCATCATCTTCGCCGAGGGCGAGGAAGAAAAAGCCATCCGTGCTGCTGTGCATTGGCGTGATAATGGCTATGGTGAGCCAACTCTTGTGGGCCGCGCCGAGCGCATTCGTGAAACCATGCATCAGATCGGCGTCACCAATGAAGATGGCATAAAAATTGACAATGCCGCGATTAGCTCTCACGTTCAGAAATACATCGATTACCTCTATCCGAAATTGCAGCGCGCCGGCTTTCTTTACCGTGATATTGTGCGTATGGTAAAGAATGACCGGAACATCTACGCTTCTTGTATGCTTGCATGCGGCGATGGCGATGCGATGATTTCCGGCCTGACCCGAGGCTATCACCGAACACTTGAGAACATATCTCGCGTAATCGATCATGAGGAAGGCCATGAGCCGTTTGCCGTGTCGATGATCATCAGTAAAAGCCGGACGGTCTTTATTTCCGATACCACCGTCCAAGAGCTGCCAAGCGCTGAAGGCCTTGCCAAAATCGCGATCCAAACCGCGGCTAAAGCCAAACAAATGGGCCATGAGCCGCGCGTCGCCCTACTCTCTTACTCGAACTTCGGAAACCCGATGCGCGAGAAATCAGAACGGATCCGTGAGGCGGTTCGCATTCTCGACACTAAAGCAGAGGCCGGTGAGATTGACTTCGAATATGATGGTGAAATGGCGGCCGATGTTGCGCTAAACGAAAATTTGATGAAATTGTATCCATTCTGCCGCTTATCAGCCCCCGCCAATATTTTGGTGATGCCTGCGCTGCATAGCGCGAATATTTCATCGAATTTGCTACAGGAATTGGCAAAAACTTCAATGATTGGTCCCATTCTCAATGGGTTATGCAAACCCGTACAAATCGCGGGTATGAATGCTTCGGTCAACGATATCATCAACTTAGCGGCGGTCGCGGCCATCGATGCGATCGACCGTAACCCTGCCCCACGGACGAAGGTCAGCCCGAAAAGTGCAGATGGGTCAGGCGCAGCCAAAGGGAGCCGAAAATCAGGCACTAAAGGCAAGAAAAACGCTGCTTAGGTTTCTGACTGATCACGCTTGGCCGCGCAATCCCGACGAACGTCGGGATCTCGTCGAGACCATACGCAGATCCCGTTTTTCAACGGGATTACAAGATCGTTCAAAACGTTGATTTATATAGATAATTATTTTGCGCTTTGATGCAAAAAAATGCGCCATTGTCATCAAGCTGTCACATGGTTTTGGTATGATACAGTATAACCAAAATACAGGAGATAATGATGACGAATCGCACAGAAAATAAAGAAAATAATCGCAACGAAAGCGTAAACCTTCCACTGATTGAAGAAGTGCGCGAATTTATTGCACGCGAGCTATTTCGCTTTTCGAATTAAGTGAAAAATTAAGAGGTTGTTAGTGTTTAACCGCTAATATGAGTAATACGTAACTTAAGGATCAATATTATGACTAATAGTGTAGTAGCAGACGTAATTATCGAAGCTCTGGATATCATGACAGGCGAAGGCGAATATGATGTCACACCCTCTATTCATGGTGAGCTTGCTAAAGAATTATTCCAAACTGGTTATCTAAAAACCGATTCACCCTCTACCAATGAACTGCACACGGCTTTTGCCCATAGTCTTCTCAATCAATATCATAATATTCCAGAAGAGTTGCAAGATGCGGCTCGCAGCCTCATTAGTGAGCATTTAGGTATCACAGAGCCCGAGCGTTGTAGTTATGACCCCGAAATTAATCTAATAGAATGCAGCACTCAAGGTATAGATCCTGAAGCGCAGATCAATTTGCCTAATTGTACGCCTAACGGTGTAGACTGCATCGAACATTAATTCGCCTTTAGCTTCTCTTCATACCACGTCTCGCCGATCTCAATCTTTTCTCGGCCTTTGGACTCGCGCCAGGCATTGGTATCGCGCAAGCTAAAGATACAGCCACAATATTGCTGAGCGTAGAATTCTTCGCGCTTGGCGATTTCATACATCCGCGCGCCGCCACCCTCTTTGCGCCAGTTATAGGTCCAATATTCAACCCCTCCGCCGACTTTTTCCGCTGAACGCAAGCCGCAATCATTGATCTGATCCATATTCTTCCAGCGCGAAATCCCCAGTGAGCTGGTAAACACCTTAAAGCCATTCGCCTTGGCATATTCGGCCGTCACATCGAAGCGGCGATCGAAACACATGGTGCAGCGCGCGCCGCGCTCGGGCTCATATTCCATACCTTTGGCGCGAGCAAACCAATCCTGTACGTCATAGTCACCATCAATAAACGGAATCCCCATCTTCTCCGCATAGCGAATATTCTCATTCTTACGAATCTCATATTCCTTTTTAGGATGAATGTTGGGGTTGTAGAAGAAAATCGTCAGATTGATGCCATTCGCGATCATCTGCTCCATCAGTTCACCGGCGCAGGGCGCGCAGCAGCTATGCAGCAGCACGTTGCTCTCACCGCCCGGCGCGACCAAATCGACGTGTTTCACAATGTCACTGGCATGTTCTTGCTGTTTCATGATAGTTATTCCACTCTATTTCTGGACAATGCTGCAAATCTCACTGTTGTTGGCTGCGCTGCTCTCGTAGTAACACCCACGCTGCGACTGCTCGCTGCACAACAGTAACATTTTCGCTAGTTGTCCAAAAATACAGTGGAACAACTATTGTGCTGGAGAATACGGATGATGCCGAAAATGGCAAGGGGTTAGCGGTCACGGCCTGCTTTGTCCGCTAATGCTGGTTCATCTCTCTCGCCCGCTGGCGTCTGAGCTGGTGGCGGTGGTGTTGTGCCTGAAGCCACCTCACGCGGATCCGTGTCTTGCATAATGGTCTTCTCGTCTCCCCCGAATAACCCATCAAACAGGCCGGAGATGTCACCAAATGTATAGCTTACAGCATCAGGTCCATCACCATCGCGTCCTGACGCTGGGTTAAAAGTCACCGTTGTATTCACGCCAGCAAGCGCTTGCTTCGCTTCGAGGTTTGCTCTCGCTTGCTGAACTTCTTCCATTGCATAAATTTGTTGCTTGGCCTCTTCGAGAGCGCGCTGCAAATCTTCTGGAGTTCGATCTTGCGGTTCAACATCTTTGAAATACTTATTTACCGCATTCCACCCTAAATCAGTAATATCTTGCCTTATGCCTGCAAGCTCTGGATTGGCGGCCACGAGGCCTTCCATCTCATCCATTACCTGCTGAAACTCCTCGAGCGCAGCGCGTTCTAACGCGAGCTGATCAGTATCGACGCCAGCTGAATATTTTTCTGACTGGAACGAGTTGGCGATCCATCGCCCATTATCATCGAAATAGCGCTCGGCTGCGTTTTGAATGTACGATGAAGTAACATCCGTATTTTCCATCGATTTCAAGAACTCATCGACGCTATCAAACCCTTGGCTCTTAGCATATTGCTGGAATTTTTCTGGTTCATTGATCATCATGCTGAGCAGACCTTCACTCTCGATCAACTTGTCGACCATACCCTTAGTCTGAGCGACGAATTCTTCTTTCGACATTTCATCGCGGGTAATCGTACCGTTCTTAACATGGTATTCGTAGAGTTTCTCTGCCGATGCTTCAATCGCCGCATCACGCTCTTCCGCTGGGCCAGTGAGCACCTCAACGCTAAGCCCCAGCTCTTTCATACGCATATAGGTCGCCTGACCCACGGCCTGATTCACTTGTAGCTGCAAGAGATCCATTTTCGCCGCCTGAATCTCAGCTTTCGACGCATTCGGGTCTTCAACAATGGCTCGAAGCTCATCTTTGCTCTGCGTGACCTTGCGGAAGAGTCCTTTCCCGCCATTCGCATTATTATATTCGATGAGTGCGTCAATCTGCTCTTTCGGCACACCCACTTTCACCAGCGTGTCGACAACCGTATCCGCAATCGTATCGACCTCTGCCTTGAGAACTTTATTAAAAGCGCTGCCATTCGGGTCATGCGCCGCGTTGATCAGGATACTCAGTTCATCAGAATTGCGAGCAATCTTCATCATGTCGATGCCCGCTTCTTCACCCGTCATGGCCGCAGCTTTTTTCGAGTTGACCGCCATGTGGGTATCAAATGTCTGGTTAAACCACTCACGGCCCTCTTCCGATGCATAGAGATCTTTAATATCTTGCTGACGTTGTTCCCAGCGCGCATTCCACTGCTCATAGCCGCCTTCCCATTCAGCGGCGAGCGTTTCTTCAAGCCCTTGGTAGAAGTCGCGACGCTGTTCTTCAGCTTTTGCACCGCCTGCCGAGGCTTGCATCGCAAGCGCCACGACTTGATCATAACTGTGATCAAGACCTGTCAGGTCAATTGGCAGCCCGGCTTGTGCCTTGCCAATCGCTACCTGAATATCTGCGATCAGCGTGCTTATATCAATGTCACTTCGCCCTGCGAGCGCAGCTTCGATTGAAAGCAAGTGGTTGAGTCTACCCTGAAGTCCCTCGACGGCAGTTTGATCGACTTGCTCTGGATTCGCCTCAACAGCGCCACTGGCGCCCATTGGGTCAGAGTTAGTAAGATTCGAATGTGTTCCAGTTGCGGCTGCCATGTGCTACCTGTCTTTTACCTACCATTCGTCCTCTTCTTTTGTGCGCATTCTTGTCTGACGAACGGGTAAAATTTTATCTATTTCGACCGTAACATAAATGTAACATAGAAATGTTAAGGTTTTGTTACAGTATCTCATTATTTTAGCACAAAATGCCGCTTTTTTCTAAAATACTTTCGATTTTTCTTAACCCTTTATTAACCGAAATGCGGCTGTGGAACTAGACCTTTACAGGGGCTGTAATCCCCGCTAAAACAATGACCATAGCCGCATTGACGCATCTTAGCGCCATAGATTGCGGCCCCAGAAAAAGCCATAAAGAACAACAAAATCAGAGCCTTAAATGAAATATAAACGCGTCCTTATCAAAGTCTCTGGCGAAGCGCTGATGGGCGAAGAGTCCTTTGGACAAGATCTGTCTACCATTCAACGCATTGCGAAAGACATTAAAAAAGTGACTGATATGGGCGTAGAAGTCTGCATCGTGGTCGGTGGCGGGAATATTTTCCGCGGTATTAAAGGCGCTTCACAAGGCATGGACCGCTCAAGCGCTGATTATATGGGCATGCTCGCGACCGTACTCAACGCCCTTGCCATGCAGAATGTTATGGAGCAAATGGGTATGGAAACCCGTGTTCTCTCAGCGCTCGACATCAAAGAAGTGGCCGAAGTATACATTCGCCGCCGCGCTATTCGCCATATGGAGCGTGGCCGCGTGGTGATTTTCGCTGCAGGAACCGGAAACCCATTCTTTACCACCGATACTGCCGCTGCCCTGCGCGCCTCGGAAATGAATTGTGACGCACTGATGAAAGCGACACAAGTGGACGGGGTATATGATAAAGACCCGAATAAGCATGATGACGCGAAACGCTATAGTTCGCTGACCTTTTTCGATGTATTGAGCAAAGATTTAAAGGTGATGGACGCTTCCGCGATTGCGCTGGCGCGTGAGAACAACATCCCCATCATCGTTTTCTCGATTCATAAGGAAGGCGAATTCGCCGAAGTCGTTCAAGGCAAAGGCACCTACACTGTTATCGAAGAAACCGCTGCGGCGGCCTAATAACCCCAAACAAGATGAGGAATACCATGGTGGATATGGAAGATTTAAAACATCGTATGGAAAAAGCGGTGGAATCGACACAAAAGGAACTTTCCGGACTGCGCGCTGGCCGTGCATCGCCCGATTTGCTTGATCATGTGCGCGTAGACGCCTATGGCAGCCCGACTCCCATTAACCAAGTCGCCAATGTGAGCGCACCGGAAGCGCGTTTATTGACTGTCAATGTCTGGGATGCAAGCTTGACCAAAGCCGTTGAAAAAGGCATTGCCGAGGCAGGGCTAGGCTTAAACCCACAAGCAGAAGGTCAGATGATTCGCGTGCCGATCCCTGAGTTATCGGAAGAGCGCCGAGCCGAAATGGCGAAAGTATCCGGGAAATACGCCGAAAATGGCCGGGTCGCAGTGCGTAATGTGCGCCGTGACGGCATGGACACCGCGAAAAAGGCTGAAAAAGACGGCGATATTTCGGAAGATGAACATCGCAAACTTTCTGACCAAATTCAGAAGCTAACCGACGAATTTATCAAGAAAATCGACGAAGCTGCCGCACGTAAAGAAGAAGAGATCATGCAAGTCTAGCTTGCTGTAGGAGCCCATCATGTCCACCCCCGAGCATATTGCCATCATTATGGACGGCAACGGACGCTGGGCACGCAAGCGCGCGCTCCCAGCAAAAGCGGGGCATAAAAAAGGCGCGGAAACCCTGCGCGCACTGCTCGAAGACTCTAAAGAACTGGGCTTCCGCTTTCTCACAGTCTACGCGTTTTCATCTGAAAATTGGCAGCGCTCCGAGAAGGAAGTGGCCGATCTGATGGCCCTGCTCCATTACTACATTGAGCATGAGGTCAACTATCTTCATGAGCATAACATAAAGCTCAATTTTATTGGGGATCGCAGTATGTTAGATAGCAATCTTCAAGTAAAACTTAAAGCAGCAGAACACAAAACCGAAGATAATACCGCCCTGACGCTCATCATCGCATTGAGCTATGGTGGGCGCCAGGAAATTGCCCGTGCCGCCGTCGAATATGCCCGCGAACTTCAGCGCCATTCCGAAATTCCGAGCCACGAGCTGGCGATGCAAAAAATCGCATCTCATCTCGACACGCATGCCTGGCCCGACCCCGATCTGCTTATCCGCACCGGCGGCGAACAGCGCCTGAGTAACTTTCTGCTCTGGCAATGCGCTTATACGGAGCTGTATTTTTCGGATATTTTGTGGCCTGACTTCACTGCAGAGCATTTAAAGGCCGCGATTGAAGATTACGCGGCGCGCGAGCGGCGTTTTGGTAAGCGCGATGCGTCTGCTGAACCTAGAATTGTGGCGGGCAGTGACCATGGGTAAGTTTGACAACATTAAGGAGCGGACCCTCTATGGCTCGCTTGCAGCGGTCGTTACCATCAGCTGCACGCTCGTTGGCGGCTTCCCGTTCATTATCATGCTGCTCCTCGCCACCTATGTGATGGCGCAGGAATGGGACCGGCTCACCACTACTTTTGAGGCGAAATGGCGCTGGATCGGCGCGACATACATCATTTTACCAATTCTATGCATGTTATACCTCCGGCTCGATATGAGCTTCTTCGCTAGCAAATTCCTCCCCACTGGCCTGACCAGCCACCTGATCCCAACACTTTTTCTCTTTGCGACCGTCTGGACCACTGACACGGCCGCCTATTTCGCGGGGAAGTTTCTGGGCAAACGCCCACTCGCGCCCGAAATAAGCCCGGGCAAAACCTGGGAAGGGCTCATCGGCGCTATTCTCGCCACTGCTCTCCTCTATATCATCGCCTCTGCCACCGGTGTCTTTCATGTTTCCCTTCTGTGGTCCGCGATTTTCGGAGCATTTCTCGCGATCATTTCTCAGTCCGGTGACCTCTTCGAGTCTGCCATCAAGCGACGCGCCGATGTCAAAGATAGCGGCACCTTCTTACCCGGCCATGGCGGCATGCTTGACCGTGTCGATGGGCTGCTATTCGCCGCCCCGGCCTTTACTTTTCTTTGGGTTCTCATATAGTCGATGTCATTCCCTGAATCGCATCGCGATTCTAGGGGAATCCAGAGAGTAACGCACTAGATACCCTTAGAATTGCTATCGCAATTCAGGGTATGACAATAATAGGAAATGCAGCATTCAATGAACGTGATTCCACTTGAACATACAGAGGCAAAACGCCGCCTTTCCATTTTAGGCGCGACCGGCTCCATCGGCCAAAGCACACTCGATATCGTCCGCAGCCACCGCGCCGACTACGACATCGTTGTGTTGAGCGCACACCGCAATGCCGAAGCACTCATTCAGCTAGCGCTTGAATTCAGCCCCGAATGCGTGGTGATCGGCGATGAAAAACAATATGTCATGGTGAAGGAGGCTCTCGCTGCCACCTCGATTGCGGTCAAGGTGGGAATGGAAGGGCTTGAAGAAGCGGCGTCCATGCCTTCGGATATCACGGTTGCAGCGATTGTCGGCGCGGCTGGCCTCACTGCCACCTACCGAGCCATCGAGCATAGCGACACCGTCGCGCTTGCAAACAAAGAGTCACTCGTCTGCGCGGGGCAGCTCATGCTAGAAGCCTGCGCCGCACATAACACATCCCTCCTGCCGGTCGATTCCGAACATAATGCGATTCACCAAGTCTTCGACTTTGAGCGCCCTGAGTCCATTGATCATATTACACTTACCGCATCGGGCGGGCCGTTTTTACACCGCGCGATTGATACCCTTTCTGACGTCACGCCAGAAGAAGCGGTGAATCATCCGAATTGGTCAATGGGTGCGAAAATTTCCGTTGATTCCGCGACCATGATGAACAAAGCGCTCGAACTCATTGAGGCCTATCACCTCTTCCCGCTCGAGATTGATCAGCTGCGTACCATCATCCATCCGCAATCAGTGATTCACAGTATGGTGCATTACACGGACGGTTCTGTGCTCGCGCAGATGGGCCACCCAGATATGCGCACACCGATCAGCTATTGTCTCAATTGGCCGGCGCGAACGGAAAATAACGCGCCCAAACTCTCGCTCGAAGAGATTGGCACACTCGAATTTCTGAAGGCCGACGAAACCCGTTTTCCTGCCCTACGTCTTGCGAAGGAGGTGCTGCGCGCCGGGCCAAGCGCTTCATGCGCATTCAATGCAGCCAATGAGATTGCCGTGGACGCCTTTCTAAACGGCCATATCCCATTCACGCGCATTGTCGAAACGGTCGAAGCCATGCTCGATCATGCTAAAATAGTTGAGCTTCGCTCGCTTAATGACATCATGCATTATAATCGTGATATCCGCGAGAAAACGCGTGAACTCCTCGGCACATAACCATATAGTCTTTGCTAATTAAAATGATATAGAGTTTATGGATTTCGCGATTACTTTTCTGACCTACGCTGCGTCGTTTATTTTTATTATCTCGATCATCGTGTTCATTCACGAGTTCGGCCATTTCATTGTCGCGCGTTGGTGCGGGGTGAAGGTGGAAACCTTCTCGATCGGCTTTGGTAAAGAAGTATTCGGCTGGAACGACCGCCACGGAACACGGTGGAAATTCTCGCTCGTCCCCGCTGGCGGTTATGTCAAAATGTTTGGCGACGCGGGTGCAGCGAGTAATGCCGATAATGACGTCCTCGAATCGATGAGCGAGGACGAAAAGAAAGTCAGTTTCCATTACAAAGCGCTCTGGCAAAAAGCTCTCATTGTCGCGGCAGGGCCGATCGCAAACTTCGTCCTCACCATCGCGATCTTCACCTACTTCATATACACTACCGGAATCGCTTCCACCGAGCCTGTGGTTGGCGAGATCATCCCGGATACACCTGCGGCAGAATCAGGCCTCAAACCAGGTGACCGCGTGCTCACCGTCGATGGTGATGAGGTCCACACCTTTGGTGAAATTCCCAACAAGGTTCTGATCAATGTAGGAGACCCCGTAGTACTGGAAATTTTGCGCGGCGAAAGAACCCTGACACTTTCTATCATTCCTAAAATATTCGAAGAAACCGATGCCTTTGGCAACGAGGTCAAACGCCCACTCCTCGGCTTTCGAAGCGAACAAATGACGTTCGAAGATATCTCTTTTCCCTTCGCCATTATTGAAGCAACGAAACGCATGATCGGCATGATCGATATGTCGGTGACCGCGCTGTGGCAGATGATTAGCGGCCAGCGTTCGACGGATGATTTGAGCGGTCCGATTCGGATTGCAAAACTCTCGGGCGATGTCGCCACTAGCGGTGACACATTTGGCCAAACCGTGAACCGCGTGCTATGGTTTATTGCACTCATTTCAGTGAATCTTGGTTTCGTGAATTTGCTTCCCATTCCGCTTCTCGATGGCGGTCATCTTGCTTATTACGCTGTTGAAGCAAGCCGCGGCAAGCCGATAGCAGATAAGGTGCAAGAGTTTGGCTACAAGATAGGTTTCGCGATGATCATCAGCCTCATGGCCTTCACCATCTACAACGATATCAAGCAAATCATTCTATAAGCTGTGTTTTGTAATGATCGATGGCTTGATTTTACTCGCATTTTAGCGCATCACTGGGGCATGACGTACTCTCTACGCCGCACATATCATATTGCTTGCTTCATTGCTGCTTTTCTCTGCGCAAGCGTTCATGACCCCTCCCATGCGCAGCAAGCTGACATGACAGTAAACAGCATTGTGATATCGGGCAATCAACGTATCGAATCAGGCACCATCGAAACCTATCTTGGTGTGTCGCGTGGCGATTTGGTCGACACACCTTCGATAAACCAGGCATTAAAGCGCCTCTATGAAACGGATTTCTTTGCAGACGTTGCCATTGACTTAGACAGAAACAGCGGCGTACTTCGCGTTAGCGTGATTGAGAATCCGAGCATTAACCAGGTTGCGTTCGAGGGCAACCGGGCGATCGATGATGATGTGCTCGAAAATGAAGCGCTGCTTAAATCACGTTCTGTCTTTACGCGTACACAGGTGCAGTCTGATGTCGCGCGCTTGCTTGATGTCTACCGCCGCAGCGGTCATTATTCCGCCGTCGTTGAGCCCAAAATTATTACGCTCGAGCAAAACCGAATTGATCTTGTCTATGAGATTGACGAAGGACCACGCACGCACATTCAGAATATTAGCTTTATCGGAAATGATTCCTACGATTCATCTACCCTGCGCAGCGTGATTTCATCCAGCGAGTATGTCTTCTACCGTTTCTTAAGCGACAGCGATATCTATGACGCTGACCGTGTCGAATATGACAAGGAACTCATCCGCCAATTCTACCGAGGTCAGGGTTATGCCGACTTTAATGTACGCTCTTCCTTCGCCGAAATCAGCCCTGGCAAAGATGGCTTCTACCTCACCTTCGTGATTGATGAAGGCCCCAAATACACGTTGGGTGATGTCACGATTGCTGGCGGAAAAGCCGAGAAGCGAGTCGACGCACTCTACCCACTCCTAACCACGAAGCAGGGAGAATTCTATAATGCGACTGCAGTGCAAGATTCTGTCCTCGCTATGGTGGATGAACTGGGGAATTTAGGGTTCGCCTTCGTCGATATTGATCCGAAGCTAGAGCGCAACAAAGAAGAAAAAACTATCAATCTGACCTACGAAATCAGCGAAGGGCCGCGTGTTTATGTCGAACGCATCGACATTGAAGGCAATGTGCGCACGCTTGATGAAGTGATTCGCCGTGAGTTTCGCCTGGCAGAAGGAGATCCGTATAACACTGAGAAACTTCGCCGTACGGAACAGCGCCTCACGAACCTCGGTTACTTCGAAAATGTGAGCATTGAGACATCTCCTGGCAGCACACCAGATCGGACCGTGCTCGATGTTGAAGTCCAAGAACAATCGACCGGTGAGATCAACCTCGGCGCCGGTTTCTCGACAGTGGATGGCGCACTGACTGACTTCGGAATTCGCGAACGTAACTTCTTAGGCCGCGGACAAGATTTAAGCTTCAGTGCCTTACTCTCGGGGCAACGCCAAGAGTTCAATGTTGGCTTTACCGAACCCTATTTCTTAAACCGTGACCTTTCTGCGGGTTTCAATCTCTTTAAGCAAACCCAGGATCTTGCGCAAGAAGCATCCTTTGACCGCGAAACTGTCGGTGGCCTGATTCGGATTGGCTATTCACTACAAGAAAAACTGCGCCACACCATTGCATATCGACTTGAAGAAATCAGCGTCACAGACGTGGACGCAAACGCCTCACGTTTCATTAGTGATCAAGAGGGTACGAACATTACTTCGATGATTGGGCAGTCGCTCTTCTATGATGATCGTGACAATCGCTTTATGCCGACCGACGGCTGGATGCTCCGCCTAAACCAAGACATTGCTGGTCTAGGTGGTGATGATTACTTCCTGCGCCATGAAGCCATTACTGAATATTACATTCCAGTCTTCGACCAGGTCACCGTCCTGCTCGGCGGTTCTGCGGGCCACATTATTCCACTACAAGATGATATCCGAATCAACCACCGCTTCTTCATTGGTAACCAGCGTATTCGCGGCTTTTCTAACGCCGGTATCGGACCACGTGATATTAATACACGTGATGCACTCGGCGGAAACACCTTCTACGTGGGGACAGCAGAAGTGACCTTCCCGCTTGGTCTACCCAATGACTTTGGCATTCGTGGCGCGCTCTTTGCCGATGCCGGAAGCTTGTGGAATGTCGATGATGAAGGCGAGGGAATCGTCGATGAGAATAGCACACGTATTTCTGTTGGCGGCGGTATTTTATGGACATCACCTTTCGGCCCTATCCGTCTTGACCTCGCCAGCTCCATTGTTCGTGAAGACTTTGATGAGACCGAAACCTTCCGGATTGATTTTGGCACTAGATTTTAATCGCTCAGCTGCTATGGTGTCGTCCGCTATACAATAATATTTTGGAAGGAGCATCCATGAAATCGCAAGCATTTACAGCCGCTTATCTATTTGCAGTCGCCCTCATCATTACCGTCGTCTTTTTCGCCGCAACCTCGCGTGCATCCTATGGGGCAGACAGTATTGCAGTGGTGGATGTGCAAAACATTATGGATAACTCAAAAGCCGCAACCTCCATTCGTGAGCAAGTGAAGAAAAAACAAACGGCGTTTCAAAAAGAACTCGATGAAAAAGAGAAAGAACTGCAAACACAAGATCAAGAGCTAGCGAAGCAGCGCAATATCCTCTCGAAAGAAGCGTTTGAGAAGCAATATAAAGAGTTCCGCGAAAAAGCGGTTGAAGCGCAGAAGCAAATTCGTGAGAAAAAGAAAGAGCTCGATCAAACCTTTGGCCAAGCGCTCAATAAAATTCAGAAGAAAATTGCCGATATCGTCGCAGATATCTCGAAGGATAAAGGCGTCGAAGTCACAATTGCACGTTCGCAAGTGATCTATGCTGGTGGCGCGATTGATATCACCGATGAAGTGTTGAAGCGTCTCGATAGCGATATGCCAAAAGTCGAAATGAGCTTCTAGTTCATCTAAACCGGTTGTTTGAGCTATGGCAGATTCTCGCTTTTTTCATACCGCCGGGCCTTTCACCGTTGCTACCATCGAATCGATCTCAGGCATAGACGCCACCGCCGATGATAAAGAGGCGTTGATTACCGATGTTGCCCCGCTTGATAAGGCGGAATCGACCCACATCACTTTCCTCGATAATCCAAAATATAAAGAGCTTTTACCCGCAACCAAAGCGAAGGCCTGTTTCCTGCGAGAGAAGTATGTTGATCTCGCGCCAGCCCATGTAGCGCTCTTCGTGACTGATGATCCCTATCGCGCCTATGCGCTGACGGCGCAAGCCTTTTACCCGCGGCACCATGATTCGCTGCACCAATCGATTCATTCCTCTGCAGTCGTGAGTTTAAACGCGACCCTCGGTAAATGTGTCGAGATTGGTCCGGGCGTGGTGATCGAGGATCATGTCGTGCTTGGCGATAATGTGAGCATCGGTGCGAATAGCGTGATTCAAACCGGCGTAACCATTGGACAAGATACCCATATCGGCCCGCTTTGCTGTATTAGCCACGCCGAAATTGGCGCACAGGCGATTCTACATCGCGGCGTGAACATTGGTCAGGACGGTTTTGGCTTCGCCATGGGCGCAGGTGGCCATGTGAAAGTGCCGCAACTCGGGCGCGTCATCATCGAAGACCAAGTAGAGATTGGCGCCGGCGCGTGTATCGACCGCGGCGCTGGTCCTGACACGGTGATTGGCGAAGGTTCGAAGATTGACAATCTGGTCCAGATCGGCCACAACGTGCGCATTGGAAAACATGCGGTAATCGTAGCGCAAGCTGGGATTGCCGGAAGCAGTCACATTGGTGATTTTGTAATTCTTGCCGGACAGGCAGGCATTGCAGGACATATCACGATTGGCCCGGGCGCAAAAATTGCGGCCCAGTCCGGCGTAATGAATGATGTGCCCGCGGGCGTATCCATGGGCGGCTCACCCGCCTCACCAGTCAAAGATTGGCACCGCCAAACCGTTGCCCTCGCGCGGTTAGCAAAGCCAAAAAAGAAATAGGGAGCACCATGAGTAACGAACCATATAACCCGATTGATCCGTCGCTGCCGAGCCTCAGCACGCAGGACATTATGGATCGTATTCCCCATCGCCATCCGTTTTTATTGGTGGACCGCATTGTTAATGTGGTGAAGGGCGAGTCATGCATTGGGATTAAGAATGTGACGCACACAGAGCCGCATTTCGCAGGGCACTTCCCGGGCCATCCGGTGATGCCAGGTGTGCTGATCGTGGAAGCGATGGCGCAAACCGCAGGCACGCTGGTCGTCGATACGCTTGGCGCGGATATGCATAAGAAAGTCGTCTATTTTATGAGTATTGATAAGGCGCGCTTCCGTAAGCCGGTTACTCCCGGCGATACGGTCTATATTCATGCGAATGTGCTGCAACATCGCGGCATGGTATGGAAGTTCGAAGCCGATGCCATCGTTGACGGTACTAAGGTCGCTGAAGCGGTCTATTCCGCGATGATCATGGATGAGTCGATCAAAGAATGAGCCAAATTCACTCCACCGCCATCGTCGATGATAGCGTCACCTTAGGCGACAATGTCACTATCGGCCCTTACTGCGTCGTGCGGGGAAACGTCACGCTTGGTGATCATGTCGAGCTTGTGAGCCAGGTGAGTGTCGCTGGCCTCGGCACCAAAACCACCATCGGTGCGCATACCAAAGTGTTCCCCTTTGCTTCGCTCGGGCATGTCCCGCAAGATTTAAAATATAATAACGAACCGACCGAGCTTTCAATCGGGTCGCATAACACCATCCGCGAACATGTGACCATGAACCCAGGCACGATCGGCGGTGGCAGCCTAACCGAAGTGGGTGATCATAATTTATTCATGGTCGGCGCGCATGTCGCCCATGATTGCATGGTCGGCAACCACGTAATTCTCGCGAACAATGCCACCATAGCAGGCCATGTCACCGTCGGCGATGGCGCAATCATTGGCGGCTTGTCAGCGGTCCATCAATTTGTGCGCATCGGCGCCTATTCCATGATTGGCGGCATGTCCGGCGTGGAGCGCGATGTGATTCCGTTTGGCTCGGTACTCGGCGAACGCGCCCATCTTGCGGGCCTCAACCTGATTGGTATGAAACGCCGTGAGCTCCCCAAAGAATCGATTAATGCCCTGCGCGCGGCATACAAAAAAATGTTCGAAGAAGAGGGCACTTTTGCAGAGCGCGTCGAGCAGGTGGCCGACGAATATCAAGGGATTGAAGAAATCGCGCAGCTCATTACATTTATACAGAGTGAGTCACATCGTTCATTTTGTGTTCCAAAAGCGTAAGGGCCGACATGGCATCACCGATTGAATCATCCTCTGGCACTGCTTCAGAGCAGACCGTGCCGCTGGGCATAATCGCCGGCGCTGGCCAACTGCCTCATGCGATCGCGCGTCATTGTCAAGAAACCGGCCGGCCGTTCCATTTACTCTTCATCGAAGATGCCGCCGAGCCGAACCTACTCACCCCCGGTATGGCCCATGATTGGGTGCGCCTCGGTGCGATCGGTACAGCACTCGACATTCTGAAAACAAACAATATTGAAGAAATTATTTTCGCCGGAAAAGTGCACCGCCCCTCCCTTGCTAATCTTCGACCTGATTTGAAAGCGACCAAACTTCTCGCCAAACTCGGCGCGAATTTTCTTGGCAAGGATGATACGCTATTGCGCGGTATTGTCAGCTTCTTTGAAAGCGAAGGCTTTGCTGTTGTTGGTATTGACGAAGCCGTCCCTGAGATGATCACACCCGAAGGTGTTCTCAGTGAACGCCAACCAAGCGAGCTTACTCTTGCTGACATTGATTATGGCATCCCACTCGCAAAAGAAATTAGTGCACTCGACATCGGCCAATCGATTCTCGTGCAACGCAAGCAAGTGCTCGGCATTGAAGCGATTGAAGGTACCGACGCACTGATCCGCCGCTGCGCGGAGTTGCGTATCGATCAGCATGGCGGCGTATTGGTCAAGGTCAAAAAGCCGCATCAAGAACGCCGCACTGACCTGCCCACTATTGGTGTTCCAACAGTGGAAGCCATCGCCGAAGCAGGCTTCACCACCATCGCGATCGAAGCGGGTCACAGCATCATTATTGATCGTGCTGCCATGATTGAGCGCGCAAACACGCTTGGCGTCACCGTTATCGGCGTCGACGCGGGGGAATAACGTGACACATATCTATATCATAGCGGGCGAGCCCTCAGGGGATCGGATCGGCGCAGAACTCATGGCATCGCTCACCACGCTCTATGAAGGCAATGTACGCTTCTCTGGTATTGGCGGCGATCATATGACCAAGGCGGGACTTCGCTCCCTCTTCCCTATGCAGGATATTGCATTAATGGGCTTCGCGGAAGTGGTGCCGCATTTATCGCGCCTAAAGAAACGCCTGAAGCAAACGATTGAAGATATTCGCGACAAGCAGCCGGATATATTGATTACCATTGATTCCCCTGGCTTCACTTTCCGCGTTGCAAAAGCGGTTCACACCATGCCGATGAAAAAAGTGCATTACGTCGCGCCCACCGTTTGGGCATACAAACCGGAGCGTGCAAAGAAAACGGCAGCGCTGTTCGACCATCTCCTTGTGCTGCTCCCATTCGAGACGCCCTATTTTGAGAAAGAAGGCCTTCCCACCACTTTCATTGGCCACCCGACCGTATGGCGGAACCGCACACGCGCTCATGCGCAACAAAGCGATGAGAACCTACGTCTCGCCATGCTTCCCGGCAGCCGCATAGGTGAGCTAAAACGCCATTTACCCATCTACCGGGAAACAGCCGAACGCCTTTTGCAGGAACACCTTACACTCGAAATTATCATGCTCTCCCTGCCTCATCTAAAGGAGACGCTGACTCAGCTCACCGCTGATTGGCCTTTTCATGTAAGAATCATCACCGATGAATCTCAAAAACTAGACGTGCTGGCCTCCTGTAACGCGGCACTTGCCAAGTCAGGGACGGTTACGTTGGAGTGCGCCCTGGCGCGGGTTCCTACGATCACCACCTATAAGGCGAATCCGATTTCGGCATTCCTCGTGCGCCGAATACTGAAGACACCTTTCGTGAATTTAATCAACATTGTTGCGGGGAAGGAAATTGTGCCGGAATATCTTCAAGAGCAATGCCGGGCAGATATTCTCGTGCCTGCGCTGAGCCATTTACTCAAAGACATTACAGCCGCTGAAGCGCAACGCGAAGAACTCTCGGCCCCTCTCAATGCGCTGGGGGTATCACAAGAGGAAGCGCCGAGCGATATCGCGGCGAAGGTCATTCAACAGTTAGCCCACCCGGCGTAACACACTGTCATCATAATCAAATAAGACGAGGAGCTGGCGTAACGCCTGGCCGCGTTCGCCTTTTAATTCGGGGTCTTGGTGTAATGCGAGTTTAACATCATTCCGCGCGGCAATCATCAGCTCGCGATGTTTCAACAAATCAGCAAAATGAAAATTCGGCAACCCGCTCTGCTTCGTACCAAGCACCTCGCCCGCACCGCGCAGATTCAAATCTTCCTCAGCGATGTAAAACCCATCATTGCTTTCACGCATGATCGACAGCCGCCGCCGCGCCACTTCGCTTACGCGCTCCGAATAGAGCAAAATGCAGCGTGACTGTTTATCACTCCGCCCTACCCGGCCTCTCAACTGATGCAGCTGCGCCAGGCCGAAACGCTCCGCATGCTCAATCACAATAATCGTCGCATCGGGCACATCAACGCCGACTTCCACCACCGTCGTCGCCACCAAAACCTGAAACTGATCGCCCGCAAACCCGGCCATCACAGGCTCACGGTCCGCAGGTTTCATCTTACCATGGACGAGCCCTACACCCATACCATGCGGGCCAAAGATCTTCTGGAACACATGGTAACGCTCTTCCGCTGCCGCCAAATCACCTGCGAAGGAATGGCCGAGCATGTCCGGTTCTTTTTCTTCTACAAGCGGGCAAATCCAATAGACCTTCTCGCCTTGCTCTATCGCCCGGCCAATCCCTGCGATTACCTCATCAATCCGCGGTAATGGCACGGCGCGCGTATCAATCGGTTTCCGATTCGCTGGCTTTTCGGTCAGAAGCGAACAATCCATATCGCCATAGGCCGTCATGGTCAGCGTGCGCGGAATCGGCGTCGCAGTCATCAGCAGCGTGTGCGGCGTATCCCCCTTTTCGGACAGAGCGATACGCTGATTCACCCCGAAACGGTGCTGCTCATCAATCACGACGAGACCGAGCTGTTTGAACTGTACGGACTCTTGGAACAGTGCGTGTGTCCCGACGACAATATCCATCTCGCCTGAAGCAATCGCTTGAAGCCGCTGCTCGCGCTCTGATTTTTTTAATTTCCCATTCAGCATGCCCACGCGCATGCCTGCCGCTTCCGCCATCCGCGCGAGGCTCATCGCATGCTGACGGCCGAGAATTTCCGTCGGCACCATGAGCGCGCATTGATAACCCTGCGCCACCGCATTCGCCATCGCAAGCAAGCACACCACCGTCTTCCCGCTGCCCACATCGCCTTGTAGCAAGCGCATCATCCGCGCACCGCTAGCCATATCCGATTCAATCTCTGCAAGCACCTGTTTTTGCCCATCAGTCAGCGTGAAGGGCAGCGCATCCATCACCTGCTGTTGGAGCGTCGATTGCCCTGATATTTTCACCGCCGGCAGCGCATGGTGCTGCTCGCGCATCAGCGCCATCGCGAGTTGGTGAGCAAGCAACTCATCATAGGCTAGCCGCTGTCGCGGTAATGCATCGGGCTCGACATCCGCGAGTGATTCAGGGTGATGCGCCGCATGCAGCGCCTGCATGCTTGGCATCCATTGCTGCCGCTCAGTAAACGTCTGGTCTGCCCATTCAGGTAACGAGACTGATTCCGTATCGCTCAAAAGCTGACCCATCGCCTTTTGAATTTGCTTTTGTGATACCCCAGCCGTCAGCGGGTATTGTGGCTCGACCCGCGCCACGCGTTCGAGCTGCTCCGGCGGCGCGATAATGTCTGGGTGCGACATTTGCTTCACCCCATCAAATAGCTCAACCCGTCCTGAAATCACCCGCTTTTCTCTCGCTGGCATCAGCTTCGTCAAATAATCTCCACGCGCATGAAAGAAGACGAGCTGCATACTACCACTCGCATCACTCACATGGATTCGGTAGGGCTGCCCACGGCGTTTCGAGGTGAAGTGATCACCTACATCGACAATCAACGTCACAATCTGGCCATCTTGCGCCTCACCAATCGAGACCACCTTTCGCCGGTCAATAATGCTACTTGGCAAATGAAACAATAAATCTTTCACCCGGCATGGCGTGGCTATGTCCGATGGTTCAAGCAATCCCGCGCGACTCGAGCGACATAGCTGACCAAGCTTTCCCGCAATAGCCGGACCGACGCCTTTAATAGAGGTGATGGGCCTAAGCAGTGTAGAAGGCAAGTGATCCGTCTTAGAGGAGGGAGTAATGTGTACAGATGAGGCCATAGTGAGGCCTAAGCAGAGGCGAATTCATTCATTTCGCCGCGTTTTTCGACATCGATCGAAGCAATCAGCGTCTCACATCGATCAACAATATCTTCCGCTTCGTCATCTTCGCTCAAATATTTAAAGGTAATGCTCACCGTGATCGAGAAATCTTTCTTTCCGCCATATTCTATTTTGCGTGTCGCAATGTTCCAGCGCAATCGGTTAAGCACAACGCGTACAGAGTCATGCGGAATATTGAATAGCACGATCCCCACTAGCCCGTTGCCAAGATAGCAAATCACATCATCCGAACGAAAATTACGGATCATACCCTCAATCACAAAGCGCAGCTGTTCATTCGTGCCATCTTCACCATAGCGCGCGATACTCTTTTCATAGCGATCCAAGCGCACCACCGCAAAACAGGCGGAAAGCTCATGCTGGCTGACATGACGCACAACTGTCTTCAGGAAATCGAACGTGCTCTGGCGATTCGGCACCATCAGCGCCTCATCCATGACGGCATACCCCGCCAAATTGTCATGAATTGCACGAATCAACATATTCTCTTCGCGCTTCGCCTTATCATCACGCAGCACAAGGCGGAAATGATGATTCCCATCCGGCGCCATCATGCGCGTCACTTTGACATCGCACGCAACTTCGCGACCATCTTGATGGATCATTTTAAATTCGCGGCTACGGGCGAGCACTTGATCGACATCATGGCTATCATCTTCGAATTCAACATTCTCTAGGATCGCCTCGCGTACCTTCTCGCTCACCAATGTCAAAAAATTGGTATCATGCAACGCCGCGCTATCGTCATAGCCCAGCATCTCTGCGGCTTCTTCATTCGCAATGGAAACCGTAATGGTTTGCGCCGCGTTATTCTGGCAGATCGCGATGACAGCGTCATTTTGGCGTGCGGAAAGAGCGTTCATAGACTTGCGTAAGCCGCGTTAATTGATTACGTTATTGATATGGATGATAAAGTGATTTCGCTCAAAACGCAACGCACGATTGATGTTTCTCCTGATCTTGAGATTCGCAAAAAACGTGCGCGCTATCAGAGCTGGCACCGTGGCTGCAAGGAAACCGATGTGATTCTCGGGCCCTTTTGCGATGAACACCTTGAAAGCATGAATGATGCGGAACTCAAGCTGTTCGAACGCTTTCTGGAAGAAGATGATGACGATATTTGGAAATGGCTGACCAAAAAGCGTCAATGCCCAACGCCAGAATATCAAACATTCCTCGAGAAAATGCCAAGTATATAGCCGTCATCCCGTGGCTTGACCACGGGATCTCTAAAGCTTTAGATACCGCGATCAAGCCACGGGATGACGTTTATCTAGACTTTCTCGCAAAAGCTTCCTATATCCCCAGCATGGCTGATGCCACCCAAATGGCCGCATTGCTCGGCTCCCATGACCAGCTTACGTTCGCTCCCATACCCAGCGGCGCTAGAGGCCTATTGCTTGCCGAGCTGTCGAAAGCGTCTGATTCACCCATTCTTTGCGTGACACACCAAGACCGCGATACGGAAGAAATCACCCAGAGCGCAGCGTTTTTTGCCCCGGATGCGGAAGTGATCGCCTTCCCTGCCTGGGATTGTTTGCCCTATGATCGCGTTTCTCCGGCCCACAGGATTGTCACCGAACGCATGCAGGCATTATGTCAGCTGACTCAGCCGTCGGGCGCACCACGCATCATCGTCACCACTGCCAGCGCAATCATTCAGAAACTCCCACCCCATGCACTACTCAAGAACGCCCAGCTCACCCTCAGCCCGGGCGAAGCGCTGGATGAAACCGAACTCACCGGCTTTCTCACCACCAACGGCTATCAGCGGGTGAGCAAGGTGATGGAGCCGGGGGAATTCGCCCTGCGCGGCGGTATTATTGACATCTTCCCGCCCGGTTCCGAGGATGCGATTCGCCTCGATCTGTTCGGTGATGACATCGAGTCGATCGCCAGCCTGGACCCGATGACCCAACGTAGCAGCGGCGCGCTGACATTGGTCACATTAAGCCCAGTGAATGAGATTCTGATGAATGAGGAACGCATTGAGCGTTTCCGCAAAGGCTATCGTGATCGCTTTGGTGCGCAGGTCCGCGATGATCCGCTCTATGAAGCCATCTCCGCCGGCCGTTCGCATCCGGGGATGGAACATTGGCTACCGCTTTTTTACGAATCGGTTGATACGCTATTTGATTATCTCCCAAACGCGCTGCTGGTCGAAGATTATCAGCTCGAACACACGCTGAATGATCGCTACGAGCTGCTGCGGGACTATTATGATGCACGTGCCAACGCGCTGGAGAATGTGAAGCAGCATAAAGAGCTGCGCGAATCACCTTACCGCCCGCTACCGCCGGAGATGTTCTACATTACAGCCCGCAACCCAGGTGAAAACCGGGGTCTAGTGTCTCTGATGGAAGCAATCCCGGCTTCTGCCGGGATTGCGAAAAAAGTTGTGCACCTCACCCCGTTCCGCGTTTCAGACGACACGCCCGGCGCAGTCACGATGGGCTGGAAGAATATCCCCATGTTCGCCAAGGAAGGCAGCGCCGCCGCGCAAGAACGCATCGCCCGCGCCAGTGATTTTATTCAAGCGCGCTCCTGCCCAACGCTAATTGCCGCAAGCTCACTGGGCAGTATGACCCGCCTCTCTGAGATGCTGAAACATCACGCGATTCAGCCCATCCCCGTCGAATCGGCGAGCGCGCTCCCGGCCAAGCGCAGCCAAGCAAATGAAGCCTTCCTCACCACCCTGCCCCTCAGCAGCGGCCTGGAAAGCGACGCGCTGTGCATCATCACCGAATCTGACTTGCTCGGCCAGCGCGTCATCCGCACCCACGCTAAAAAGAAACGGCCGCTTGAAGTCTTCATGCAAGAGGCAGCTGGCTTCGATATCGGCGAGCTGGTGGTGCATAAAGAACATGGCATTGGTAAGTTCGATGGGCTGGTCACCGTTGAGGCCTCGGGCACCAAGCATGATTGCGTCAAATTGCTCTATGCCGGCGATGATAAGCTCTTCCTCCCGGTCGAAAATATCGAACTGATCTCACGCTTCGGCTCGGATGAAGACGGCGTGCAGCTCGACAAGCTCGGCGGCGCGGGCTGGCAATCACGCAAGGCCAAAATGAAAGAGCGTATTAAGCTCGCTGCGGAGGAGCTACTCAAAATCGCGGCTAAGCGCGCGCTAAAGCCGGGCCGCACCTTAGCGCCTGCCGATGATGCGTATGCCGAATTCGCTGGCCGTTTTCCCTATGAGCCTACCGATGACCAACAACAAGCAATCGACGACACACTCAGCAACCTCGCTTCGGGCCAATCGATGGACCGGCTCGTCTGCGGCGATGTTGGCTTCGGTAAAACCGAAATCGCGTTACGCGCTGCCTTCGCGGCTGTTGCAGATAAGGACAACCCGGTTCAAGTGGCCATCGTCGCGCCCACCACCCTGCTCGCGCGCCAGCACATGCATACCTTCACCGAACGGTTCAAAGAGTTGCCGTTCGAAATCCGTTCCCTGTCACGTTTGCGCAGCGCGAAAGAACAAAAAGAAACCCATGACATGCTCGCGGATGGCCGCTGTGACATTGTCATCGGCACCCATGCGCTGCTCGCAGAAAAGGTTGCCTTTAAAAACCTTGGCCTTGTGATTGTCGATGAAGAACAGCGTTTCGGCGTAAAACAAAAAGAAAAACTTAAGAAACTCCGCGCCAATGTGCATATCCTCACCCTGTCGGCCACCCCAATTCCGCGCACCTTACAGCTCGCCCTCAGCGGTGTACGCGAGCTTTCGCTCATCACCACCCCGCCGGTTGATCGGCTCGCCATTCGCAGTTTCACCATGCCCTATGACGGCGTCTCCATCAGCGAGGCAATCATGCGAGAATATCATCGCGGCGGACAGATTTTCTATGTCACACCGCGCATTAAATATCTCACCGAGCTCCATGTGAAACTTCGCGAGCTGGTCCCTGACATCAAAATCGCCATCGCCCATGGGCAGATGGCCGCCGGCGAGCTCGACAGCATTATGAACGAATTTTACGAAGGCACATATGACCTTCTCCTCAGCACGGCGATCATCGAATCGGGGATCGACATTCCGCGCGCGAACACCATGATCATCGACCATGCGCATCTTTTCGGCCTCGCCCAGCTCTATCAGCTTCGTGGCCGTGTGGGCCGCGGGAAGATTCGCGCTTATTGCTATTTCACCTTGCCGCCGCGCACCCCGCTCACGCAAAATACGTTCAAGCGCCTTGAAGTCATGCAGAAGCTCGATTCTCTCGGCGCTGGCTTCGCCCTCGCCAGCCACGATATGGATATTCGCGGCTTTGGGAATCTGCTGGGTGAGGAGCAATCGGGCCATGTCCGTGAAGTAGGCGTGGAGCTGTATCAGCAAATGCTTGAGGAGGCCATCGCTAAGGCCAAAGATGGCGTGGCAGGTGAGGATGAAGCGGCCGATTCGGATTGGTCGCCGCAAATTAATCTCGGCATTTCCGCCCTCATCCCCGACGCCTATGTCGAGGATATTTCCCTGCGTATGGGGCTGTATCGCCGCCTCGCCAACCTGAAAAACAGTGAGGATGTTGATGATTTCGCTGCCGAACTGGCCGATCGTTTCGGTTCCCTGCCGCGTGAAGTCGAGCAGCTCCTCGATATTATCCGCCTCAAACAAACGTGCAGACAGGCTAATATTGAGCGGCTTGATGCCGGGCCGAAAGGCGCGGTGATTCAGTTCCGCGATAATCATTTCGCTAAGCCCGAGGCGCTGATCAGCCTAATCCGCCAATTCCCTAATAAATATAAGCTCCGCCCGGACCAAAAGCTGGTATTGACGAAGAATTTCCCGAAATTGAAAGACCGGGTGCATGGGGTGAAGGAATCGGTGAATCAGATTGTGCAATTGGCGGCATAAACGTAACAAAACCCTTGGCAAGCAAGGGATACAGCGCTATTTAAGAGAATATGTCAGACCTATTTGATGGAAATGCCGCGCGCAAAGCGCCTAATAGCGACTACTCCGCAAAGGATATCGAGGTCCTCGAAGGGCTCGAGCCAGTGCGCAAACGTCCGGGCATGTATATTGGCGGCAAGGACGAACACGCCATGCACCACCTGGTCAGTGAGGTGTTCGATAATTCGATGGATGAAGCGGTCGCCGGCCATGCAACCCGCATTGAGATTGAGCTAGGCACTGATAATCTCGTCACCATTAGCGATAATGGCCGCGGAATCCCCATCGATCCACATCCTAAATTTAAGAAAAAATCAGCCCTTGAGGTGATTCTCACCACGCTGCATGCCGGCGGGAAATTTTCAGATAAAAACTATTCCACCGCCGGTGGGTTGCACGGTGTAGGGATCTCTGTCGTGAACGCCCTCGCTTCGCACCTCGAAGTAGAAGTGATTCGCGACCAAACACTCTACACCCAGACCTATGAGCGCGGCCTACCCACCTCGAAAATCAAAAAAGGTGGCACCATTAAAAACCGTCGCGGCACTAGCGTGACCTTCCAGCCTGATACGGAAATATTTGGTGATAAAGCCAAGTTCCGCGCAGAACGTCTCTATAAGCTCGTCCGCTCGAAGGCCTACCTGTTCCGCGGAGTAGAAATTCGCTGGAAATGTGACCCATCGCTTCTGACGGGTGCGGCGAAATCTATCCCTGAAGAAGATACGATTCATTTCCCCGGCGGACTAGCGGACTATCTCGACCAGCTGCTTGATGGCCGCACGACCGTGACCTCCGAAGCCTTTTGCGGCGAAGCGGATTTGGCTGATAAAAAAGGCCGTGTCGAATGGGCCATCACCTGGCCTGCCGATGAAGAAAGCGAGCATAGCTACTATTGTAACACCATCCCGACGCCGAATGGCGGAACCCATGAAACCGGTGTTCGTGCGGCGCTCAGCAAGGGGCTTAAGCAGTTTGGTGAGATCACGAAAAATAAAAAAGCTGCGCAAATCACCGCCGATGACATTATGGGCAGCGCGATTGTGATTGTTTCGCTCTTTATCAAAGACCCGCAATTTCAGGGCCAAACTAAGGATAAGCTCGTCTCCGCCGACGCGACGAAGCTTGTTGAGAATGCCATGCGCGATCCGTTTGATCACTACTTGAGCGGTGATCCCGAAAGCGCGAATGCGCTGCTTGAAACCATTATCGCCCGCCTCGAAGAGCGCCTCAAACGCCGCCAGGACAAATCCGTTTCGCGTAAAGTCGCGACACAGCGCCTGCGCCTTCCCGGAAAACTCGCAGACTGTTCACGTACCGATCGCAATGGTACTGAGCTGTTTCTGGTTGAGGGTGATTCGGCGGGCGGTTCGGCAAAGCAAGCGCGCTACCGCGAGACGCAGGCCATTCTCCCCTTGCGCGGCAAAATCCTGAACGTTGCCAGCGCTACGAAAGATAAAATCGCTGCCAACCAAGAAATCTCCGATATGGTGCAAGCGCTTGGCTGCGGCAGTGGGAAGCATTTCGATCTGAATGCACTGCGCTATGATAAAATCGTGATCATGACTGATGCCGACGTCGATGGCGCGCATATCGCTTCACTGCTTATGACATTTTTCTATCAGGAGCTGCCTGAGCTGATCGCCGCCGGTCATCTCTATCTTGCGCAACCGCCGCTCTTCCGGATCACGCAAGGTACCACATCACATTATGCGATGGATGAGAAAGAGAAAGATGCGATCGTCAAAAAACTCGAAAAAGGTCGTGGGAAGGTCGACGTTGGGCGCTTTAAGGGACTGGGTGAAATGACACCAGCACAACTCAAAGAGACCACCATGAACCCCGAACACAGACAGCTTCTGCGTGTAATGATTAAAGAAGAAGACGTGGAAGACACCCGCGAGCGCGTTGATCAGCTGATGGGTAAAAAGCCTGAACTACGCTTCCAGTTTATCAAAGAACAGACGGAGCTTTACGGAAAAGACATTGTCGAGAATCTGGATTTGTAATATTTTGTTTCTCCCGCTTCGGCCATCTGGCCTCCGCAATGAGACGAACAGCTTCGCTGACTAAAGGCTCGGTCTACTGACCTCGAAAAGCTATCATGAGCCCCGAGGATGACAATTAAAGCTGAGACACCCGCGCTTGCTCTTTCGCTAACTGCTCAGGCGGCAGCGGAATCAACCCTTTTAGCGATAAATAGCCCGTGCGGCTTGCAGCTGAATCCGACACAAGTGCTCTCGCAAACACACCAAGTCCGGGTACTGTCTTCACATGCACTTTCTTGATATACACATGTAAGCTTCGTGCGACCTTGTAACGCCCATCCGCAATCGCATCAAAAGTGGGGAGAACACCATTAATAACCGCGGGCTTCACCAATGCGGAGTTCTGCTCAAGGAAACTGTAGCCAAAAATCCCGAGTGATTCCGGGCTCGCCTGGAGTTTCTGTACAATAATATTATCATTCTCTCCCGCCTCGATAAAATGGCCATCTTCGCGCAACGTATGACATACGCCCTTATAACCCGGCTTATCCGGATAGCGTCGCTTATAGAGCGGGAACTGCTTACATCCCGTATCCATCACCAGCTCAACAAACGCATCACGTGTGCCGGAAGTGGGCGGCGGCCCATAGACGCGGATTTCCTCATTCGGCAATCGCGGCGAAATATCACGCCAGGTTACATAAGGATTCTCAACCAACTCACCGTCTTGCGGGACTCGCTTGACCAGCGCCAAGAACAGCTCACGCTTGGTGAGACGATAGCTTTTCCCTTGCTTCGCATTCCCTAAAACAATGCCATCATAACCCAGCGTCAATTCGACTATATCCGAAATACCATTCTCAGCGCACAGATCACGCTCGCTTTGCTTGATCGGCCGCGACGCATTCGACACGTCGGGAAACTGCTCCCCTATGCCCGAACAAAAGAGCTTAAAGCCGCCCCCGGTTCCGGTCGCCTCGACAATCGGCGTACGATATTTCGTGGTACGGCCAAACTGCTCTGCCACCGCCGCAACAAAAGGAAACACGGTTGATGAACCTACCACACGAATTTCTTCACGTGCCGTTGCGGTAAAAAATGGCACCACCATCCAACCCACAAGTCCAAGGGAAATAATACTAATGATCGCCAGACGCATCCACCGCCTCCTCAGGCTGAGCTGTTTTCCTCGCATGCATATCAGATAAGCGCATCGGTTCAAACATTTCTTCCGCATGCTCTGGCAACTCATCCAAATCAAACTTCATTACATCGTCCACCTGAGACGGACGATCTACATCCGTGACCACTTTTTCTTCGGTGTCTTCAAGATCCTGGGATTGCAATTCTTTCAGTGTTTCCCGGCTTTCACGCACCACTTTAAACGGGTTCTTAATGTCGGACTGAAGCACCGCCATTGCCGCATTCTCTGCCTTAACGCGCTCATACGAATTGCGCGATGTATAAATACGGTAGGTCGCCATATCATCGCTAAGATAGCGTTTTGCCTTAATATTAAATCCTTCGAAGGGAGTTTCGTCAGTCATAACTACGACCAACCACCTATGTCGCTTAGTAAGCGCGCCATTTCACACCGCCAACAATATAGCGTACACCCTTCTCACCCTTATGACCTAAGGGGAGCATACATGAGCGGTAACGCACCTCTTCGCCGCTTGCATTCGTGAAACTGTTCTCGTCAATGACCGGATGTTCTTCTTTTAGCACTTCTTTAAGCCTTACTATCATTGTTTCATTCGCTGGGTAAGCAAGTGTCTCGCATATTTCATGACCGGTTAAATCATCCCCATACGCATCGATCAGCTCTTTACCCACATAAGCATAGTTGAAGGTTGGCTCGCTGTCCGCAGCTTCCACTTGCACTAAGAAACAGGAAATCCACACATCGCCTAGTTGATTTGTATCAAAATCTTGCTCATCAGGGTATAATCGTCCCTGCTTCAGTGACGCCCAATAGGCCAAAAGTTTCTCGTTAATCCGTTGCGGTTGCTGAGTCGTGGTGGGGGTTGTATCTTTCATTGGTGCATCAAATGGTCAGTTATCACTGACAATATTATGCCGTCATCGCCAAAATTTGACCAGCAAAATACAAGGACCCCGTACATATAATTTCATAGGAGTCTAGATGTGTCGTATTTTCTGCACGCTTTGAGGCATTCAGCGACGTAATAGCTTCACGAAAGCTTCCACATAGCTGTACATGACATGAATCACCGGCGAATTGGCGAGCGGCGGTGACAACCGTCTCCGCCTTATGTGACATCGGTTCATCATCAATCGGAACCGCATAGAGCGCCTGACAATAGGGCAGCAAGTGCTTGAGAAAGGTCTTTGGGTCATGCCCCTGTGTCATCGCGCAAATGAGTACAAAAGACGTATCACGCGACGCCATCCATGCCGCCAGCATTTCCGCCGCCGCTTCATTATGCCCACCATCCAGCCAGACGGACGCGCTCCCCTCATAGCCTGGCAGTGCAATTGGCTGCAAACGCCCAGGCCAATGGACTTGACTCAACCCCTGCGCCACCGCCTCATCCGCAATAGAAAACCTGTTCCGCAGCAAATCAACCGCCTGCTTCGCTACCGCGGCATTAACCTGCTGATGTGCTCCGGGCATGTTCGTTGCGATCAGTTTTTCCGGTGCGCTCACTTGATACAGTGGCGCATTCAACTCGTTTGCCTTATCTTGCAGCACCTGCATCGCCTCCTCTGCCTGCGGCGCCACAGCGCATGGGACACTCTGCTTCATAATGCATGCTTTTTCATAAGCAATCTTCGCCAGCGTATCGCCAAGGAATGCTTGGTGGTCCATCGAAATCGGCGTGATGATCGTTAGCGCTGGCTGAGCAATTACATTCGTCGCATCAAACTGCCCGCCCATCCCCGTTTCAAGCAATACTACATCGGCCGGAATCTCTGAAAAGAGCTGAAAAGCAAGCAAGGTCGTCGCCTCGAAAAAGGTCAACGGATGGGTATGCGTTAACTCTATCACACGCTTCAAGCGTGTAATCAGCTCGGCGTCACTGGGATATTCGCCAGCACAATAAAACCGCTCCTGCGCATGAACCAAATGCGGTGAGGTATAAGCATGCACCTTTAGGCCCGCCGCCTCAAATATCGCGCGCAGCATGGCAAGCGTCGATCCTTTCCCGTTCGTCCCCGCCAGATGAATCACCGGCGGCAATTGCTTCTCTGGTGAGCCCGCCGCCTCAAGCGCAGCCTGCATCCGCCCCAAGGACAAATCAATCGTCTTCAAATCAGGATGATAGAGCGCTTGCAAACACGCCTTGAGTGCTACCGACTCACGCATCGCCAAGCTCATCAAACAACTGACGATGTGCTGCGACATCATGCACGCGTAGATACTGCACATCGTGATGCGCCAGCATGCTCGAAAATGCGAGCGTCAGCGGATCGTGTTCGTGTGGTTCAAGCGAGGCATCAAACAGGCTCAAGAATGATTTACGCGAATGGCCTACCAAACATTCCGCCCCGCGGCGCTTCCACTCATTAACACGCATCACGATCTCAAGAGATTGTCGTGCTGTTTTACCAAAGCCAATCCCCGGATCGACAATGCAGCGCTTTGGTGAGATATGATGTTTCTTCAGAAGCTCAAAGCGCTGATCGGCCCAATGCTGGAGCGCATCGATCACATCGCAATCCGTATCCAATGTCACCGCCTTATCCGCGGGCACGGTTAGTGAATGCATCATCACGAGCCGGCACTCGTGATCCTGTACCGCCTCGAGCATCGCGTGATTATCAAACCCTTTGACATCATTCACCCAGTCACAGCCAATCGCGAGCGCATTAGCGACGGTTTCGGGGTGATAGCTATCAAGGCTCAAAAGAACACCATTCTCCTGACATAACCCATACAGCACGGGCCACAGCTCCGATAGCCGCTCCCATTCTTGTTCCGAAGTTAGCGGCGTTGCCCCGGGGCGGGTCGATTCCGCGCCCACATCAATCACATCCGCCCCATCATCGATCAATGTACTCGCATGTGACAATGCACGCTCAACCGTATCATTCACGCCGCCATCGGAAAACGAATCCGGCGTAACGTTGAGAACAGCGACAAGCTTAGGAAAGGGCGTGCGCATCGCATTCTTCCGGCACATCGAGCGCTGCCGTGACGAGGCAAAGCCCCTCCACAAGCTGCGCCATGGACCGCCCGCTGACCGGATGCACCCAGTTCGGCGCAATATCACGCATGGGGAGCAGGACAAAATCACGCATTGTCATTTCTGTATGCGGAAGCTGGAGCTTTTCTTCATTCACGCACAGCGTATCGTAACATAAAATATCGAGGTCAATCTCACGCGGCCCCCAACGCCCACGGCGCTTCCGACCAATGGATTGCTCAATCCGCTGAAGCGCAAACAACAGCTCATAGGGAGATAAGCTCGTTTTCCCCTGCACCACCTGGTTCAAAAATGGAATATCCCAACTCTCGGGCGCATCTTTCGGCAAAAGCGCTGGCGAAGCATATAGCGGCGACGCCACCATTTCGCTGAGCACCCGTTGGGCCTCAAACAGCTCAAGCGCCTGAGCCAGATTATGGCGCCGCGCCCCAACATTACTACCCAGGCCAATATAGACCGTTTGCTCTTTACGTCTCATACAGCCCCATCACTTCTGCCCCTTTCGGAAGGTCAGAATAGGTGAATTTCGTTCCCCGCGACACATAAGCAACTGGCAAGTTAGGCTTATGAATCGTAATGCTCACCGGTACGAAAGGCTGTTCCGCCATGGCTTGGTCCACATGGGCGCGAATCGCTTTATGAATATTCAGCGCCAGATTCTCAATCAGCTTATAGGGACGCTCATCCGCCACCTTTAGTGCAATCTTGCTCAGCAAATCATAATCGATAAAACCCGCATCATCCTCATCCCACGCCGCCATCGACTGCTCAAAATGCAGCCATAGGCTCATCTCAACATACTGGATCATCGCGCGCTCTTCATCCGGTACGCCCAAGTAGAGGGGGATGCGCAAGCGATTCACTTTGAGGCTATAGGGGTAGTGCGTCACCATAAATCTCGTTTCTTTTTCGATTAGCTCAGGTTATACCGTGGCTTAGCACGAGATGAAACCCATATTTGTAAAAATCATGCCCTCGCCCCTTTTCGACTTCGCTCGCTCTCTTGAGATCGTGCCACCTTATGCGCTGCTCCATTCCGGCATGTCGAACGGGGCGCAGGGACGCTATTCCTATTTGGCGTATGATGCGAGCGAGGTGATTCAGGCAGATGACTTTGACGCATTGGATGCTGCATTAAAAGCCGATCCTGAGGGGTGGTGGTGCGGTTATTGCGGGTATGGGCTCAAAAACAGCCTCGAATCGCTCACCGAGGACCCCCCTACCCCCATTGCCATGCCAAACCTCTGGATGGTGAAATATGAGACCGTCCTGCGTTATGATCATCAGCATGAGCGGCTCGAAGCGATAAAAGGAGCGATACCTGATCTCCCGAAAGCACCCGCCTCCCTCAGCTTCACACCTCTTGTGCGAAACAACGCCTCGCAGAGTTTCGATCAAGAAACGTATCATACGATCATTCGCAACACAGTGGATGCGATTCATGCAGGGGATTTCTACGAAGCTAACATCACCCAAAAATATTGGGGGGAGCTAGCGGACACACCGGATATCCTAAGCACCTTCCATCACCTCACCGCCCAGGCTCAAACCCCCTATAGCGCCCTGCTCCATCTCGACCACGAAACCGCCATTCTTTCCGCAAGCCCCGAATGTTTTCTCACCGCTGATACGCACGGCATAATCACATCGCGCCCGATTAAAGGTTCTGCAAAACGCAGTGCACTGGATGCGGAAGATCAACAGCATCGCGATGCACTTGCACAGAGCGAGAAAAACCGCGCCGAAAATTTGATGATCGTCGATCTTATCCGCAATGATTTCGGCCGCGTTTGTGAGCCAGGCTCAGTCGCCGTCGATCACCTCTACACGATCGAAAGCTTTGAAACGATCCACCATATGGTGTCGAGTATTTCAGGACAGCTTAAAGCAAACGCTTCAACGCTCGATGCGGTGAAGGCCTCCTTCCCGCCCGGCTCCATGACCGGCGCGCCCAAAATCGCGGCTATGGAATGGTGCTCTAAGCAAGAACCCTATGCGCGCGGCGTCTATAGCGGTGCTCTTGGCTGGATAGCGGGGGATGGCAGCGCCGATCTATCCGTTGTGATCCGCACACTAATTTTGAAAGGACGCCAGTATGAATATCAGATGGGAGGGGCGATTGTGGCAGATTCCGACCCGGAAGATGAATGGCATGAAATGCGGCTAAAAGCCCAAACCGTTGAGTCGCTCTTTGATTAAGGGTGCATGTCAAACGTTGGGCCGTCACTCTCGTCAATGCGAAACTTTTCACGCATCTTATCCTGCTGCTCTCGGCTAAGCCGTTCTTCAGTCAGCTTCGTCGTGTAAAACGCACAGCCCTTCTGCATGGAGCGTGGTCGCTGCATGTAAGACTGGTTCATAAAATGCAGACTCACCGGGTTCGTAATCGCCACCGTAGTTTCTCCTCCTGGCCCTTTATTATGTAACAGCCCGCTCGCTCGTGCGCCTCCTTGCGCTTTCACGATCTTATCAACCATACTCCTATTCTCTTCATTGGCGTAAGGCATCACCTGTTGAAAGCCACCTTTATTTACCCATGCTTTATGATCTGGCAGCTCCGTATCTGTGCAGAGTAGCATGCGATTATACGGATCCACATACGCTTTCGGGTTGTAATAGGGCGCCCCTTCTTCCGGCTCAACATACACGCCGCGTTCCTTCGCCAGCGGTTTGATAATCTCTTCTAGCCGCTCCAAATAGCGCGCTTCCTCATCCCACAAATACGTCTCACCATCGCGCTCTTGCGCTTCTTTCATTGCCCGAAGGCGCATCATCACCCGGTGCGCATGCTCAATATCAAGATTATCATAAGGGAAAATCACTGCCGCCGGGTCATCAGGAAAACGCTCGGCCCTCCCGGTCTTATTCTGTTGCGCTTCTTTCGCTAAGGCTTCATGTTTCTCAATCAGATCAAGCAGTAGATTACCTAAATTCACCTCCGCCGCGCGTTCCATACGCACGGTGATCTTGACCAGCTCTTCGTCTGGCATGTCGGGCGTCATCTTATAGCGCTTCGCCACACTCGCAAAAAACTGTGCCACTAATTCCAATTGCTCATCATAAAAATGCGCACGCTTTCCTTCTAATGAACCAAGCTCACGGTAATCGGTGAATCCGCCAGCTGTTTTTACCATGGCACGGTGGTTTTCTCCCTTTATGACCGAGCCTTCTATTGGCAGAGATCTATCCTCATAGGGCTTCCCATTTTCATCAAAGGATGGCTTTAAGAAACCAGCATATTCATGCATAAAGAGTTCATTACCAAGCGTCAGCACCTGATAAAGCGCGTCATGAACGTCTTTTCCATTGTTGCTTTCCCATAAATACGCCTCACCTGCCCCATGAGTTTTCTTCTGCCAATCGCCAGCCGTCTCACCCCATAGCGGCGCATAGCCATACTTTGTCTTAGGCGCATCAACCTCATTAAACACGCCCCATCCTTGAATAAACAGCTTCACGTAATCTTCCGCAAAGGGCAGATTCGCAAAACTACTTGGCGCGCCTCGCCATAGGCGAACAAAGCCTTCATGGTCAAATCGCGTCACTCGCCATGCCGGGAGCTTTTTTGCATGCTTATGCTCATAAAAGAGAAAATTGCGAAACGAGTTCCATATCGCTCTAGGGCTCTTCAAATGAGAAACCGCCGCATTTGGATGATCATCAATCAATGCACGTGTATGAATAGACGGATCACTGCTTGGGTCGCCGATCAGCCCTTGCATGAATTTTTTATATTTCGTCCCAACCGCAGGCCCATAGGACGCTCTACCAGGATGCTGGTCATTCCAACGACTGACATCGTCAGGCCGGCGGTAATAATGCGATGCGAATGCAGCCGGAGCAATCGTGGCTGGCTCCACCCCTTCGCCTGCTCGCCCAGGACGCATCGCAGGGACACTGCGCGCGAGCACACTTGGAATCCATATGAGCTGTAAGACGGCGTCGCGCTGCTCCGGAGTAAGCCGCGTGCCAGACTCATAGTCGGCAAGGCATTTTAAATGTGGCAACGCTAGCGGATAGGTCAGATGAATATGTTGAACGAGGCGCTGAATATCCTTTCGGACATAGCTAAAATCTAACGTTTTCTCGACATCTTCATCATAGCCTGCCGGTGCCACTTTAGGCTCCCACTCAGCAGGCGTACTAAAGTCTTTCTGCTCTTCGTCCTTCGGATGACGCGGCTCCATGCGCTCTTGACGCCGACCCTCCGCATCAGCTTTAGCATCCATATGCTGCCACGGCGCTTCCGCATTATTGTCATAAAATTCGTCAACCTCTTCAATACGCCAAAATTTCTCCTTATTTACCGCACGATCCCTTGAAGAAAGCCGAAACGCGCCAGTCGCTAGGTCCCGTGCG
>CAYGTO010000006.1:40633-125147 GCA_964352815.1 uncultured Azospirillaceae bacterium | reverse complement strand
CAATCTATGGAAATGTCGATCCCACTTTCACTTCAACCGATGGCAGTGTGGATTTGAATGATCAGAATGTGCTGTGGCTTGACCCTGCTAATGCAACGCAAACATTTGATGTTTTGCCGGGCAATGGCGCATTAACGAATAGTTTTGGTCCAGGGGCGGTGACAAATGCCTCTGTTAACCGCACCCAAGATGTGTTCTTCTCTGTTGTGATCGATATTAATGACCCGAACCCGCAAGGGACGATCTTTGAAATGGGTGGTACTGGCCGAGGTACCTGGGTAGGATTTTTGCCGGATGGCAGTTTGAACTTCCATGTTGGGCAAGGAAACTCGCTTGGTAATGCGAATGCGGCGTTTATCTCAATTCCAGCCGCTAGTGCGCCAACGGGACAGGGCACTTTGTCGTGGGAAGTCGATCTCGCAACAGACACGCTGACCGCGTACTGGAATGGGACTGTGATTGGTACCGACGTCGCAGGGGCTAATTTGACTGATTGGGCCGGCGGGGATGATGGCGGATATGGAAGTATTAACAATAGTGTTGTGAGTGGTGCAGACACAAATAACTTTAATGGAACCACATCAAGCCCTCTATTTTACTATCAGAACCAAGCGGCTGCAGGAGCGACAACACCGATCACTCTGACGTCACTGACAGATAAATCCGGCGCGGCCAACAACCCAGTGCCGGGAACCATTGATGTGACGAGTAATCAGATCAATGGGCTCGACGTATTGACTTTGAACGACACAGAGAGCTTCACCGTGGGCAATACGCTCGATATTAATGATGGTAATCGTAACCAGTTTGCGCGCAGCTTCACCTTCCAAACCGATGCTGATGTGACGGCAGAGCAGATTCTATATGAAGAAGGTGGCGGTACTAACGCATTTGTGGCGTATGTTGAAGGCAATCAGCTCCATGTCGGAACCTATAATGACACGGGCGCTGATCGCACCTGGCGCAGTTTTGCGGTGGATCCGAATACGGCTTATACGCTTACGGCCAATTTTGATGCAACGACCGATAGCTATAATGTTTCGCTTAATGGCCAGGACGCCAATGGCACGGCGCTAGGATTAAACGACCCGTGGAATACCCATACGGGTGATATTTCCTTTGGTGCGGCGGGAGATGCGATTCGTAATGTGACGGACACTCCATTTAATCCGCAAAACACGGTCTCGCTGCTCGGTGAAGCGATCTTCCATGATACGTTCCTCACGGATAATGAAGTGGCATTGCTTGAGCAATCGCAATCGGCGAAATGGGGGATTCGTTTGACGCCGCCAAACAGCCCGGGCGCCGTGACCACCGATGCGCTCGAAGCGCAATATGCGATGGCGTCGACCGCGCGCGGTGATGCAACCGATGGCTATTCGGTGTTTGACGCCAATTACCTCGAGCGCCTGTCGCAAACGGCGAATATTGATCTGCAGGCTAGCAATGATATTACGCTTGATTTGCAGGGCGACAGTTTGGATGTGAATGCAGGGCGCAGCATTAGCCTGATTGCGGGGAATGATATTCTGACTGCGTCAGATGGGACGATTAATACGAACAATGCGGATATCAACTTTACCGCAGGCAATGCGATTACCGTGGCGCATAGTCTCACCCTCGATGCGCAAGGCAGCGGCACAGTGAATTTTAATGTGGGGACGGGGAGTGTGGATGTGACGGCGGCGGGCACGTTGAATGTGCCGCAGACAAATCTGACCATTACAGGCGATAACTTTACCAATGCAGGTGCGATTACGGGTGATCTGACCTGGCGTAGTGACAATTTCACCAGCGGTACGTTTAACGGCACGGGCGGCGCGGCAATCACTCTTGAGCAAATCACTGCAGGAAACAATCTGGATCTCGGTAATGGCGGCAGCAGTGGCAATGTCATTGATGATGCGTTGCTGACACAGCTGAAGACTGGCTTTACTGAATTTGTCATTGGCCGTGAGGATGGCGGTGATGTGAATAATCACTCCACGGCGGCATGGGCTGCGCCGTTAACAGTGCGTTCGGCAGGAACGATCACTAACAATGCAGATATCACGATATCTGAGCAGTTGTTCTTCAATGCTGGAGCAGATGTGGTGCTGAATAATACGATCACTAGCAGTTCCGCGGCGGCGAATGCGATTATTCTAAATGCGGGTGGGAATTTTGAGAATAATGCTGGGCCTACTGCGCTCAGCACACCGAACAGTAATTGGCTGGTCTATAGCACGTCGCCCACGCTGGATACGATTGGTGGCTTAACGGCGGACCAAAGCAGGTTCTTAACTGATATCACCCTAGACCCGCCGGCAACGTTGCTGTCGGGTGAGAATTTGTTTCTCTACAGCGGGTCACGACCAGTGAATACGCTGACGCGCTTGCCCAATACGTTTGTCGTGAGTTCGCAAGATCCGCGCGCGACGTTGCAGCAAGGCTCGTTCCAGGAAGCACGCATTGTGCGTACTGGTAATACAGCTGCGGGCGTCACAGGTCCACGCGCCGATACGGGCACCTCGCTCGGCCGGGCGGCGATTGGTGGGCTTCTCTATGTGGATCCTGCACTTGACCGGCTTCTTGCCGCTTCGGAAGGAATTATTCAGTAAGTGAGGTGAGCTTCGGGCTAGACGGAATGTTGATCAGCCGCTGTGCGAGTGATTCCGTGTGCCTCAGGTTTGCGCGAGGACATGCCTCAAACATGGGAAGCGTGTGCAGCGGGTTCCAGATCGGGCGAGCGTAGATTTGCTGCTCATGCAGCACCTTCAGCGTGTCATGCAATGTATCAGGGGCTTTCAAGAGAAGTGTATTCAGCCAATAATTGCTCTGCGAATCGCTGGGTTCAGCAAAGAAGCTCGCATCCGGATGGTTCGCAAAGGCTGCCGCATAGCGTGTGGCAAGCTCACGTTTTTGCTGCAAAAAGCCTGGGAGCTTCTTGAGCTGCGCAACGCCAAGCGCAGCATTGAGATTGGGCAGGCGATAATTATAGCCGACCTCATCATGCAGATACGCGTAGGGGTGCGGTTGTTTTGCGGTGGTGGTCAGATGTTTAGCGCGTTTCGCGAGCGCCTCATCATTTGTCAGAATCGCGCCACCACCACCTGTGGTCAGAATTTTATTGCCATTAAAACTGAGCGCGGCGAGTGAGCCGTGATTGCCGGTATGAGTGCCCTTATAGTAGGAGCCTAGCGATTCCGCGGCATCTTCAATCAGGGTGAGGTGGAACTGATCGCAGAGTTCTTTTAGCGCGCCTAGATCGGCCGGGTGGCCAAAGCAATGCATGACCACAAGCGCGCGGATGGGGGCGTCAGTGTGTGCGTTGATGCAGCGTTGGTTTTCGATGCGGCAATTGGCTTCCAGATGCATGCGTAGTGCCTTGGGGCAGAGGGTCAGGCGCTGCGGATCGACATCGACGAAATGTGGTGTGGCGCCGCAATAGGCAATCGCATTGGCGGTGGCAACAAAACTGAGTGAAGGGCACAGCACTTCATCGCCCGGCTCAACACCTGCAAGCGCATAGCTGATATGGAGCGCTGCGGTGCCATTGACCGTGGCGATGGCGTGCTTGACGCCGGTGAAGGCAGCGAGATTACGTTCAAACTGATCCACATAGCTACCGACCGATGAGACCCAGCCTGAGCGCACGCAGTCGGTGACATTGGCGACTTCTTCTTCATCGAAATACGGCTCGTGGAGCGGGTATGCCCCGCCTTCAGGAAGCAAGGAACGCAGCGTCTCAACGATATTAGACATTATAGCGATCAGCCTTGTAGGCGCTCAAATTTTGGGGATCCGCAAACCAGTCAGCCGTTTTCTTCAGGCCGCGCTTGAAGCCGTCGAGTCCGCCATGTTCAGGCGACCAATCCAGCAACTCAAGCGCTTTTGCATTGCTCGCAAGCAAGCGTTCTACCTCGCTTTTCTCGGGGCGCACCCGTTCATGATCGCAGGTAATGTTCAGCGGTGTGCCAAGCACGTCTGCGATCGCCTTAGCGGTATCTTCAATCGAAATTTCAAAGCCGGAACCAATATTGATCACTTCGCCAACGGCTTTGTCGCTCTCTGCTACCTTGATGAAACCCTGCACCGTGTCGTCAATATAGTTGAAATCGCGTGTAGGACTCAGCGCACCAAGCTTAATTTCTTCCTGACCGTTCAGCAGCTGGGTGATGATGGTAGGAATGACCGCGCGGGCTGACTGGCGCGGGCCGTAGGTGTTGAAAGGCCGAATGATCGCCACCGGCGTTTCAAACGAGCTGTAATAAGACATCGCCATCTGATCGGCGCCAATCTTACTGGCGGAGTAGGGCGATTGGCCTTGCAGCGAGTGCGCCTCGTCAATCGGCACATATTGCGCCGTGCCATAGGTTTCACTGGTCGAGGTATGCACCACTTTCTCAACGCCCAGCTCACGCGCCGCCTGGACGATATTGAGTGTGCCGCTGACATTAGTTTCCACATAGGAATGCGGGGAATGATAGGAATAGGGGATAGCAATCAGCGCGGCAAGGTGGAGCACGACGTCAACGCCCTGCATCGCGGTTTTCACCCCATGCGGGTCGCGCACATCCCCCATGAAAATATCAAGATTTTCGGTGATCTGCGTGTTACTGTGATCAAGCCAGCCCCAGCTTGAGAAAGAATTATAGAGCACAAAAGCACGCACATCATGACCGGCCCGCACAAGCGTTTCGGTTAGATGGGAGCCGATAAACCCATCCGCACCCGTGACCAAAATTTTCTTTCCTTTCAGATTCATAATCATGAATTACATTGCAATTCGGCTATTTGTCTATAGTAATTTATACGCGTATTGATCAAAAGAAAGGCATCGCTCATGTCTCATGGCACGCTTATCATCATCGGAGCCGGAGGGCATGCGAAAGTGGTTGCGTCTGCTGCCATAGTGCATGCGGGTGAAATGCCTTATATTTTTGATAGCCATGCAACACAAGAGTCGCTGCTTTCTCAACCTGTGCATTCTCAACTCCCTGAACATAATGAGCCTGCATCTTCTGATTATCGCGCCATTATCGCGATTGGTGATAATGCGACCCGAAAACAGGTGGCGCATGAATATGCTGAGCTGAATTATACAGCACTTATTCATCCCGCTGCACATGTGGATGCGGCAGCGGGCATTGGCGAGGGGAGCTTCATAGGATGTCGGGCTGTATTGCATCCTGACACGGTCATTGGGGCACATGTCATTGTGAATACAGGCGCTATTATTGAGCATGATTGCCGTGTGGGAGATTATTCGCACATTGCCCCAGGCGCGATATTAACCGGCGCGGTGACCGTGGGGCAAGGGTGCTTGATTGGTGCGAATGCGACACTCATGCCTGGTGTCACCATCGGCGATGGCTGCGTTGTTGGAGCCGGGGCCATGGTGCATCGCGATGTACCCGATAATAGGGTGGTGAAAGGTGTTCCGGCATTATGAACGTGTTTTTTGTCAGCTATGGTGGCGGACATGCCCCAGCCGTCATTCCGGTGATTCAGGCATTGACGATGCGCGGGCATAAATGCGAGTATCTGGCGCTGACAACGGCTAGGAAAACCGCGCTTGATGCGGGTATTCCCTGTCGTCGTGTCAGCGATTTTATCGACCCGGGCGATCAAGAAATTGCCTATTGGGGCAAGAGGCTTGCCGAAACCCATCACACGGATGGCAAAGGCATCGCCTATGAGGAATCAGTCGCCTATTTAGGTGTTTCCTTTGTATCGCTTATGCATGAAATAGGCGAAGAAAAGGCCTGGCAGGCGTATGAAGAAAAAGGCCTCAATGCTTTTTGTGCAATAGAGTTTATGCGTACTGTGCTGCGAGAAATAGAGCCTGATATGGTCGTAGCCACCACCTCTCCCCGGATGGAGCGCGCGGCGATGGTGGCGGCGGACATGGAAGCGATTCCAAGCCTTTGCATGGTCGAGCTGTTTGGTATCATTGAGCATGAGTTGATTTCAAGGGCGGATAATGGGAAATATATGGCGCTTTCCCGCGAAGATACGCGTCAACGGCTTATCCGTGCGGGGCGCATCCCTTCACACTTACACATGACGGGAAGCCCGATGTTTGATGCTATTCAGTCTCAGCCATTTAAGGAGCAAGGCAAGGCCTGGCGCGCGCGCCATCATGTTCCCAATACGACACGCGCTGTGTTGTGGGCCGAGCAACCAGAGCCGAGTGACCCTGAATTGCCGCGTCAGGTTCGGTTTCATCTAGCGGAAATATGCGCTCGTCATGGGTGGCAGCTGATTGTCAGATTGCACCCGAGCAGCATGGACCCAGAGAAGGAAACCATGCCGCCGCATGTGATTGTCAGCGATGCGAGCGAATCTATCCATGCGCCCCTATCTGCCGCAGATACTGTGATCACCCTTACCTCAACCGTAGGCTGGGAGGCGCTGTTGGCAGATAAGCCATTACTGATTATCCGTATCTCACAATATAAAGACATGGTGTCCTTTGGTGATGCTGACGGGGCATATACGATTGATAGGTTAGACGAAACGGAGCAGGCATTGATACGGTTAGCAACAGATGAGATCTTAGCAGAAACACTACAAACGCAGCGCCAGGCGCTTCCGAAAGCGGGGAATGCGACGCAAAAGGTATTGGCACTGATTGAAGAGATTGTGTCCAAGGAGGCTGCAGCATGAGCACACCGATAGTACATGTGGTGCATTGCATCGATACAGAAGGGCCATTGGATGAAGATATTGCGGCAACATTCACTCGGTTAAAAGAGCTGTTTGGCGTATCGCTCGCGCCTTCTCACGAGACGCTTGAGAAACTACAGCGAGCCGAAATAGATCTGGGAGGCAATGAATCGGAAATTGCGCGCGTCTTTGCTCCCGAATTGCTTTCCTACAACCGAAATTGGCAGCAGATTCGCGAGATGCTCATGCGTATTCTTTCGCCTGAGTTTCGGCATCAGATGGAAGATGCCCAGGGCAATGGCTGGGTGTATAGCTGGCATTGTATGGACCATATGGGGTTGCCTTGTAATCCGCGCCATAAGGATATGGGCTATGGCAATGTGTTTCACTTTTATCGCCAAATTCTGGAGGAGACCCAGTCGAATCAGGATGAAATGAATTGGCATTTTCACCCGCTTTCACTGACTCTCAACCCGCTTGCTGCGGCGACTTCTTATATGAACAATATGGCGCTGCTTACACATATCATCGCGCGGCGCGTGATCGACGATCAATGGTTTCCTACGGTGAACCGGCCGGGATTTCATTCTGAGCGGCAAGATTCACACATGTTTCTCGAACAGTGGATGCCGTTTGATTATGCCAATCAGGCGATTACGCAAGAGAATATCGCACAGAAAGACACGCAGAAAGGACGGTTCGGAAATTGGCAGCGCGCGCCCCAGAATTGGCAAGGCTATCATCCGCATCATGATGATTATCAGCGCGAAGGGCAGTGCCGACGGTGGATTTTCCGCTGCCTGAATGTGGGTACACGCTTTCGAAATCTGACGGAACAGCATGTGGAAGAAGCCTTCATAGAGGCGCGTGATCATGGCAGCGCCATTCTTGCTTTTGCGAACCATGATTACCGGGAGATTGGCAAGGATGTTGATGCGGTACGTGAGCTATTGGCGCGTATCCAGCCGCAATATGCAGATGTTGAGATACGATTTAGTGGCGCTGAAGAAGCAGCCCGCGCGCACATTGCGACCAAAGAGCCGCTCACCAAACCGCCTCGTTTGGCCTCAGACCTAGGAGATGGGCATTTCACGGTACGGCTCACGGAAGGCGATATGTTTGGCCCCTCTCCCTTTTTGGCGATAAAAGACCTGGCGGGTAACTATTATCACGATAATTTCGATGAAGTGGTTCCTGGCAAAGAGTGGCGATATGTGCTTGATGAACATACCATGCCTATTCCAGCTATTGATACGATTGCGGCAGCGACAGCGGGCCGCCACGGTTTTTTTGATATGACTTCCCAGAAACCGCATTCATAATTTTACTACACTTTTTCTATCGGCTCGTCTAAATAAGATGAACGATCACATTGAAAGAAAGACGTAAGAGTCATGACGAAAGTCACGCAAATACAGGATATTCATCAGGAAGATGTTGCCGAAACCTATTACCGGTTGATTGACGAAGATTTACAGGAATTTTTAAAGCAGAAAGGCAGTTTTACCGAATGTGATTGTCCGGCTTGTCAAAGCCCGTTCAAGACACATGCGTTTGACTATCAAGATCTCTCCTATTGGCGCTGCACGGAGTGTGAGACGCTCTACATTTCCCCAGCCCCATCAGAGGCACAGCATTTGGACTATGTCACGACCAGCAGTGCGATGGCATATTGGCGTGATGAGATGCCCGAATCGATGAAGCGCTCGCGATTGCCGATGTATGAAGAGCGCCTTTCTTACAGCCAAGCTATCTTTAAGAAGATGGGCATCACCCCGAAACATGTCTTAGAGCTTGGCGCAGGGAATGGTGAATTTGCGAATGAGCTGCTCAAAAGCTATGACGATGTGTCGCTCACAGTGCTTGAGCCGCAACCGCTCGATGTGCCATCAGATCGGGTGACCTATTTGAATGGTGGGTTTGAGGTGCTCGCCTCGCATGCGATGCGCTATGATGTGGCCTTTGCGTGGGAGTTGATTGAACATCTTTTGGAGCCTGACGCGTTTCTGCAAAATGTGCGGCATGTGCTTAAAGAAGATGCACTGTTTATTCTCTCAACACCCAATGAAAAAAGTCTGGAAACGCGCAGTTTGCAAACCGCTTCTAGCAATATCGTCTTTGACCATGTGCGGTTGTATAACCCGCGTGCGATCGAAACGCTTCTGCAGCGTAATGGATTTAAAGTGATCGAGCTTACGACGCCGGGCAAGCTGGATGCAGAAAAATTGCAGCGCTATTACCAGGACCATCCTGAGGCGCTGAAAGACCCCTCTCTGCAGTTTTTGCTTGAGGAAAATAATGAAGACGCCATGCGTGCACTGCAAGACACGTTGGTGCAAACCAAGCAATCGAGTCACATGCGTGTGATTGCCGTCAAAGACCCGAATTGGAGCCCTTCTGTTACCCCTTATGAGGCAGAGATGATACACAATACAAGCGCAAAAAGTGCACCACAGAATTTTAATGAGGTCGTGTTGCCTCACTCAAAATCAACCCACAATCCTTATCCCGAACAGTTGATGCGCTATGTGCTGCATGATTTGGTGAAGGCACCCCACCGAGGGCGAGTGCTTGATTTTGGCGGCGGCTGGGGCTTGCAGGCCTCGATCATGAAACAGCTCGGCTATGATGCGGTGTCTGTGGATCGCGAGAAAGCCTCTGCGAATGTGGAGTCTTACCGATGCGATGTGGTGACAGAGCCACTTCCCTTCGAAGATAACAGTTTTGATATTATTTTCAGCAAGTCGGTGATTGAGCATTTTTATGTTGATCAATTGCCCCACATCATGACAGAGCTGCAGCGCGTGCTGAAAAAAGGCGGGGTCATTATTTTCCTGACCCCAGACTGGGCATCGAATATGAAAGAGTTTTACCAGATTTTTACTCACGTCACCCCATACACTGTTTCAAGTATGCAGCAATGTCTGAAAATGTATGGTTTTGAAAATGTGATGGCGCGCACGATTATGCAGCTCCCAAGCACATGGCATAGTACGGCGATAGAACGTTTTGCGCGTATGGTTGCCTGCCTAAGGCTGCCAAGATCATGGGGGAAATTGGCGCGCTGGAGTCAAGAACGCCTGCTGGTAGGCGTTGGATATAAGCCGTAATTTATGCAATCTATACCATTCTCGGAGTTTACCTCGGCCCCTGAGCAGTCGCTTTCGTGGTATGATCTTTTAACGCGTGACAGTCTGATTGAGAACGTCCCGTTGGTGGGATCTCATGGGGTGTTTATTGAAGGGCTGCTTCGTGGCGATATGGCAGAGCGTTTGGATGATGTGGATGTGTGTGCGGCGCTCATTATCAATGGAAATGGTACACATATGGATCAAGAGCTGCTGATTGGCTTGTGTCGTTCAGCATCGCGTATGGTGGCATACTCATTGAAAAATGATGCATCACGAAGTATCCGTATGCGCTGTCAAAGGCTGGTGTATGCCATCCAGAAACATCTCTCAGCGATACAGCCCCAGACATCAGAGGTGTATGTGGAAGAGGAAACGCTGGATGTGGCAAAGCCGTGGGATGTGCTGTCAACGGATGTCGGCGTGTGGTGTGTATGTTCAGGGGAGAAAAATATACGTTTCACCCCTCTTCACGGCGAGCAACAACAATGGGAGAAAGGTTTGCCCACGCAAATAGACCGCATCGATGATCATACCCTCGCGTTTGGTTCGCTCTATTCTAATGGTATCCATCTTTATGACGGCGCGTGGCATTATATTCACCATGAGAGCCCTATTGTTACCGCGTGGCGTGATAGAGAGGGTACAGGCTTTTTTGTGACGCATGATGCGGTGGTCTGGCGAGATCAGCCGCGAGAAATATGCACGCGCCTGGCATGTGATAAAGTCCATTTTGCCCGCTATTTCGACGATACGCTCTACCTTATGGATAATTCAGATTTTGGTCACATACAATCCTACCGACATGATACGGGGCAGGAAACGCGGCACAGCGTGCTGCCTGTCTGGATATGCAATGATATGGTTGCCACAGCGTCGTCTTTTTATCTCATAGACAAACAGCAGGGCCGTGTGTTCAAATTCGACAAAGAATGGAATTTCCTAGAGCAGAAATTGAGTTTTGGTGCGGCGAGAGGGCAGTTATGTGACCCGGTATCGATACGTATGCAGGGCGATCAGCTGCAGATCATCAGCTGGTTAACTGCAAAGCAAACCCGTATGGAGGCGTTTTAATGCTAGTCTCTCACAACATATGTTTTGTTACGACAACACGGGCAGATTATGGCCTGATTTCGGGACTCATGAGAGCGATGCGCGCCGATTCACAATTTGATGTTGGACTTATTGTGTTGGGAACGCATCTTTCGCCATTATATGGCCAAACCATTCGCGAGATAGAGCATGATGATGTGCCAATCTTGTATCGGAAAGATACGGCACCAGAGGGCGATGACGCCGGGAGCAGTGTCGCCTCTTATCTGGCAACCTCTGCTGCCCTGTCAGACTATTTTGTTTCAAATGGCCTGCCCGATGCGCTGTGCATTGCTGGAGATCGCTATGAAATGTTGGGCGTTGCCGCTGTTGCGACTTTATACAAGGTGCCAATAATCCATCTTTATGGCGGTGATGAAACGCTGGGCGCGCACGATAATCACATTCGGCACGCGATCACAAAATTATCGCATGTGCATTTTTGTAGCTGTGAATCTTCTGCAAGTAGAGTGCGTAGCATGGGCGAGAATCCGGATCATATTGTCGTTTCAGGCTCGCCTGCCTTGGACAGCTTCCGCACCGTTGCACCACTCTCAAAGGCGCAGCTTGAAGCAGATCATGCGTTTACATTTGGCGAGAAAACCGTTCTGGTCAGCATGCATCCGGCCACAAACGCCTCGTATGATCCACGGGATGAGCTAGAAGCGATGCTTGCTGCGCTTGCGATGTTACCGGAAGACGTGTATTGCATCTTTACCGCATCGAATGCAGACAGTTTGGGCAAACATTTCACTGAAAAGTTCCAATCATTCGCACATGAAAAACCTTCGCAGTGCTTTTTTGTGCCATCCTTTGGCCATGCAGGCTTTGTCAACATGATGCGCCATGCGGATGTGATTTGCGGTAATTCCTCTAGCGGTGTGCTAGAGGCGCCGAGCATGAGTCTCTGGACGATCAATATTGGTGAACGCCAACAAGGCAGGGAACAGGCCAGTTCGGTCCGCGATGTTCCGCCGGAAAAAGATGCGATTTTTGCGGCGCTGAGTGCAGCATTACAGACTCCGCCCGCGCATGTTGTAAATCCCTATGGGGACGGCACGGCGATTCCCAGAATTATCGATTATTTGAAAACGATAGAAGATTTCACCACGCTTCGGCAAAAACCATTCTTTGGATAGGCCGTTTACCAGCAGGATAATCCGCCATCAATCACAAGATTATGCCCGGTAATGTAGCGCGATGCATCCGAGGCTAAAAAGACCAGCCCGCCCACCATATCGCGCGCTTCAGCCATACGTTGAAGGGGAATGCGGTGGGCATATTGCTCTTGGAAACGTGTATTTTGCCCGCTGGCAACACCGCCGGGCGTCAGGGTGTTGACGCGAATACCATCCTTGCCCCAATAGGCAGCTAAATATTTGGTCAGCGCCACCACCGCGCCCTTGGAGGCAGAATAAACCGCTGGAGAATTGATGGGCATGCCATGATATTCTGAGCCTTCGTAAATGCGCTGATCTGGCCCCAATATGCCATAGATTGAGGCGGTTTGGATAATCGAACCCTGTATGCGATGCTCTTTCATATGGCGGCCGATATGTTTGGCGCATAGAAACATCCCATCAATATTCACACGCATGACTTCGTGCCAAACATCGAGCGAGAATTGTTCGAAATCTTCAAAAAAACTCGTAAGCTCCTTAGGCTTTGTTGCAGCATTATTGTGCCAAATATCGATCGTGCCATGATGCGTTACGATATGGGCGACGGCATGTTCAACGGATGCTTCGTCAGTGACATCAAGCGCGTATCCATGGGCCATGGCACCAATATGTTGCGCCGTCTCTTGTGCAGCCTCTTGATTGATGTCGAGCACAATCACGGTGGCACCAGAATCTGCAAGCGCTTTACAGAAAGCTCGTCCCAGAATGCCTGCGCCGCCCGTAACCACCGCAGTTTTTCCATGTAAGTCAAAAAGAGATGAATTGCTCATGCGTGATGCTCCCTTTGCATTAAAAATTCGACAATCTCAAAATCAAGCGGTGTGTCAATATCCCATGAACGCTCTTTCGGCATGACATACAAGCCGGTATCATCGTAAAAAAGTTTTGGATCCGCTAAGAATCTATCGACATTCCAGACATAAATGGACGCGTTCATATCATAGGTTTCTGGCGCATCCTGACGGCGGAGCAAGGGGCCGGCGGTGCGGTTACATAGCTGCACTTTTTGGGTGTCTCGATCAATTTCCACCATATTGAAATAGGGAGAGCGATGCGACGGTGCTGCAGTGATGACAGCGCTTAAATCATTCTTTTCTAGCATGTCGACTGCATTTTTTATATCGCTTACAGAACGCAGCGGCGAGGTGGCGTCGAGATCTACGAGCGTGGTGTATTGTGTCTTATTTAATGTGCATGCTGCGTTGAGTGCATGGGTGATCGCCGGAAGTTTGCCTGCCTTGTCGGTCGCAAGCTCATCGGGGCGGGTGATGGGCTGCACATTCAGCGCATCAGCAACCTCAAGAATGTCTTTATCATCACTGCTGACAGCGATGGTCTGAAACAGACCAGAGTCTTGGGCAGCTTTAATGGTATGGCTGATTAACGGCATGCCGTATAAGGGGCGCATGTTTTTCCCCGGCACTCCTTTTGAGCCGCCGCGCGCGCAAATCGTTGCGATCCGTTGTGTCATCGCCATGCCTCCACATATTCGCTATTGATCCATTCGACAATCGCCGTGCCTTGCGCATAGCTACATAAAGAGGCAGTTTCTCGCTCAACAATGGCTTGATGCATGCGCCGGTAACTCTCGTCACCATCGCATTCGGGAATATCGAGCGAGCCATCTCTTGCATCGGTAAGGCTGTGATCGCTGAAGTTGGCTCTAAGCGAGGTCGTGTCTGTATGCACCATATATTCTCGGGTCGCAACATGATCGATGTAATTAAGATGGATGGTAACGAATGTGGACTGACCGCACTCAAGGACGATGGTCGCGTGATCCTCCGCATCATGTGTAATCATCTCGGAGAACCTTCCCCCAATGGCTTTGAAGCGGCGAATGGGACCGAAAAGATATTGCGCCGCGTCAATTTCATGGCTTAAATCCCGCAACACGCCGCCGCCTTTTCCTTTACAGCCAGAATAGCTTTCATACTGGTCGCATGAGGTTCGCCACTGGGATAAATGCTGCCCAACATAGAAATGTGCAGAGATGGGATGACTGCCATCAAGGGCCTGTTTCAGGCGCTGCATGATGCTGTGAGTGCGCAGATTATAGGCAATGTAGCAGGGGTAAGAGGGATGGAATGCAGGGTGTGGCATATGAGAGAATACAGGCTTCTCAACCAGTGCGACTCCCGAAAATTGATGTTTCTCTAATTGTTGCATTGCCGGGAAATGATCAGCCGTAGTATTACAGATGACCACGTAATCCGGGTTCGTGCTCGTCAATGCGTTTTCCAAAGAGCGATAGATAGTGTATTGCGTCTCGGATGTAGATTCTTGATAATGAGCGCTGCATATTGATACGTTTAGATTCAGTGACTTTGACAGGATACGTGCGTGCCGTTTGCCTATGGAGCCGTATCCAACCACCAATGCCTCTTTCATGACTCAGCCTCGCTAAGAATCGGCTCGTCCACCTCATAGTCTTTCTGAGCAATGGTGCCAGTGAGCGCAAAGAAATGTTTCGCATGCGTACCAAGACCGCCATTACGGATGGTTTTGAGATTATCTGACGAAAATACATCGCCTTTCGAAATGGCGTTCTTCGCAACAATATATTTCTCTGCAATCAGCGCAATATCGCTGGTCGCACCCTGTTTTTCTTTTACTTCAGAACCGAGCATCGTTTCTGCTAGGCGAGATAATGCGACATATTCTTTAAATGCTTCAGGCATGAGGGATGCTTGGTGATCCGGCCCGTCGGCCGCATTATCATAGGTGATATGTTTTTCAAGAAGGCCCGCGCCTTTCGTAACAGCAAACGCGCCTGAATAGATAGATTCTGTATGGTCTGAGAAGCCTACTGGCAGCGTGAAGCGCTGCTGCAGGGTGGTGATGGCATTAAGATGCACATGATGTGACGGGCATGGATATAGGGAGGTGCATTGTAGCAAAGAAACACGCTCTTTGAGTGCCTCATGATCGGGACGCGCGTGATTTGCAACATTCTCGGGGTGAATCCCGCGATATCCTGCATCCATAATGTTTAAAGCATGATCAATGTCATCCATGCTGGCCATGCCGGTTGAGAGGATGGTGGCGCATTGCTTACGAGCGGTTTCATAGAGGAGCGGGGCATTCGACAGCTCCCCTGAGGCGATTTTAATCCGTGTGAGACCAAGTTCATCTGTCAAGAACGCAAGCTCTTCCAAGCCAAATGGGGATGAAAGAAAGTCGATTCCCGCAGCCTCTGCATAGCGTTTTAATGTAAAATGATCGTCGCGGCTCAACTCAAGGGCATGTAGCATATCCCGTTGGCTCGCATGGCTGTCAGTATGCTTCTGGTAAGCAGCTTTTTCAACCTGCTCGGTTGCAATATGATGCGCAAAAAAGGTTTGAAATTTTACTGCGTCGGCTCCGGCGTCTACAGCCACATCAATCAATTCTTTCGCGCTATTGAGCGAACCATTATGGTTCACACCAATTTCCGCTATAATATAGGTACGTTTAGACATAATATGGTGATATGATAAAAGTGAAAGAAACGCTAATATAAAAATGCTTCCCTTACCACAAAGACTCACCCAATGGATTGGGCCGGGACTCCTGCAAAAAGCGATGATATCGCTGACAATCCGTTTTATGGGCATTGCAGCCATGCTAGCGTTTCATGTGCTCCTCGCTCGAGCACTTTCGCCAGAGGAATATGGGTTTTATCTCTACGCTGTTAGCGTGTTGGTGATGGTTGGGTTTCTGTGCCAAGGGGGATTTCAGGTGGTCAGTATTCGCTTTTTTCACGAATATGAGCATGACACTCCTCGATTATTTGGCTTCATGATCACGTTTGTGATGTGGCTGTCTCTTAGCGCATCGCTTTTTGCGCTGGTATGTGCGCTTATACCCGACGCATACGTGCCTTCGCTTATGGTGCGTGCGTTAGACTATGTGGTATGGATGGCCATTCCGTTTGCGATTGCTTATTTTAGTCAAAGTTTACTCCGCGCGCGCCATCATATTGTTCTCTCACAGCTTTTCGAACAAATAGGATTGCCTTTGGGGCTGCTGGCCGCGATTGTGATAGGCTCGCATGCGCAGCACGAGGCAACTGCGGCGTTTTTTATCAACGCACATGGCCTTTTGCTTGGCGTGATTGCCATGATAACCAGCCTCATATTTTTCCGTGTTCACCCTATGAAATATACGCGTCCTACCTTCTGGCCTGAGTTTCGCTTATGGATATCCTCCGCATTGACGAGCGGTGTGGCGGGCTTTCTGCATTTGCTGTTGATGCGTCTGGATATACTCATTCTGGGGCTTCTCGTGACGGCAGAAGAGGTGGCATATTATGGCGTGGCAGCAAAGATCGCCACGGTACTTGGCTTTTTTACTGCAGCATTATCCAATGCAATCGACCCGTTACTATCAAAAAAAATGCACCTTAAAGAGCCGCACGCCGTATCAGCGCTTTTGATGCAATCCCACCTCTTGCTTTTTGCGGTGTTGGTAGGTTGCGGCGCGTGCATGCTTCTATTGGGGGAAACGTTCTTAGGGTTGTTTGGCGCGGAATATGTCGGTGCGTATGATATCTTGAGTGTGTTGGTTCTTGCGCAATTATGTAACATTGCGGGCGGGTCTTACTCGAACATATATGCGATCATTGGGGAACAGAAACGGTTTCTTTATCTGAGTGCGGCAGGGGCATCACTTTTGATCGGTTTGTTGCTCTATTTTATTCCGCTATTCGGGCCGATTGGTGCGGCATATGCAGTGCTTTCAGCCTCGGCACTGCTAAGTGTAATGCTGATTTTTCAGGCACACAGGCAGCTTAAGAGGCGTGCTTAATGCCTCATGCAGTCACTGCTAATTGGTTCCATATTTTCTAAACACGAGAGAAACGGTCTTGAACATAATTTTCAGATCCAAGAAAATAGACGCATGTTTTGCGTACTGTAAATCGTAATGAATGCGATCTTCCGGGGTGATGGTGCTGCGTCCATAGATCTGTGCTAATCCTGTGATTCCGGGTTTGACAGCGTGGCGCGTTTCCCATGTTTCGCTATCATAATCATCGCGCTGCGCAGGAACATCTGGCCGTGGCCCGACAAGGCTCATATCGCCGATGAGGACATTGATGAGTTGGGGGATTTCATCAATACTATACCTTCTCAGATACTTTCCGAGCGGGGTGATGCGCGGATCATTGGTCTGCGTTTGATAGGCGTCATCCGCAGTACGTTTATACATGGAACGAAACTTGATCATGCCAAATGGCCGCCCACCTTTTCCCACACGCAGTGCATAATAAAAAGGCCCCCCACGGCTTTCGAGGGAGATCATGAGTGCTATAACCGTAAGAATCGGTCCAACAAAGATTAGGCCGAGTAATGATATGAAGATATCCAGCGTTCTTTTGACTAGCATTACGTATTTCCTACAAAAGCGGATTTTGTATTAGCAATGCTGCACATGGTAACATTAAGCAAGTTACGATCTACATTTAGCGTTTCCATAGTGGGGCAGGAAAGCTCACTGCGGTCGATAAAGATACGGTGCCAGAGTTCGACCGCAATCAGCGCACGCAAAATACGTGTGTGGTTGGCTTGCTCACTGACATGTTCGTCGATCATGCGCTTAACCATATCTTGATCGAATAAGCCGCGGCTAGAGGCGCGATTGGATAGTAAAATATGTGAGACAAAGCCTGAAAGCGTGTTCTTAAACCATTCACCAATCGGCACGGTGAACATTTGTTTGGTGCGGTTCGCCAGAGCATACCCCATGAGCTGCGTCCCCAATTGGCGCACGATGTATTTATTCTCTCCATTATGGCGTTTGAGATATGCGGGAACGGTGAACGCAAACTCAGCAATGCGATAATCAAGAAACGGTGTGCGCGCTTCAATCGACCGCGCCATTCCCATCCGGTCAGGCTTGGTGAGGTTGTTGCCGGGCAAGAGATAGGCAGCATCAAGCGCCAGCACTTGATTAAGCGGCTCCCATTTATTCAGCTGGTCAAACAATGGTCTAACCCTATCAAAGCTACTGCTATAGCTTCCTGCTTTCATTGCATCGCCGTAGAGAGTGTGTTTCACGTTTTCTGATAACAGGCTGATCGCATTAAAATAATCGCGTTGCCAGTTTTCTTGTCCCACATGCGCATCCAGCCACGCATATTTATCATAGCCACCAAACAGCTCATCGCTGCCATCGCCGGTCAGCACGACTTTGAGATGTTCGGATGCAAGGGAGGCGACTTCGTAGGTCGGCATAAAAGAGACATCACCATGCGGCTGATCACAATAATAAATCGCAAGTGGCCAGAGGTGCAGCATATCATGTGAGACAGTTTTGCTGATATGGGTGGTGCCAAAAGCAGCCGCAGATTCCGCCGCGTAGGTCGACTCATCATATTTTGGGTCATCAAAGCCGATGCTAAAACTGCGAATGCCATGTTGCTGCATTGAAGCGAGTTTGGTCACCGTGCCCGAATCGACCCCGCCTGAGAGGAAGGTACCCACTTCAACATCGGAGCGCAGCCGCAGCCGCACCGCATCATCAAGCAGCCCATGCAGCCGTTCGAGCGCATCTTTCTCTGACATATCAGGCTGCGTTTCTTGGTGCGTCAGTGACCACCAGCACTCAGTGTGGAGTTGATCACGCGTTACCGTCAAGGCGTGTCCGGGTTTAAGCTCAACAATATTCTCGAAAAATGTTAGCGGGGTCGGTGCATAGTTGAACGAAAGAAAATGATGCAGCGTTTCATGGTTCAATTTCCGTTCCACACCGGCGGCGAGGATGGTTTTAATTTCAGAGCCAAAATAGAATACACCATCGCGATGATAGTAGTAGAGTGGCTTGATGCCGAGACGGTCGCGGAACAGTTTCAATGACTGCTCGCGTGGGTCGTATAGCGCGACTGCGAACATACCATTTAATTTCGAAGTGAAAGTATCTCCCCATGCTTCATAGGCGTAAAGCAGCACTTCCGTATCGGAATGGGTGGTAAAGCGATAGCCAAGAGATTGTAGCTCTTCCTGCAGTTCGACATAATTATAGATCTCACCATTCTGAACTAATACCACGCCGGTTTCGTCTGAGATAAAGGGCTGGTGGCCATGGGCAACATCGATGATGGAGAGGCGCTGATTGCCCAGCCCAACATGCGCATCATGATAGACCCCATGATCGTCTGGCCCTCGATGGGTAATGGTTTGCGCCATTTCTTGTAGCAGAGAAATGCGGTTTTCTTCGCTCAGCCCATCATGGTGAAATAATCCAAAAATACCGCACATATTAGCCTGCCTTTGCGCTCATGATGGCCGAGTGAATGGCAGCACACAGGGTTTGCCTGTTCTCCTCAAGTGTTTTAGGCAAATCCTTTTGGCGTGAAGTAAAACAGTGCTGAATCGCCGCAATCTCTTCCTTAAATGCGTTACTGCCTACCACATCGCGAAAAGCACGGCTTAAGATGGCACGGCTAGAGCCGACACGCGCATGCTCCGATAGCAACATCGAGGCGCTAATGGGGAGATCTGCGGAAACACTGCCGATACCGCCAAAGCCAAATGGCTTATTGGCGCTCTGGCAAATGGCGGCGAAACGATCGAGCCAATCGTCGATCAGCGGTTCAAATACGAAGCTTTGTGACAGGCTGAGACTTAAATCATTGAGCCCTAAATATAGCTCATCCACATCATCATGCGCAGCGATCAGTTCCAGCACGTCAAACGCAGCGCAATGTTCGATCAGCGGGATGAAATGCGCGCGGCCACTTATGAACCCCGCAATCGCATCGATCTCTTCAAGCCGCGTTACCATGGGTAACATGATCATGTCCGGTGCGTGGTCTAGTACCGCACTGATCTCATCTTCCGAATGCGCGCCGGCCGGGTTGATGCGCACCATTAGGCTGCCCTTTGGCAATGTGGCGCGCAGGGCAGGGAGGTCATCTAAGGTGTGATCACTCATATGCGCGTTGCGTGATTTTTGGCGCTCTTCTTTGCCCAAAGTTTCCAGATCAAGCATAATACGTGATACGCCTGCCTCACACGCGAGGCGGGCTTCTTCAGGCTGGTTGGTGATATAAATCAGGTCCATTTACGCATTCTTAAAGATGGCATCATATTCCGAATGCGCCTGGTCAAAATCTTTCGGTTGGCCGACATCGATCCAATATTCATGGACCGGGTAGGCAACGGTAACTTGGTGCTGCGCAATGAGTGCGCTGTAGAGCGAAGGCATATCAAAATATTCATTATGTGGGATCAAATCGAGCGTTTCAGGCGAGAGGGCATAGATGCCAGCATTGACCATGACATTTTGCACCGGCTTCTCTTTAATCTCCTGAATATGCACGCCGCTGGTTTGCACCACCCCGTAGGGAACCTGATGCTCAAACCCGCGCACACACATGGTGGCAGCGGCGTGATGCTCTTCATGGAAACGCAGAAGTTGGCGGAAATTCACCTTGGTCAGCACATCACCATTCATCACGAAAAACGGTTTTTCTGGGCGCTCTTTGATTAGCCCTAATGCGCCAGCGGTGCCAAGAGGTTCTTCCTCCTCAATGTAATCGATTTCTGCCCCCCATTTGCTGCCATCACCGAAATATTCTTTAATTTGGTCAGCAAGGTAATAGACAGAGATGGTGAAACGACCGAAGCCATATTCGATAAAATTCTCTAAAATGGTCTCCAGGATCGGCTTGTCACCAATACTGAGAAGGGGTTTTGGCGCATTCTCGGTGCGATGTTTAAGCCGCCGGCCAAAGCCCCCCGCCATCAGCACCGCATGATTATCTTGCGCAGGGCCGCGCACCAGATCCATCAGCACTTTCACATCGATGAGTGTGCCAGTGCTATCGATGACAGGAAGCTGAGAGATACCTGCATTGCGCATGATCGAGATGAGCTGCTGCGACGTCGTGTTTTCATTGGCGATTTTGGGTTCACGATTCATCACTTCGCGTGCTGGCGAATCAAGCGTTCGTCCGGAGAGCAGGGCGCGGCGCACATCGCCATCGGTAATCGTGCCTACCAATTTCGACTCATTATTGGTCACAAACGCAATCTGGATGTCCCCTTTATTGATGGCCTTGACGGCTTGCAGCAAAGTGGCCGTTTCCGTAATGACGGCATGCTTCCAGAACGCAGTATCAGACATGATAAAACCCTATCGTTTCAAAGATGTTGTAGCGGATTTCGGAAGATTGTGAACTTTTTTCTTGTAGGCACTATTGCAGATATTCGACCTTAATGGTCACCCGACGATTCAAATCTTGATTCTCCGGAATGGGCGTCCCATCAGCCATATGATTTGGCACTTTGGGGCGCGTGTCACCATAGCCCACCACTTTAAGCTTCTCTGGCGGAATGCCATTCTCGATAAAGAACACGATGACAGACGTCGCGCGCGCGGTTGAGAGCTCCCAATTGCTGGGGTAAAGGGCGAAATTTTGCAGCTCGCTGTCATCCGTATGCCCTTCGGCATGTATCTCAATACCGTAGCCAACATATTCAGTAAGCAATGCAGCGGTTTGGTCAAGCAGTGGCACGGCTTCTTCGGTGAATTTTGCGGATTCTGGCTGAAAGAAAGCTGTGCTGGAAAGCTCGAGTAAGACACCATCTTCATACAGCTCCACCGCAGCGCGGTCATCTTGCTCAAGCTCGATGAGAAGGCGCTCTACCTGTTCATAGAGCTGTTCCTTGTCATGGCCGGTTGCCGCTAGATCGGCTTCTTTGCCAACAAACCCTGCCTCAGAGAGAGCCTCGCTGATTTGTAGGAGTTTATCGTCAATCGGTTCAGAAATTGACAGCATGATCAGCAAAAAGGTGAGGATCAGCGTGACCGCATCGGCATAGGTAACGAGCCAGGAGTCGGCGTGGCTATCGCCATCTCCCATACCGCGTCTATGGCGGAATAATCCTCGTGATTGCGCCATGCTTACGTCTTAATCTGTTTATCGAGGTTAAAGTGAATATCCGGGTCGAGGAAGCTGTTCAACCGGTCTTGCATGAAGCGCGGACTTTTCCGGTCAGCCAGCATCAAAAGCCCCTCGCTGATCATAAAGTTCCGGAAACGTTCGACTTCTTCTTTCTGGATTAGCTTGGTGGCCGCAGGGAAAAACACCATCCGTGCCAGCACCACCCCGTAGAGGGTGGTCATCAGCGCGAGTGCCATTCCCTGGCCAATATTTTTGATCGCATCACCTTCGCCGCCCAAGCCTTGCAATACCGCGACCAACCCGACTAATGTTCCAATCATGCCGAAGGCAGGCGCGGTCGCGCCCATATTGCGCAGCACATCGACTGGAACGGTTTTACGCTCAAATTCCGCTTCAACCGCTGTGTCCATCATATCGCGCAGCTCTTGTGGCGGGTGGTTGGAAGTGACCAAAGTCAGACAATATTTCACGATCGGGTCATTCGCTTTCACCTTCTTGATCTCATCTTCGAGCACTGGCACGCCCTTTTTCTGCACCAAATATGACCATTTGATCAGTCGCATAATCTCAGTGTTCAGCCCTTCGCGGGTTGATTTTGGTTTTTTCATCATCCAGCCGATCGCTTTGAATGCTTTGACCACGTAATTGTGCTCATAACTCATAAAGGCGGTGGCGATGGTGCCGCCCAGCACCATGAGAATTCCTGCGCCTTGCAAGAAAATCAACGCCTGATCAGTGCTCATCAGCACGGCGGCGATAAATAGGCCGAATCCAACCAGTGTTCCTAATAATGCGGCAATGGACATGCAGACTCCCGTTCTTTCTTTTTTCAGTATCTTATAGTAAAGTCAGCCATATCACAACTGGCAAGGGCGCTTATGGCAGCTCCGATCATCGGATTCACGCTCGATTTTGAGGAAGGTAACGCATCTGGCTATTCGATTCGTGACTATTATGCGATTCGGGACAATTACTGCCGCTGCGTGGCGCAGTTTGGCGCCGCGCCGATTGGCCTGCCGCATGAGCCGGAGCAGGTCGAAGACTATTTGGCGATGATCGATGGGCTCGTGATCACGGGCGGGAATTTCGATGTGCCTCCTGAGATGTATGGCCAGCAAACGGTCAGCGATACGGTGAGCTTGAAAGAACGCCGTACCCGGTTTGAATGGGCGATCACGAAGGGCTGCCTTGAGCGCAACATTCCGATTCTAGGGATTTGCGGCGGCGAACAGCTGCTGAATGTTGTCCTTGGCGGCACACTGATTCAGCATATTCCGGACAGTATCGAGACGGATATCGCACATGAACAGCCAAACGACCGGCGCGAACCAGGCCACACGGTTGAGGTAGTGCAAGGGACGCTGCTCCACGAGATTGTTGGCGCCGATGTGATTGAGGTAAACAGCGCGCACCATCAGGCGGTGGACCAGGTGCCTGAAGGCGTGATCATTAATGGCCGCGCCCCGGATGGGGTGATCGAGGGGATCGAACTCCCCCGTGATCAGCACCCCTTTTGCCTGGGTGTGCAGTGGCATCCGGAATATACCGTCAGCCCAGCAGACGAAAACATCAATCAAGCGTTTGTGGCGGCGTGTTTGCGTTAACGTTTTTTAAAGGTAAATATGTTTAAGTAAGAATAATAAACATTGTATGCGGGTAATATTAATATGCGTAACGTCGTTGATGTTCTATTGGCACTCGATATTGCCGCCTTGTGTAAGGCGCATAATGTAAACCCATATGACTTTAATGTGGAATTTGGTGCTCCAGATAGCAACCTTGACACTGACAGTCCTGTTCCTGAGAAAGGTGCATATGAAATGATTCTGCCTGTTGAAGATGGAGAGTGTCCTCAAACGCTATTGAATGCAATAAAAGATGGAATCCTCGAACATTATAAAAACCAGCCTGAGTTAGCAGAATCATTTGTGGTTTCTATAGAAGAACAAGGCTTAGCTTATTTTACTAGCCCGGATGCCATGCATGAAATACTACAAAGTGCGATAAAAAAAGCACCGCATCGTTTTACGTCAAAATTTGTTTAAATCACCCCCCGATTTGCTCTAACAACTCCTCCTTGCTCATCTGAAAATCCGATGCTTCCCAGCTTGCTTCCAGCGCAGAGAGTTTTTGGCCGATTTCTGGGCCGGATTTAATCCCCATCGCGATCAGATCACTGCCACTGACCGGGAATTGTGGGATATCTTCGTGGTCGATCGTATCTAGCAAGGCGAGCACGTTATCCGCCAGATCTTGCGCATTCTTTTCCTCCGCCCATTGCAAATAGAGCTGGCCGGTGATGATGTCCTTACCATGGCGGCGGATCGTGCGCAGGCGGACATTATCGCTCACCTCGCGCAGTGGCGGGAGCTCTTCGAGGTAGCCCTCGAGCAGTTTGCGCTCCTGATTCGAAATTTTCCACCGGTAACAGAGGCTTTCAAACGCCGCATCCTTATCATAGGCGTGGCGCAAAATGCACGCCAGGCGCAGCCACGGGTTGTTCGGCGCCAGGGAAATCAGATTTTCCAGCGCGTTGGGCAATACTTCGGGCACATTCACATGGTCGAAGGATTCGGTTTTGATCATGGCTTTGAGCGCGGGCAGTGGATCTTCCGTGCTGAGTAATTTCAGCATTTCTTGGCACACACGTTCGCCCGACAATTTGCGCAACAGTTTCGCATGTTTCTGGCAGGCTTCCAGGCCGCGCTCTTCCACGGGCGGGGTGCCGTGGCTGGCGAAAAAGCGGAAAAATCGTAAGATACGCAGCGCATCTTCCTGAATCCGCGCTTCCGCATCACCAATGAAGCGGATCCGCCCCGCATAAGCGTCGACCACCCCGTCCGTATAGTCATAGACCTGGCCTTCACCGTCGCAATAGAGCGCGTTCATGGTGAAATCCCGCCGCAGCGCATCTTCTTCCCAAGAATCGGTATAGCTCACCTCGGCGTGGCGACCGTCGCAGTCGACATCTTTGCGCAGGGTAGTGATTTCGAACTGTACATGCTGCACGATGGCGGTCACGGTGCCATGTTTGATCCCGGTGGGGATGGTTTTGATCCAGGCATTCTCGCAGAGCTGTATCACTTCTTCGGGCAGAGCTGGGGTTGCCGCATCGATATCATGCACTGGTGTGCCGAGAAGCGCATCGCGCACACAGCCGCCAACAAAGCGAATCTCGCAGCCGGCCTCTTTAAACGCTGTGAGCAGGGTCTGCGTCGCCTCATCATGGAGCCAATCGGTTTGTTTTAATTCTGCCTCAGAGCGGCTCACTGAACGGTGCCTCGCTGTAACTCCCCATCTATGATACGTGTGGGCGCGTAGTGATGAGACGTATCTTTTTCGAGTTTGCTACCAAGCCAAATGAACCCACCGATAATGGTAAGGAATATCAGCATCATAATCAGAAACCCGCTGCGCGAGAGGCCAATAATTTTTGGCTCTTCAATGCCTTTTTTAGCTTGGCGCTTTGACCAGAGTAATATCAGCGTGATGGCCACCGCGAGGATGAGCCAGACTGGCCAGAACTGGAGTAATAAGAGCCGCATGCCGTCCCTGATTGGCTGTTTTACCTGTGCCCCATCATACGCGTGATTCGAAGGAGCGTCAATTGATGTGGCGACCGGCCCGCTGATCGGCTATGGTGAGGCCATGAAATCAAACCTCGCTGAGTTTTTCGCCAACGCCCTGCCTAATATTCGTGTGTATGAGCCCCATATCGTGCAAGGGATCGGCTTTATGGTCGCCAGCATGTTTTGGTTTTCTGCGATGAACATTTTTATTCGTCATCTCTCCTTCGAGATGGACACAATGCAGCTTGTGTTTTTGCGCAATGTGATGTCGATGCTGATCTTGTTGCCATGGGTGGCGTATCAAGGCTTTGCTACGCTTAAGACGACGCGCATTAAAGGCCATTTCTGGCGTGCGACGCTCGGTGTGATTGGCATGCAGAGCTGGTTTTACTCGATCAGCATCATGCCCCTCAATGACGCGACAGCGCTGAGTTTCACTGCACCGATCATTGCAGCGATTTTGGCAATTATATTTCTAAAAGAAAAGGCAGGTATTCATCGTTGGGCCGCGATTATTCTGGGGTTCATTGGGGCGATTATCATCATTGAACCGTCCGGTGAGGGGTTAGGGTGGCAAGCGCTGATCGTGCTGTTCGCCACTACTTTCTGGGCCAGTGCTGGGATTTTGGTGAAATCATTGTCGCAGACTGAGCCGTCGACCCGAATCGTGTTTTACATGGCAGTGTTCATGGCGCTTTGGGCTGCACCGCCGATGCTTTATGTCTGGGAAGACCCCACTTGGTTGCAGCTTGGCGGTGTGTTTATGATCGCGCTGACGTCGACATTTGCCCATGTGTGCCTCGTCAAAGCTTATGCGCGCGCCGATGTGGTGTTGCTGATGCCGTTCGATTTCTCACGGCTGATTTTCACCGCGATTCTCGCCTATTTCGCTTTTGGTGAGGTGAGTGGCATAAACACATGGGTTGGCGCGGGCATTATCATTGGCAGCGCTGTTTATATTGCGCATCGCGAGGCGATTAAGAAACGTGATGCGGCACCTACAGAGGAAAATCGTAACTAAATAAGGCGCTTGTGGTGTCGATATCAAGCGATAGGGTAGCATCGCCATAGAGGCCATAGCTTTGCATTCCCTCAGGAATTACAGCTTCGAGTGTGCCTTCTGCCTCTAGCATATCCAGATAGCCCAGAATCTGTTGCTGTTTCTCTTCTTCCCTGATGGGTGTGGCGCGAATAGCGTCTCTAACCATCGCAAAAGAGGCGGCTCTATCGTTCAATGGAACATTTTCAAGTCCCTGGTAATGAAGGGAAAAGAAATAATGTTCGCATCCCCCTTCTTTGTAGGTCACGGTCACATTCGACCCCAAGAGAATTTGGTGCGAGACAGCTCGGTATTCTTCCTCATGGGCTGCGGCTTTCTCAACCGTCACATTCGCTTCATCGAGAATCGTTTCAAGCGCCGCGTGATTCAGTGTGCATTGCGTCGTTTCATCCGCAAGTGCCATGAAAGGTAAGATACATAGCGTTAGAAAATGCAGAATATAGCGCATTGTCATCTCCCTAGATTTCACTGACCCATAGCAGATATTGGCAGTGTTTTCCACGAAAACCTCCATGCTTTTTTAACGATTCCGTGCTACACTAGCTCGAAAATAATGAAATAACAGGAAGATAGGGAAGCTTTCACGCCCATGTCACGTCTTAAAAGTGATTCCGCCGTTCATGCACATCATAGCAAGCTGACACAGCATATGCTGAAGACGCGGCGCGCTTTCTGGTATGCGTTTTTGTTCACTTTTGTGATGAGTTTTTTCATCCTTCTTCTGCCCATTTATTCGCTACAAGTGCTAGACCGGGTGATGTCGAGTCGTAGCTACGAAACGCTGGTGATGCTTAGTTTGCTTGCGATCACTGCATTTACCTTTTTTGGGATTTTCAGCGCGATTCGCGGCCATGTGCTTGATAGTGTCGTGGAGTGGCTCGATGCCACGCTTGCACCCGATTTGCTCGGTATTTCAGTCAATAAGTCCGCACTCAGCATTCCGACCAATGCCGGCCAGCTGCAGCGTGATTTGCAGCATATCAAACAGTTCATCACCAGCGGTATGCCTGTGCTGCTCGACTCGCCCTGGTCGCTCATGTTTATGGGGATTATCATCATGATTAGTCCGCTCATTGGGCTACTTGCCGTGTGTGGCGGGTTGATTCTCGTGGGCATTGCATATGTGAATGAAAAAGCCACCAAGAAGGCGATCGAAGAAGCGCAAAAGGTCAGCACAGCGACGCAGATGACTGCGGATATTTGCACGCGTAATGCGGAAGCGATTGAATCGATGGGGATGTTGCCGAACATTTTGCATGGCTGGCACGATCAACTCAAAGAGGCGATGCAGCTGCAAAATATTGCGAGCAAACGTGGCCAGGTGCTGCAATCAGCTTCCAAAGCGTTTCGGATGATTCTCCAAGTTGGAGTGCTGGGTTTGGGAGCGGTGCTCGTGCTTGAAAATGAATTGACGATTGGTGGACTCATTGCATGTTCCATCCTGTCGGGGCGTGCGCTTTCGCCGTTTGATAATGCGCTGAGCATTTGGAAAAGTTTTGTCGGCGCACGCGATGCCTACCACCGCTTAGAAAGAGAGATTCAGCAAAACCCTGATTTGCGCGGGACGATGTCCTTGCCGGAGCCGTCCGGTGCGGTGCAGGTGGAGAAACTCTATTACTCGCCGCAAGGTGGCCAGCCGATCATAAAGAATGTGGGCTTTAATCTGCCAGTAGGAAGTGCGCTCGGTGTGATTGGCCCTTCTGCGGCAGGCAAGTCAACCCTTGCCAAGTTACTGGTTGGTGTGTTGCCGCCGACTCATGGTGCGGTGCGCATGGATGGCGCCGATGTGTTTAAATGGAACCGCGCGGATGTTGGGAAATATATCGGGTACATGCCGCAGCAGGTCGATCTGTTTGACGGCACGATTCGCGACAATATTGCGCGGATGTCGCCTGAGATTAATGATGAAGATGTCTTCTCCGCTGCGCAAATGGCAGGAGTGCATGAAATGATTCTGCGTCTGCCACAAGGCTATGAGACCCGGTATCACCAGCATCTCTATAGCCTTTCTCCAGGCCAGCGCCAGCGTATTGCATTGGCGCGCGCGCTGTATAAACGCCCAAAAATGGTACTGCTAGATGAGCCGAATTCAAACCTCGACAGTGAAGGGGAGAAAGCGCTTATGGAGGCGATGCAGCGTATTCGTCATGCGGGGATTACGCTGATGATTGTCGCGCATAAGCCCTCATTGGTGAAATATGTTGATTATATTTTGATGCTACGCGGCGGCGCAGTGGAGAGCTTTGGCCCACGCGAAGAGGTGTTATCCAAATATATGAACAAGCCCAATGTGAAGACGAAGCCGAAATCGCAAGATGCTCCGGCTCAAGGGGCAAGCAACCCTCCAGAAGAGGAGGCATCTTAATGGAAGAGGAACGCAAGCCATTACAGATCGAGCCAACCGCAGATGACATGTTGCGCCCGAGCAGCGAAGTGTTGACGTCGATGCGGGAAAAGAAAGCCTCGAAATCCGACGGCATTATCAATCTGATCGATACATTTATGGGCGGACCCGGAGTGCAAAACCCGGAAGAGCTGTCACCGGTAGACATTGCGCGCAAACCAATCCGTGCCGGCATGCTGATGATTGTCGTGGTGTTTGGCGTGTTTGGCCTATGGTCGGTGCTCGCGCCGATTGATAGTGCTGCCGTCGCGCCAGGGCAGGTAGTGCTCGATTTTAATAAGAAAACCATCCAGCACTTAGAAGGTGGGATCATCAAAGAAATCTTGGTTCGTGAAGGTGAAGAGGTCAAAGCGGATCAGCCACTCGTGCGGCTCGATGAGGTGCAGGCGAAAGCGCAGCTCAATCTCTATAGTACGCAATATTACACGGCGCTTGCGGCGGAAGCGCGTTTGGTGGCCGAGCGCGACGAAAAACAAACCATCAATTTCCCTAAAGTGCTGGTCGATAAATATAAAGAATCCAGAACGGTGCAAGAGATTGTCAATAACCAGCAGCGCTTGTTCAAAGCAAATCGCGAGGCGTTAGAGGGACAAATTTCGGTTCTTAAGCAGCGTATTGAGCAGACCGGAGAGGAGATTAATGGGCTTGGCGCTCAGATTTCTTCAGCGAATCAGCAGATCGGATTGCTGAACCAAGAAATTGCCGTGGTTCAGAAATTGTTAGCGCAAGGTAATGCGTCGCGCCCTCGCTTGCTTGACCGGCAGCGTCAACGCGCCGGGCTCGCCGGGCAACGCGGGAATAACCAGGCGCTGATCTCACGCGCGAAGCAGCGCATCAGTGAAGATAAGATCCAGATTGTGAATGTGCGCAGTGAAGCGCAAAAGCGCATCAATGCAGAACTCAAAGAGACACAGGATCAGATTTCCGATCTGAAAGAACGGATACGTTCTTCAGCTGACGTTCTCCAGCGCGGCGTGATCCGCTCACCCATTTCGGGTATTGTGAACGGGCTTGAGGTCTTCACGGTCGGCGGAGTCATTGAGCCAGGTGCAAAGCTGATGGACATCATTCCGTTTGATGATGAGCTGATTGTTGAAGCGCGAATTTCGATACAGGACATTGATGTTGTGCGCAAAGGGCTCGAGGCGACGGTGCGTCTCAGCGCGTTTGGTGCGCGCAGCGTGCCGCCAGTGAGCGGCAAAGTGTTTACCGTTTCGGCAGACCGGTTTGATGATGAACGAACGGGTGAGGCCTATTACATCGCGCGGATTCATATCGATGAAGAACAGCTCAACAAGCTCGAAGGGGTGGAACTGACGCCGGGGATGGGCGCGGATGTGTTGATTCGTACCGGTTCACGCACGCTCTTCGCTTATTTAATGAAACCGATCAGTGACGGGATGAACAAAGCCTTCCGCGAAGAATAATCAGTCTTTTTTCTCTACGCTGCTGTCCGGAATTGCGACCAGTATTTCGCCTGACGTTGCTTCCGCAATAATCTCAACATGGCGCGTACTCTTAAAGATATGATACATCGATCCTGCTAAGATGATTGCTGCACCGCTCGCGGTCCACACATCGATGACCTCGCTAAAGACGAAATAGGCCATGATCGACACGAAGACGAGCATCATAAATTGCATCGGCATGATAATGGTGATCGGTGCTTTCTGAAGGGCTTTCGCGACAAAGAATTGCTGCGCGATGGAGGCGGTTGCGATCATGGCAATGTAGATCACATGATCGGACATGATCGGCGTCCAGTGATAGAGCGCGAACGGCGCTGTGATAATGGATGTGTAGAAATACATGTAAAACATAATACGTTGCGGCGGTTCGTCCGCTGATGCAACGAGACGAATCATGTTGACGCAGAACGCAAACATCAGCGCCGCCATCAGCATGTAAAAGACGCCGACATCCATCGCTTCACCGCCCGGCCGTGTGATCATCAGCACGCCAATAAAGCCAACGGCGAGGCTGATCGGAATATGTTTGCCGATCTTCTCTTTAAACAACACCAATGCGATGGGGATCGCGAAGAGCGGCACGGTGAATGCGAGCGCGGTTTGCATGGGCAGGCTGATGGTTTGCAGCGAAAAGAACTGCAGCGCAAAACCCGAAAACTCCCCGCCGCCGCGCATAATATACGGTTTATGCTTGGTCGTTTTCAGGGGCCATTTTTGAATCAGTGCAATCGGAATCAGCACGGCCAATGGCACGACACTATAGAAAAAGACGAGCTGAAATGGGTGATAACCATGATCATCGGCAAGAAAGCGAATCCCCGCAAGCAATAGCGGTGCGCAGAGATGCACGATGAGAATGTAACCAATGCCTATAGCAGCGTCGCGATTCATGGTGATGGCCTTTCTATTAAATGATGAACTGCTCTTTGACGATGCGCTCTTCAAGGTTATGTTCTGGATCGAACAGGACGGTTAGGGTAATTGAGGTTTCTTCAGAAATTGAGACGCTAGAGACATCGCGAATCTCAGTGAAATCCGCCACCGCACTGACCGGGCGTTTTTCAGGCTCTAGAATCTCAAACATGACACTGGCCTTGCGCGGCAAGAGTGCGCCGCGCCAACGCCGCGGGCGGAAGGTTCCCATGGTGGTGAGCGCCAATACGTTGCCCGAGAGCGGAATAATTGGGCCGCCAACCGAGAAATTATAGGCTGTGCTTCCCGCAGGCGTAGCAACCATGACGCCATCGCAGATCATTTCCTGCACGCGGACTACATGGTCAATGGTGACGCGGATTTTCGCTGCCTGACGACTTTCGCGGAACAATGATACTTCATTGATCGCCAGCTCGTGGCGCTGCTCTCCTTTGCTGGTGCGTGCGAACATGGTCAGCGGGTGCAAGCTGGAAGGGCGGGCCTCATTGACGCGCTCGAGCAACTCATCGGGGCTATAGCTGTTCAGCAAAAATCCAACCGTGCCGCAATTCATGCCATACATGGGAATATGGCGGTGCATGTATTTATGCATGACTTGCAGCATAAACCCATCCCCCCCCAGCACGATCAACACATCTGGCTTGCTGCGCTTTTTATTGATATCAACGAAGTCGTAGCGGCTGGATAATTCCCGATACGATTCTTGCGCTTTAGGCGACTCATCGGCGAGGCAGGCAATATGCTGAAAGCGCATGAGGAAGATCCAATCGTCGTTGCTTTTTGTGTGCGGTATTGTAAGCATAAGATATGCGCGCGCAACAGCAAACATTTCGCGAAAAAGAAAATTTCCCGGTCGCTTCGTTTGTGATCCCGCAACATTATCGCGGTGATATCGTGGCATTATATGATTTTGCGCGCGGTGCCGATGAAATTGTCGATGCGCCGGGTATCCCTAAAGAAACACGCTACGAACAGATCGATCAGCTCGCCGAAGCGTTGCGTACCCCTATGGATAAGGCGTCCGTACCGTGCTGGGCGCATGGCTTGATTGCACTGACACGCGAAGGAAAATGTGATGCGAAACATGGCCTTGATTTGCTGCATGCCTTCCGTCAAGATATTGAGACATCGCGCTATGAGAATTACGCGGCGCTCTATGAATATTGCCTCTATTCCGCGGCGCCGGTCGGGCGCGCTGTGCTCCAATTAGCGGGAGAGACAGAAGCGAATCGTGAAGCGGCAGATGCGCTGTGTATCGTACTGCAACTATTGAATCATATGCAGGATATTCGGAGCGATGCGCTGGAGCGTGATCGTATCTATCTGCCTCGCGAATGGCTAGAGGGGGCGGGGCTATCGAGTGATTACCAAGAAACATTATCACGAACGCAGCCGCACCCAGCGGTAACGCAGGTGAAACACCGGCTGCTTGAACGATGCGAACGTCTGCTGGACATTGCTAAACCACTGCCCGGTTCGATTCAATCTTACCGGTTGCGTCTCGAGCTGCGATGGATTGATCAGATCGCCAGAGCATTACTGCGTAAGCTGCGCGCGCAGGATCCGATGACGCTGCATGTCGCGCTTAGCCCGCTTGCGTATGTGACATGCGGCGTGAAGGCGCTGTTCCCCATTGCATTCCATAGAGGCCCGCATGTCTGTGCTACACCAGCCTAATGATGTGGCAGTGATCACACCGATCGCACCACCATCTGATACAGATAGTGTGGGACAGCAAAGACGCAGCTCCTTTTACTGGGCGATGCGTGTGATGCCCAAAGCTAAGCGCGAGGCAATGCTGGCACTGTATGATTTTTGCCGTGCGGCCGATGATGCGGTCGATGAAGCCCCTGATCGTGCAACAGCGCTTGGTCAGCTTGCTTATTGGCGCGAAGAAGTTGAAGCAATGATTCAAGGCACCCCGTCTCACCCCATTAGCCAGGCGCTCGCGCCTCATATCGCGCGATATGGCATGAAAGAGCAATATTTTCATGACATGCTTGATGGGTTTGCCAAGGATGCAGAAGGGCAAATGCTGTTCCCGATCCTCGATCAGCTCGATCAGTATCTCTATGCGGTGGCAAGCTGTGTCGGGCTTTTGTCGCTACCAATTTTTGGTGCAGAAGGAGAGGCCGATCGTGCCTTTGCCTATGCGTTGGGCAAGGGGCTGCAATGCATCAATATTGTGCGTGATATTGAAGAGGATGCAACGCGCGGGCGCTGTTATCTGCCAAAAGAATGGGCCTCAGAAGCATCGATCGATACGCTGCTTGTTGACCAGAACGCATTGCGTCATGCCGCTGAAAAGATGCTGGAAAAGGCACAGACGCATCTACATGAAGCGGAGCAGCATTATTCCCAAAGTACTTCCCGCTCGGCACTTCGCCCGGCGCGCATGATGAAGCTGATCTATGTGGATTATTGGAAGCAACTCTCACACGATATGCGTCAGAATTGCGACCGGTTGCCACGATGCCAGATGCGTTGGTGGCATGTGATGTGGCTCTTCGTTACGTCTCGTTAGAAACTGACGATATCGTTACATCCCATTTGCAGGCTTAGATTTGCACGCGCGATTAATTCGCTGGTGATGCGTGGAGCACCGTAGAGCACGGAGATACCTACACCGGTGGTCAATGCCATAGGCCATGACACTTTACCGAACATGGCGCCGATGCCGAGTACGAGAATAGCGAGAGTTGAAACCGCACGTCCAATGGGGCCAAGAAGCCATCCGACGACTTCACAGAGGACGTCGGCAATCGCATTGTCGCCCGTCGGTAAGCCAGCGCTACCGCCGACCGTGTCGTAACAACCGCCGCCCACGGTGAGTGACACATCGAAACTAAAGAGTCCGATGCCGGCATCACCATTCAAGAAGTCATCTAATAGATCAGGCGCACCAAAAATAGTCGCAATCCCGATAATAACCAAACCAGCAGAAGCGGGGTTGATTTTACCTAACAAGAATCCGGCACCTACGGTAATCACCGCTAATGTTGCCAAAGCTTGGCCGACATCGCCATCAATCCAATCTGCAACGCCGCACAAAACACGGCCAATAATCTCACCGGGGCCAAATCCGTCGGCGGCACCCCCTAGATCGACTGCGCCACCTGTGATATCACCTAATGCTCCGCCAATGTCAGTCACGCCAGTACTTTCAACCACGCTGCCAAGGTCTAGCCCGCTCGGGATCGGGCCGTCGCCAGTAAAGATATCCGCGCCCGAGTCGTCACCAATCGTTCCAGGCAGGCTAGGGCCTTCAAAGGCAGGTAAAGAAGGTAAGGGCCCAGCGTAGGCATCGCTTATCGCAAATGAAAACACAGCACTAAAGAGTGCTATGATAAAGAAAAAAGGAAGCGCGCTGTGTCGTGTCATAATAGCTTACCGTCTCTATATTTTTTTACTTATTAGTTTAATTATATGGCATTTTAGTAACAATTTCATTAATTTTTTGCCATATGCTGATATTTATCTATTGTTGTATATCAATAAGTTAGATAATTCATGCTTCATATAACACGAGATTATGTTAAGCATAGACCCGAAATTCGAGGAATCCTATGAAAGAACGCATCGCCAAACGTATGGCTAAAGCCGGCTTATGCTCGCGCCGAACCGCGGAAAGCTGGATTGAACAGGGCCGCGTGTCGGTCAATGGTAAGGTGCTCGAAACGCCCGCAGTGAAGGTTGGTGAGGATGATGTGATTCTCGTGGATGGTGCGCCACTACCGGAAACTCCCGATGCAAAATTATGGCTCTACCATAAACCGGTGGGGTTGATTACCACCCATGATGACCCGGAAGGTCGGCCGACCGTGTTTGATGCACTGCCCGAGGAGCTAGGCAATGTGATTTCGGTGGGCCGGCTCGATTTGAACAGTGAAGGGCTGTTATTGTTGACCAACCATGGCGAGCTTTCGCGCTATATGGAGCACCCCTCGACCGGTTGGACGCGGCGTTATCGTTTGAGAGTGCGCGGCACGCCCGATGCTAATACGCTGCGCCAGCTTAAGAGGGGCATTGAGGTTGACGGCGTGCGCTATGGCAGTATCCACGCCAAACCGGAAGCAGAGCGCGCCGGGGCAAACCAATGGGTTGAGGTTAGCTTGGAGGAAGGTAAAAACCGAGAGTTACGTAAGGTATTCTCGCATTTGGGGCATCCGGTGAGTCGATTGATTCGCGTGGCGTATGGCCCGTTTCAGCTGGGGAATCTTGCATCGGGTGCGCTGAAGGCGATTCCCAAAAAGGTGATACAGAACGCGGTAGGCAAGGCGGTGGCGTTATGAGAATCATTGGTGGGCAATATAAAGGTAAGAAGCTTCACACTCCAGAGAACCAGTCGATTCGCCCGACCTCGGACCGGGTGCGTGAATCGATTTTCAACCGAATCGAACATAATGCCTACATGCCTGATATTCAGCGCGCAATCGTGCTCGATCTATGTTGCGGCACGGGCGCGATGGGACTCGAAGCCGTGTCACGCGGCGCCGCGCATGCGACCTTTTTAGACAGTCACCGCGAATCCATGGCGCTGACGAAACAGAATGCGGCCCATCTCGGCGTCACGGATCGCTGCACGTTTGTGCAAGGGGATGCGACGAAATTAGCGCCCGCTTCCGAACCCGCCACGCTTATTTTCTGTGATCCGCCCTATGCATCGGGTTTGGAACAGCCGATTTTGTCCGCCCTCGTAAGGAGCGGCTGGGCCGGGCCGGATTCTTTAGTAGTGCTAGAGACGGATCTTTGCACCGATCTGGCGTTTGATGCATCATGGCAGAGTGACACACGAAAATATGGCAAAACTAAGGTGCATTTCCTGACACTTTGTCACCCCGTCGCATGACGGGGTCCGGATGCCGTTATAAACACGGCATGACAATTTGTGCACGTTTCTCACTTTAGCGAATAACAACAAACCCACCTTGCTTTTCTGGGCGTGACTCACTATCACCAATGCCATGGACAGAATTCGAATTATCGGCGGCAATCGCCTGAGCGGTGCGGTGCGCATAAGCGGCGCCAAGAATGCGGCATTGCCGTTGATGACAGCATCATTGCTGTGTGAGGCACCGTTGACGCTGACCAACATGCCCTATTTAGCTGATATTACGACGATGGCGCGCTTGCTAGGGCAGCATGGCGTGACGCTGCAAATTATGGATAGCGGGACACATGGCCGCACGATTACGCTCGATGCGAAAGACATTACAAGCCTCACGGCGCCCTATGAGTTGGTGCGTACTATGCGTGCGTCGGTGCTCGTACTTGGGCCGCTGGTTGCACGGATGGGCAGTGCGAAAGTCTCGCTCCCGGGCGGCTGCGCGATTGGCACGCGGCCGATCGATATGCATCTTGACGCGCTCAAAGCCATGGGCGCGGAAATCACGCTAGAAGAGGGCTATGTCGAAGCCAAGGCGCCGAAAGGCGGGCTGAAAGGCGCGGATATTAATTTCAACAAAGTCTCGGTTGGTGCGACCGAGAATGCGATGATGGCGGCCTGTTTGGCTAAGGGGACCACGGTGATCAGCAATGCTGCGCGTGAGCCGGAAGTCGCCGATTTGGCACATATGCTGGTAGCGATGGGCGCGGAGATTCGCGGTATTGGTACAGCGCGGCTCGAAATCACTGGTGTGTCGGCGCTGAAAGGCTGCGACTATCAGGTGGTGGGTGACCGGATTGAAGCCGGAACCTACCTGGCCGCCGCAGCGATGACAGGGGGTGACATTACCCTGAAAGGCATTGCAGCGACACATTGTGATGCATTTCTGGAACCTTTCCGCAAGGCCGGGCTCACGATGGATACGGGGGAGGATACGATTAGCCTGAAAAGCAACGGTCCGATTCAGGGTGGGCTTGATATCACGACTCAGCCGCATCCGGGCTTTCCGACCGATATGCAAGCGCAGATGATGACGCTGCTTACACTGGCGAACGGGGCATCGACCATTACGGAGACGATTTTTGAGAACCGGTTCATGCATGTGCCCGAGTTGACACGAATGGGTGCGGATATTACGCTGAATGGCCGCACGGCGACGATTCGCGGCGTGGAACAACTTACCGGCGCGGAAGTGATGGCCACCGATTTGCGCGCCAGTTCATCGCTGGTGATCGCCGCGCTTGCCGCCAAAGGCGAAACTGTGATAAACCGCGTTTATCACCTCGATCGTGGCTATGAAAATATGGAAGAGAAATTAGGTGCGCTTGGTGCCAAGATAGAACGTATCGCATGACACAGACACTCACACTTGCCGTGCCGAAAGGGCGGATTTTGAAGGAGCTGACGCCGTTGCTCGCCAAGGTGGGCATCGAGCCGGAGCCGGCTTTTTTTGACGAAGCCGACCGCAGTTTACAGTTCGCTACTAACCGGCCGGATCTGAACCTTATTCGTGTTCGCAGCTTTGATGTGGCGACGTTTGTGGCCTTTGGCGCGGCGCAGCTTGGCGTGGTGGGCAGTGATGTGCTCGATGAAAGCGCCTATGATGCGCTTTATGCGCCGGTGGATTTGGGGATTGGAAAATGTCGCCTTTCGCTCGCCGCGATGCAGGAGACAGAGACGCCCAACCCCTGGCCGAGCCATGTCCGTGTCGCCACCAAATATCCAAACCTCACGCGCCAGTTTTTTGCCACGAAGGGCGTGCAGGCAGAATGTGTGAAACTCAATGGCGCGATGGAGCTGGCGCCGAAAGTGGGCCTATCAGACTATATCGTGGATCTGGTGTCGAGCGGCAACACCCTCAAAGCGAATGGGCTCAAAGAAGTGGAAACCATGGTTCATGTCACCTCGCAGCTCGTCGTGCAGCGTAGCGCGTATAAGCTGTATTACGAACAGCTCCGCCCGCTCATCGACGCGTTCGCGGCGGCGGTTCAATAGATTTGGATTGCCCGGACCTTGAAGCGCGATGACAGGTATAAACATGTCATTACCCGATTTATTCGGGTAATCCAAAACGAAGGAAAAAGAAAGAATGACACAGAGATTCACTTTCTCAGACCCTGACGCACCGGCGGCGCTGCTGCGCGCATTGCAATCTCGCAGTGACGCGCATAGCGATGTCAGCGGCACAGTGCGCGCTATTATCGAAGCGGTGAAAACGCGTGGTGATGCGGCGCTCTATGACTACACACGGCAGTTTGATCAGATGGATGCGAAGGCCAGCGGGCTGCGCATCACGGAGCAAGAAATTCAGCGCGCCTATAAGGAGTGCGATGAGGCGGTGATCGACGCGCTCACACTGGCGGCGGAGCGTATCCGCGCCTATCACGAAAAACAATTACCCAGCGATCATCGCTACACTGACGAAACCGGCACCACATTGGGCTGGCACTGGCGGCCGATGGATGCGGTGGGGCTGTATGTCCCGGGCGGGCTGGCCAGCTATCCGAGCAGCGTGTTGATGAATGCGATTCCGGCGCAAGTGGCGGGGTGCAGCCGTTTGGTGATCACCGTGCCGACGCCGAAAGGCGCGATGAACCCGGCGGTGCTCGTTGCCGCTGACATTGCCGGCGTGCATGAAATTTACCGAGTAGGCGGGGCGCAGGCCGTCGCCGCGCTCGCCTATGGCACTGACACGATCGCGCCAGTCGATAAAATCGTCGGCCCAGGCAATGCCTATGTCGCCGAAGCCAAACGTCAGGTGTTTGGCGTGGTGGGGATTGACACCATCGCCGGCCCGTCGGAAATTTGCGTCGTCGCTGACAGTGCGAATGACCCGGCCTGGATCGCTGCGGATCTTCTCTCGCAGGCCGAGCACGACCGCGCCGCGCAATCGATTCTGATTACCGATGATGAAGCATTTGCGAAGGCGGTAGAAGAGGCGGTGGAATCGACGCTCGCCACATTGGACCGCCAGGAAATGACGCGTGAATCCTGGAAGAATTATGGCGTGGTTGTCATCGCGAAGGGGCCGGCGCAAACGCTTCAAGCCGTCAACACCATTGCACCGGAGCATTTAGAGCTGGCGGTAGCAGAGCCGGAATCCTATCTTGATGGCATTACCCATGCCGGGGCGGTCTTTATGGGGCGCTATACCCCGGAAGCCATTGGTGACTATATCGCCGGCCCGTCCCATGTGTTGCCGACGACGCGTGCGGCGCGCTTCTCATCGGGCTTAAATGTGCTCGACTTTATGAAACGCAGCTCGCTGATTGGCTGTAGCCGTGAATCCTTTGAGAAAATCGGCGCGCAGGCTGAAACACTCGCCCGCTGTGAAGGGCTCGATGCCCATGCGCTGTCCTTATCCTTGCGCCTTGCTAAAAACTAGTTTATGCTGCAGTGCAGCGAGGGGGAAATGCCATACTAATCGGCTGATTTTTGGCAAGATTGGGCATGGTTGTTGCATTGCTTTCGCTAAAACATATGAGTAAGCAATGTATAGTGAAAATGAACCACCAATGATAAGCGAACCGGGCGCGGTCTATTCTCCTATGTCTACAGAAACTATCCGCAGCATCACGCTCGACACCAAAAGTATTATCAGCCGCGCCGAGCATATTGAGCGCGAATATGAGGCGGCGGTGCGCGATTTATTGAAAGAAAATAGCTTTGATCCGGCCGGGTTCGACAAAGGCCCCTATGATGTGGCCCTGTCGATTATGGATGGCCGGTTGAGGTTCATGATCACGTCGGAGGCTATTGATTCAAAAGAAGAAATTAAGCTCGATGTGCGGCCGCTACGCCGGATTATTAAAGATTATTTTTTGATGTGCGATAGCTATTTCCAAGCGATTTACAGTGCGAATACTCATAAGGTGGAAGCGCTCGATATGGGCCGTCGCGGCGTCCATAATGAGGGCTCGGAGCGACTCCATGCGCTATTGAAAGACAAAATTTCCGTTGACTTTGAGACCGCAAGACGGCTATTCACCCTTATCAGTATTTTGCATATTAAACAATGATATGCTATACTTCACATCAATAATGATATTGAACAACAAAAGGTTAGGCATCACATGGCCAAAGAAGAGCTATTAGAATTTGAAGGCGTGGTCGAGGAAGTGCTTCCGAACACGATGTTCCGTGTGAAGCTGGAAAACGACCATGAAGTGCTCGCCCATTCCTCAGGCCGGATGCGCAAAAACCGGATTCGTGTGCTCGCCGGTGACAAGGTGACCGTTGAAATGACGCCCTACGATCTCAGTAAGGGCCGTATTACGTTCCGTCATAAGAACTGACAGATTGGGTTAGTGAACACAGTGACCTTAGAAAATCTGTCATCCCGTGCTCGACACGGGATCTCGTGAGATGCGCTGAGCGCTCTATGGTATCCCCCGTAAAACCCGTCTTTATTCTCGCCTCGGCCTCGCCGCGCCGGCGCGATTTGCTCGCGCAGATCGACATCATCCCCGATCAGATTATCCCCGCCGATATTGACGAAACGCACCATAAAGGCGAAGCGCCCCATCTGTATGTCTCGCGCATTGCTGAGGAGAAAGCGAAGAAAGTGGCGGCTGAATATCCTGATGCACTTATTCTTGCTGCCGACACCACCGTCGCCTGTGGCCGGCGGATTTTAGGCAAGCCCGAATCCGAAGAAGAAGCGCGCACGATGCTTGCCCAGCTCTCTGGCCGACGCCATCGCGTCTATACGGCGTTCACGCTGATTCATCATAGCAAAACTATCAGTAAGCGCGTTCAAACCATCATCACGTTTCGCCGCCTCGACCCTCAGGATATTGACGACTATATTGCGTGCGGCGAATGGCAAGGCAAAGCCGGCGGTTATGGCATCCAAGGCCGTGCGGCAGCGTTTGTGAAGCAGATTAACGGGTCGTACACCAGCGTGGTGGGGTTGCCGCTCATGGAAGTCGAGCAAGCGCTTTATCGCTGTCTGAACTAGATGCCAGGTATATCGAATGTCAGCAAGCACTCACTGGCGGTGCTGTTCGAATAATACGCTGTGTGCACATCGTGATTCCACATGCCACCCCAACCATCATTTGTGCAAGACCACCAACCCCATGCTCCATCGGGAGGAGGGATCGCCATCATCGTACCAGCGGAAGGAATGCCATCATCATATTTCATGTCGAGTGACCAGGCTTCCTGAGAGTTAATCCCAGTTTTTGCGCGATAGTTGCAATTTCCCGCGGATGCTCCAGCGCTGGTCGCAAGTTTGAGGCGCGGTTTAAACCCCCAGCCTTGTATGTCTTCGGAGCAAAATATCCATGTCCCCGGGTTAATCTCGGACTCAGGGTATGCGCCTTGGTTGTATATATCATGACCAATTAACTCAGCGTTTGCGAGGTGATGGAACGCCATATTCCATTCCCATTGATATTTGTTCTGGCCATAATCGTGAAATTCTATGGTAGCGATCATACCATCACCATTGCCATTACAGGTAAGCTTAGGGTCGTCAGGCTGTGATGCGTAGGCTCCGGCTCCTGTTCCTAATGGGCACGCGGAAGAGATGCCCCAAATATCGGTGGCGTTAGGGATGTCTGCGGGTAAAAAACCATATTTTTCTTTAAACGTCAGGGCCGCATTAATATAGAATTCTTTGTCTTTCATGACACTGCGCAACTCGGCTGCGCGGATGACTTCTTGGCTGGCAACAACACCGCCAGTAAGCAGTCCCATAATAACGAGCACTACGGAGAGTTCGACTAAGCTAAATCCCTGTTTCATATGGTTTTTCATGTTATTTATTCTATTGCTAGTATAGCAAAAGAACCAGGGGGTGACTAGCGATTTAACACATCTCCTGGGACCAATCCGCCCAGGGCTTTCCCACCCAAAATATGCACATGAAAATGCGGCACGGACTGTGATGCGTCGCGGCCATGATTGGTGATTAAGCGGTAACCGTTCTCGTTTAGGCCTAATGTTTCAGAGGCGATTTTTTGTACGGTTTGGAAGAAATGCGCCACTGTTTCAGCGGGTGCGTTGGCGCAAAAATCATCATAGGACACATACTCGCCCTTGGGTATCACGAGCACATGCACCGGCGCGGCAGGTTCGATATCGCGGAATGCGAGCAGGTGATCATCGTCATAGAGCGGTTCGCTTGGAATCTCTTTGCGGATGATCTTTGCAAAAATATTATCAGAATCGTAGGCCATCAAGACTCCTTTCGGTTTGCTTTCTCGGTAAGGCCTGAAATGCCTTCACGGTTCGCCAGCTCATCGGTGATGTCGTTCAGCGAAACGCCTGACGATTCCAGCAATAGCAGATAGTGAAACAGCAAATCGGCTCCCTCATTAATCACTTCCCCGCGATCTTCTTGCGTTGCGGCAATCACCATTTCGACGGCCTCTTCTCCCAGTTTCTGAGCAATTTTTGCTTCCCCTTTTTTGAACATTTTGGCGACATAAGATTCCGATGGGTCGAGCGCGCGATTATCGTGAATGCGCTGCATTAGCGTGTTCAGCGTTTGGATGGAAGGGTCTTTGAGGGATTGGCTCATACGGTCTCCTTTAATGTGCGTACGGGAATGCCATCGCTGGCCATGGCGTCTTTGACCTCAGCGATGGTGAAGGTGCCGAAATGGAACACGGACGCAGCGAGCAGCGCATCCGCGCGTGCATCTCGCGCACCTTCGGTGAAATGGTGTAGCTCGCCAACGCCGCCGGAAGCGATGACGGGAATGCTCACGGCGTCTTTAATGGCTTTGGTCAGCGGGATATCAAACCCTTGCTTGGTGCCGTCACGGTCCATCGAGGTGACGAGCAACTCGCCGGCGCCGTAGACTTCCATCTGCTGTGCCCATGCGACCGCATCGATTCCGGTCGCGTTGCGCCCGCCATGCGTAAAAATTTCGAATTGGTTTTTTGTGTTCGCTCCCGCGCTACGCTGCTGCTGCGCGCGATGAGCCTGACGCACTTCGTGCGACTGAAGGGCAGCATCTGCTGACGCTGATCCATGTCCTGTAAGATCATCATCAAGAACTGCTTTCGCATCAATTGCGACCACAATGCATTGGCTGCCAAATTTCTCGGCGGCTTCTTTCACGAATTCGGGGCGTTTCACAGCCGCGCTGTTGATGGACACTTTGTCTGCGCCAGCGTTCAGCAATTTACGAATATCCTCGAGTGTGCGCACGCCGCCGCCGACAGTGAGCGGCATGAAACAGCTTTCCGCCACCTGCGTGACCACATCATAGAGCGTGTCGCGCTCTTCATGGCTCGCGGTGATATCGAGGAAGCACAGCTCATCGGCTCCCGCCGCATCATAGAGCTTGGCTTGTTCAACCGGGTCGCCAGCATCAATCAAATCAACGAAATTGACGCCTTTCACTACGCGGCCATCTTTCACGTCGAGGCAAGGGATGATGCGGGTCTTGAGTGTCATCTTAGAATTGTTCCAATCGTTACACGAGTTTCACCTTAAAAGCCGTGACATTCGTCACGATCGCCCTATGTATGGAAGTAGCATACATATATAGGAGGTACCATGCGTAAACTATTTTTCACCGCTTTCGCAATGATTTTTCTGCCAACCCTTGCATTCGCGACAGGGATGACCCCGCTTAAGCAAATGCCGGCGGGCGAGTATGAGCTTGATCCGACCCATGCAAGCCTGGTGTTTAAAATCGACCATATCGGGTTGTCGCACTACACGGCACGCTTCACGGATTTCTCGGCAGAGCTCACCTTAGACCCAAAAGACCCGACACAAAGTAAGCTGACCGCATCGATAAACCCGCTTTCGATCACGACGCATTACCCGAATTCTGAAAAGAAAGATTTCGATAAAGAGCTCGCGACGGGCGAGCAGTGGTTTAATTCCGGAAAATTTCCTAAAGTGACTTTCACTATGACGTCGCTCGAGGCCAATGGCGAGAATCGCGGTATCATGAAAGGCGATATGACCATGCTTGGCGTGACGAAGCCCGTGACATTTGATGTGCAATATAATGGCGCCTATGAGAGTAAACCTTTTGCGAATGTGCCCGCGCTTGGTTTCTCTGCAACGGGTCGGATTGAACGTAGCCAATGGGGCCTTGATACCTATGTGCCGAACATCGGCGATGAGGTCGAGATTATCATGGAGCTTGAGTTTCATAAGAAGCCATAATGTTCCACGCGAAACATTCCTGATCCGGAATTCATATGAGTTCTTCAGTTAACATAGAGCGATATACCCGCGTTGCCATCATATTGCATTGGCTCATTGCGCTCGCGATTCTGGCGCAGCTTGCAGGTGGGCTTTGGATGGTCGATGCCATCAAGGAAAAGGAGAGCCAGGCGCTCGCCTACGATGTCTATCAATGGCATAAGGCGGTTGGGCTCATCATCTTGACGTTGAGCCTGCTACGGCTTGTATGGCGCTTCACCCATACGCCGCCGCCAATGCCAGCCGCGATGGCTGCGTGGCAAAAATGTGCCGCCCACGGCGTCCACGGGCTGCTCTATCTGTTGATGATTGCGATTCCGATCTTGGGCTGGGCGATGGTGTCCACGAGCCCGTATGGTTTGCCGACCATGATCTTCGGACTGTTCGAATGGCCACATATTCCTTGGCTACTCGACATTGCGAATAAAACCGAATGGTCGGAATGGTTTGAAGAAGCGCATGAGCTTGCAGCCTACAGTATGATGCTGCTATTATGTGTGCATATCGGTGCAGCTTTGCAGCACCAGCTGATTCATAAAGACCATCTATTAAGGAGAATGCTGCCATGAAGTTTTTAGCCTGTGTCATGCTTTCACTCTGCCTAAGCTTTCCCACATGGGCTGCCGAGTGGCAGATGGACCCAAAACACAGTTCGATTGCGTTTAGCGGCACGCATGCAGGCAAATCGTTCACCGGACATTTTAAGGAATTCTCAGCCAATATTCAGTTTGACCCAGCCAAGTTGGCAGGCTCGTATGCAACAGTAAAGGTGCAGCTTGACTCGACGGCGACAGGTGATGCGACTTATGATAAAACCTTGCCGCAAAAAGATTGGTTCGACATCGACTTATTGCCCCACGCGCTTTTCAAAAGCACGAAATTTCATCACCTTGGCGAAGAGCAATACAGCATTGATGGGCTGCTCACGATCCGCGGTGAAACCAAGCCCGTTACCCTCGATGCGGTGATCATGATTGATGAAGGGCGCGCTCTGGTTGAGGCAGAGACGGTGCTCAACCGGATGGATTACCAGATCGGCGCCACATCCGATGCGCAAGGGCAGTGGGTGTCGCTCGAAATCCCGCTCAAGATCAGCCTGGCTGCGACAAAAAAGTAACAGTTTTTGCTCTTATCGCCTGTTTTTCCTCGATCTTATCGCTTTCTTAACCTTCCTCGCCCATGATAAGGCAGAGTTGTCGATGATGAAGAGGAAGTCATTGACCTAAAGGCAAAAAAAACCGATGATGCGCGGTATGCATCGTTCGTAACAGGGGATGGGTTATGTCAAAGACCAAGAAAGACGAAACCAAAGTATTGATCGTGGAAGACGAAGTCGCGATCGTGACATTGCTGCGCTATAATCTTGAGAAAGAAGGCTATAATGTGGTTTCTACTGGCGACGGGGAAGAAGCCGTGACGCTCGTGAAAGAGCATCTGCCCGATATTATTATACTCGACTGGATGCTTCCGGGCTTGACCGGGATTGAGATTTGTAAGCAAGTTCGCTGGAACCAAGATACGAAGAATATTCCGATCATTATGCTGTCAGCGCGCGGCGAAGAAGGTGACCGAATTCGTGGCCTCGATGTGGGCGCGGATGATTATATGGTGAAGCCATTTAGCCCAAGTGAGCTGATTGCACGGATTCAAGCGGTGTTCCGCCGTATTCGCCCGTCACTGTCTGAAAAATCATTGTCATTCTCAGGTATTGAGATGGATCTCAATTCCCACAAAGTCACGCGTGATGGCAAAGAAGTGCATCTCTCACCGACGGAATTTGGCTTGCTTCGTCACATGATGGAACATCCGGGCCGCGTATTCAGCCGTGAGCAGTTGCTTGATGCGGTATGGGGCCATGATATTTATGTCGAGCTGCGCACAGTCGATGTACATATTCGTCGCCTGCGTAAAGCGCTCAACTATGATGGCAATCAGCCAGATTTGGTGCGTACAGTACGTTCAGCAGGCTATGCGCTGGAAGAAAACCCAGGCGGTGCCAACTACAAAAATGATGATGCGGACAGCGAAGATAACGAAGCATCGTGATCGCCTGCTGGCATACTGATTTCTCCCTTGCGCCCATAAACCATTCGATGGTATTTCTAGGGCATGGGAGAAGTTAGAACGATTCAAAATATCATTGAGCAGCGCTATTCGCGCCGCGACCTTCTCAAGCGCAGCCTCAAAGTAATGGGCGCCGGTGCGACTACCGCAGTGCTTTCTGGCTGCACTGAAACCGAATTCCTCATTCATAGTTTCAAAAATTATATGGGCGAGAGCGAGGCGATGGCGGCCTATCAAGGCTCTTATTCCTCGCTTGGCTTTCAAGAAATTCGCAAAGGGATCGATGAAGACCATCATTTAGCAACGGGGTATAACGCGGATGTGCTCGCAAGTTGGGGGGATCCAGTGGTTCCTGGAGCCCCAGCCTTCGACCCAAAAGCGCAGCGGGGCGCTGATCAAGCGCGGCAATTTGGCTTCAACAATGATTTCACCATGTATTTCCCGCTCACTCAAGGGGACGGCGCATCGGAACATGGGTTGCTTTGCGTAAATCACGAATATGTGCTGCCACATTTGATGCATCCAGGCCTTACAGCGACAAACGCCCGTCTTGGTAGCACGGCTGAGCAGCTGCGCATTGAGCAAGAGGCCGTTGGCGTGAGTGTGATGGAAGTGAAGCGTTTTGCGAGCGGCTGGGATGTGGTGAAGGGACGCTATGGCCGGCGCATTACTGCCACGACGCCAATTCAAATTTCTGGCCCTGCAGCGGGCCATGCACGCATGCGCACTAAGGCAGACCCGTCTGGCCGTAAGGTGTTGGGCACCTTTGCAAATTGCGCGGGCGGCATTACGCCCTGGGGGACCTATCTAACCTGCGAAGAGAATATGGATGGGTTCTTCACCAAGCCCAAGTCGGGCCATCCGGAAATGCGTAATTACAGTCGCATGACGATTGGTGACCCGCAATACACGTCGTGGCATCGGCTGGATTCGCGTTTTGATACGAATAAGGAGCCGAATGAGGCAAACCGTTTTGGCTGGGTGGTAGAGATTGACCCGTATGCGCCGGAGAGTGCCCCGGTAAAACGTACGGCGCTTGGGCGGTTCAAACATGAGAGTGCGAGCTGTTATGCGAACCCGGATGGCCGCGTCATCGTCTATTCCGGATGCGATTCGAAATTTGAATATGTCTACCGTTATGTCAGCAATGAACGGATGAGTGCTGACCGCGAACAGAATAAACGGCTGCTTGATGATGGCACCCTCTATGCGGCACTGTTTAAGCCCGATGGGCGTCTTCAATGGCTGCCGCTCATTTTTGGTATTGGCCCGCTTAACCCGAAGAATGGTTTCCATTCGCAAGCCGATGTGCTGATCGAGGCGCGTCGTGCCGCAGATTTAGTGGGGGCGACCCCGATGGATCGGCCAGAAGATGTCGAGGTCAATCCGAAAACGGGCAAACTGTATATTGTGATGACCAAAAATAGCTCACGCGATGAGCGCCAGGCGGATCCGGCGAACCCGCGTGCGCGTAATATCCATGGGCATATTATTGAAGTCTCAGCTGAAATCGATGGCCATATTAATCACGCGACGCCGGAGCATCGCTGGGATATGTTTATGATGGCAGGGAACCCCTATGAACCAACGGATTTCGCGCTCTATCAAGGGCAACCTTCGCCGCATGGCTGGCTTTCATGCCCAGACAATATGGCGTTTGACGCGCAGGGGCGTATGTGGCTGACCACCGATGGCCAGCCCAAATCAGTCGGTTTTGCGGATGGGGTCTTTGCATGTGATACGGAAGGGGAAGGTCGCGGCGTCACGCGGCATTTCCTGCGCGGGCCGAAGGGCTGCGAGCTGACCGGCCCGAGCTTTACCCCGAATGGTAAGACCATGTTTGTTGCCGTTCAACATCCGGGAGATACAAGCGGTTCGAACTTTGACAATCCCTCCACGCGCTGGCCACAGTTTGACCCAGCCATGCCACCGCGCCCATCGGTGCTGGCGGTTACGAAGTCAGATGGTGGTGTAATCGGGAGTTAGGCTTTGACGCCCAAAATATGGCAAATCGCTGCCGTAAGTTTCGCGCGGTTCAGCGTATAGAAATGAAACTCTTCTACTCCTTCGCTGCGCAAGATACGGCATTGTTCGCATGCGACATAGAGCGAAGTGTGGGTGCGCAGCTCCGCATGGTCCTCGAGCCCATCAAAGAGCGTTTGAAGCCAATTCGGGATGGAGGTGTTGCATGCTTTGGCGAAGCGCGTTACTTGCGCGAAATTTCCAATCGGCATGATCCCAGGCACGAGCTCCATGGTAATACCACGATCAACGCACAGATCGCGGAAGCGTAAAAACGCCTCATTATCATAGAAAAATTGCGTCATGGCGCGGCTCGCGCCGGCATCCATTTTAGCTTTCAAATAATCGAGCTCTTTCTCCATACTCACCGCTTCGGGGTGCATTTCAGGATAGGCAGAGACGGAAATCTCAAAATCGCCAATCTTTTTCAGCCCTTCTATTAAATCCACTGCGTAAGGGTAGCCTTCGGGATGCGGTTCATAGGTGGCTTCCATATCAGGCATGTCACCGCGCAAGGCGACAATATGCCGTACGCCGGCATCCCAATATTCTTGAGCGATCTGATCAATCTCAATACGTGAGGCACCAACACAGGTAAGATGTGCGGCGGGGACGAGGTCGGTTTCATCGACCAGCCGCTTTACGGTTGCATGAGTGCGCTCGCGTGTGCTGCCCCCTGCGCCATAGGTGACAGAAACAAAGTCGGGTTTGAGCGAAGCGAGGTTGGTAATGGTTTCCCATAGGGTTTGCTCAGATGCTTCATCTTTAGGCGGAAAAAATTCGAACGACACTTTGGGCGCGTGTGCCTCATAGAGCGATACAAAATGATGGGAAAGTGTGTCCGTCATGAGAAAAGTCATAGCATAGATGGGTGCGTGGGGCTAGTGGGTGATGGTGGGTGTGATGAATCTGCCACATCTGTGATTTATTTTACGATGTGTCATTGTGATTCTTAAGAAAGCAGATGCTGGCTAAGAGGCTTTACCATTACACTACGGTCTGGTGACAAAAACGTAACTGGCGTCTATGTCATCTTTATCTATTGTTAAGAACTATGAGATATAGTCAACAGCAAGAACAAGAAAAGTAGAGTCATAGCATGAAGAATTTCCGTCACATCCTCGCAATCGCATTGCTTGTTACTGCAACAGCATGCGCGCCAGCACATCAAGCTAACGTTGATAGCGATCCGCTGGAGCCGTTGAACCGCCAAATTTTCGCGTTTAACGAAGTGGTAGATGAGGTGATTCTCCGCCCACTCGCTTTGGGATACCGTGCGATCACGACCCCAGGCATTCGTACGTCTGTTCGCAATGTCTTTACCAACCTGACTGAGCCAGTGACGGTTGTGAGTTCGTTGCTTCAAGGTGACGTTACCCATGCGGTGACATCTGCATGGCGCTTTGCACTTAACACGACGCTTGGTCTTGGCGGTATTAGTGACTTCGCAGGCCGTCATGGTCTAGAGCATCGAAACGAAGATTATTCGCAAGCGCTTGCTGTTTGGGGTGTGCCATCAGGGCCATACCTTGTGTTGCCGGTCATTGGCCCAAGTAACATCCGCGATGCGGTTGGCTCCTTCGCCGATACGTTGGCGAACCCGCTCTATATTTATGGCGATCTTGAAGATGAGGCGATGCTCGCGATTGCGGTTGGTGATGGAATTACACGCCGTGAACAGGTGGATGAGCTAATTCAGAGCACGTATGAGACATCGCTTGATCCGTATACGACCTTCCGCAGCTTGTACCTGCAGCGCCGGAATGCGATGATCTTGAATTCGCACAACCCCCGTGAAGCCACAAGTTTAGCACCATAATTAACGGTTTTAACGATTTGCTAGTTGCACCCGTTGATTCCGGGTGGTAGGAAACACATAATTTATACGTATAATAGAGAGAAATGATGAAACATGCCTTATATATTTTCTGTGCTGTCCTTTTGTCGGCTACCTCTTTTACCACTGCTTCAGCAAGTGAGAAGCAGGTTGAAAGCTTTGTCACGACATTAGCGGATAATGTGCTCAAAACGCTTGAGTCTGGGAGCAATGAAAAGCAAACACTCATGAAGCTTGAAAGTCTGTTTAAGAAGAATGTCGACACGAAATGGATCGGCCGTTTCGTGCTTGGCAAGCATTGGCGTTCTCTGAATGAAGCGGAACAAGCCCGTTATCTCAAAAGCTACCAGAACTTTATCGTGAAGAACTATACATCGCGTTTCGCACAGTTTTCCGGTCAGACTTACGAGCTGGGTAAGACGCGTAAGCAAGAAGATGGCGATTATTTAGTGATGATGAAAATCATTGACCCAAAAGGCGGTCCAGACATTTTGACCGATTATCGTGTGCGCAAGCAAGACGGCGGTTATCGCGTGGTGGATATTGTGGTGGAAGGGGTGAGCCTGATCACCACTCAGCGCTCTGAGTTTGGCGGTTTTGTCGGTCAGAAAGGCATTGATGCGTTGATCAAAGCACTGGATGCCAAAGCGAAGAAAATCGATATCGCATCGCTTTAAAGCGATCGTAAACTAAGCAGCGCGGCTCAGTTTCTTATACTGAATCCGGCTTGGGCGCAGCGCCTCATCACCGAGGCGACGTTTGCGGTCTTCCTCATATTCCTGATAGTTGCCCTGGAACCATTCGACATGAGAATCGCCCTCATAGGCGAGGATATGGGTGGCGATGCGGTCTAGGAACCAGCGATCATGCGAAATCACAATCGCGCAGCCGGCAAATTCGAGCAGCGCTTCTTCGAGCGCGCGCAGCGTTTCGACATCAAGATCATTCGTCGGCTCATCGAGCATCAACACATTCGCGCCCTTCTTCAGCATCTTGGCGAGATGGACGCGGTTGCGCTCCCCGCCTGACAGCATACCGACTTTTTTCTGCTGCGCATCGCTTTTAAAATTAAACCAGGCGCAATAGGCACGGCTTTTCACTTCGCGCTTACCGAGTTGAATCACATCCGCGCCGCCGGAAATCTCCTCCCACACCGTCGCATCATCATTGAGCGAATCACGTGACTGATCAACATAGCCAAGCTGGACCGTATCACCGACCGTGACCGTGCCATTATCCGGCGTATCCACGCCGGTGATCATTTTGAACAGGGTCGTTTTCCCCGCGCCGTTCGGGCCAATGACACCGACAATTGCGCCGGGCGGAATGCTGAAATTCATATCATCCATGAGCAATTTCTCGCCAAACGCTTTCTGCACATGTTCAGCATTAATGACAGTATCCCCGAGGCGTTCCACCACCGGAATAGTGATTTGTGCATTGCCGGCGCGTTGTTCGCTATTATTTTTCACTAGCTCGTCAAAGGCTTTCAGGCGAGCTTTGGATTTGGCCTGACGCGCTTTAGGCGAAGAACGCACCCAGTCCAGCTCTTCCTTGATCGCGCGCTGGCGAGCAGATTCTTCTTTCTCTTCCTGCTTGAGCTGCTTCTCTTTTTGCTCGAGCCAGCCGGAATAATTCCCTTCAAACGGGCGGCCCTCGCCGCGGTCGAGCTCTAGAGTCCAGCTCGTGATATTATCCAAGAAATAGCGGTCATGCGTGACCATAACGACGGTGCCAGGATATTCGCGCAAATAGCGCTCGAGCCACGCCACCGATTCGGCATCCAAATGGTTGGTCGGCTCATCGAGCAGCAACATGTCGGGTTTTTCAAGCAGCAAACGCGCGAGTGCTACGCGGCGAGTTTCCCCGCCCGAAAGCTTATCGACTGACCAGTCGCCCGGCGGGCAGCGCAGCGCTTCCATCGCCATTTCCGCTTCCGACTCCAGGTTCCACGCATCGGCCGCATCGATTTTTTCCTGAAGCTCGCCCTGCTTGGCGAGCAAATCATTCATCTCATCATCACTCATCGGTTCGCAGAGTTGCATTGAGAGTTCGTTAAATTCGGTGAGCCAGGCTTGCTTTTCCTTCAGCCCGTCCATCACATTGCCCATCACATCTTTGCTTTCGTCAATATGTGGCTCTTGCTCAAGATAACCCACCTTGATGCCATCGGCGGCCCAGGCTTCGCCGGTGAATTCCTTATCGAGCCCGGCCATAATTTTCAGCAAGGTTGATTTACCCGCACCATTATGGCCAACGACACCAATTTTCGCGCCGGGGTAAAAGGACAGCCAAATATCCTTCAGCACCTGCTTCCCACCGGGATAGCTTCTGTTTAAGCCTTTGATGACATAGACAAATTTCTCAGACATAGTTTTCCTTTTGTTCCCCGTTCGCGCTCCTGCGCTCACGATAGAACGCCGCTTCGCGGGCTCATGGCTGACGAAGTCTCCTGACTTCGTTCTAACCTTTCTATGCTTCACCTCCTGGCTTCGCAGTGTATTTTTTGCTTTCGTTACGTGTACTTCTTTCCCAAAGTCATACGAGATTTGGCGTGAATCGCAAGCAATTATGCTGCGTTTATGGGATGAAACCATCGCCGGTTCTGTGGTATAAGAGACAGATGAGGTTACGTTTCACAATGATCTTGATGCTTTGCGCCGCTCTTGTCTGTGGCACAAGCATGCCAGACAGCGCGAGCGCCAAAATCATTAAACCGCGCCATATGGTCGATAGCTATGCGCGGCTGGTGTATTTCAGCTACCGCAAAGCCTATGACGATGCGGCGTATTTGCAGGAAACCGTTGAGCGCTTGATTGAAAACCCTTCACGCTCACGGCTGCGCCAAGCGCGTGAAGCATGGCGGGCAGCGCGTGATAGCTATAACCAGACGGAAGTGTTCCGCTTTTACAACGGTCCGATCGACTATCGACACCAAGGCAATGAATCAACGGGGCCGGAGCATTATCTGAACGCATGGCCGGTGGATCCGGACCGGATTGATGATCCGCATCATGGCATTCTATACAAGCCCGTTGAGATTGATAAAAAATCACTCCAAGTCATTCATCAAAAAGGGGACTTGGCTGATATTTACACCGGTTATCATGTGGTCGAATATCTGCTATGGGGGCGCGATCAACCAGGAAACCATATGGGGGATGTGCCCTACACGAATTTCTTGGGAAGAAATGATGTGTCTGAACGGCGCGTAATTTTACTCGAAGAAGTGATGCAGCTGATTATCGATGACATGCGCTTTTTGATCTTTAGCTGGGTTGATGATGAGCCCAACAATTATGCTGCTTCGTTCCGCCAGCGCGATGAAGGCGAGACTATTGCGTCGATCTTCTCGGGAATGGTGAATTTGGCAGGGTATGAACTCGCTGAGGCGCGCTTGAGGCACATGCTGGAAGCGAAGGATACGCTCGAGGAGCCGGCAACCTTTTCCGATCACACGAAGCGCGAACTCGAAATGAGCATGCAGGGAATTTACAATGTGTATCATGGTGAGCACCCCGGCTTTGATGGGCTGTCATGGCATCAATATGTCAAAAAACGTGATCTGACGGCGGCGCTGAAAACGCATGAGGCCTTGATTGAGGCAAAGCAGGCGATTCGTGATATTCCGGGACCGCTGGATATTGAAGTGATCGCTTCCGAGAAAGATAGTCTGGGGCGCCAGAAGGTGCGTGAGGCAATCACGGCGCTGAAGACTCTGAGCAGGGCATTGCTCAAAGCGGCAGGTGCTGCCGGGTCTAAGCCGATCACGGTGATCCGTCCCGCGCGTTAATGGAATATCTGCGCACAGGGGTCGCACTTGGGGATGACCACACGCTTCGCCATGAATCGATGGATGATGTGTATTTCTCGAAAGAGGATGGGTTTGAAGAGACACGCCATGTGTTTCTCGGCGGGAATGACCTCGCGCATCGTTTCACCGCATGTGATGATGCGTTTGTGATTGCAGAGGCGGGCTTTGGGACCGGGCTCAATTATGCAGCTGCGTGTGAATGTTGGAAACAGCACGCCCCAGAAGCGGCCAAGATTCACTATATCAGTTTTGAAAAAGAACCGCTCGCGCCAGACATTATTCACGGTGTGTTGTCGCATTGGCCAAGCATTGCCCCTTGGCGTGATGCGTTGCTGGCACACTATCCGCTGCCGATCGAAGGACCGCATCGCATTGCGATGGATCATGGTTCATTAACGTTGGTGTGGGGCGACATCCACCGATGGCTTCCTGAGATGGCGTTTAAGGCTGATGCCTGGTTTCTGGATGGGTTTGCGCCGAAGAAGAATCCGCATATGTGGGAAGCGAGCCTGCTGGAGCAAGTAGGAATGCATACGGGGCCTGACGGTACGGTCGCGACATTTACAGCGGCGAGTGATGTGCGGCGTGGGCTCGAGGCGGCCGGGTTTGCTATCAGCAAAGTGCCGGGCTTTGGCCGCAAGCGTGAGATGATCACCGGAGTGAAGCATGGCTGATGCGATCATTGTGGGTGCCGGTATTGCTGGGGCAAGCGCTGCACGTGCTTTGGCCGAGCGTGGTATGCAGGTGTGCGTCATAGAGAAGCATTCTGCGCCGGCACACGGTGCCTCAGGGAATCCGCGCGCGGTGCTATTTCCACAGCTGACCAAAGCTTGGACGCCATCTTCGCGGTTTAGTTTTCTTGCCTATGCCCATATGCAACGGGTGCTTGCGCGGGAAGATTTTTCGGGTCTAGCAGAGCAGAGAGGGATGATTCAGCTGCCGCGTCATGAAGAGGATGCGGAAAAATTTACGAAAATTCACAAGGCGCTGGGCCTTTCAGAAGCGATCGTACAGCCGATGAGCCAAAGCGCTATTCAGGAGCGTATTGCTCCCTATCAAGATGAAGCGGATGGGCTCTATTTCCCGCATGGTACGGCGCTGGATATCGTTGGCTTTTGTCAGCGGTTGCTGGATCATCCGGCGATTACGTGCTGCTATGAGACGCCGCTATCAGAGATCACGCGTGATGGCGATGGCTGGTCTGCTACTGCAGAGGGCCAGACCATCACCGCGCCGATACTGGTGCTGTGTCATGCGAGTGATATCACGAATCATCCACTTACGGCGCATTACCCGCTCTTCTGGAATCGGGGTCAGCTATGTTATATCCCTCACGAAATGGTGCATCATGCGATCGATGTGATTCTGTGTCAGAAAGGCTATGTGGTTCCGATCGAGACCGGCTATCTGGTGGGCGCGACCTATGATAGAGAGTATCATGGCACGGATCTGCGCGCGCGTGATCACTCTGAGTTAATCGAGCAGGTGCGTGCGCTGCTGCCCGGCTGGTTGAAAGAGGAGCTCGATGTTACACAGTTAGAGGGTAGGGCGTCACTGCGCAGCGTGAGCCAGGACCGCACGCCGCTGATTGGGCCAGCGAATGATGCAGAAGGCAATCTGCTTGAGGGGCTGTATCTTTCAGTGGGGCACGGCTCGCGCGGCGCACTCTCTGCGCCATTAGGAGCGGAGTATCTCGCGGATCTGATCACCCATCATCCCGTATCATGCTTGCCCCATTCCATTCAACAGGCGCTGGCCCCGATGCGTTTTGTGACGCGTCAGAAGAAACAGAACACGCCGTAGCAATGGTCAAACCCGTAGCGGAAAATGAGATAGAGCAACGCATCCAGCCCGAGAAGCACGGTGATGAATGGCAGAATCGCATAGCAGAAAACCGACCATATGCCGTAGAAGGTTGGGCGCGGGGACGGTAGATGATGGCCTTTGATAGTGTTTTTTATGACTCGCTCCTGCATTTTACAATGACATTCTCGAGTAAAAATTTATAACGATTTCATGAATTTTGCAATCGAATGGGACGCGAGCCAAGAAGGGTGGCAGCAAGCGCTGGCCGGGTCTGACTTCTATGCCTATCAGCAGGAGTGGGCTTATGGCGAGGTGATGCAGCGTTTCGGCACACAGATTCATCGCGCCGTGGTGACACGAGAAGGCGCGCCAGTTGCGGTAGCGCAGTGGATGCACCGGAAGGTGCTGGGAGTGTATGAGATGGCCGTCTGCATGCGCGGGCCGGTTTGGTGCACGGCCTTATCCGATGAAGAAAAACACGCTGTTATGCGCCGGATGAAAAAAGATCTTGCGCAGCGGCTTCCCTGGCCACGCATTATGCTGTGGATGCCAGAAACCGAACGCGCCAGCATGATGCGATTCGGCGGGTTCAAGCGCGTCATGACGGGGCATCATACAGTGATGCTTGATCTAACGCAGGAGGAAGCATCGTTGCTCGCACAGATGGACGGTAAATGGCGCAATCGGCTACGCGCAGCGGAGAAAGAGGCGGTGAGTATCCATCCTATTTCGAAGCCCACTGCGTATGAGTGGCTGTTTGAGCATGAAATTGAACAACGCGCACGGCTTGGCTATCAAAGCTTGCCAGCGCATCTGGTGCCGCTCTATCAGGAAGTGGCGGGCAACAATTCAGTGATGGCATTGGCGGCGCGGCAGGAAGGCAAGGGGGTTGGCGGCATGCTCTGTGTGATTCATGGCACGAGTGCGACCTACCATATTGGCTGGGCGAGTGAGCAGGGCAAAGCGGTCAACATCCATAATCAGCTGCTGTGGGAGATGATGCGCGCGCTGAAACAGCAAGGGATTGCGAAGCTCGATTTAGGCGGGGTGAATACGGATGACAGCGCCGGTGTTGCGCGGTTTAAAATAGGTGCGGGCGGTGAGGTGGTGAGCTTGGCGGGAACGTTCTTGTGATTGCCGCAGAATGACGGCTCATCGCTATATTGCTTGCTGTTGCAGTCGCGCTTCCAGCATGCCGTAATGAGATGTGCCACTAATCTGAGTGCTAGGTGGTGTGTCGTTAGCAGGAGAAGTAGCTTGCGTTTTCTCTGCTTTCAGCTCCGCGAGCTTATCGCGTATATGCGGAATATAATATGTATCATGCACTTCGGTGATGCCCGGGGTCAGCCATGCGGTCAGGCGCGGGTTGTCATGCAGCTGGACATAGCGCACTTCGGAATAGCGCGACATGATTTCATAGGTCTTCAGCTCTGGCGTTGGGTATCCCATCTTGGCATAATTCGGGCTTTCCGTGTTCAGGTTCTGATAAGCATCGTTGACCAGCCAATAAAGCGGCTTCAAATCGCCATTCGGCCCGATCGCATCATCGATGCTCAGCCCGCCAATCGTGAAGTCGCTGCGTAGTTTCGCGCGGGTGTCATGCTCTGAGAGTTCGCCGCGCCAATAGGCATCGACCACCCCTTTCAATTCGCTGAGCCGCTTCTCATCATGCTTATACAGCCCATCAACCGCTTGTGCTTGCTCAGGGGAAAAGGATTTGGGGAATAGCAGGTGGAATGCTTCGTGAATGGCCGTGCGAACAAAGTTGATCTTGCTGCCTTGCGCTTCGGAAACGAAAATCATCCGCGTGCCATCTTCTTCGCCCGGCGTGTTACGCAAAGTACGATGCAGGCCCAATGCTTTCGAGTCAGGGAGCATATGTTTCAGCCCTGCTTCTTTCGTGTAGCAGAATTCGGTGCCCAGCTCATAGAGCGCTTCCGCCACGACAGGCGGCAGCATACGCAGCGCGCCAAGAAACTCTTCTTCATGCGCTTTGGCCAGGCTGGATGTTTCGTAATGATGGCCGACCTTGTCGCGCAATTCGGTGATTTTCTTCTCCACACGGCTTTGCAATCCGACGCGCAGGGTCGTGTCGAGGCCATAATCTGCGATCGGTGCGTTGGTGCGGCCGGCTTTCCAATTTTCAATGATGTTGTTGCTATAATGATGCGCCGATGCGTGCTGCGTCACATCCATGATTTCGGTAATCTCATTGTCGCTTAGGCCAAGCGCCCGGCCCACACCAGCAATGCCGCCGCCTTGCGCCGGGGAACGGCGTGCGATTTCGATAATATCTCCGGGGAGTATGTCATTCAGCGCATGCAGATTCACCAACACATTCTCGGCTTTGTCTTTATAGCGCATGATGCTGGTTAACGCGCCGGTAAATCGGGCGGTTTGCGGTGTTTCGGGTTTTTGCAGTGCGGCTTCGACAATCAAATACATGGCTATGGCATTGTCAGCCTGCTCTTTCTCGTAAGGATGAGGCTGCGAAGAACGGCGCAAGGCTTCGATCAGTGATGCGTAGGGGTTCTCATCTTTCGCCAGTGCATGCGCGGCTTGCGGGTTCTGACCGCTCTGGCGATAGGACTCCAGATCACGGCCACGGCGCGCATGAATATCTTCTTCTGCTGCTAACGACATGGGGATCAGGCCGCCCAGTTTGGTTGCAATCTCTCCGTGTGTTTTATCATCAAAAAAGCGCGGTGGGGTAAGGCTCAGATTTTTCTCAAGTTTCGCGCGAAGCTTCGGCTCATGCGCCGGGTCAAGTTCTCCCGGATGATAGGCACCATAGGGCTCAATGATCGAGCTATGGTCGAGATGGATCCGGCGGTCTTTCAGAAATTTTGTGTAATCGAAATCGCTTTGCCCTTCAGGGAGATAGGGCGAAATAGGCGCGTTTATCGATGTGCTGTCAAATGGCATATATTCTCTTTCCTATTCTCCAGTATAGCCGATGGAATGGGAAGGGATGTGACGTTTTGATGAAGATTGACGAGCGAATACAATGAGCGATGTCATCCCAGACGTTACGAGCGCAGCGTAGTTAGATCCGGGATGACGGATTATAGCTTCACAAACATCATACTCAGCCATTCCTCGCTTTGCAGGGCCTGAACCGGCTGAAACCCCGAGGTTTCGTAGATATCGCGAATGGTCGGCTCTTGCCAATCGAGCACGCCGCTGATCAGGAGCGTGCCGTGGTCGTTAAGATGTTGATAATGCTGAGTTACCAGGCGAATCAGCGGCTCAGCGAGCATGTTGGCGAGAATCAGATCGTAGGGCGCATTTTCGTGAATCGTGGCATGCTGATAGCCATCGCTGCGTATCGCGGTAATATTCTGAGAAACATGATTTAATTCGGCATTTTTCTGGGTAGCGAGTGCCGCCTCTTCCTCAAGGTCTGCCGCGAGAATGCGCGCGTCTGGCCAGAGCTGGGCGGCGAGAATGGAAAGAATGCCCGAGCCGCAGCCCATATCTAAGATGGGGATTCGGGGTTCGGTTTTCGGGAGTCGGAAAGTGTCATCCTGAGGGAATGAAGTGACCGAAGGATATATGCTGCCGGTAGATAGATCCTTCACTTCGCTGGCGCTTCTTTCAGGATGACGATGCCCGGCCAATTCGCGCAACATCGCCATCATCCCTTGCGTAGTAGGGTGATTCCCGTCGCCAAAAGCGTCAGTTTTATGGAGTTTGATGGGCGTCATAATTAATCAAATTTTAAGTATTAAGAATTATACTCAACATTAGAGTAGAATATATAGGATTCGATTATGGCTATACCCCCTTACAGTGTCACTTCAAAAGACATTAAAGAACTGTTTGATGGATTTCGCGCTGAGAGCGAAGGCCAGGCTCCCCGAAACTCATCTTTAAGAGAGTTCTTGGGGAAAATGGGTGAACATGGAATGACAACGCGAGAGTTTATGGAAGCAGCGATGAATTCTCATAGTCCTATGGCAAAAGCGATGGATGCAGCGGGTTATCCTATGAGTTCCAATATGTACGATTATTTGAACGGCAGAGTGGCTGATTTTAAACAGCAATATGCGGGCTGGGATCAAAGTGTTGGAAACTTACGTATTGTTGGGAGAGACGAAACACTTGAAGCAGGAGACGCTACTAGATCTGTAAGTTTTCAGGTGGCAGACGCGGATATAAGTCAAGGAGCGACCCCAAGTTGTGGCACTCCAGATCACTCAGCGAATCAAGATGTTGGCTGCGAGCGCTAAACTACCCAAACGCTTCGTCCCACGTCCCTTGCGTTGCTGCTTTGGTATATTCCGTCACCCGGTTTTCGAAGAAATTCGCATGCTCCACACCGTTTAGAATATCATCGAGCCATGGTAGCGGGTTTTTCTCAATGTTAAACATTGGTTGAAGATGTAGCTGCGAGAGGCGGCGATCGGCAATATAACGGATATACTGCTTCACCTCGATTGGTGTGAGGCCTTTCACTTCACCCATCCCAAAGGCGAGATCAATGAACGCATCTTCATGGGTCACAATCGTGTTGCATGCGACATAAAGACGCTGATGCAGTTCTTTCATATCGATGTCAGGGTTTTCTTCACAGAATGTGTGGAAAAGCTTGATGATCGAATTCGTGTGCAGGCTTTCATCTCGCACTGACCAGCTGATGATTTGCCCCATGCCTTTCATTTTCCCCCAACGTGGGAAATTCAGCAGGATCGCGAAGGAAGCGAATAGCTGCAGCCCTTCCGTGAATGCACCAAACACCGCCATGGTCGTCGCGATATCGATTTTCGTATCCACGCCAAATTGCTGCATGTAATCGTATTTATCGGCCATTTCCTTATATTTCATGAAGGCGGTATATTCGATTTCAGGCATACCGACCGTATCAAGTAGGTGTGAATAGGCAGCGATATGCACGGTTTCCATGTTTGAGAACGCCGCGAGCATCATCTGCACTTCGGTGGGCTGGAAGATACGCGAATAATGTTTCATGTAGCAATTATTCACCTCAATATCTGCCTGTGTAAAGAAGCGGAAAATCTGCGTGAGCAGGCTTTTTTCGGCTGGCTCGAGGTTCTTTTTCCAATCCTTCACATCGTCCGATAGCGGCACTTCTTCTGGCAGCCAGTGGATGCGCTGTTGCATCAACCATGCGTCATAGGCCCAGGGGTAGTTAAAGGGTTTGTAGATGGGTTTTGCGTCTAAAAGGCTCATAATAGTCTCCAGTTTTCGGTCGTCAGTTATCAGGCGATTTTATGGAACGCCGCAATCCATTAATCATCTTTCCGATTTCATCGATTTCATCTGATAAGGAAAGAAGAGTATCCATCGTTAGAAATGAAAGCTCACAAGCGATCTCACATTGTGTCTCTAGTTCGTTCAGTGAGCCATAGGCGATATCAAGAAAACGTAAGAACTCTTTTTCAGAGCGTGCATGCCCCTCTGCAATATTAGAAGGAATAGACACGGCACACCGCCGCATTTGGTTTGTTAAGCCGTAAAGTTCTTCCTTTGGGAAATTTTGAGTTAACACGTAGATTTGTTTGACTAACGTTTTGCTACGCTGCCACACTTTCAGCCCTTTGTAACCTTTTTGTATTGCAAATTCCTGAAGGCTGACAACTGACGACTGGGAGCTTATTGACATGACAAACATTCTTCGTAGCTGTCTTTTTTCTCGGTTAAACTCATTTCCATCTGAATGGCGGGCATTTTTTGGCTCACCTTATCCGCGCGCTGCATTGAAGTCGAGCGGCAATAATAGAGCGATTTCAGTCCCTTCTTCCAGGCTTGGAAATGCAACTGATGTAGGTCACGTTTATGAACATTACCAGGAATGAACAAATTGACGGATTGCGCTTGGCAAACATAGGGTGCGCGGTCCGCCCCATGTTCTACGACCCAGCGCTGATCCATCTCATAGGCCGTCTTGAACACCAGTTTCTCTTCTTCGCTCAGGAAGTCAAGATGTTGCACTGAACCCTCATGGGTGGTGACCGATGACCAAATTTCGTCAGTATCCTGGCCTTTCTCCGCCAGCAGTTTTTTCAAATATTTATTGCGCACCTGAAACGAGCCCGACAGGGTTTTCTGCGTGAAGGCATTGGCGGCGAAAGGCTCAATGCCTGGCGAAGCATTGCCGCAAATGATCGAGATCGACGCGGTAGGCGCAATGGCCATTTTATTTGAGAAGCGCTCCATCACGCCGCAATCTTTGGCATCTTCACATGGGCCACGCTCTTCGGCGAGGGTTTGTGAAGCTTTGTCGGCTTCTTTGCGAATATGCTCGAACATTTTCTTGTTCCAGACCTTCGCCATCACCGATTCAAATGGAATCATTTTCGATTGCAGATAGGAGTGGAAGCCCATCACGCCGAGCCCCACCGAACGTTCGCGCATGGCGGAATATTTCGCACGCTGCATCGAATCGGGGGCCTTGTTGATGAAGTCGCTGAGCACATTATCGAGGAAGCGCATCACATCTTCGATAAAGCCTTCCTCATCCTTCCACTCTTCATAGGTTTCGAGGTTCAACGACGACAGGCAGCATACGGCAGTACGGCTGACGCCCAAATGGTCTGGACCCGTCGGAAGCGTAATTTCCGAACATAGGTTGGACATTTTGACCTTAAGGTCCAGTTCCTTGTGATGCTCAGGGATCGAGCGGTTCACCGTATCAATATAAATAATATACGGTTCGCCAGTTTCAATGCGCGCATTGAGTAGCTTGATCCATAAATCGCGCGCTTTGATGGTTTCGACCACATGCTTATCTTTAGGTGAGAGCAAATTCCATTCGCCATCATTCTCGACCGCTTCCATAAAGTCGTCGGTGATCGCGACTCCATGATGCAGATTAAGCGCTTTACGGTTTGGATCCCCGCCGGTGGGGCGGCGTAAGTCGATGAATTCTTCGATTTCCGGGTGGGAGATATCCAAATAGACCGCAGAGGAACCGCGTCGCAGCGAGCCTTGCGAAATGGCAAGGGTGAGTGAATCTTGCACGCGAATGAACGGCACGACGCCGGAGGTCTTGCCATTGCGGCCGACTTTCTCACCAAGGCTGCGCAGGTTCCCCCAATAGCTTCCAATGCCGCCGCCGCGCGAGGCGAGCCAGACATTTTCGTTCCATAAATCAACAATGCCGCCGAGGGAATCTTCAGTTTCATTCAAAAAGCAAGAGATCGGAAGGCCGCGCTCTGTGCCGCCATTCGAGAGAATGGGCGTGGCCGGCATGAACCAAAGCTTACTAATGTAGTCATAGAGACGGCCCGCATGCGCTTCATCATCGCCATAATAGGCGGCGACGCGCGCGAATAGATCTTGGTAGTTTTCCTCCGGCATGAGGTAGCGATCGGACAAGGTCGCCTTACCAAATTCAGTCAATTTAGCATCACGCGAGGTGTTGGTTTCAATGGCGGCGACGGACATGGCTTAGTCTCTCCCTATATTTTTGCTTTTGTGAATAATAGTACATGAAGTTTCTGTAAATCTACATGTAGCAGTTCTTGAGTCAATAGATACTATATATTGTGTTTTTTTGTCCATCATAAAATTGTTAGAATCATTAAAAAAAATCATTGCATCCATAATTATAGTTCCCGATCAGAATGTTAGTCATCTGTGAGATCTATCCTTACGCTTCCGAAATTACCACAATATGTGGGTGAGTCGCGTTATAGAATACTATATATAGTTGATTACGAGGATGTCGCCACCATCGACACTTCTATATATAGGGTAGATCGTAATGACTCACTCTCTGAACCGGGCGAAAGCGATAGGACCATAGGCCCAGTGCCTTGGCAATCGGGAAAAAGCTGTGAATTGCAGAGGGTCACTTCTGGCTGATCCTTCAGGCGATTAGCCCCCTTATCCTCGTGGATAAAATGTCATGGCGCAGCGCCGAAGGAATCATCGCCCCCTTGCGTAGGATAAGTATGGACATTACATCAATGTCATACAGTGATGCAGGCTCACCCTGTGTTACCCATGTAACCTATTGATCTAACAAGGAGGATCTTATGAAATTACGTACCCTTATGATGAGCAGCGCGATGGTCGCTGCACTCGCGCTTGCACCGAACGCCTATGCGGAAGGCAAAGTGCCGCCTGGCGTGGATAAAGCGAAATGGGAAGCGATGAGCAAAGAAGAGAAGAAAGCATTTCGCGCGGAGCGTAAAGCGAAATGGGAGGCGATGGGTAAAGAAGAAAAGCTCGAAATGATCGAACAGCACCGTGAAGAGCGCATGCAGAAGATGGAAGCGAAATGGGAAACGATGAGCGACGATGAAAAGATCAGCTATGTTGAAAAGAAAATGGAAAAGCGTAAAGCGGGCAAAGGCCCACGTCCGGATGCGGAATAGCGCTTACATAAAACGCAATCCCGGCGAAAGCCGGGATCTCGAGCCATCTCGTAGTAGACCCCGTTTTTCAACGGGGTTGCAAGTGGTAGATAGTTTCATCTAAGCGTCACCCCGCACCTGCCCGCGGTGTCTGGAGCGTAATGCGGTGATCGAGGGTGTGGCCCCCAGACCCCGTCATGAAAGCGGGGTGACAGGTTCGGGGCTGTTAACGCTGTACTTCCGCCACTATGGCCGTTATATACGAGATCAAAGGAACCCGTATGAGCGTAGAGACATCCGACGAACAATGCGCGAGCCAAGCATGTCAAGGTGACGAGAGTGCGCTGCGCGCACTGATCGAGCGTCACAGCCGTCAATTCTATGCGGTGGCGTATCGCGTGGTGCTCAATCAAGAACATGCTGAAGATGTGGTGCAAGAAGCGTTTGTGAAGCTGTGGACCGGTAAAGCGCGCTGGGAAGAGGGCAAAGGTGCGAAATTCACCACCTGGTTCCACCGTATTGTTCATAATGCTGCGATCGATATCACCCGCCGCAAAGAACATAAGGTGGTGCCTTTAAAGCCCGAATTTGATATTAAGGATGAGCGCATCGACCAAGAGTGGGCGATGCAGAAGGGCCAAGAGGCAGAGGAGGTGCGTCAAGCGCTCGAATCACTGCCCGAGCGCCAACGTATGGCGCTGACCTATGTCTATTATGGCGAGATGAAACAGGCGGAGATTGCGGAAATGATGGGGGTTTCCCTGAAAGCGCTCGAGTCGCTTTTGGTGCGCGGGAAAACCGCATTACGATCGTATATAGAAGACCAAACTGCGGTCACTCACGGGTAAGTGGTTGAGAGAAATGAGAATGATGGATGCAGATGTGAAGAATCAGATGGATGGGCTAGCGATCCCCGAGCCGGATAGTGGCTTCGAGGCGCGTTTGCTTGCCCATGTCACCGCTCAGCCGCGCGAACTTCAGGCAGCGAATGATAATCGCTGGGACTTTCTGACGAGTAAGAAGTTTCATCTATATTGTTGCGGCGGCATGATGGCGGCGGCGCTCGCTGTGGCCGTCTCCTTTAATCTGATTGTTCTCTCCGAATCCGATCCCATGGTGATGGGTGTGCATATGCTGGCAGATGTCGAGTATATGGAAGAGGAGCAAATGTTTGCCGGCCTCGCGCAATAAACCCACCATACGGTGTCTGCAAATGTCGCCTTTCTGCGCGTTGGTGCTCACGTACCCTTTAGTACGCTGCGCTCCAATGCTCATAAGGCACCATTTTCGACGTCCGTCTCGTGCGTTTAGACATGATATGTGGTGCATCGCATGAGAATAGGCTTTTGATTCTAAATGTGTCATCCCGGCGAAGGCCGGGATCTCGTATTTTATCCAACCTTACTCATAAAACTCTTCCTTATCGGGAATGCGCGCGAAGGCGATTTTGGTGCCCGAGAAGCGTAGGAATTCTTTGGGAGCACCGCCCATTGTGATAGTGTCGCGGCCATAGCGGCTGTTCAGTGTGTCCATCGCGCGCGACAGCTGTTCATGGCGCTTTTTTCTTTGTATCTCGGTCACTGTTTCGGAGGCGAACAGATCGTCCTGGCAGGTGTCTGGCTCGCATAAACCATGCAGGGTCACGGCAATTTTCTTGATGCGTTCAGGCCGATAGGCTTCGATCAGCCCATGCCACAGCGCCATCAATCGCCGCATCAGGGTGATGGTGTCGTAGGCCGGGTCGAATCGGGCTTCTGCGGCCACACGCGGGCCATGCTCAATGCGCAGGCTGAGGGTGAGCTTACTCGCCTCCAGCTCAAAGCGGCGTAGTCGGCTTGCGGCTTTGAGCGTCAGGCGGCGGGCGACATAGCAGGCCATCTCCCGCGGCCGCCAGTTCGGGTCGAGCACATGGCTATGGCCGACAGTGCGTTTCTGGGTTTCCTGCTCGGGTAGCTGCACGCCGCGCAAGCTATAGTAATAGCGCTCACCGCCCACGCCGCCCCAGAGCGTGCGCATATGTTTCGGCGAGAGGGCTATAAGTTGGTCAATGCTCCAGATGCCTGCCTTGCTGAGGCGCGCTTCCATGCCAGCGCCGATGCCGGGCAGGGTGGTAAGCGGTTTGTCTTCGAGCGCGTCGCACAGCCCATCCGGCGCCATGATCACCAGCCCATCGGGTTTTTCTGTCTCAGCCGCGATTTTGGCGAGCAGCCGGTTGCTCGAGAGGCCAATCGAGCAGCGAATATAGGCGCCAATATCTTGCTGTAGCTGTGTTTTAATGGCGCGGGCGAGGGCGACGCCGCCTTCTGGCGTGCATTGCACCCCTTGTAGCTCGCAGGCCACCTCATCAATCGAATAGACGGTATGAACGGGAATCAGGCGGTCGATGCTTTTTAGGAACCGGTCATGATATTCAACATACGCGTCGTGGCGGGCGGGCACGCAGATCAGGCCGGGGCACATCTTTTTGGCCTCATAGATTTTGGTGCCGGTCTTCACGCCGTACGCTTTGGCCTCATAGCTCGCGGCAATCGCGCAGGTCGCATCAGATTCCACTGGTACGACGGCCACGGGCTTGCCGCGCAACTGCGGCTGAATTTGCTGCTCAACGCTGGCGAAATAGCTGTTCATATCGAGATACAGCCATGCGACGCGTTCTTGGGTGCCAAATCGTTTCATTGGTATGTTCTATCTGTCTGTATGGCGTCATGCGCCAGAATAGTGCGAATCTTTAGAAGAGATTAGGAAAAAACAACCCACAATGTTCTTCTGGATCATCAAGCTGGTATACAGCCGTATTTGCCTGTGCCTCGCTGAGTGAGGTAGAAGCGGCCACCGTTGTGAGGTTAGAACAGAAGGTGCTTGCCCAAATGGCGCCGAGCCCTGGTCGGCCATCATCTGCTTTGGTATCAATACCCCACGCTTCGCGGGCGCTAATGTGGCCAACATCATTCGCCCCGCCGCCAGTACGATTGAATATTCCGCCTAAATAGAAATAGTTGCCGTGATGTTTATCCCATACTTCTTGCGTTGAACTGTCAAAGTAAGAACCAAGTATATTAAGATTGGGAGTGGTGCCTGCTATTCCTGTGGCATAAGAGATATGCCATTGTGCGCCGCCGCCAATGCCTGAGTCTGGGTTAATAGTGCGGTCTGTGCCAACTGCATCGCGTGCATCGCCACCATTCATAGAGTTACCGGAAAAAGTGCCTGCGATCAGTCCTGCATTGTTAAGGTGTTGCCAGAAGAGACCGCTTTCGAGGCCAAACCCGCCAAAAATCTTTCCGTCACCATCGCCATTGCAAGTTCCTGTTTCGCTGGTGGGGGTGAGTGTTCCCGTCATTAAGGGTACAAGATTGCACTGCCCGCTTACAACCGGCACGAGCGACCCCCAAAAATCAATAGCGTTAGGCAGATCGCCAGGAAAATAGGTATACTCATCTTTAAATGTATAAGCGGCGGCTGTATACTGTTCTTTATCTTTCAGAATGGTCTTAAGTTCAGCATTACGTATGAGATCGGCACCGAGCAGTGTTCCACCGGTGATAAGACCGATGATCAGCAGTGCGATCGCAATTTCGACGAGGGTAAAACCATTACGCTTCATAGAGGTAATAATACGCCGAAATGCCGTGCTAGTCTACCCGCAATTAGGCATGATTTTCCGCTTGCACTTATGTAGTAGCAGGTCTATACCCTAGCGCAGAAGCACACCCTGGTGGTGTGCGTTTTTATGTTTGGAAATTAAAACCTTCGAGGCCAGCAGGCCGAGCCTTTAGTCGACGCAGTCGTGAGGCGCGTTGCGCAGGACAGCAGTCCGGAGCAGGAGCACAAGAAAGAATTATGGCAAACCCAGCAAAATTTACGCGTGAAGTGCGTCAAGAAGCGAGCAAGGTGACGTGGCCGACACGCAAAGAAACCACCGTATCGACGATGATGGTGCTTGCGCTAACCGTTCTTGCCGCGATTTTCTTTTTGGTTATCGATAACTTAGCATCACTCGGGGTGCAGACTATTTTAGGTATTGGAGGACAGTGATGAACGCAGAAACACAGGCACAACAGGAAAATGACGAGGTCCGCCCGGTGGACGAAGTGGTGGCAGACGAGACCATTGCAACGGCAGCTGGCGCAGAAGATACGTGGGAAGAGAATCCAATGAGCCCTGCGGCTGAAGAAGATAATGATGCTGCAGAAGCGGCGGCTGTGCATTCGGAGTCTCCGATGGCTGATGCCATGGAAGAAGCTGAGCGCGAGGAGCTGGATGAAAAAATCGCTGCCAAAGAGGCAGGGGTTGCGGCATCGGCGCGGAACAAAGGTAAAAAGCGTTGGTATATCATTCAAGCCTATACCAATTTCGAGAAAAAAGTGGCGCAAGCCATTTTGGATGAAGCGCAGCTTAAAGGCATCGCGGATAAGTTTGAAGAAGTGAAAGTGCCGACGGAAGAGGTGGTTGAAGTGCGCCGCGGTAAGAAAGTGCAGACAGAGAAGCGCTTCTTCCCAGGCTATGTGCTTGCGAAAATGGAAATGACCGATGCAACCTGGCAGCTCGTGAAGAACACGGACAAGGTGACCGGTTTCCTCGGCGGCAAAGGAATGCGCCCACAACCTATTAGCCAGGCAGAGGCTGATGCCATCTTCAAGCAAGCTGAAGAAGGTGCGACCTCGGTGCGTAGTACGATTACCTTCGAAATCGGTGAAGAGGTGAAGGTGATTGAAGGGCCATTCGACTCGTTCATTGGTATCGTCGAAGGGGCGGATGATGATCGCCAGAAGCTGAAAGTTTCTGTTTCTATTTTCGGCCGTTCAACGCCGGTCGAGCTCGAATATGGCCAGGTGTCGAAAATCACTTAAAAATATTCGAAAAAGCGCTTGCAATTTCAAAATCCTTTAGTATGAATGGCGACCTTGCAAAATAGTTATGAAAACATACACACGAAAAAGTAGGCAATGGCAAAAGAAATTACAGGCTATGTGAAGCTACAAATTCCTGCAGGGAAGGCGAATCCGTCTCCTCCTGTTGGCCCTGCGCTAGGTCAAGCTGGGCTTAACATTATGGAATTTTGTAAGGCGTTTAATGCGTCAACGCAAGATAAGGAGCCGGGCTCTCCCATTCCTGTGGTAATCACAGTATATAAGGATCGCACATTTAGCTTTGTAACAAAGCTTCCGCCAGTCAGCCACTTCATAAAGCAAGCGGTGAGGCTGAAGAAGGGTTCGTCTGAGCCGGGTAAAAAGGTTGCGGGCAAGATTACTGAGTCACAACTCAAGGAAATTGCTGAGAAGAAAATGCAAGATTTGAATGCTCATGATGTGGATGCGGCGGCGCAAATGATCCGTGGTTCTGCTTTGTCAATGGGCCTAGAAGTGGTTGAGGCGTAAGATGGCAAAATCAGGAAAGCGTATGGCAGAAGCGCTTGAGGCAGTGGATACGGCAAAAGTGTACTCGCTTACGGATGCGGTAAGGCTGATCAAAGGCAATAGCAAAACTAAGTTTGATGAGACGGTGGAAGTGGCATTGAATTTGGGTGTGGATCCGAAACATTCCGACCAGATGGTGCGTGGTGCGGTATCAATGCCGAATGGCCTGGGTAAAACAGTGTGTGTGGCGGTGTTTGCGAAAGATGATAAGGCGGAGGCAGCGAAAGCGGCTGGCGCAGATATCGTAGGCTCAGATGAGCTGGTCGAAATGATTCAAAAAGGTGAAATGAACTTCGATGTATGTATCGCTTCACCGGATATGATGGCGCTGGTTGGGCGTGTTGGTAAGTTGCTTGGCCCACGTGGCCTGATGCCGAACCCGAAGCTCGGCACCGTAACGCCGGATGTGGCGAAGGCAGTGAATGATGCCAAGTCGGGTCAGGCGAATTTCCGTGTCGAGAAGGCTGGTATCGTGCATGCGGGCATTGGCAAGGTGAGTTTTGATGAAGATAAGCTCAAGGAAAATATTGTGGCCTTTGTCTCTGCGGTGCAAAAAGCGAAGCCGTCAGGCGTGAAGGGTACGTACATGAAGAAAATGACGCTTACCTCGACCATGGGTCCTGGGGTGCAGGTCGATATCAACGACGTAGCGGCGTAAGGAGTTAGTCATGGCGATGGAACGGGCAGCAAAAGAAGCATGGGTCAGCGATATGGCCAATATCATGACCAACACTCAGGTCGTGATTGTGGCGCATTATAAAGGCCTGACCGTTTCAGAAATGAGTGAATTGCGCGGTAAAGTGCGCGAAGCGGGCGCGGGTTTCAAAGTAACGAAGAACCGTTTGACGAAGTTGGCGCTGAAAGGCACCACGTACGAAACATTGACAGAGCTTTTCTCTGGCCCTACGGCGATTGCCTATTCGGACGATCCGGTGGCGGCAGCGAAAGCGCTCAGCGTGTTCGCAAAAGAAAATGATAAACTTCAGCTGGTTGCTGGAGCGTTTGGAGAACATCAACTTGATGTGCAAGGCATTAAAAAGCTCGCGACAATGCCTTCGCTTGACGAATTGCGAGCGAAAATTGTGGCGCTTATTTCCACTCCGGCAACGCGTATTGCTGGGGTCACGCAAGCGCCCGCTGGACAGTTGGCGCGCGTCTTTGGTGCGTATGGGGCGACCGAAGGCAATTAAACTAACGTAGAATGAAGGGTAACTAAAGGGGTATCAATTATGGCAAATCTAGAACAAATCGTAGAAGATCTTTCTGCTTTGACAGTCATGGAAGCAGCTGAGCTTTCGAAGCTTCTCGAAGATAAATGGGGCGTTTCTGCCGCGGCACCTGTCGCAATGGCAGCAGCGCCTGGTGCGGCAGCAGATGCGGCACCGGCTGAAGAGAAAACAGAATTCACTGTTGTGCTTAAAGCAGCAGGTGACAAGAAAATTAACGTGATTAAGGAAGTCCGTAGTGCAACTGGCCTAGGCCTCAAAGAAGCGAAAGAGCTTGTTGAAGGTGCACCGAAGGAAGTGAAAGCTGGTATTCCTAAGGATGAGGCAGACAAGCTTGCCAAAGCCTTGACGGATGCTGGCGCTGAAGTCGAAATTCAGTAGTTTTTGATAACATGAAATGGGGTTGCGGCTCATTGCTGCATCCCCATTTCGTGTGTCTTGTTTCGATAAACTCACTTCTTTAAAGGACGATCATGGCGAAAGCAGCCCCTTCTACTCATAGTTTTACCGCGCGTAAGCGTATTCGTAAGTCGTTTGGAAAGCTCACTTCAGTGGCGAAAATGCCGAACCTGATTCAGGTTCAGCGCAATTCTTACGAAGACTTCTTGCAGCGCGAGATCCCTGCCAACGATCGTACGGACACAGGTCTTCATGGTGTCATGAAGTCGGTATTCCCGATTCAAGATTTCTCTGACGCAGCAACGCTCGAATATGTCAGCTACACCTTTGATCCCCCCAAATATGATGTGGAAGAATGTCGTCAGCGTGGGATTAATTTCTCCGCACCATTGCGCGTGACGCTTCGTTTGATCGTCTGGATTGTGGATGAAGATACTGGCGCCCGCGAGGTGAAAGACATCAAAGAGCAAGACGTCTATATGGGTGACATTCCGATGATGACTGAGAACGGGACGTTCGTCATCAACGGTACGGAGCGCGTGATTGTCTCACAAATGCACCGCTCACCGGGCGTGTTTTTCAACCATGATGAAGGGAAAACGCATAGCTCAGGGAAATATCTTTTTGCTGCGCGCGTGATTCCTTATCGTGGTTCATGGCTTGATTTCGAATTTGATCCCAAAGACATCGTCCAAGCGCGGATTGACCGTCGCCGTAAAATGCCAGCAACGACGGTATTGCGGGCGCTTGGCTTAGATACGCAAGCGATTCTTTCGACCTTCTATGCAACGGATACGCTGAAGCACAGCAAAAAAGGCTGGTCTGCGCCATTCGTTCCTGAGCAATGGAAAGGTGTGAAGCTTGATCATGATTTGATTGACGCAAAAGGCGGCAAGAAAGTTGCTGAGGCAGGTAAGAAGTTGACCCCCCGGATGCTGAATAAAATTGCTGAAGCGGGTACGAAAGAGATCATCCTCTCTGACGAGCAGGTGGTTGGCAAATATGCTGCGCAAGACATTGTGAATAGTAAGACAGGTGAGATTTATGCTGAAGCGGGCGCAGAGATCACAGCAGAAATGCTTGAGCAGCTTGTTGCTGAGAAGGTGACGTCTCTTCCAGTGCTCGCGATTGACCATGTCAATGTCGGTTCGTATATTCGTGACACGCTTCTCGCAGATAAAAACACATCCAGAGATGATGCATTGCTTGATATTTATCGTGTCATGCGCCCGGGTGAGCCAACGACGCCGGAAGCAGCCGGTGAAATGTTCAACTCGCTTTTCTTTGAGGCGGATCGTTATGATTTGTCGGATGTCGGCCGTGTGAAAATGAATGCACGCCTCGATCTCGAGTTTCCTGAAGATCATGGCACATTGACCAAAGAAGACATTATTGAAACCATCAAAACGCTTGTACGTTTAAAAGATGGGTTTGGTGAAATCGATGACATTGACCATCTCGGTAACCGCCGCGTGCGCTCGGTCGGTGAGTTGATGGAAAACCAATTCCGTATTGGCCTGCTTCGTATGGAGCGCGGCATTATGGAGCGGATGAGCTCGGTGGATATCGACACGATCATGCCGCATGATTTGGTGAATGCGAAGCCACTTGCTGCTTCGGTACGTGAGTTCTTTGGCGGTTCGCAGCTATCGCAGTTTATGGACCAAACCAACCCGCTGTCGGAAATTACGCACAAGCGTCGCCTTTCTGCGCTTGGGCCGGGTGGCCTGACACGTGAGCGCGCGGGCTTTGAAGTGCGTGACGTTCACCCAACACATTATGGCCGGATTTGTCCGATTGAAACGCCTGAAGGCCCGAATATTGGTCTGATCAACTCGATGGCGACTTATGCGCAAATCAATAAATATGGCTTTATCGAAACGCCGTACCGCAAGGTAGATAATGGTAAAGTCACTGATGAGGTGAAATATCTCTCGGCGATCGAAGAAGGCAAATATGTCATCGCGCAGGCGAATGCGAATCTCGATAAGAGCGGCAAATTCGTCGATGATCTCGTTAGCACGCGCCAAGGCGGCGAATTCGTGATGAATACGCCGGATCAGATTGACTATATCGACGTTGCACCAAAGCAGCTCGTTTCGGTCGCGGCATCATTGATTCCATTCCTTGAGAATGATGATGCGAACCGTGCACTCATGGGCTCGAACATGCAGCGTCAAGCCGTGCCGCTGGTGCGTGTGGATGCACCGCTCGTGGGTACCGGCATGGAAGAGGTCGTGGCGCAAGATTCAGGTTCGGCCGTCTCAGCGCGCCGCACAGGAACGGTTGACCAGGTGGACGCAGCACGTATCGTGGTACGTTGCGATGAAGCGTCTATTGATGGGACACCGGGCGTTGACATCTATAACCTCCATAAATTCCAACGTTCAAACCAGAACACCTGTATCAACCAAACCCCGCTTGTGAAAGTGGGTGATAAGGTGCGCGAAGGTGATGTGATCGCTGATGGCCCATCCACGCATTTGGGTGAGTTGGCGCTGGGTCAGAATGTGTTGGTCGCGTTTATGCCTTGGAATGGCTATAACTTTGAGGATTCGATCCTGATTTCTGAGAAGATGGTGTCGGAAGATCGCTTCACATCGGTGCATATTGAAGAATTCGAAGTGATGGCGCGTGATACCAAGCTAGGTCCGGAAGAAGTGACGCGTGATATCCCGAATGTTGGCGAAGAGGCGCTGCGTAGCCTCGATGAGATCGGGGTGGTGCATGTCGGTGCGAAAGTGCATCCAGGCGATATTCTGGTGGGTAAAGTGACGCCGAAATCGGAATCACCGATGACGCCGGAAGAGAAACTACTCCGTGCGATCTTCGGTGAGAAATCGGCCGATGTGCGTGATTCCTCGCTACGTATGCCTCCGGGCAATACCGGAACGATTATCGGTGTAAAAATCTTCTCACGCCGCGGCATTGAGAAAGATGAGCGTGCACTTGCCATCGAAAAAGCGGAAATCGACCGTCTCGCGAAAGACCGCGACGATGAGCGCGCAATTATCGAACGCTATGTGTATGGCGAGCTTGAGCGTCTCCTGACCGGTAAAGAAGTGGTCAAAGGGCCGAAGAGCATGAAGGCGGGCACGAAGCTGAGCAAGGAAGTGCTGGCAGAGAATCCGCGCGGCCTGTGGTGGCAATGTGTGATCGATGATGAGAAGCGCACGCAGAAAATTGAACTTCTGAAAGAACAGATGGATAACTCAATCGACGCGCTGAATAAACGTTTCGAAGAGAAGGTCGATAAGGTTCAAAGCGGTGATGATCTGCCCCCTGGCGTATTGAAAATGGTGAAAGTCTTTGTTGCCGTGAAGCGTAAGCTTCAGCCAGGTGATAAAATGGCTGGCCGTCACGGAAACAAGGGTGTGATTTCGCGTATTCTTCCGGTTGAAGATATGCCGCATTTGGAAGATGGGACGCCGGTTGAGATCGTACTGAACCCGCTGGGTGTGCCGTCACGGATGAATGTGGGTCAGATTCTTGAGACACATCTCGGCTGGGCTGCAGCTGGTATTGGTCGTCAGGTGCGCCGGGCGATTGAACAATATCAAGAAAAGCATGATGCGGAAATTCTTCGGAAAAAACTTCTCGAAGTCTATGATGAGAAGGAAAATACCGAACTCGTCAAAGAGATGAAAGAATCGGAACTAGCGGAACTTGCAACAAATATCACACGTGGCGTGCCGTTTGCGACGCCAGTATTTGATGGGGCACATGAGGAAGATATTGTGGAGTATCTCGAGCGTTCTGGCCAACATACCTCAGGTCAGGTGACGCTCTATGATGGACGTACGGGTGATAAGTTTGATCGCCAGGTAACGGTGGGTTACATTTACATGCTCAAGCTGCATCACTTGGTAGATGACAAGATTCACGCCCGTTCGATTGGACCATACAGTCTCGTTACACAGCAGCCACTCGGCGGCAAGTCGCAGTTTGGTGGTCAGCGCTTCGGTGAGATGGAGTGTTGGGCGCTGCAAGCATACGGCGCGGCCTATACGCTGCAAGAGATGCTGACCGTGAAGTCGGATGATGTTGCGGGCCGCTCGAAAGTGTATGAGTCGATCGTCCGCGGTGACCATAGCTTTGAATCGGGTATTCCGGAATCATTCCACGTGATGGTGAAGGAGCTACGCTCGCTTTGCCTCAATGTAGAGTTGCAGGACAAAGAACCCAACGAACAAAATAACGCGGCGTAACGCCCGCACTATAATCCATTTGGAGGATCAAATCGATGGCTGGAAATGAATTGATGAATGTGTTTGGGCAAGTCGCCGGGGTGAAGCAATTTGATGAGATTCAAATCTCGATTGCGAGCCCGGAAAAGATTCGCTCCTGGTCATTTGGCGAGGTAAAAAAGCCTGAAACCATCAACTACCGGACGTTTAAGCCAGAGCGTGACGGCTTGTTCTGTGCGCGTATTTTTGGTCCAGTCAAGGATTACGAATGTTTGTGTGGGAAGTATAAGCGTATGAAGTATCGTGGCATTGTCTGCGAAAAATGTGGCGTGGAAGTCACCACTTCGAAGGTGCGCCGTGAGCGTATGGGTCATATTGAGTTGGCCGCGCCAGTTGCGCATATTTGGTTCCTTAAATCTCTGCCATCACGGATTGGCACGCTGCTTGATATGGCGCTGAAAGATTTGGAGAAAGTTCTCTATTTCGAAAGCTACATTGTGACCGACCCTGGCCTGTCGCCGTTTGAGCAAAACCAGCTACTCACAGAAGAAGAATATTATGATGCGCTCGATGAGTATGGTGAAGGCAGCTTCACAGCAATGATCGGCGCGGAAGCGATCCGCGTGATTTTGCAAGGCATGGATCTGAAAGAGATTCGCGACACGCTGCGCACGGATCTTTCGGAAACTAATTCGGAAGCGAAACGCAAAAAGATTGTTAAGCGTTTGAAGCTGGTCGATGCATTCATCGAATCGGGTAATAAACCTGAATGGATGATCATGGAAGTGGTGCCGGTGATCCCGCCAGAATTGCGTCCGCTTGTGCCACTCGATGGTGGCCGTTTCGCGACGTCGGATCTGAACGATCTGTATCGCCGCGTGATCAACCGGAATAACCGTCTGAAGCGTCTGCTTGAGCTGCGCGCGCCGGATATTATTGTCCGTAACGAGAAGCGGATGCTGCAAGAATCAGTGGATGCATTATTCGATAATGGTCGTCGTGGTCGTGTCATTACCGGGAACAATAAACGCCCACTTAAATCATTGTCTGATATGCTGAAAGGGAAGCAAGGCCGCTTCCGTCAGAACCTTTTGGGTAAGCGTGTGGATTATTCGGGCCGTTCGGTGATCGTGGTGGGTCCAGAATTGCTTCTGCATCAATGTGGCTTGCCGAAGAAGATGGCGCTCGAGCTGTTCAAGCCATTCATTTATGCGAAGCTCGAGCTTTACGGCATTGCCAATACGATTAAAGCCGCGAAGAAAATGGTCGAGTCTGAGCGTCCTGAAGTGTGGGATATTCTCGATGAGGTGATTCGCGAACATCCGGTGATGCTGAACCGTGCGCCTACGCTACACCGTTTGGGTATTCAGGCGTTTGAACCCGTGCTGATTGAAGGAAAAGCGATTCGCTTGCACCCGCTAGTCTGTACTGCATTCAACGCCGACTTTGACGGTGACCAAATGGCCGTGCATGTGCCACTCTCGATTGAAGCACAGCTCGAAGCACGTGTCTTGATGATGTCGACCAACAATATTCTCTCGCCAGCGAACGGAAAGCCGGTGATTGTGCCAACGCAGGATATTGTTCTTGGTTTATATTACCTTTCGCTTGAGACCGATGGTGCGGAAGGCGAAGGTATGGCGTTTGGTTCGGTCAAAGAGATTGAACTGGCGTTGGAGGCGGGTGTAGTGACCCTGCATAGTAAGATTAAAGCGCGCTGGAGTACGCTGAATCAGGATGGTGAGATGGAGACGAATGTCTATGACACGACGCCAGGGCGCATGTTGATCGCACAATATTTGCCGAAAAACAACAACGTGCCGTTCAAATTCATCAATAAGCTGATGACTAAAAAAGAGATCAGTAAATTGCTTGATGTCGTCTATCGCCATTGCGGTCAGAAAGACACGGTGATTTTCGCGGATAAAATTATGAGCCTTGGCTTTGGCCATGCGTGCCGTGCTGGTATTTCGTTTGGTAAGGATGATATGATCATACCTAAAAGCAAGGAGAAGCACCTTGACGATACGATGAAAGAGGTGAAGCAGTTCGAGAAGCAATATTCGGATGGTTTGATCACCATGGGTGAGAAGTACAATAAGGTGGTCGATGCATGGTCGCATTGTACTGAGAAAGTTGCTCATGACATGATGGCGGAAATCTCTTCGCTTGGCCTTGAAGAAGGCAAGAAAAATGCAGCGGATGTGAACTCGATCTACATGATGGCGAACTCAGGCGCACGTGGTTCGGCAGCGCAAATCAAGCAGCTTGCCGGGATGCGTGGCCTAATGGCGAAGCCGTCAGGCGAGATTATTGAGACGCCAATCATGGCAAACTTTAAAGAAGGGTTGTCGGTTCTCGATTACTTTAACTCGTCGCATGGTGCCCGAAAAGGCTTGGCCGATACCGCATTGAAAACCGCGAACTCGGGCTATTTAACGCGTCGCCTGGTTGATGTGTCTCAGGATTGCATCGTCGCTGAAGAAGATTGTGGCACTGAGAAGGGTATTGTTGCGAAAGCAGTCATCGAAGGTGGCGAAGAAATCATTGCGCTTGCGGACCGTATTTTGGGTCGGACCTCAGCGAAAGAAGTAAAGCATCCAACAACGGGCGAAGTGTTGCTGAAAGCTGGCGAGTTGATTGATGAGGTCAAAGTTGACCTGATCGATGAGGCGGGTGTGGAATCGATCCTGATTCGTTCTGCGTTGACCTGTGAATCAAGCGGCGGTATCTGTGCGAAATGTTATGGTCGTGATTTGGCACGTGGGACGCCAGTGAATATCGGTGAAGCAGTAGGCGTAATTGCCGCACAGTCAATTGGAGAACCAGGGACACAGCTCACAATGCGCACCTTCCATATTGGTGGTGCTGCGCAGCGTGGTGCCGAACAGTCTGCGATTGAAGCTTCGCATGATGGTGCGGTTGAAGTGACGACGAAAAACCTCGTAGCCGATTCAAAAGGCCGTAAGGTTATCATGAGTCGCTCGTGTGAATTGATTATTCGTGATTCCGATGGTCGTGAGAAAGCCCGCCATAAAGTCCCGTATGGTGCACGTCTCGTGGTCGAACTTGGTAAACCAATCAAGGCCGGTGACAAGCTGGTGGAGTGGGATCCGTACACGATTCCGATTATCACCGAACGTGACGGTATTGCACATTATCGCGATATGGTCGATGGTGTATCGCTTCGTGAAATAATGGACGAAGCGACGGGGATCGCGAGTAAGGTCGTGATTGATTATCGTCAGCAAACCAAAGGGGCGGATCTGAAACCGCGTATTGCACTACGTGACAAGGATGGTGAGATCATTACCCTCGCAAATGGCCTGGAAGCACGTTACTTCCTGCCGGTAGATGCGATTTTGAATGTAAGCGATGGTGACGAAGTCCATGCGGGTGACGTGCTCGCGCGTATTCCGCGTGAATCATCGAAAACACGTGATATTACCGGCGGTCTGCCGCGCGTGGCCGAACTATTCGAAGCACGGATGCCAAAAGACCACGCGATCATCAGTGAGATTGAAGGTCGTATCGAATTTGGTAAGGATTACAAAACTAAGCGTCGTTTGATCGTTCGGCCGGAAAAAGGTGACATAGAGCCGGTGGAATATATGATTCCAAAAGGCAAGCATTTGGCGGTCAATGAAGGTGATTTCGTTGAGAAGGGTGACCTTCTGATGGATGGTAGCCCGGTACCGCATGATATCCTGCGTGTGATGGGCGTGGAAGCGCTCGCCAACTACATGGTGGAAGAAGTGCAAGCGGTCTATCGCCTCCAAGGGGTGGGTATTAATGATAAGCACATCGAAGTGGTGCTGCGTCAGATGCTCCAGAAAGTCGAAATCGACGCACCGGGTCAGACGACATTCCTTTCAGGTGAAATTGTTGACCGTGATGAGTTTGACGAAGTGAATGCGAAAGCGATTGTTGAGGATCTTACGCCAGCGACCGGTCAGCCGGTATTGCAGGGGATTACTAAAGCATCGCTGCAAACCCGTTCGTTCATCTCTGCGGCATCCTTCCAGGAGACCACACGTGTGCTCACTGAGGCTGCTGTCAATGGGAAGCGTGATACGCTGCAAGGCCTCAAAGAGAATGTCATTGTGGGCCGTCTGATTCCTGCCGGAACGGGGATGGCAACACGCCAAGTGCGTCATATTGCTCAGGAGCGTGACCGTCTGGTTGATGAAGCGCGTGCCGCTCAAATCGCTGCTTCCGAAGCAGCGAATGAGAACGGTGAAGGGGATGCGGGCGATGTGCCGGCACTTACCGGCAGCTGACCTCTGGTAGAGCAGGTTCAGACTTAATAAACCACTGGATGTTTTGGCTATTATAAGCTAAAACAAGCCTATCAGCTTTATGGTAGGTTCCAATGACTCTTGGACGTAAACTCACCTTTAAATACGGTGTTGCACTTGCCGCGATCGCCCTCGTGGTTTCATGTTCTTATGTATTACTCGTGACGGCGATTGATGAGAACCGTGAAGATGTCTACGTCATTAACATTAGCGGTCAACAGCGCATGCTTTCGCAGCGTATCGCCTTTCTTGCCCATTTGATCGGCAATGCCTCGCCGCGCCATGATTTACAAAAGAAAGCAGTGTTGCTTGATCAATCGATTGGGCAAATGCTCTCGAATCATGAGCAGTTAATCAGCGGTGATTTAGCAAATGGCGAAACCCACCCACTTACAGATGCCATTACAGAGGCATACTTTGGTGAGCGTAATCTTGATACACGCATTCGGGATTACATTGCCAAAGCGCGCCAGCTTCATGAGGTCTTTATTGAGAAAGGCGTGTCACAAGAGCTTGGTGATGTGGCGTATAAGCTCGATCAAAAGGCATTGTGGGATATTCTGAAGGATCTCGACGCTGTTGTTAGCGTGTATGAAGGGGAGTCGCGTGCACGTATCGAAAGCTTTCGGATGATGGAAACGACGATGATTATTGCCGTGATGCTGCTTTTACTCGTGGAAGTCATCACCATTTTTCGGCCCATGGTGCGTGATATTGTTGAGAAATCCAATGCGCTCAAATCCTCAAATGAACAGCTTAGCACATTCTCCTATCGCTTACTGAACGACATTCGGGCACCACTCTCGACATGCATGTCGCATATGGAGTTGATCCAGAAACATACGGCGAATGATGGCGGAGGTCTCAAGAAGTTAGTGTCGATGACCAAGCAGAATATCACGGATATTCAGTCAATGGTCGATGATATGGGTCATGTGCTGAAGATGAAAACCATTGAGTCTGTGCCAAAGGATGTGGAGCTAAAGCACATGATTAAAGCGCTTGCCGAAGCGTATAAGGATGAAAAGGTCGAGTTGCGTCTTCAGCTTCAAGCGATGGAACCAGTGCATACCCATGAAGCATTTCTGAAACAGCTCTTGTCTCAGCTCATTAGCAATGGATTCAAATATGCGGACCACTCCAAAGAGGCTCCTTATGTTGAGATTACAGCAGCGGAAGCGGGAGGGGAGGTGACGGTCACAGTATCGGATAATGGGCTCGGGATTCCAGAAGAGAAACGCGAAGAACTGTTCGAGATGTTTAGCCGGTTTCATTCTGATTCAAATGTGGGGAGTGGTCTCGGGCTCTATATCGCACAGCAGAGTGCGCACGAGATTGGCGGAGATGTTTCCTATGTCCCGCTTGAACAGGGGTCGCAATTTACCGTGACGTTTCCGGCCAAGCTTTCTGCTTAGTGCAGCTTCACTTTTTCGCCTTTTTTCAGCTGGCTCTCACTCTTTAGTTGGCCACATGCCGCGAGAATATCTTCACCGCGCGTGGTGCGGATGGGTGCGGCAAGACCGGCGGCTTCAAGGATGCGCTTAAAGGCATGAATTCGGTTGTTTGACGAGCAAATGTAGGGTGAGCCTGGCCATGGGTTGAATGGGATCAAATTGATCTTCACCGGCAAGTCCCTGAGGAGTGCGATCATGTTACGTGCATCCTCGTCGCTATCATTGACGTCTTTCAGCATCACATATTCGACAAAAATGCGTTGGCGCGGATGCTTGCTGATGTAATAGTGGCATGATTCAAGCAGCTCTTTAAGCGGGTATTTTTTATTGATCGGTACAATTCCATCACGCAGCGTGTCGTTCGTTGCATGAAGCGAGAGCGCCAGATTGACACCCAGCTCATCCGCCATTTGCGTGATACGCGGCACCACGCCAGAGGTAGAGATGGTCACCTTGCGGCGCGAGAAAGCGAGGCCGTCGCGGTCAATCAGAATGTCGCAGGCTTGCTTCACATGGTCATAGTTCATCATCGGCTCGCCCATGCCCATAAAAACGATGTTGGTGATTTTCCGTTCACCGGTGCGATCCGGCCAGTCGCCTTCTTCCTCTTGTGATAGCAGGTCTTTAGCGGACAGAACCTGTGCGACAATTTCGTCGGCGCGCAAATTGCGCACGAGGCGCTGTGTCCCGGTATGACAGAAAGTGCACGACAGGGTACAGCCGACTTGGGATGAGATGCAGAGCGTGCCGCGATCCTCTTCAGGAATGAACACGGTCTCTACTTCCTGACCATCTTCGAGGCGAAACAGCCATTTGCGCGTGCCATCGGTTGAAAGGTGATCTTGGACGGGTTCGGGACGCGTGATGGCATAATGCTCGCTTAGCCATTCGCGGTCACGCTTTGGGAGCGTGTGCATCGTGTCAAAGCTGGTCATGCCCTTACTATAGAGAAAGCCCCAAATCTGTTTTGCGCGAAAAGCTTGCAAGCCCTGTGCCTTTAACTGCTCAGCAAGTTCGACTAATGAAAGGCCAGTAATAGCGGTTCGGCGCGCCTCTTCTTGAAGCGCCATCGCTAATTCACCGCAGCCGGTTAAGGGGTGTGTGTCTTTATCTAACATGGACGCCTTATAGGCGAGGGAGTGAGAAGAATCAAGGAATATCAGCTATTTGCAGCTTTTCTGAAGGTAGCTATAGGCGGCGCTGAACCCGCGTAGTGAGTAGGTGTCTTTGGAGAATGTTCCTTTCCATGACGTGCCATGCACCACCATGCGCGACTTGGTAATCATCTGAGAAATAATGCTTTTATCGTCTTTCGACGTATAGGCCCACGCCATTTCATTTTGTGGGAACAGCTTGTAGCTTTTGCCACCGCTGATCTGTAATTTGACGTCTTTATTCTCTTGATACTTATAGCCCGATGTCGTGCTCACCTCATCTTGGCCGCCTGACACTTTGCTAACAAAAAGCAACGGGTCACTGCGACGGGAGTAATTGCCTTCCTTCTTAATAGGAGCACTTGCGATATAGCAGAGGGTTTTACCGCCTTGTTTCGCTTTGAAGACACGCCAGTCGCGCGATGTTTTAACCACCGTCTGCGCGGCTGCTTCAACGCCAATGCCCATAATGAATAGGGCGCTTAGGACAATGGCAAGCTGTTTCATAGATTCCCTGTTTTGGTCTGTTTTTTTGCAACACTTTGATTGGCATACTGTACCAAGAGACGGGCCACGTGGCAAGCATGCATCAATGAACATTGTGTCATATGTCAGCCGGTGATCATTCCTCCTGGATAATTGACAAGCGGTGAAGAAACGATACTCTGGAAAGGCATTCAGTGAGGCTTATATGGCGCGGCATCTAAATATCACGTTACCGGAAATCGATGAAGAGGAACACGACCTTCGCAGCAGCTACGATCATGCGGAGAAGGCCTTTAACTACATCACAATGAACCGGCTCAGCCCGAACCCTAAGAATTACAGTATTTGGTATTATTACGTTGCCGGAACACACCCGGAATTGCGGACAGAACTCAATGCGTTGGCAAAGAAGAAGCAGATTAGCGACGAAACGATTGATGAATTTATTTATGCACGGTTTACCCCGGGTTCGTCGGAAGCGTCTTTAAAGCAAGCGACATCAAACACGCAAAGCATCTTGGGTGGCATGCTCCAATCGGTGAGTGAGTTTGATAAGAAGCACACGGAAAGCTCGCAGCAAATGGATAGCCACATTAAAGAGCTCGCGGATGCGCAAGACAATGAAGGTGTGAAAGTGGTTGCAGATAAGCTTGGGCAAAGCGCCAGTGCGATGGTCGCGAACAGTAAAACGCTTTCGGAGCAGCTGGAGGCCTCGCGCCAAGAAGTAGCGGTATTGCGTGAGCAATTGATGGAAGTGTCGCATGAGTCGCAGCGTGATTTCCTGACCGGTGTCTATAACCGCAAAGCGCTTGATGAATATCTTGAAGCAATGATCGAGAAGTCGCATGATGAAGGTGAAACGCTTTCTATTCTGATGGTCGATATTGACCATTTCAAACAGTTCAATGACACGCATGGCCATGCGGTGGGAGATGAGGTGATCAAGACGGTGGCCAAGTCTCTTAAGCATAATGTGAAAGGCCGCGATTTCGTCGCGCGTTATGGCGGGGAAGAATTCGTGATTATCCTCGCAGGCACCTTGCTCGATGATGCGATTACGGTCGCGCAGAATATTCGCTCCTTTGTGGCGAAACGTAGCTTGAAACATAAAGAGCAGGAAGATTACGGCCGAGTTTCGGTTTCCATTGGTGTATCACACCTCAAACCCACGGACACTGCGGAGTTGCTGCTTAAGCGAGCGGATGAGGCAATGTATCAAGCGAAGAAGATGGGGCGCAACGCCGTATGCGCCGAAGATCCGAGCACTAAATAGCTGACAAATCGGCCATTTTTAAAGCGGATTCCAGCATTGACTTTTCTTTGAATCCTCAGTAGACCATAGCCTTCTAACGTGGGCCTGTAGCTCAGGCGGTTAGAGCGCACGCCTGATAAGCGTGAGGTCGGTGGTTCAAGTCCACCCAGGCCCACCATTTACTTGGTAGATATTAAGACGTTTGAGCATTACCACGCATTCTCTGGTCCTTGAACCACCTTTACAGATAGGCGAACAATCGCTGTGCGATTGCTTCGACGGTTCAAGTCCACCCAGGCCCACCATTTACTTGGTAGATATTAAGACGTTTGAGC
>CAYGTO010000006.1:0-40533 GCA_964352815.1 uncultured Azospirillaceae bacterium | reverse complement strand
ATTACCACGCATTCTCTGGTCCTTGAACCACCTTTTTAACGCATTAATCGCATCTAGTCTGCTGGCTTTGAGAGATACATGATATGCATATGGTGAAACAAGGTTGGATGTTTTTTCTGCACCTCTTCCCACTCAGCATAAGAATGACGGTCTGAAATAAGAGGTTCTTGATGGTTCAGCTTGTTCCATTCTGCCGCATTTTGCACGACGAGCCCTTCAAACATTAGTCCTATTTTATCGATCATCTCTCCGAGCGTTGTCAAACGAAGCTGGTGTTCACCAAAATGAAATAGAAGCCCGTTGCAATTTGATAGGCTATAAAAGTCCCACTGCCGCGTTAGCTGCCTCAGCATCTCGTTTTCAGGCGGGTTACGCAGCCAATCATATCGCAAGCGTTTCAGTTCGTTTTTATCAGAGCCATACCCATGGTTTTTCACATAATCCCACGCCTCGCGTATCTGGTCGCGCTTATAGTAGTCATAGGTGGCGAGCTTCATCCACCCGCCGGGCTTCATGCTGTCGGCTAAAGACTGAATCGCTTTCTCAATTTCGGGCATGTGATGAATCACGCCACCACATTCAACCACATCAAACTGCTTGTTTAACGCATCGAGCTCGAGAATATCGCCATAGCTAAGCTCAATGTTTTTGACGTTTAGCTCTTCTGCTTTCATAAGCGCATAGGCGATGCAAGGACGGCTGTAATCCATGGCATATACATGCGCGTTGGGATAAGCGCGCGCTAAATTAAGTGGATGTTGGCCAGTGCCGCAGCCGGCAACGAGTATATCAAAGTTTCCGTCTTCTTGTTCTGGTATGTTGGGGAGCTCATCTTTCTTCAAATATGGCATCTCAGCCCCTACTCCTATGCGAAATGCAATCGGTTTCGCTGGCGCTAAGGTAAGCCACCTTGGGTAGGGGTATTCTTCATATTGCTCTTGTTCTTTACGCGAACTTTCATGGATTTTTTCTGAGAAAGAAGGGAGGTCACCAAGTAAGTCGCGTTCTTTTTGTAGATTATCAATGACCAGCTCTGAGAGAGTGATGAGTGCCTCATTGTGTGAGGCTTTCATTGTTTTCGATAGGCGCTGTGAATCGGGTAATTCGATTAAGGGCGTGAAGCACGCTGTGATAGCAATGGCCAGCGCATCATCGATGGAGTCAGATGACTCTAGCGATGCAATGTGCTTTTTCAAGGCTGAGAGTTGTTCTGTATCTTCAGGGGTTTCGTAAAAAATATACTCGTTGTTGTAACAGTATGTGGCTAGGTTCTTGGTGACCTCAAAAAACATATCAGCTTTGTCAGGAGCATAACGTTTCTCGGCAATGATATTCAAAAGCGCAGAGCGCACATACTGCAATGCCAGATCATATTTGGGTGACGCAATAAGCGCATATTGTAGGCAGCACGCTAACAGTGGCTCACTGAACCAAGACAAGGCTTCGCCATCAAGCAGCGCCTTTTCCATTTCTGACGGCGAGTCAATGGCAATGAGGGCTTCACAGTAATGTTTGGTTGGTAGAATATACAAAATCACCATCGTGATATCACGCCATAATACATCATGTGAGCGTAGCGCTTTGATGACAATGTCTTCGAGACCGGGATATTCAGTTCTCATAGAGAGTTTGGGCAATAAAGCAGGTAAGGCGCGCCAACTTGTACTGTCACCTGTATTGATAGAAAGCGCTTGCAGAAGCGTGGCATAGGCCTCGTCATATTCCCCTTGCAATGTCAGCATCTCGGCACGATGCGCATAGGCTTCGGCATAGTCGGGCATCAGCTTAACACAGCTCAGAAAATAGTCTGAGGCAGACATAATATCGCCCTCCGCTGCCAAGGCGCGGCCCATGTAGAAATGGGCCATAGGCATGTCAGGGGTATTTCTGAGAAGCAGCATGAAGTGACTGATGGCGTCGACGTTGCGCTCGTTATTCAGCGCTTTGATGCCATCGAGCAACAGCACTTCCGGGCATTGCGGAACAGCAGCCTTCAGTTCCGCTAGAATACTTTCAAAACTTTCAATCATCCCCGCATCGATGAGCTGTATGCATGCTTCTGTTGTATCGAGAATGTCTTGTTGAGTGTAAGTATATGCTGTGTGCGGTGATGTCATAAATGCTCTCCAATGAAACGTAAAATATAATGTTAGCGAGGTTTTGTTAGCCAGAAGCTGTGCATGTGATAAAAGAGATCAGGGTATAATTGCTGCGCTACTTCCCATTGCTCGAGTGATTGCCAGTGTGTGATGGGAGCATCTCCTTGCGTTAAAATGGGATAATAGGACGGTTCTCTCATCATGACGCCTATAAATTCGAGCCCCAACGCATCAATCATCGGTGCAATCTCCTCATAGGTGAAGTGATGCTCCTGAACATGGAAAAGCAAGTCACGGCACTCTGATAGGGTATAAAAGTCACTATAGTCAGTTAAGCCATGCAGCGCTTGAAGCTCAGGGGCGCTCGAAAGCAGCGCATGCCGAAAGCGGCGTATATCATCCGCCGCGTGTGTATAGCCTTGTGTTTTGATAGATTCCCGACCGGCACGAATATCCGCACGGTTATGGTGATTATAAAGGGACACCTGCATCCATCCGCCGGGCTTTAAACATTGTGTGATGGCTTCCCACCCTTTCATCGGGTCTTTCATATGGTGAAGCACGCCCACACTCTCCACCACATCGAAACGGCGTTCCAATTCCGGGAGTTTCAAAATATCACCCTGATGAAAGGTAACATTCGTAATACCAAACTCTTCGGCTTTCATCCGTGCATAGCCCAAGCTTGTGGCGCTCAAATCAATGGCGAGCACCTGTGCATGGGCATATTGTTTGGCAGCGATTAATGCATGTCTGCCTGTCCCGGCGCCCGCAATGAGTATCTCTAGAGGTTCTTGAGTATCTGGCGATATGGATGGCAGCTGATCCGGCGTTAAATAGGGCATGAAGGATGCGATCAAAGAAGCGAATGGCTTAGGTTTAATCTCTCCTAAAATATGCCAGCGCGGGTAGGGGCTTTCCTCATAATGTGCTCTGACATTTTGGGACGTTTCATCCACCACTTCCGAGAAGGACTCCACCTGTTTGCGGTATGCCTCCTCTTTCAGCGGCTGATCAATCTGGATGTTTCTGATGTCGTGTAGTGCGGTATAGGGGGAATCTGAGAGTGCTTTCGCAATCATATCGTGCTGCGTTTCGTTTGCTAACGGTCGATAGGCCGCATAGAGTGCGATGCGAACGGCTTCTTCGGCTGAGCGCAATGTCATATCATCGGTGATGTCCTGCGCCAGCGGTTCGAGGATATTCTTTTCTGCCTCCGATTCAAACAGCACATAGTCCGTATTAAAGCTATAGTGACACAGAGCCGCACAAAGCGTGAGTATATCGTCTACATGTGTATCTAAATATTTTTTTTCGGTGATGATCGTTAGCAAAATACGGCGAAGTTCGGTTAGAAACAGTTCGAATGATACGCTATTTGTTTTGCCATAACGCATCAGCTCGGTGAAAAGTGGCTGCGTGCATAAGGGGAGCGCATCTCCTGTGAGCAGCTGTTCTTCCAAGATGCCGGATTCACGATAGCGAGTAAGCGTGTGCATTAACGGCGCATCAAGCAAAGCTGCGCGGATAGGGGTGGCCAATAGATCCAGAGGAATAATTTTGGCGCGAAAAGCGTCTACAAGAATGTTTTGGATCTGTGGAAGCTTCTGTGTAAGAGGTGGTTGATGCCGTAATACATCATTTAAAATATGCCACAACATGCGATCATTGGGACACGACTCCAGCCCCTGGACGGTGAAATCGAGTGCGGCACTGGCCTGGTTGGTGCCAAGAGCAAATTTGCTTAGATAATGAAATGGTTTGGGGAAGGTAGGGTCACGCTGTGTTGCGTGCTTGAATGCCGCGATTGCTTCCTCTACGCGGTGTAGCTGCAGCAACGTTAGCCCATAATAATAGTGCGTTTCTGCGCGAGCGGAGACATTCTCAATCAGCGGTGTAAAGGCCGATATGGCGGCACTGTATTCTCCGGTTACATGCTGGCGAATGGCCTGAAGTAGCGATATTTCCACACTTTCTGGTGCGGCTGCGGTGAACCTCTCGAGCGACGCATCAAACGCATCAAGATTCCCAGAATTGGCGTGTTCGAGACATTGCGAAAACAGATGCGAAGCCTCGCTGGCGTCATCGGATGCCGGGTGCGTTCTAGCCAGAGCCTGTGTGCCTTGTGTGCTCATGCGGGTTTTCGGCACCAGAATGTATGCATTTGCGGAAACAGATCGGGCCGCGCGCGCTGCGCTACTTCCCACTGTTTCATTGATCTGAAATTGGTAATTTCGTGGTCTGTTCCGGCAAACTCGTGGTAGCGTTGCGGCTCGTGCAGAAGCATGCCCATAAACTGCAGGCCGCAGTGGTTCAGCATTTTACGCAGCTGATCCAGCGTGTACTGATGCTCTTGGACGTGAAACAGATAGTCACGGCACTCATAGGTGTTGAAAAAATCATTGCTCACGGCAAGCCGGTTCAGCAGCTCCCGATGTTCAGGCTGCGTCATTACCTCATGGCGAAAACGAATAATGTCTTCCTCACTGTTGCTAAAGCTTTGCTCTTGAATCACTTTCCATGAATCATGCACCACGGTGCGTCTATCATAATTATACAGCGCGAGTTTCATCCATCCGCCAGGTTTTAGGCAATCGGTCAATGCCTGAAGGCCTTTCTCAGGATGTTCCATATGATGGAGCACACCCGCGCTTTCGATAACATCATACTGTTGGCCAAGCTCGGGTAACTTCATTAAATCAGCATGGCGGAATGTAATATTCTCTGCGCCATATGCCTCTGCTTTCATCATCGCATAGGCGAGGCTAGTGCGGCTTAAGTCTACCGCCATAATCTGTGCATTTAAGTAATCACAATGTGCGAGCATGGCATGATGCCCCGTACCACAGCCTGCGACCAGCACGTTTAACGGCGCATGTTCATTCTCTTGTAATGTGGGCCGCTCCTCTGGACGCAAAAACGGCATTTCCAGCGCGATCATAAAATGAAATACCCGTTGCCGGAATTCAGGGTAGGCTTGCCACCTCGGATAGGGGCTGGTCTCGTACATAGACTGCACCTCGCGAGAGACCTCATCGTCAATATCTGTGAGAGAGACGATCTTGTCTTTATATTCTTTTTCCGTATTGGCTTGGTCAATCAATAGCTTCTTCAACTGATGTAATAAGGCAAAGTCTGATGTGTCGCACAGTGCGATAAAACCTGTGCGCTCTTCGTCGTGACTCCAGTTGCAATATGCGGCGTATATCACCGCACAGAGGGCGCGAAATGATTCTGGGTTAGACGTATTGAGCGCTTCATTACGCGCTTGCCTTATCAAAGCGATATTTTCTTCCTCGGTATACATGATATAATCGGTGTGAAAGGCAAAATGGGCGCATCCGCTGGCAATGTCTAGTAAGCCCTCGATTTCACCTTCCTGATAGTTTTGATTGATAATGATCTCAAGCAGCGTGTCGCGTAGCGCAATGATCAAACGCTCCACACCTGCATGACTCATATATACGTGATGTATCATGGTAATAAAAAAACTCTTTGCGAGCATCTCGATGCCGCCTTGCTCGAGCAAGAACGGCTTGAGCTCTCCCTTCTCATGCGCGGAGAGACACGCTTGTGCTTCTTTTGTTTGCCCCAACAGAACGCGTGCGACACCGCCGAGCTCTTTTTTGTCAATTTCATTAGACTCACAGGCAGCAATCAAAGCCTTTTCGATGATGGGCACTGGTTGCGAAAGCGTCGTATGGGTTAAGGCGCGCCCAATGAAGTGCCATAGCGCTTTATTGAGTGGATTGCGCTCAACCCCCACCATCGCGATTTGAAATGCAAGTTCGTTATTTTTGAGTGCAAAATTAATCAGGCATAAATAGTGATAGGCTTCATTATAGTCAGGGTTATATGTGAGACATTGGCTAAAACACTCGATCGCTTGATTTAAATCATGATTTCGGTAGCGTACTACGCCTAGGTAAAAATGCGCGATTGCCATGTCAGGTTTGTGCGTGAGAATCTCTTGGAAGACGATCTCTGCTTCCTTCATTTCACCCAGTATCATGTGCAAAATACCACCAAGCAGCTTCACTTCTTCACGGTCTGGTGCAATCTTGCGTAATTCCATGAAAAGTTCGGTGTAGCCCTCTACCATCCCAGCGTTGGAGAGTTGTAAGCAGGCAGCAACTGTATCTAAGATATCTTGTTCACTATAATTTTCAGTAGATGACGCAGAAGAAGACATGGGGTAACATCACACAGGTAAAATTAGCTGAGTCATATACTAGCAAAAATCGCGCCAAAAATAATGTGTGGTGAGGGGGTTATACCCTGAAAAATGAGCTGCTATTCACCAAGTGCAACCCCCTCGCGGCGAGGGTCGGCGGCACCGACATAAGAGATAGCATCGCCCTCATCATCATATGCGATCGCGATCGCATGCAGGCCACTGGTCAGCTCTTTCTTATCAAGTACATGATCTCTCTCACCGAGCGCCTTTACAAGTGCGGGGTTGGCCGCGGCTTCATAGGCAACCCGTCCATTGGGGCTCATAACCATATGAGGGGAGGCGATGGCCTGATCGAGCGATAGTCCCCAATCAAGATGCGCGATGATGGTTTTGGCAATGTAGGGAATGATACGTGACCCTCCGGGAGAACCAATCACCAACACGGGACGATGGTCGACATCGAACACAATGGTTGGCGACATGGAGCTGCGTGGTCGGCGGTTCGGGCGCACCGCGTTGGCAGTGTCCGTTGCATCCCAATCAAAATCGGTCAGCTGGTTGTTCAGGAAAAACCCGCCAGCCATTTCCCCGACGCCGAAAGCGTGTTCAATCGAGCTGGTCATGGAAACGATATTGCCTTCACGGTCGGTGATGCTGAGATGCGTGGTGGACGGGGCTTCTTGTGACCTGTCTTCGGCTTCGGAAGGAGATAATGCCTCAATATCAAGCAACTCTTCTACACTGTCGCGCATTTCTAATGGATCACCCACGCGGGCGCGTACTGCGAATGCGTTCCGTGTGGCGATCAGCAGGTGGTTCCATTGTTCTGAAGGTGCGAGGTCGGTTCCATGCGCGGATGCTTCATATAGCGAGAGAATTTGTAACACAGTAATACCACCGGAAGGCGGGGGAAGGGAACAAACTTTGTAAGCCATGAAGGGGCCACAGAGGGGTTCACGAGTTTCAGTGCGGTAGTTTTCTAGATCATCCAGAGTCAGGTAACCTGGTGGGGTAGCCTGGTTGACGGCAGCCACAATCTGTTGAGCGATGGCACCGTGATAAAATGGGCGGGTCCCCTGCGCTGCAATCTGAGTGAACGTATTGGCTAGTGCCGGGTTGGTGATGATATCGCCGACCGTATACCCATTCTCCGCTTCATACACGTGTTTGAATGGGAAGTCGGTGTGTATTGTAGGTGCGTAATCGAGTAGCGCACGCAAGCGCGGGGTCACCGCAAAACCGTCTTTCGCGAGCGTAATAGCACGATGAAATAATGACGACCATTCGGTTTTCCCATGCGCTTTGTGCGCTGTATCGAGCATGGTGAGCAGCCCTGGTGCGCCCACCGCTTTGGCGCCACTTAAAGCGTCTTTGAAGGACTGCTTTTGAAGCGATCCGTTTTTCTCTTCCATAAACGCATCGGCGGGAAAGGCAGCGGGTGAGGTCTCCCGGCCATCATAGGCGTGGGTTGCCTTGGTGCGTGCGTCGTAATAGAGCAAAAAGCCGCCACCGCCAATGCCAGAGGATTGGGGCTCAACGACGTTCAGCACCATTTGCGCAGCGATGGCAGCATCCAGCGCATTGCCGCCTTCAATGATAACGTCACGCGCCGCTTGTGACGCTTCAGGGTGTGCGGTGACGACCATAAAGTCATCACTTTCGACGGCGGGTTTTGGATGGAAGCCAGAAGGGGCCTCGGGTTCAATCAGCTGGGCATAGCACAGGGTTGGGAGCAGAAAAAAGAATGCGGCAAATGCTGCACTACGCATCAGATAACGCTTTAACCGCGACACGTAGAGGCGCGTTGCGATTCACACATAATTCGACAAAGGCCGGCGCAATGTCGGCGGCTCGGGTCAATGTGTCTGGGTCTTCGCCGGGGAAGGCCTGCGCACGCATGCTGGTAGCAACCACACCCGGGTCAACCAGATGCACGGAGAGTGCTGCTGCTTCTTGCTCGGCCGCGTAACATTGCACGAGCGCTTCCAGCGCGGCTTTGCTCGAAGCATAGGAACCCCAATAGGGCGCGTCCATTTGGGTAATGCCTGATGTCACAAAGAGTGCGCTGGGTGCGTCCGATTGTTGCAGCAATGGATCGAGCGAGCGGATCAAACGCTGGTTGGCAGCGACATTGATGCGCCAGACTTTCTCGAAACTATCCGGCGGAATTTGATGCGACGGCATCAGTGAGCCTAGCATCCCAGCATTGGCGATGAGCACATCAAGCTTGCCCCAGCGCTCATAGATTGAGGCGCCCAGCGCATCGATTTTATCCGTGTCGGTGAGATCAAGCGGGACGAGCGTTGCGGAACCGCCGAGCGTATTAATTTCATCATCGAGTGCTTCTAGCGCACCGGTTGTGCGTGCGACGGCGATAATATGTGCGCCTTCTTTCGCGAACGCCTTGGCTACCTCATAGCCGATGCCTCGAGAAGCGCCGGTAATGAGAATAAGTTTATTGAGAAAGCGTTGCGACATGCGGTTATACCAGCTGTTCCATGCCAGAGAATAAATCTTTCTGGTTCGCGTTTACGCCGGCTTCTTTATCGACAAGGGTGATCGGGTAGTTGCCGCTAAAGCACGCGTCGCAATAGCGCGGATTGTCTTCGGACTTTCCATTCGCTTCACCTACAGCGCGGTACAGCCCGTCGAGTGAAATGAAAGCAAGGCTATCTGCGTCAATCAGGCGTGCCATCTCTTCGACACTATGTTTGTGTGCCATGAGTTTCTCACTCTCAGGCGTATCGACGCCATAATAGCATGAGTGCGTCGTTGGTGGGCTGGCAATACGCATATGCACTTCTTTGGCACCGGCTTCGCGCACCATCGAAACAATCTTCTTCGAGGTGGTGCCGCGTACAATCGAATCATCTACGAGCACCACGCGCTTGCCTTCAAGCATGGTGCGATTGGCATTATGTTTCAGCTTCACGCCGAGATGGCGGACCTGATCGGTCGGCTCAATAAAGGTCCGGCCAATATAGTGATTACGGATAATGCCGAGATCAAATGGTAGGCCTGAGGTCTCCGCATAACCAAGCGCGGCAGGAACGCCAGAGTCAGGGACCGGAACTACAATGTCTGCATCAAGCCTTGCCTCTTTGGCGAGTTCGCGGCCAATCGCCTTACGGGACTCATAGACATTCTTGCCATCGAGGTAGCTATCCGGACGCGCGAAATACACATATTCGAAAATACAGAAGCGCTTTTGTTCTTTGGCAAATGGATGATGGCTGTGAATACCACTCTCATCGATGACCACCATTTCACCTGGCTCTATATCACGGATAAAATGTGCACCAATAATATCAAGGGCGCAGCTTTCGGAGGCGAGAATATAGGAGTCAGCGAGTTTTCCTAGCACAAGCGGACGCACGCCCATCGGGTCGCGTACGCCAATCAAGCCGCGCCCACTTAACGAGATCAGAGAATACGCGCCTATGACATGCTGAAGCGCGTCAATCAAGCGCGCCTCAATGGTCTCGGCTTTGCTCAGGGCAACGAGATGAATGATGATTTCTGTGTCAGAGGTTGATTGGAAAATCGCACCGCGATTAATCAACTCTCGGCGCAGGCTGTAGGCGTTTGTTAGATTGCCATTATGCGCCAGCGCCAGGCCACCAAACGAAAAATCCGCAAAGAGCGGCTGAACGTTGCGAATAAACGTGTCGCCGCTGGTCGAATAGCGATTATGGCCGATAGCCGCTTGGCCATCGAGCTTTTTGATCACTTCCTGCTGATTAAACGTGTCACCGACCAGGCCGAGTGCGCGGTGTGAGAAAAACTGCATACCGTTAAAGCTCACAATTCCGGCTGCTTCCTGTCCACGATGTTGCAGGGCGTGGAGCCCCAGCGCGGTATGGGCAGCAGCGTCATCATGCCCCCACATGCCAAAGACACCGCATTCATCGTGGAAGGCGTCGCTTTCAGTTTCGATCGGGCGTATACTCATTGATTTCCTTCGGGTGGGCTTAAATCTTCAGTGATCGCGCCGTCGGCAGATTGATCGATCAAACGCTCAAACTCTTGAACATTCTCCCAATTATAGCCTTGTTCGCCGGCAGGTGTTTCATCGGAGGCGCTGTCGTTTTCCTCGGCACTGTCATCCTTGTCGCCATCCTTCTTCTTGACCAATTCTTGAACATAATCCGGCGCAACACTCGCGATCATTTTCGCACCGCCTTGAATGAAATTCTTGGTTTGGGCCGTTTGAATCCATTCCGGGTAATCCTCTTCGGTTAGCACGAGCATCATTACGTAGAAAGCGAGTGCGAGAAGCAGAAACCCGCGTGCGAAGCCAAAGACAAGCCCTAGAAAGTTATCCAGCAGCCCTACTTCGGAGCCTTTTTTGATGAATTTGAGAATCATCGCATTGATAATCGAAATGACGATGAGCGCACCAATGAAGGTGACAATGGCAGCTAGGCCCGCACCGGCGATTTTATTGCTAACATGCGGAGAAATCGACGCTGCAACTGTGGGAAAACTGTAGACCGTGATGACACTGGCGCCGATCCATGCGCCAAGTGAGAGCACTTCGCGCACAAAACCGCGGAAGAATGAGAGCAGGGCAGAAAGACCAATGACGCTTAACACCGCCGCGTCGAATAGATTAATCTGTGTTTCGACCATAACTGCCTCTATTGCTCCCGAATCACTTGCACCAATGCTTCTACATGATTGAGGGGGGTGATGCCAAGCGCTTTATCCGAATCATGCGTTCCCGGCGCGGGTTTTGATTGCGGGGTGTAGGCTGAAGAAAAGCCGAGCTTCTTAGCTTCTTTGAGGCGCTGCTCTTGATGAGAGCTGCTTCGGAGTTCACCGGACAGGCCGATTTCGCCGAAAAAGACCGAATCATTGGGCGTTGCCTTATCAAGCAGGCTGGAGATGAGCGCCGCTGCTACCGCTGCATCACCTGCCGGCTCATTGACGCGCAAGCCGCCGGAAATATTGAGATAGACCTCTTTATCGGAGAATTGTAGCCCAGCACGGGTTTCGAGCACGGCCAGAATCATCGCTAGCCGGTTGCTGTCCCATCCGACGACTGCGCGGCGCGGGGTGGCGAGGTTTGAGGAGGCTATGAGCGCTTCAATATCGACCAAAACCGGCCGTGTCCCTTCCATGGCAGGGAAAACGGCGATACCGCTGACGCCATGATTGCGTTCACGCACGAAGAGCGAAGAGGGGTTATCGACGCCGATCAACCCTTCTTTGGCCATATGAAACACGCCGATTTCATCGGTTGCGCCGAAACGGTTCTTCACGGCGCGCAAGATACGGAATTGATAGCTGCGATCGCCTTCGAAATAGAGCACCGTATCGACCATATGTTCCATCACTCGCGGTCCGGCAATCTGGCCTTCTTTGGTGACATGGCCGACGAGAACAATGCAAACATTGTTGGTTTTGGCATAATGAATCAGCTCGCTCGAACAGCTACGTACCTGGCTCACCGTGCCTGGAGCGGCACTGACGCTATCAACAAACATGGTTTGGATCGAATCAATGACGGCGAGCTTAGCATTACAATGTTTGAGGGAAGCAAGGATATCGCGCACCGATGTGGCATGAGCGAGATGAATATGCGGATTCGCAAGGCCAAGGCGCTGTGCGCGGAGTTGAACCTGCTCCGTGGATTCTTCACCCGAAATATAGGCAACGGGCGAGTTTTCTGATGCGAGCTGCGCCGCGGCTTGCAAGAGCAGTGTGGATTTGCCGATGCCCGGGTCCCCGCCGATAAGTGTGGCGCTGCCGGGGACAAACCCGCCGCCAAGTACGCGGTCGAACTCGGTAATACTGGATTCATAGCGGGCGGATTGGGAAGCTTTCTGTGCAATGTTGGTAAAAGGCAAGACCATCCCGGTGCCCTCACCCAACCCTTGCGGCATTTGTACGGCGGATTCTTCATGCAGCGTATCCCAGCTGCCGCAGCCATCGCACTGACCCGACCATTTGGAGTGGACTGTCCCGCAAGCACTGCAAATATAACGAAGTTTTGCCTTAGCCATCGTGCCACATTCCGTGTAAAATAGGGGTAATCTTAATTAAACCTTCATACAATTAGCGGAAGATACTGTTAGATTGTGTCAAAATAAGAGAATCATACACAGATGCGTGAAGGGAAGATGAAGAACATTGACCAGTTGATGCGGCTCGATGCGGTGGGTGAGATACCGATCGGCGTGGAGCAAACCGAAACGGGCGCGTTGCGCCTCACGATTGATTTTTCAAAATATAAAGATTCGAGCACCGCGGAAGGCCAGCCACTTGAAAATGGTGCGTTTAGGCGGGAAATCATTCGCGCCAAGCTGCTCACTGACCTTAAGGTCAACGAAAAAACGGATCTGAAGAATCACTATGATCTGGAAACCGGGTTATGCATTGTCGAGCTTGACCCTGACGACACCATCGACATTCGCTATCAGCATGCGGATGGCGAATCCGCGCTGCTCTGGTCGATGGATGTGGCGCAGTGGCAGCAGAAGGATGAAGCCAACCCTGGCATCAAAGCCTACCCTATGACAGCAACGGAGATGCGTCAGATGGCTTATTATAACAGTCAAGCGCTCGACATCCCATCGCTGGAACGCACGGAAATCGATATGATCCGCGACGCAGAGTTGATGCCGAAAACCGATTTGCATACGCACTTATCGGCGCAAATTAAGCCTAAGGATTTACTGAGGTTGGCAGCGGAGGTGGATGATAAGGCCGTGGCGCCTAATGGCGAGTATGACCAAAAGAAAGGGGTGCTTTATCCGGTGGCACTGCTCAAGAAATTGGTGGAAAGAGGCGGAAAATCAAAGGAAGAGGCTGACGCAGAAGTAGAAGAGAGACTCCAAAATATCACGCGCTATAAAGCGCCTCCTGCTACCTTTATTCCAAGGCAAAGTGAAGGGCTTGATTGTGAACAAGACCCTCAGAGCTGGATACAAGACCCACAAACGGGCAAAAAGCGATCACAGCTTAATGAATGCGAAGTGATACGCGTATCTGATATTCCAGATGAGTATCGCGAGAAGCTTGAAGCAACCCTCGCGATCCCGCAGCACGATATCTACGATGCGGGTAACTTTGATAGTAACATGTATCGCTATGGTAATTTTTTGACCAAAAGCCCGAATCTGATCGCGCCGATTATTGATCAGGTGGCAAAGGACTATGCGGCGCAAGGGATCACATACACGGAGCAGGCAGTCACGAGTGCGGCAAAACCGGAATGGCTTGAACGCGCCCTTCCTGCATTGGAAAAGGCACACAAGGATCACGGCGTGACCATGCGGCTCTTGATTGCGATTCAACGTGAGCAAGATCCACGGAAAACGCTTGGCGCGATTGAATCTGTGCAGTCAGCCGCACGTTCTCCTTATATTGCGGGAGTTGATTTTCTGGGCTATGAGATTAACCGCACCAAAAACTTCGTCTGGGCCCTCAATTTGGTGGCACGCTGGGCAAAAGACCATGATCCGGATTTCATCATTCGCGTGCATGCGGGTGAGAATACAAAAAATGAAAGCAATGTGATTGAGGCGATGCGTGTCGCGGATCATTATGGCATCCGGATGCGTATTGGCCATGGGCTACGGTTTGGCCAGAATATGAGCGGCGATGTGACCGACGAGTTTAGAACGCTTGCGGCATCGTTGGTGGAGAAAGGATTGCTGGCGGTTGAGTTTAATCCAGATTCCAATATTGCGCTCAACAATATTGATACGCTGGATAAAATTCCTTTCGGCATATGGCGTGGTCTCAACGTGCCGTGTGTGATCGCATCGGACGGCGCGGGGATGTACCATACAGATGTTGATCAGATTGTGACGGGCATGCTCAGCGCGGGAATGACACAAGAAAACTTTGCTGCAATTCGCCAATATGAAGATGCCCATATCGAACATCAGAAGGAAGTGTTTGAGAAGAAACAGGCACAGCTTCCCGAATCTGTTTCAAAAGAACAAAAAACATTTCCTGAATGGCTGGCAACACAGCTGACCGATGGCATTCGCGAGACCTCTTTCGGAAGTAGTTCGCTGGAAGGTGCCCCCATTTTGATCGTAGGCGCATCAGGCGCAAGCTGGCAAAAGATGAAACGTGATCATCCCGAAGCGGCGGATAAAGTCCGTTTGACGATCGGAATGCTTGCTAAAGCGATTGATAAAAATAAGGCCTATTTCATGGGCGGTCGCAGTAAAGATAGTGGGGTGACGCATGTGCTCGATCAGGCGCTTGGTGCAATGGGCATTGAAGAGGCGCCGCATTTTCTAGCAGTGCTATCGACCGATGGTTCGCCGCAACTTCCAACGCATATGGATAAGATTGACTTTGAGTCATGCCGACTTGCGGAAGTGCCCGATTTGATGATGCGCCGGGTTAAGAAGCATAATGGGATGGCAATTTCGTTTCATGGTGGCGATTTCACACGCGGCTTTAATTTACATGCGGAAAAGCTGGGTGTCTCGCATGCCTTGATGACGGGCATTGGAGGTGCGTCTTACGAAAAGTCGATCGTAGCGATGACCAAGGCGATATTTGAGAAACTTGGGATTGCAACTCCCTCCTCTCGTCACCCGATTACCGAAGATGACCCGCTGGAGATGGTATGTAAGCTCCAGCAGAGTGACAAGCTTAAAGACGCCTTTAAAGAACAGTATCGCAGCCGCGAAGCCCTTGAGGAGCTGCGCGATGAGGTGCTGCGTGATATTGAGAAAGAAAAAAAAAGTGAAGCGGGCCAGATAGTCGAAGCGCCGAGACCAATCGTTGCTGAAGCAGATAGCCTTTCCGTGATAGATGCGGCGCAGCGAGAGCGTTAGGTTACACCGCCATTTTGATTGGGCCGTGGGCGCGGCCATGGACGAATTGGTCGACATATTCATTGCCACAATCATCAATAAACTCAACAGAGCCACTCCAAATAATTTTCCCGCCATGGAGCATGGCAACGCGGTTCGCGACCTTACGCACACTGGCCATATCATGGGTGATGGTCAGGGTCGTGGCCCCCAGTTCTTCGCGGCATTTAATAATGAGATCATTGATCACATCGGCCATGATGGGGTCGAGCCCGGTGGTGGGCTCATCGAAGAAAATAATCTCTGGATCGCCGGCAATTGCACGCGCCAGGCTCACGCGCTTTTGCATGCCGCCCGAGAGTTCCGAGGGCATTTGGAACGCGACATCAGGGCCCAGGCCGACCTGCTTCAATTTCTGCGTGGCTAGGTCTTTTGCGTCATTGATCGACAGCGCATTCTTGCCTTGTGTCAGAGCAAAGGTGATATTCTGCCAAACGCTTAAGCTATCGAACAGTGCACCGCCTTGGAACAGCATGCCAAAACGCTGCATCAGCTTCTCACGCTGGCGGTTAGATAGGCCAAGTACGCTTTTATTATCGACCAGAATCTCTCCTGAATCGGGTGCGACCAGACCCAGAATCGATTTGATGGTGACCGACTTTCCTGTGCCGGAGCCACCAATGATGACGAGCGATTCTTTTTCAGCAATATTCAGATTAACGCCGTCGAGCACCTGCTTTGAGCCAAAGCGCTTGCTGACGTTCTTCATCAATATTTTCGGTTCCATCATAGTCATACGGCGAAGAAAAGTTCAGTGATAAGATAGTTGAGAATCAGAATTAGGATGGATGCAGACACTACGGCATTGGTGGTTGCCGCGCCAACGCCCTGCGCCCCGCCGCGTGAATGGTAGCCATGATAGCAGCCCATCAGCGCGATGACGAAGCCAAAAACGGCCGCTTTGACGAGGCCTGAAATGACGTCGCGCGCTTCCAAAAAGCCCCATGTGCTTTGAATGTACGGGCCAGGCGCAAAGCCTAGCTTCTGGATGCTGACAATGTAACCGCCAAAGACGCCGATAATGTCCGCAACCAATACGAGGCATGGCAGCATCAGCATGCCCGCGAGTAGGCGAGGGAAGACGAGATACTTAAACGGATTTGTCGACAAGGTAACGAGCGCATCGATCTGTTCAGTCACCCGCATTGTACCAATCTCCGCAGCAAAAGCTGCACCAATGCGTCCCGCTACCATCAGACCCGCCAAAACAGGGCCAAGTTCACGTGTGATCGACAGTACCACAACAATTGCGATCGAGCTTTCTGCCGAGAAGCGTGAAAAACCGGAGTAGCTTTGCAGCGCAAGCACGCCGCCGGTGAAGATGGCGGTGAGGCCAATCACAGGCAGGGAGTAATAGCCGATTTCAACCATCATGCGCAGAATCTGGCGCGGGTAATAGGGCGGCGTCAGCGCGGAGCTCACCCCATGCCATGTGAATAGGGTCAGCCGGCCAATCGCAGATAGAAAGTTGAGGAAGGTGCGTCCGATAGGACTCAGAAGATGGTCGAGTGTCATTCAGCATCTCCGTTGCTTGAGACATAACGCCGCGCGATACGTGAACCAAGATTTGTACAGATCTCATAGCCAATCGTATCGAGCTGTTCGGCCAGATGGTCAACGGTTTGGGTATCATTAAGGATTTCAATGCGCGAGGCATGCTGTAATAGCGAAGGCGGCACATTCGAGACATCAAAACTGGTCAGATCCATACTCACACGTCCAATCTGTTTGACTTCATGCCCTTCTATAAACCCGGTCAGGCGATTACTCAAGCCCCGATCCAAGCCATCTGCATAACCGAGTGCAATCGTGGCGATGCGTGTGCCTTTTGGAGCACGCGATGTATGGCCATAGCCCACACCTTCCTCTTGCTCGAGCATGCGAAGCTGTACGATAGGCGCGCTTAAAGTGATGACGGGTTTCATCGGATTGTTGCTTGAGGCATGGAATGGACTGATCCCGTAGAGCGCACAGCCTGGGCGGGCGACATCGAAATGATAGTCCTCGCCGAGCAGGACACCGGCGGAATTGCACAGGCTGGTGGGAATGTCGCCGCATTGTTTGGCAATGGCGGCAAATGCATCGCGCTGCCACGCGTTGGCTGTATGGTTAGGTTCTGAGGCGCAGGCAAAATGGCTCATTACTAGCGAAACATTGCATTTTCTAAGAATAGAAGCATCACGCGCTAGCAGAGCGTCCCATTCACCGGGAGTGATGCCAAGGCGTCGCATGCCCGTGTCAATATGGAGCATTGAAGGCGCACCAGGATTTCCTTCAGCGATCATACGCCATTCATGCACCTGCTCAACCGTGTTGAGAACAGGCACAAGCCCATGTTCAATAAAGAGAGGAGCTTCGCCAGCTTGAATGCCGTGGAATACCGCTATGGTGCGTTTGGGAAGATAGTCACGAAGCGCAATGGCTTCGGCGAGGGTAGCAACAAAGAAGGTGTGGCATCCGGCATTCGCCAGCGTGCCGGCAACGCGTTTCACCCCAAGACCATAGGCATTCGATTTAACCACTGAGGCACATTCTTTTCCGCTAAAGCGGCTTTGACACAAGCGCCAATTATCCGCCAGCGCATCGAGATTGATGGTGAGGGTCGGGGTGTTCATGTGTTTATTCGTGCATCTCAGGCAAGTAGGCGTCGCGTGCCAAATCTTCGAAACGGGTCAGCGCGGACTGGAACTGAACCTGCACCGTGCCAATAGGGCCATGGCGCTGCTTGGCGAAAATCACATCGGCGAGGCCATGCACTTTCTCCATTTTTTCCATCCAGGTGATGTGCTCTGGCGTGTCTGGGCGCGGCTCGGTGCGTGAGAGATAGTATTCCTCACGGTAGACAAACATCACCACATCGGCATCCTGCTCGATCGATCCTGATTCGCGAAGGTCAGAGAGTTGCGGGCGTTTGTCTTCGCGTTGCTCGACGGCACGCGAAAGCTGGGATAGGGCAATGACCGGAATGTTGAGTTCCTTGGCAATGGCTTTGAGGCCTTGGGTGATTTCGGAAATCTCGATCACACGATTAGATTGGCTTTGCTGCGAGGTGCCGCGCACCAGCTGGAGGTAATCCACGATGATCAGCCCAACATTATGCACGCGTTTCAGGCGGCGAGCACGGGTGCGGATTGCGGCGATCGATAGGGCTGGCGTGTCATCAATATGGAATGGCAGGGCGGAGAGTTCGTTGCTTCGGCGCACCACTTCGGTAAATTCATCTTGCGTAATTTCTCCGCGCTGAAGCTTACTTGAATTAACGCCACAACTGCTTGCGAGAATCCGCATGGCAAGCTGTTCGGCGGACATCTCGAGCGAGAAAAAGCCGACGCTTGGGCAGGCGCCTGTGCCGCCATTTTTTTCATGTTCCCGTGCGACATCGCGCGCCACATTATAGGCAAGGCAGGTGGCGAGTGCGGTTTTCCCCATGGATGGACGGCCTGCAAGAATCAACAAGTCAGATGGTTTAAGGCCGCCAAGTTTTTCATCAATATCGCGCAATCCGCTCGATAGACCGACGATGCTACTATCGCGTTGATAAGCTGCTTCGGCGCTTTCAATAGCAGAGAGAAGCCCGATTTTGATTGGACGGAAGCCACGTTCGGAAACGTCTTCGCTGGCCAGTGAGAAAAGTTTTTGCTCTGCCTGTTCGATCTGTTGTATCGCGCTGCGATCATCTTTAGGGTCGTAGGCTTCGTTGACGACTTCCTCACCAATGGCAATGAGTTGGCGTTTCATTGCCAGATCAATAATGAGCTGACCATAATCGGCAGCGTTGATAACGCTCATGGCAGCGGCGGCGAGCTTGGCGAGATACGTGTCGTCAATGCCCTCTTCACCGATGAAATGGTGCTTGAGTGTGACAGGGTTTGCGACCAATCCTTTGTCATGGAACTGCAAAATTGTCTGGTAGATCTGCTGATGGAGTTCGGCATAGAACATTTCTGGACGTAGCCGATGGCTTACCACGTTGAGCAGCTCATTATTGCCTAGAATTGCACCAAGAAGCGCCTGCTCAAGTTCCAAATTATAAGGAACTTCGCGATAAAAGAGCGACAGTCGTTCATCGCTATTGATGGGTGTATCGGTATTAGAAGAGGGGGCGGTGGCCGCAATGGCGACATCATTCATAGCTTGCCTAATGGTTATTGTTAATTGCGTTAGTAGTAGGCTCGGAATGATGTTGTGAGAAGTAAATGGCTAGAGCTGCACACAAGAGATGATAACCTGTGGAAAACAAAAAAGGCCATCCGGTGGGATGGCCTTTGAATGTGCGAAAGAAATGCGTGTTAAGCGCTTTTCTCTTCATCTGTTGTTACGGCATTATCGAGTTTCTCGATCGCCTCTTCTACTGCTTCTGTGACAGGATCGACGATGGCGTCAGCAGCCGTTTCAACCGCTTCAGCCACTGTTTCTACGACTGTCTGTTCTTCTTTCTCTTCTTCAAGAAGCTCTTCTGGAATTGGGCTGTCAGCATTACGTGCCACATGCACCTTCACTTCTGCTTGTACTTCGGCATGAAGATTCACCGTGACCTTATGCAGACCGAGTGCCTTGATCGGCTGAAGCAGGTCGATCATGCGCGCATCAATCTGTTTGCCATCTTCCTTCAAAGACGCAGCGATATCGCGCACGGCAACCGAACCATAGAGCTTGCCATCTTCACTGGCTTGACGCACGATCGTAGTGACCACACCATCAAATTCTTTGAGACGCTTCTCCGCTTCGGCTTTGCGTTCGTTATTTTGCTTTTCAAGCGCGACGCGGCGCTGCTCAATTTCTTTTTTATTCGAATCGGTAGCACGAAGCGCTTTGCCTTGTGGCACCAAATAATTGCGACCAAAACCATTTTTGACGCTGACGACGTCACCGATGCTTCCAAGGCCAGAAATTTGTTCGAGTAGAATCACTTGCATGTTGGTCTCCTTATTGCGCAACGTATGGCAGCAAGGCAATGCTGCGCGCACGTTTGATTGCTTTTGAAAGCTGACGCTGTTTTTTCGCCGAAACCGATGTGATACGGCTTGGCAAAATCTTACCACGCTCAGAAATGAAACGTTTGAGCAATTTTACATTCTTATAATCGATTTCAGGCGCGCCTTTGCCCGAAAGTGGGCACGAACGGCGACGTTTGAAAAAGGGTTTCTTAGTGTTAGTTCTTTCAGTCATGATATCTCTCCTTATGCTGCGTCGCGATCGTAATCATCGTCGTCAGATTTCTTAAGCAGTGGCGATGGCTCGTCGCTAATCGCGTCTACTTTAACTGTCATCAACCGCATCACATCTTCGTTCAGGCGCATGGTGCGCTCCACTTCTGCAATGGCTTCAAAAGGTGCATCAATGCCCATATGGGTGTAATGTCCTTTGCTGTGCTTATTAATTTTGTAGGCAAGCGAACGCAGACCCCAATATTCGGTCTTTCTGATTGATCCGCCACGTTCTTTTAGGGTGTTTTCAACTGACTCTGCGATCGTATCGACTTCTTGTTTCGATAAGTCATGGCGCAGAATATACGTCATTTCGTATAGGCTCATAAGTGCTCCTTGGTTAACGGACATTCTCACCAGCGGAATATCCTGATAATTAAGCAAGTTCATGCTTTATCCACATGAATGCAGGGTGTATAGCGGGCAAATGCGGCAAGTGCAAGGGTTAATTCGCCTGATATTGGGGTAGTTTTTGCCCAGCGCTTGACCAATCTGCGAAAACCGCTTAGCACCAAAGTTTCGTGAACAGACTATTGAGGAAATATGCGTATTTTTCTATTCCCCGGACAAGGATCACAAGCGATTGGCATGGGCAAGGCACTTGCTGAAGCGTTTCCAGCGGCCAAAGAGGTGTTTCAAGAGGTGGATGATGCGCTCGATCAGAAGCTGTTTCAGCTCATGTGCGAAGGGCCAGAGGGTGACTTGACCCTGACCGAGAATGCGCAACCGGCGATTATGGCGTGCTCGATTGCGGCGATGCGTGTGCTGGAAAAAGAGGCAGGGATCAGTGTAGAGACCAATGCCAGCTATGTGGCGGGGCATTCGCTGGGGGAATATTCGGCGCTGACTGCTGCTGGTGCGCTTTCCCTTGCAGATTCTGCGCGTCTTCTCAAGATTCGTGGCCAGGCGATGCAAGCCGCCGTGCCAGAAGGTAAAGGCGCGATGGCGGCGATCATCGGGCTCGATATTGACGCGGTGAAGGCGCTGGCGCATGAAGCGGCTGGTGGCGCAGATGTGTGTGAAGTGGCGAACCATAATTCGGAAAACCAGATTGTCATCAGCGGCACAAAATCGGCGATTGACCGCGCGATTGATTTGGCAAAAGAGAAGGGCGCGAAGCGTGCGTTGCCGTTGGCAGTCAGTGCGCCGTTCCACTCGCAGCTGATGCGCCCGGCGGCAGAGAAAATGCGTGAGGCGTTGGCCTCAGTCGAGATGATCAGCCCCTGCGTGCCGGTGATTGCGAATGTCACGGCAGAGCCGACCCAAGAGCCGGAAGCGATTAAGGCGCTGCTGGTAGAACAAGTCTGCGCGATGGTGCGCTGGCATGAATCGATGTTGAGTCTGCCGGAGCTAGGCATTACCCAAGCGGTAGAATGTGGCCATGGCAAAGTCCTCACGGGCATGCTGAAGCGAACCTGTCCAGGGATTGAGCTGTCGAACATTGCGTCTCCGGAAGATGTAGAGAGTTATGAGAAGGCGGCGTAACACACAAACGTCATCCTGGTGCTCGACACCAGGATCTGATGAAGCGGATGAGATATTGGCGCCAAGCGCCAGTATGACGAAATAGAGGAGAACATATGATCGATCTAACAGGAAAAAAAGCGCTCGTAACGGGTGCGAGTGGCGGAATTGGCGAAGCGATCGCGACGGCATTATCAAACGCGGGCGCGCAGTTGGCGATCTCTGGGACACGCGAGGAAAAACTCGAAGAAGTGGCTGGGAATATCGGCGGTGACGTTACTATCTTGCCTTGCAATTTGAAGGATTTGGATGCGGTTGATGCGCTACCAGGCCAAGCCAGTGAGGCGCTGGGCGGGCTGGATATTCTCGTCTGCAATGCTGGGATTACCAAAGATAATCTCGCGATGCGTATGAAGCCCGAAGAATGGGATGATGTGATTGCGATCAATCTGACGGCGACGCACCGGCTGAATAAAGCCGTTTTGCGCGGCATGATGAAAGCGCGCTCCGGCCGGATCATTAACATCGCCTCGGTCGTGGCGGTGATGGGCAACCCAGGCCAGACCAATTATTGTGCGTCAAAAGCGGGCATGATTGGGATGAGCAAGTCGCTGGCGATGGAAGTGGCCTCGCGTGGCATTACGGTGAACTGCATCGCGCCGGGCTTTATCAAAACGCCGATGACCGAAGCGCTAAATGAAGAGCAAACTAAACGTATTACCGACAATATTCCGGCGGCGCGTTTTGGTCTGCCAGATGATGTGGCAGCAGGCGTTGCGTTTCTTGCGAGTGATCATGCGAATTACATCACCGGCCAGACGCTACATATTAATGGTGGATTGTTGATGGTCTAAGCGACTGGTTTTTAGTCTCAAAATATGGTAAAGCTAGTGAAACAACCACTGGCCTTGCTCATGATCACTTTTCTTTTTACCGCGACGATTACCCTCAGCGCGTTTCTTCTATTCCTCGTTCAGCCGCTCATTGCTAAACCCATGCTGCCGCTCCTTGGCGGCGGGCCGTCGGTCTGGAACACGGCAATGGTGTTTTTTCAGGCGATGCTTTTACTCGGCTATCTCTATGCGCATCTCGGCCAGCACTGGCTCGGGCTGAAGCGCCATGCGTTGCTCCACGTGATTTTGTTGTGCGCGAGCTGTATTTTGTTGCCGATCGCCTTAGTACCAGGGTTGGATGGGCTCGCAACGGACCAACCGCTGCTTTGGACGCTGGCGACCCTCTTTCTTTCCGTCGGGATTCCGTTCTTTCTTCTCTCGGCAAATGCGCCGCTGATTCAGCGCTGGTGTGGTCAGGTGCCATCCAACGCGAAGGAAAATCCTTATATTCTCTACAGTGCGAGTAACATTGGGAGCTTTGTCGCGCTTCTTGGGTTCCCATTGGTGCTGGAATGGTTGTTCCCAGTTACTGATTTGTTCGATCTATGGTCACTCGCCTATGTTGTGCTGATTCTATGCATTGCTGGAACCGTCTGGGTGTTCTCACAGCATTACACGGAGCCGAAGCAAACTAAGCGTAAGAAAAAAGCCAAGCCGATCGCACGTGGGCAGAAGTTCTACTGGATCGCGCTCGCTTTCATTCCCTCGAGCTTGATGCTGGGCGTGACGTCTTATGTAACGACTGATATTGCGTCTTTCCCGTTGCTTTGGGTGGTCCCTTTATCACTGTATCTCTTGAGTTTTGTGGTGGCTTTCTTGGGCTGGGGAAATGCGCGGCCGAAACTGTTTAAATGGTCGTTCTGGTCGGCGATTGCCGCGCTGGCACTCATTATGCTGAACGCTCATGATTATACGGCGATTGTCTTTGCCCATCTGATCATTTTCTTCCTGATTGCATTGGCCTTCCATACCCACCTTGAAAGCCTGAAGCCGGAAGTGGAGCATTTGACCCTCTTTTATCTGTGCCTCTCGGTTGGCGGCGTGTTTGGGGGAATCGTGAATGCGTTGGTCGCGCCGATGCTCTTTAATAGTATGATTGAATATCCGATTGTGTTGTTGCTGGCCGTGTTGATTCACCCACGCATCTACCAGCTCAGCGGTTCTTTCTCTCTGAAACAGTATATGCCAAGCATCAAGGAGACCCTTCCTGTGCTCCTTGGACTTGCGGCCGTTGCTGGAATTTATTGGGTGATTGGCGAAGCGGGGTCCATGCCAGAAGCCGAGCAGCCGGTAATTCTCGGCGCGAATCTTTTGCTCTGGCTTAATGGTGGGCTGATCTTTGCTTTTGTGCTGTCGTTGCTGCTCTTTCATAAGGATATGCGGAAGTTATCCTTCTTTATTGTCAGTATTTTCCTTTTGGTGCAGGTACTTAAAATCAGTGACTCGGTCTTTATGGACCGCAATTTCTTTGGTGTGAGCGTGGTGAGTGTTGATGAGGAAAACCAGCTGATGAAATATCGCCATGGCACGACATTGCATGGGATTCAGAGCTTACAGGAAGAATGGCGCTTGCGGCCGATTGCGTATTATTCCGCACTGAAAGAAGTGTTTGATCTGAATCGCAGTGCGATTCGCTCAGGGCCTTTTGCGATTCTGGGGCTAGGCGCGGGTACGCTCACCTGCTACGGCGCACCGGGCCAAGAGGTGGATGTGTTTGAGATTGACCCGATTGTGGTTGAGGTGGCCGAAAACCCCGAGCTCTTTACCTATATGCGGGATTGCCCGCCGAAAAAGAATGTGTTGCTAGGTGATGCGCGGATCTTGCTGCAAGAAACCATTCCCGATGATCGCTACTCCCTCATTATCGCGGATGCGTTCAGCTCGGACTCGGTGCCGATTCACTTGATTACCAAAGAAGCCGTGGCGCTGTATTTCGATAAAATCCAGCCGGGCGGCATCCTGGCGATGCATGTCTCAAACCGCCATGTTCGCTTGCAAGGGATTCTGGGCGATATTGTGAATGAGCTTGGGCTCCATGCGAAACAAAAGAACTTTTCACCGCCTGAAGGCACGGACACAAGCCGTATCTTTGCGAGCCATTGGGTGATCATTGCCGAAGACCCATGGGCGCTACGCGCACTCACGGCGGATCGTGATTGGCAGATCATAGAGCGTGCGAGCCGCCCTGCCTGGAGCGATAGCTATTCGAATGTGGTAGCGGCCATCCTCGACCGCTACTGGGCGGAGATGGGGGCTGAATAGTCCGACTTTTCTGCTTGATTATTTTTCGCAGCTCCGTAATGTGCGTCATTCAAGAACAGAATGATAACAACTAGATAGAGGAAACTATGAGTGACATTGCAGACAAAGTAAAAAGCATTGTTGTTGAGCATTTAGGCGCAGAAGAAGATAAAGTCGTTGCAGATGCGAGCTTCGTGGATGATCTAGGCGCTGACAGCCTTGATCGTGTTGAGCTCGTGATGGCGTTTGAAGAAGAATTCAGCGTGGAAATTCCTGATGAAGCAGCGGAGAAAATCCAGACTGTTCAGGATGCCATCAATTTCATTCAAGAAAATCAATAAAATCCCTGTAGGATTGTAGGTTGCACATGCGCCGCGTCGTTGTTACTGGCATGGGTTTGGTGACGCCTCTGGGCACAGGGGTAGATCACGCGTGGAAATCGCTGACAGCGGGGAAATCCGGCGTTGGTACGATTGATCGTTTCGATACCTCTGAGCTTACGTGTAAAATTGCGGCCCATGTTAAACGTGGTACTGCCGCCGGTGAGTTTGATGCAGATAAGGCCGTACCGCCCAAAGAGCAGCGCAAGATGGATGACTTTATCCTGTTTGCGATGCAAGCAGCGGATGAAGCCATTGAGCAATCGGGATGGCAGCCGGCGGATGAAGAAGATGCGTACCGTACCGGCGTGATGATCGGTTCCGGTATTGGCGGGTTACAGCTCATTGAGAAAACGGTGCACGCCATCCAAGAAAAGGGCCTCAAACGTGTTAGCCCATTCTTTATTCCCGCGAGTTTGATCAATTTAGCCTCAGGCCAGGTCTCTATTAAACATGGTTTTAAAGGTCCGAACCATGCGGTGGTTACCGCCTGTTCAACCGGCGCACATGCCATTGGTGATGCGGCGCGGTTGATTCAATTTGGTGATGCTGATGTGATGGTGGCCGGAAGTGCCGAGTCGACGATTTGTCCGATTGGGATTGCAGGTTTCTGCGCAGCGCGTGCGCTGTCTAGCAGCTATAATGATACACCGGAAAAAGCCTCTCGCCCATGGGACGAAGGCCGCGATGGCTTTGTGATGGGCGAGGGCGCAGGTGTTGTTGTCCTAGAAGAATATGAGCATGCAAAAAAGCGCGGTGCGACGATTCTGGCAGAATTTGCCGGCTATGGGCTTTCCGGCGATGCTCACCATATCACTGCACCGGCAGATGACGGCAATGGCGGTTTCCGTTCGATGCAGATGGCACTGAAAAATGCTGGTCTCAATGCGGAGCAGATTGGTTATGTCAACGCGCATGGCACCTCGACGCCCAAAGGTGATGAGATTGAGCTGAATGCGGTGAAGCGCTTGTTTGGTGACCATGCCAAAAATATGTCGATGTCGTCAACTAAATCCGCAATTGGCCATTTGCTTGGTGGGGCTGGAAGCGTTGAAGCAATTTTCTCTGTGCTCGCCATGAATGAGAGCCTGCTTCCGCCGACCCTCAACTTGGAATCGCCTTGCGAAGGCGCAAAAGATATGGATCTGGTGCCTCATATGGCAAAAGAGAAGAAAGTGTCCGCTGTACTTTCCAATTCGTTCGGGTTTGGCGGCACGAACGCTAGCCTTGTCTTCAAACAATTTTCTTAAGTTTCAATGCGCAAAGCGTTTCGATTCTTTCTCTTGCTTGCATCGTTAGGGGTGTTCGCTGTGGCCGGTGTCGCCGGCTACAGTTGGCTATGGTATCACGGTTATGGTAAGGAAATCGCGCCAGTGGTGTTAATCAAGCCAGGCACGGGCTTTCGCGCGATTGCCGAGCAGCTTCACCAGGAAGGACTCATCGAGTATCCGCTGATCTATACCGCCATGGTGGCTTATGAAGGCAAGCAGACACAATTTAAAGCCGGCGAATACCATATTCCTTACGGTGCTTCCCCGCAGTCAATCACAGAACTTCTGGTCAAGGGAGAGTCGATCATTCACAGCCTAACATTTCCGGAAGGCTTAAATGTGGATGAGGTGATCGCACTGATTAACGCAGACCCTCGTTTAACAGGAGGCATTGAGGAGAATATCCCTGAAGGCAGTCTCATGCCGGATACGTACCATTTTCATCGTGGTGACCGCCGCCAAAGCGTGATTCAGCGTATGCAGCAAGCGCAGATTACCTTTCTAAACGAACATTGGCCGAACCGCGATGCGGATCTGCCATACGAAACGTTGGAAGAGGTGATCACATTGGCATCTATTGTTGAGAAAGAGACGGGTGTCGACAAGGAGCGGGGCCGAGTTGCGGCGGTATTTGTCAACCGTTTGCGCCGCAATATGCCGTTGCAGTCAGACCCGACGGTGGTGTATGGGATTGAAAAGGAGCATGGCCCGATGGAACGCCAGTTGTTAAAAAAAGATTTAAAACAAGATCATAGCCACAATACTTATACGCGCCCAGGGTTGCCACCAACCCCGATTGCCAATCCGGGAAAAGACGCGATTCGGGCAGTCTTGAACCCGCCAGAGACGAGCGAGCTCTATTTTGTCGCGACCGGGAAGGGCGGACACTATTTTGCGAAGAGCTTGAAGGAGCATAACCGTAATGTGGCTAAATACCGCCGTGAGCTTCGCGCACAGTAGGGCTGCCCACATATTTATCCCCAAGCTGAAATGGCCACATATCTTGAGTGGTGCAAAAATGTAACAGTTAAGCCCTTCTATGACATGGCTTTTCAATGATTCAGGCGTGCGGCGATTGCTTTTTACCTTATTTTAACGCATCTTGTGCACATGCAAGTGGCGGAACGTCCGTTACAGGCCTGATGTTCAAGATAACATACAAAGAAAAGAGGATCTAATCATGGGTAAAACTTTTAAAACATCCCTTGCAGTAGCGGCTAGCACGCTAATGCTCGTAGGCGCAACCTCTGTGTTCGCTGACAGCCACAATGATGCGGTGCTTGATGAGCGCGGCGACATCGTTGTGAACACCTGGAACAACTGTGTGGTCACTAAGTGGAGTGGCGGACACGGATGTCACGGTCTCGGAAAAGAGCACCGTACGGTCTATTTCGAGTTCAACAGCTCGCGTTTGACTGCGGCGGCAAAGTCTAAGCTGAACGCACTCGCAAACGGCGTGAAAGATGCAGACAACATCGATAGCGTAACTATCGTTGGTTTCGCAGACATGATCGGTGATGCAAACTACAACCGTAACCTTTCAATGCGTCGTGCGAATTCAGTACGTAGCTACCTTGCTAGCCAGGGTGTGAATGTGCGTGCATCGCAAGTACGCGCGTTTGGTGAAGATGCGCCAGCGTCACAGTGTGGTGACCTTCGCGGTAACGCGTTGATTAACTGCCTATGGCGTGATCGTCGTGTTGAAGTAGAGCTAAACTACGGTTACTAAGCGATACAAAATACAGAGAAAGGGAGCCAATCGGCTCCCTTTTTTTATGGCTATTCTAGGTTTGAAAAAGAGAAAAATAGAGAGTGACAGTAATACCGTAGAGAATTACGAAACTCCTCACCAGCGCACCAGGCAGACGCCGTGCTAATGAAGCGCCATAATAGCCACCAATCATCGTGCCGATAATAAGCGCAATGGCATGCGGCCAATGAATCGGCGTGAGCAGGATAAAGGTAATGGCGGAGACGGTGAGCATGGCGCTGGCGACTGAGACTTTGATCCCGTTCATCTCATGGATGTTCTTAATCCCCATCAGTTCATAAAGCGCCATCATCATAATGCCCATGCCGGCGCCGAAAAACCCGGCATAGAGCCCGATCAGGAATTGCCCAACCCAGCCTGCCAGTGTTGGCAGCGCATCCTGCGCGCCCGAAGAGAAAAAGCAAATGATACGCTGGCCATAGGCGAATAACAATGTAGCGCTACCCATAAGGAATGGCACCATCGCGGCGAAACGCTCAGGCGGCGTAATCAGTAGGAGCAATGACCCGGCGATGCTGCCAACCACCCCGATGAGTGCGAGGCTGGCAATGCTGCGTTTATGGTCACGAATTTCTTCCTTATAGCCAAAGATACTGGCCGTCGCGCCACACCACATACCGACCTTATTGGTGACATTGGCAAGCGACGGGCCAAGGCCCATAAAAATGAGAATCGGGAAGACGAAGAAGCTACCGCCGCCAGCCACGGCATTCAGCGCGCTAGCAAAGGCTCCGACGATGACCAGCCCTGCGAACTGTAGAAGCTCGATCTCCACTTACTGGACCGGGTAGGGGAGGTCATGTTGCAGGCAGGCTGCTTTCACCGTGTTAGCGAGCAAGCATGCGATGGTCATGGGGCCAACACCGCCAGGTACGGGCGTGATGGCACCGGCTACCTCTCTTGCCGCATCAAAGGCGACATCGCCCACCAGCCGTGTTTTCGGTGAGCCATCCTCTTTCATCTCGCCCGTTTCAATCCGATTAATCCCGACATCAATGATGGTCGTCCCGTCTTTGATCCAATCGGCTTTCACCATTTCTGGACGCCCGACGGCGGCGACTAAAATATCAGCACGGCGGCATTCGGCTTCAATATCCTTTGTGCGCGAATGGCAGATGGTCACGGTGCAGCTCTCATTGAGTAGCAAGCTCGCCATCGGCTTGCCGACAATGTTTGATCGGCCCAAAATCACCGCATGTTTCCCGGAAAGATCGCCTAGCGCATCTTTGAGCATCATTAAGCAGCCTTGCGGAGTGCAGGGTACCAGCGCAGACGCATCGCCAACCACGAGTTTTCCTGTGTTGATCGGATGAAACCCATCGACATCTTTTGCCGGATCGATCGCCTCAATCACCGCTTGCTCATCAATATGTTTCGGCAAGGGAAGCTGTACCAGAATGCCATGCACTTTCGGATTGGCATTGAGCTCTCTGATCTTATTGAGCAGCGCGTCTTGCGTGGTGGCTTCGGGCAATGTGAAAGAAAAGCTCTCCATTCCGACCTCGATGGTTTTCTTGCCCTTGCTGCCAACATAAACCTGGCTCGCCGGATCATCGCCGACCAGCACTACCGCCAAGCCGGGGGTCAGACCATGCTTCTCTTTCAACCGCGCGACATCCTTCGCCACATCAGCACGCACGGCGTCTGAAAATGCTTTGCCATCAATAATCTGCGCGGTTTCGATCATCAATTCCTTCGCTCTTCATATATTCGTCACACTTCTAACCGATCAGCCGCGCTATACCAACGAAAAAGTGGAACCATATATGCGCTACACAGAGAACCGAGAGCAAGAAGAAGCTCATCACATTGAATATGTGCTGAATGAGTGGCGGGCGGCGGGTCGTTGGGCGCTGCTGAAAACGGCGCACTGGCTTGGGCTTCAAGCGCGCGAGAACCCAGAGAGAATTCTCGATTTTCACGATATCGACCCGAATCATATCACTCCCTTAGAGGAGCTTGGGCTTCTAACGCCTATCCATGGGAGGGAGCGTTGCTATCATCTGACCGATCGGGCGGCGTTGATGTGTGATTGGATCATCATGTGTCAGGGCCATATTGTGGCGCTCAAAAGCGATGATGGCTATTGGGCGAATAGAGAGGCGAATGAGACAAGCCCATCGCGCTGGCGTTAGATATTTCATGTAATTGTCACACACAAGACTAGGAAAAAGCATATTCTCCCATAAATTTAACAAGATATTGGCTATGCCTGATTCTCATCTACTCTATCAAGCACCTGAAAAATTACCGCCATTTGTGCAAGCGTGCTTTCACGTGGCACAGCGGTTACATGATGGTGAAACAAGGAAAAAGCCTAATGGAGTCAAACTTGATTATGTGACGCACCCTATTGCAACGTTGAACATTCTGTTACACTCCGGTGAGACAGATGAGGTGACATTAGGCGCTGCGTTGCTTCATGATGTTATTGAGGATTGTAAGCAGAAATTAGACCTGCTCCCGGGTGATCGTGAGCATACGAAGCCGAGGGATTCTGAAGATCATTATGGACGTATCCTTACAACGTTGCTTCGAAATGAATTAGAAAACGCCTCATCTGAACAGGGCTGGTCGCGCGATACAATGCTTAGAGGATTGACTTTTGCTGCTGACGTTACACACTATGTCAAAGAATTGAGCGCTGAGAATGGCTTGGGCGATCGGAAACGTGTGCTTCGCGCGATTGGTGCGCTCAATTACTCTCCCCGTGCCGCTAAAATTAAGTTAGCGGAGCTATCCGCTTCAATGGCAGATGATATTATCCATGCGCCTATGCGTGCAGATAGTCCTGACGAGCAATTATTATATAATGATCGTGTATGGGCCGTAGCGAAATGCGCGGCACATGTAGCAGATAGTAAGAAAGAGCGTCGTGAGCGCGACCCGAGCGTGCAGGAACTATTCAAATTCATGCGCCACTTACATGATGAGCACTGTGTACTCCTAGACTACCCTGAAGCAGTGTTGAATGAAGAAGAAAAACAGGAACTACGTCGCTCTTTTAATTTGGAGCAAGCGTGGATAAAGGCCCAGAAATTACCGAAGTGGGATCAAGGGGAAGAAGCAATGCTCTATGCTGCGCATGGTGACATTGAGAACAAGAAAAGCGGTATCGTACAAATTGGTGTGACTGAGCATGGAGATGTAACGCGTATCCGTATCGTTTTTGACCCTAATAGTGAAGATGAACGCTTTCAAATGATTAATAGGCTAACCCGGCTGATTGAGGGTGATGATCATGAAAACGCGGTAGGCTACGGAAAAACACTGATACAAGTAGGTGATGGGCCTGAGCAGCAGTTAAAACTAAAATTGCGTAAGCCGATTACAATGGAAAAATTTATCGAATTCGCAGCAAAATCTGGTGCTATGGATAGAGAGGAAGACAAAGAGTTTATCGATTTGGTTGAGAAAGTAACGTCCATATTCAAGGAACATATGAAAGCGCCTGCGAGGAAAGGTAATTACCAAAGGCTTATGGATGAGCTCCATGGTCTTGACACTGGCATCATGGCAAGATAGCGCTAAGCCGGCACGCCCTTTGTCGTCGAATATTCGAAATGGTAGGCGTCGTTCGGGTAGATGATCCGGCGGATGTCGTGCGCCGCCATCGCGCCTTCTGAAAAGCCGCAAGCAATCAGTTTCAGCTTATTCGTATAGGTCGCAATGTCGCCAATCGCATAAATCCCATCATGGCTGGTTTGACAGGTCGACGGATCAACCGTGATCAAATTCCGATCGAGGTTTAGCCCCCATTCGGCGATCGGGCCAAGCTCCATGGCGAGGCCAAAGAAGGGGAGGAGATGATCGGCCTCAATCTGTTTGGTCTCGCCATCGAGTGTTTTGACCTGAACCGCGTTTAAATGGCCATTCTCGCCGAGCAGTGCGTCGAGCTGATAGGGGATGACCATCTCGATCTTGCCGGTCTCGACTTTCGCGTGCATCTGGCTGACCGATTCATCCATGGCGCGGAATTTCGGACGGCGATGCACGACATAGACTTTTTCGGCCACATCCGCCAAGATATTAGCCCAATCGACCGCAGAGTCACCGCCGCCAGCAATCACGACTTTTTTGCCCTGATAAATATCTTTTTGCGTCACCAAATATTGCACCGCACCGCTTTTTTCATATGCATCCAAATCAGCCAGGGGAGGTTTGTTCGGGCCAAATGCACCGCAGCCCGCGGCAATGATGATGGCTTTGCAAGAAATGCTGGTACCAGTAGAGGTTTTGACAGTGAAGCCATGACTCGCATCGTCATCCTGAGGCATAGCCGAAGGATCTATGGTGCCACCCGCAGGGAGATCCTTCGTCAGGCCGAGGCCCTCCTCAGGATGACGGCTGATGGCCGTCACTTGCTGTCCCAGATGATAGGTCGGCTCGAATGGCGCGGCTTGCGCTTCCAGCTGAGTGATGAGATCTTGTCCAGAAATCGCCGGATGTGCCGGTATATCATAGATCGGCTTTTCTGGATAGAGCGCGGTGCATTGGCCGCCAATCGCATCGAGCGTGTCCACCACATGGCATTTCACCTTCAGCATGCCCAGCTCAAAAATGGCGAACAGCCCCACCGGCCCCGCGCCAATAATCACCACATCGGTTTCATGCATTTGTGTCATGGGCGTGTTATAACGATTTCAACTAGCTCATGCAAACACCTTTTGGTATACTTACTCTTATGAGCAATCCATACATCTCCGCACCATGGACCAAGCACTATCCGGAAGGGATTGACTGGGAGAGCAGCATCGAGCCGAAGCCGCTTTATAGCTTGCTCGATGAGGCGGTGGCGACCTATCCGAACAACATTGCGCTCGATTTTTACGGTAAGGAATACACCTACGAAAAGCTCGGCGATATGGTCAATCGCGTCGCGACGGGGCTGCAGGCGCATGGCGTCGGGCCGGAAACGCGCGTCGGGCTGTTCATGCCCAACTGCCCGCAATTCGTCATGGCCTATTACGCGATTCTCAAAGCCGGCGGCACGGTCGTCAATTTCAACCCGCTCTATTCCGAAGAGGAGATCAATCACCAGATCAATGATGCGAATGTCGAATTCATTATCACGCTAAACCTTCGCTCGCTCTACAATAAGGTAAAGCCGTTCATCGGTCAGGGGCACCTGAAAAAAGTGTTCATGGGTTATCTTCAGGAAGCCATGCCGATTAAAATGGCGACGCTGTTTACGGTGGCGAAGGCGAAAGAGATGATGATCAATCCGGGCGGGGAGCATCATGCGAGTTTCAATGATCTGCTCAGCCATGACCCAAGCCCGCGCCAGGTGCCGATTGCGCCAACAGAACAAATCGCAGTGTTGCAATATACCGGGGGCACGACGGGCTTGCCGAAAGGCGCTATTCTGACGCATTATAATCTCTATGCCAATGCGACGCAGTCTGCTTTGTGGATGCATGGGATGGAGCCGGGCAAGGAAACGCTGCTCGCGGTGTTGCCCTTCTTCCATGTGTTCGCGATGACGGTGGCGCTGAATTTGGCGGTCAAGCAAGGCGCGCGGATCATTATCCACCCACGTTTTGAGTTGAAGCATGTGCTCACTGATATTCAGGAGAAAAAGCCGACCTTGATGCCAGGTGTCTCGACGCTGTTCGCCACCATCAATAATTATAAAAAGCTCGATCAGTATGATTTATCGTCGATTAAAATGTGTATTTCGGGCGGTGGGCCACTTCCGCTTGAAGTAAAAGAGCGGTTCGAATCATTGACAGGCTGTCGCCTGGTGGAGGGATATGGTTTGACCGAGTCCTCGCCGGTCACGCATTGTAATCCGCTCTTTGGTGATAACCGCGCGGGGGCAATTGGCCCACCACTGCCGGGCACGATTTGCGAGGTGATCAATCCGGAAGATAAGCTGACGCCGATGCCGGTTGGTGAGGTTGGCGAGATCTGTATTCGCGGGCCGCAAGTGATGCGCGGCTATTTGAACAATGCCGAAGAAACCGTCGCGACGCTGCGTTATGGCCGGCTGCATACGGGCGATTTGGGCTATATGGATGAGGATGGCTATTTCTACATCGTTGACCGGCTGAAAGAGATGATCATTTGCGGCGGCTATAATGTCTATCCGCGCAATGTCGAAGAGGTGATTTACAGCCACGAATCGGTGGCGGAGTGCGCCGTGGTGGGCCTCGATCATGAGCGTCGTGGCCAGATGATCAAAGCCTATATCGTGCTGCGTGAAGGGGCGAGCGCGCCAAGTGAGTCAGAGATGCGCGACTACTGCCGCGAGCATATGTCGGCTTATGCAGTGCCCCACAAAATCGAATTTCGTAAAGAGCTGCCGAAATCCCCGGTCGGTAAAATCCTCAAAAAAGAGCTGGTGAAAGAGGAGAAGGCGAAGGGTAAAAAAGGCTAATTTTTTGTGCAGCGCATGCATCATTTTGCGCGAAATCACCTGAAAAATATGCTATATTCCTCAGACATAAACAAAAACACGTCATTTCGAGCGAGCGCGTTAGCGCGACGAGAAATCTAGCCGTATAAGAGATTTCTCAGTCGTTTCACTCCTCAGAATGACGATAACAACAGAGAGGCGAAATGAGTGAAGCCGTGATTTGCGGGTTTGTCCGCTCCCCCTTTACCCCAGCGAAAAAAGGTGCGTTAGCCCGAGTCCGGCCCGATGAGCTGGGTGCGGCCGTTGTCAAGGGGCTGGTCGAGAAGACCGGTGTGAAGGGCGAAGATGTTGATGATCTAATCTGCGGATGTGCCTTTCCTGAGGGCGAGCAAGGGCTGAATCTTGGCCGGATGCTGGCATTTTTGGCGGGGCTGCCGCATACGGTCGCGGGGCAAACGGTGAACCGTTGGTGCGGTAGCTCGATGGAGGCGATTCATATTGCGGCCGGGAATATTGCGATGGGCAAGGGCGAGGTGTTTATTTGCGCTGGCGTCGAATCGATGACGCGTATTCCGATGGGCGGCTATAACCCGCTGCCGGATCCGGGGCTCTTTGCGAGCATGCCGGAAGCGTATATTTCGATGGGGCTGACGGCAGAGAATGTGGCGAAACAGTATAAGCTTGAGCGCTCGGACCAAGAGAGTTTTGCCATTGCCAGCCATCAAAAAGCGGCGAAAGCCGACATGTCCGATGAGATTGTGCCGATTGGGGATGTCAAAGAAGATGGCTGCATTCGCGCCGATTCGACGCCCGAAGATTTAGCCGGTTTGAATCCGGCGTTCGATGTGTATGGCACGGTGACGGCGGGCACCTCTTCTCCGCTGACCGATGGCGCATCGGCGGTGCTCGTGACCTCCAAAGATTATGCGAAAAAGCATAAGCTGCCGATTTTGGCAAAAATCAAAGCCTGCGCTGTGGCCGGACTAGAGCCTGAGGTGATGGGGCTGGGGCCCATTCACGCGACCAAGAAAGCGCTCGAGATGGCGAAGCTCAAAATCATTGATCTTGATGTGATCGAAATCAATGAAGCCTTCGCCGCGCAGTCGATACCATGCTGCAACGATCTCGGCTTCGATATGAGCAAGGTCAACACGGAAGGCGGCGCGATTGCGCTCGGCCATCCGCTCGGCGCATCGGGTGCACGGATTACCGGAAAGGCCGCGAAATTGCTGCACCGCGATGGTGGTAAATATGCGCTGGCAACGGCGTGCATTGGCGGCGGTATGGGCATTGCGACGATCTTGGAGAAGGCGTAAATGGCGATCAAGAATGTATGCGTGATTGGCTCAGGGGTGATGGGCTCAGGTATTGCGGCGCTTTGCGCGAATGCGGGGCTCAAGGTAAGTTTGCTGGATATTGTGCCGGACGGCGCAGAGGATCGCAATGCGCTCGCGAAGGGCGCGATTGAGAAGCAGAATCAGGGCGGCATGCCGGGATTCACCTATAAGAAAAATGCCAAGCTCATCGCGCCGGGGAATCTTGAAGATGATCTCGCGAAGATTGCCGAAGCCGACTGGATCATCGAAGTGGTGCTCGAGCGTTTGGACGTGAAGCATGATGTTTATGGCAAGATTGAAGCGAACCGCAAAAAGGGCTCGATTGTTTCGTCCAACACCTCCACCATTCCGCTTGCTGAATTGGTGAAGCCAATGAGCGATCAATTTAAGAAAGATTTTTGCATCACGCATTTCTTCAACCCGCCGCGCTTTATGCGGCTGCTCGAGCTGGTGGTGGGCGAGCATACCAGCGATGCGGTGGTGAAAGCCATTTCTGGCATTTGCGACGTGCGTCTTGGCAAAGGCGTTGTGGTGTGCAAAGACACGCCGGGCTTTTTGGGTAATCGGATTGGTGTTTATTGGTTGATGGTTGGTCTGCTTGATGCGATTGAGATGGGAATTGATATTGAAGATGCCGACGCGGTGATGGGCAAGCCGGTGGGCATACCGAAGACCGGTGTCTTCGGCCTGTTCGATCTGATCGGGATCGATCTGATGCCGCATATTGCCAAATCAATGCTCGATTCACTGCCGGAAAAAGACCATTTCCGCGCTATCTATTCCGAGCCGGAGCGGGTCAGCAAAATGATTGCCGATGGCTATACTGGCCGCAAGGGCAAGGGCGGGTTTTATCGCCTGAATAAGGAAGGCGGAAAAAAGGTCAAAGAGTCGATTGATTTGAAAACCGGCGAATATTCCATTGCAAAAAAACCGAATTTGGAGTCAGTCAAAGCGGGACGTTTAGGGCTTGCTGCCGTGGTGGGTCACCCGGATATTGGCGGGCAATATGCCGCCTCGGTGCTGTTCAAAACATTGCATTATGCTGCGTCACTGATACCCGAAATTTCTGATGAAATTCTGTCCGTCGACCAGGCGATGAAGTGGGGGTATAATTGGAAATATGGCCCGTTTGAACTGATTGACCGGTTGAAATGGGATGGTCATGAAGGCACGGCGATCTTTGCGCAGCAATGCGAAAAGCATGGCGTGCCCGTGCCTGAGTTGATTCAAAAAGTCGCGGGCAAACCGCTGTACAAAGAAGAGGGTGGCGACCGGTTCTATTTTGGTTTGGACGGCGAGTATCACCGCATTGAGCGCCCGGCTGGCTCGGCGATGCTCCTTGATTTCAAACGTGGTAACAAGGAAGTCTATAAGACCGCGACGGCCAAAGCGTGGGACATTGGCGATGGCATTCTCGCGGTCGAACATGCGAGCAAAGGCAATACGTTCGATCCAGAAAATCTAAAGCTGATCACGAAACTGCCGCAATTGGTTCAGGAGAAAGGCTTCCAAGGCGTCGTGTTCGTCAATGATTCCGATCACTATTCCTTTGGTGCGAATATCGGCTATTTCATGATGGCCTGTAACACCGCGAGTTGGTGGGCGATTTCAGATATGGTTAAGCAGGGGCAGGATGCCTATATGGGCCTGAAATATGCACCCTTCCCAGTGGTGGGCGCGCTCTCAGGCATGGCGCTTGGCGGCGGCTGCGAGCTGATGCTGCATTGCGATGCGGTGCAGGCGCATATGGAATCCTATATTGGCCTTGTGGAAGTAGGCATTGGCGTGATCCCCGGTTGGGGCGGCTGTAAAGAGTTGGTGCTGCGCCATATGGCGCTCGCCGATCGCGTCAAAATGCAAGTGATGGCCGGTGAGAAGCCGGAAGCGCTGATGCCGCAAGGGCCGATGCCCGCAATTTCCAAAGCGTTTGAGTATATCTCGATGGCGAAGGTCGCCGGCTCGGCGCAAGAGGCGCAAGAGATGCTGATCCTAAATCATGCGAGCGGCCTGACGATGAACCGCGAACGGGTGCTGCCTGATGCGAAGGCGCGGTGTTTGAAGCTCGCTGATGATTATACGCCGCCTGAAATGACCCCGTTTAATTTGCCTGGGCCAACCGGTAAAGCAGCGCTTGATATGGCGGTCGACAATTTCGTGAAAAATGGCAAGGCCACCGCGCATGATGAGGTGGTCAGTAAAGCGCTTGCGGCGGTGCTCACCGGCGGGGATTGCGATATCACCGATGAGTTGAACGAGCAGCACCTGCTTGATCTGGAGCATGATCTGTTCATGGAACTCGTCCATACCAAAGGCACGCAAGACCGCATCGCCCACATGCTTGCAACCAGTAAGCCGCTGAGGAATTGACATGTTTTGGTTGGCGAGCGTCAGCGAGACTAAAAAAACGGTCATCCCGGACCCGTGTCGCGGCACGGGACAGGCTCCAGCCGGGATCTCGTGCAACAGAACTGAGACATTAGATTCCCGCTTTCGCGGGAATGACATTGAGAAGAAGGAGGCATAATGCCCATTTACACTGCGCCGCAACAAGAATTTGAATTTTTGATCAATGAGTTTTTGGAACTCGATCAGTATCACGAAGCCGTGCCGGATTTTGCCGCCGCGCAGGAGCTTGTGGAGCCGCTCATGTCCGAGGGCGCGAAGCTGTGCGAGGAAGTCTTGCTGCCACTGAACCGCGTCGGCGATGAGCAGGGGCTGAAATATGATAATGACACGCATGCGGTTACCACGCCACCGGGTTTTAAAGAAGCCTATCAGCAATATGTTGAGGGTGGTTGGTCGACGCTGACCTGGCCGGAGGAATTTGGCGGTCAGAATCTGCCCGAATTTTTGAACATGCCGTTGATGGAAATGGTGTGCTCGAGCAATTTGGCGTTCGGCCTGACGCCGGGCCTGACCCATGGTGCGATTTCGGCGATCATGCAGCATGGCTCGCAGGAACAGAAGGAAATGTATTGCCCGAAAATGATTTCTGGCGAATGGACCGGCGTGATGTGCCTGACCGAGCCGCAAGCCGGAACCGATTTGGGGCTGGTGCGCACCAAAGCGACGCCGCAAGAGGATGGCAGCTACGCGATTGAAGGTGGCAAGATTTGGATTTCGGCCGGTGAGCATGACATGGCGGAAAATATCATCCATTTGATTCTTGCGCGCCTGCCTGACGCACCGGAAGGCAGCAAGGGGATTAGCCTGTTCGTAGCGCCGAAATTTATGATTAATGAGGATGGCTCGCTCGGCGATCGCAATGATTTTTCGTGCGGCGGACTCGATCATAAAATGGGGATTCATGCTTCGCCGACCTGCGTCATGAATTATGATGGCGCGAAGGCGTGGCTGGTCGGAGAGCCGCATAAGGGGCTGAAGGCTATGTTTACCATGATGAATGCGGCGCGGCTTTATGTTGGCGTTCAGGGGCTAGGGATTGCTGAAGTGGCGTGGCAGAATGCCCTTGCTTACGCAGAAGAACGCCCGCAAGGGCGCGCACTGACGGGGCCTGAGCACCCCGATAAGCCTGCGGACCCGATCCTCGTCCATCCCGATGTGCGGCGGATGCTCTACACCATGAAATCAGTGACCGAAGGGATGCGCGCGCTGACCATGTATACGGCGCTGCAAATGGATTTGGCGCATCGCCATCCGGATGAAACCGTGCGTCAGGAAGCCGATGATTTCGTGCAGCTGATCACGCCGATCGTGAAGGGTTATCAGACCGATATGGGCTTTGAACTGGCCTCGACCTGCATGCAGGTTTATGGCGGGAACGGGTTTATTGAGGAATATGGTATTGCGCAATTCATGCGCGATATCCGCATTGCGATGATTTATGAGGGCACGAACGGGATTCAGGCGATGGATCTGGTGGGCCGAAAGCTTGGCATGGATACCGGCCGCTATCTCAAGCAGTTCTTCCATCCGATTGACCGTTTTATTGCCGAGAATCGTGATGATCCGGCGATGGCTGAATTCACCAAGCCGCTCAAGCAATATACCAAGCAGCTGCAGCAAGCGACGTTGTGGATCGCTGCGAATGGGCTGGGGAACCCGAACGAAGCCGGGGCAGGGGCAGTTGAATATGCGCGTCTGTTTGCCCTTGTGACGCTCGCTTGGCTATGGGCGAAGCAAGTCAAAATTGCTCTGAAGAAACAAGATCAGGGTAAATTTTATACTTCGAAACTAGCAACGGCACGTTTCTTCTATGCGAAAGTGCTACCGCAAGTGACCTCGCTGCTTATCTCAATCACCAATGGCTCGAAGACAGTGATGAGCAAGGGTCTGCATACGCAGTAATTATATCGGGTATAAAAAAAGCCCGGCGCTCTGATGAGGCCGGGCTTTCAAATTCGTCATTCTGGTGCCTGACACCAGAATCTCATCAATAAGTAAGGGATGCTGGCATCAAGCGCCAGCATGATTAAACCCTAATTTAACTTTTCACCTTGGCGACGACGCCGGCGCCGACAGTGCGGCC
>CAYGTO010000005.1:0-137654 GCA_964352815.1 uncultured Azospirillaceae bacterium | reverse complement strand
GAAGCTCGGCGTCGAGTTTATTCATCGCATGGCCCTTCGCTTCGCGGCCGCTGTTGCCCATCGCCTGCTGAACCTTGCCCGTTGCCTGCGCGATGGCGTTATTGATCTGTGTCGGCGGAATCGCACCATTTTGAATATCGCCAATCAGCGCGCCCAAATCCGCAATCAGCTCGCCCTGCACCTCTGGCGACAGGTCACTACTATTGCGAATCGATTCGATGAGTGCCGCGATTTGACGCTCTGCATTGGAGTGTGCAGGCGCAGCCTCTTGCCCTGGCTCGGGTGCGTAGGACACACCACCAAGACCCGCCACCGCTTCAGCAGCAGCAGCCCTCACCTCTGGCGTGTCGGTTGATATACCGGTTAATGACTCCCTCTGAGCCATAAGCCTCTCCTGTGCGTTTTCTTTTCTTTCGCGCTTTCACTCTTATTTTTTGCGCTTTGTTATTGGGTTAAGAATAGCAAGGATTGGTTAAGCACTAGTTAAATAAAATGCGATTTATATTAAAAATTTTAAGATAATTCAGAATATTACCTAGGGTTGAGTGACCCGCTATGGGACGCACTATTTAGTCGTGTTTTTGGTCACAAACACTCGATTTTGCGCCCCAAAACGGGGCATTTTCGCGCTTTACAAATGCGGGAATCACACTATCGTGCGGGAGGTCTTTTTGGGGGCGGTTAGCTCAGTTGGTTAGAGCGCGTCGTTGACATCGACGAGGTCGGGAGTTCGAATCTCTTACCGCCCACCACCCTACGCTCTTCGAGCTTCGGGTGGTAAACCACCCGAGATCGATTAGAGCTAGGAGTGTCCTCCGAAGCTTTAGCGTAGGAGGGCTTTGGCGCAGCCATGAAATCATATAGGCGCAGGTGAATAGCTCATCTAATGCACCTTCTGAATTTCTCCTACCACCCGATTTTTGTTCTCTTTGAGCTCATACCTATACGTCAAATAGACAAAAAGTAAGAGGAATGGGGACAAGCGCCCAACTATCCGTTGCGCCCTCGAGCCAGGTTCGCTATTCCAAAAGAAAAGAGAGTTTCAATGCATAGTAACAACACCGTCTTAAGCACCCTTCATCTTTGGCAGCGTATCGTGAGCCGCAGTTTGAAAGAACTTCCTCATGATCTATCCGCACGTCAAAGCGCGATCTTACTGACCGTGTATATGACGCCGCCACCGCATACAGTGCGTAGCCTTTCTGAGGGCCTTAATATTTCAAAACCAGCCGTGTGTCGCGCGCTCGACAGCTTATCGATCAACGGGCTGGTGAAGCGTAAGCAAGACCCAAAGGATAAACGGAACGTATTGGTTCAGCGTACGGTGAATGGCTCTGTCTTTCTGAGCGACTATGCCGATATCATCATGCAAGAAAGCGAAAGCATCAAAGATCTCGAATTAGTTAATGATGCTCCCCAGCCATATGGGCAGCAAGAAAAACTAAGTGCATAGTTGAGGTGCAATGAGCGTTGCCACCTATTATATTGTGCGTGAACATAAACGCGAAGGGCCGTTTGATCTGGTCGTGGTTATTCGCAAAATTCGTAATGCCAATCTAGCGCCTGACGATATGATCGCGCTTGATTTGTATAGTGACCCTGAGCCAGCCGACACCTATCCAGAACTTCATGAAGTGTTCAGCGAAGAGGTCGAAAGCGATGCACCAGTGCAAGAAGCGTTCACTATGGAACCAATTAGTTTCGGCAGCATTATTCGTAATGGACTTGATCATGTCGTCCAGCATCAGTCGCTCGCCCTGATTGGCGGATTCTTCCTGTTGATGATTGCGGCGATTAGCAGTATCTTCGGTCTAAGCACCCCGCCAATTGTCGCGGCAATTATGGTGCCGCCGCTCACATTATGCTGTATCCATCTGCTTGCGATTACAGTGATTCGCCGGGTTCGCGGTCAAAACACCAGTGTCTCTCTGTTCAATGAGCTCCTTCAGAAAAACTTCCTTGCCAGCTTTGTCACCGCATGGATTATCGCGGGTATTTCATTTATCATTCCTGCTGTGTTAGCGACATTGATCACCCCTGCCCTTGGTTTTTTCGCCATTGTTCCTGGTCTGGCATTTATGGCGGTTCATATCTTCACCCCCTTTTATATATACGATCATCCCGAATTTTCGTATTTAGAAGTGCTCGCAAATAGCCGCGAAGCCATGCTCTTTTCTGGAATGGGTGGCATTGTTGTTGTGAGCCTTATCTTGTTACTCAATTTCTTTGCGATCGGCGCTTTCTTGCCCGCGCTTATCTTGCTTCCAGTCACCTATGCAGGGCTTGCGGAATATTACGACCGCAATCTATCCCGCTAACTATCCACTGGCCAAAACTGCGCTTTTCCTATAGGATACAGATGGTTCATAACCAACGGAAAACCGTTGTCGAGCCGCAACAGATATGCTTTATGAGTGAGATAGGAAAAAAATTCCGCATATTAACGGATTCTTAACTTATAGCTGTTACAACTAAGTATAACAACAATAAATAACGGCAAAACAGGGAGATTACCATGAGCACCATGGTCTCAACATTAAAAGAATTTGGCCAGATCAAGCTGATGGCCATGTTGGGGACCGCCATCGTTCTGATCGGCTTCTTTACATTTATTGCCCTGCGTATCTCATCTCCCACATTGACTCCTTTATATACGAATATGTCTGTGCAGGACGGTGCGCAGATTGTATCTGAGCTTGAAAGCAGGGGCATTTCGTATGAGCTCCGCGCTGACGGCACGCAGATTATGGTGCCTTCCGATGAAGTCGCGCGCCTGCGAATGGTGATGGCAGAGCAAGGGCTGCCTTCTGGTGGCTCTATCATTGGCTATGAGCTATTCGACTCCTCGGAAGCCCTTGGAACCTCTAACTTTGTGCTGAATGTTAATAAGGTGCGCGCACTCGAAGGAGAGCTCGGCCGAACGATTTCATCTTTTTCTCAAATCGACGATGCGCGGGTGCATTTGGTCACACCGAAGCGCGAATTATTTAGCCGTGATCGCCAGAAACCAAGCGCTTCTGTTGCTGTAAAATTACGCGGCGCGTCGCTTGAAAAAGAACAAATAGCTGCGATTCGCCACCTGGTCGCAACCGCTGTTCCGGGTCTCGATGTGCAGAACATTACCCTCGTCGATCAGCACGGTCGTTTGCTCGCGAAAGGCGGCGCATCAGAAGGTGATCCGATGGTCATGGCAGAAGAATCAGAAGCGTTTCGCATCAATTTTGAAAACCGTATGCAGAAGCGCCTGGAGGCATTGCTTGAGCAATCAGTTGGCCCCGGGAAAGTTCGCGTAACCGTGAATGCAGATATCGACTTTGACCGTGTTGTCACCAATGCTGAAGAATATGACCCAGAGCAACAAGTTGCCCGCTCTGTGCAGTCGATTGAAGAGAATGAGCGCTCGAACGAACGCGACATAGACGCTAATGTGACCGTGGGCAACAATCTGCCTGATGCTGAACAAGGCGCAGGCGGCGAGCAGTCGAATACTGAAATTATTCGTACGGAAGAAACCACGAATTTTGAAATTTCTAAAAAGATCATCAACCACGTTAAAGAAAGTGGCACTGTTAAACGCCTGAGCGTGGCAGTGTTAATCGACGGTATCTATAAGGACGCACCAGGCGATGAACCCGCGCCGCCAATATACGAAGCCCGCAGCCAGGAACAATTAGAAAATCTTGAAGAATTGGTTCGCGCTTCGATTGGCTTCAATGCCGATCGCGGAGATGATGTGCGTGTGATTAATATGCGCTTCGCTGAAGTTGAAGACCTCTTCGAAGAAGACCCTATGGCCTTCCTTGACAATGAGATGAACTCAATCATTCAGACACTCGTCCTTGGCGGCGTCGCGATTCTCGCTATCCTACTCGTCATCCGTCCGCTTGTGAGCAGCGCAGTAGAATCGAATGTCGGTTCGGTGTTTGATGAAGAGTTTGAGCGTGAAGCATTACTTTCTCCAATGACTTCAGCAGGACAATTGCAGCAAAAAGCAACAACCTTCTTAGAAGATGACGAAGAGGATAACTTTGAAGAGAAAGATATGGTCAGTATGGATAAAATCGATGGCCAGGTGAAATATTCTAGCATCAACAAACTCAATAAGCTCGTGGATGAACATCCCGATGAAACGCTGCAGATCATCCGTGAGTGGATGTTTGACGGCTAAGAAACGCATGCAACCGATCGACATTGCACGAGAAATTGCGTATAGTGTTGAGGAATAAAAGAAAGAAATAGGGATCATATGGCAAAAGTACCCGCATTAAAAGATAGCTACAAAGGGCTCAAAGGCGTCCAGAAAGCCGCTATTTTGCTTATGGCCATTGAAGAAGACACGGCGACGAAAATCTTCAATATGATGGAAGATGAGGAGATTAAAGACATCTCATCTGCGATGACGAGCCTTGGTCAGGTCAACTCAGAAATGGTTGAGCGGCTGGTTGTCGAATTCATCGACCAAATGTCTGCCGCCGGTGCCGTGATGGGTAACTTCGACACCACTGAGCGCCTTCTCCAGAAAGCGCTTGGTCAAGAGCGTATGGGCGACATTCTTGAAGATCTACGTGGCCCAGCGGGTCGTACCACCTGGGATAAGCTGGGTAATGTGAATGAAGAGATTCTCGCGAGCTTCTTGAAAAACGAGTATCCGCAAACCATTGCGCTTGTGCTCTCTAAAATTAAACCAGATCATGCCGCGCGCGTTCTATCCGTGATGCCGGAAGAAGTGGCGATGGATGTGATCATGCGGATGCTGAAAATGGAAGCGGTTCGTAAGGAAGTGCTTGATAATATTGAACGCACCCTACGCAATGAATTCATGAACACGCTCGCGAAAACGCAGCGCCAGGATAGCCATGAAATGATGGCAGAGATTTTCAACAACTTCGACCGAAGCACCGAAAGTAAATTCATGGAGTTCTTGGAAGAGCGCGATGAAGAATCCGCTGAGCGCGTCCGCAACCTGATGTTCACATTTGAAGATCTGATGAAAGTCGATGGTGCGGGCATCCAGGTGGTTATGCGAATTGTCGATAAAGATAAGTTGGCGACAGCGCTTAAAGGCGCATCCGATGAAATTAAAGAACTCTTCTTTAATAATATGTCTGAACGTGCCGCCAAAATTCTTCTTGAAGATATGGAAGCTATGGGGCCTGTTCGCCTGAAGGATGTGGATGAGGCGCAAATGTATGTCGTTGGTCAAGCGAAAGACCTCGCCCAGCGGGGTGATATTGTGATCGCTGAGGGCAGCGGTGATGATGAACTGGTCTATTAGGGATAGTCATGCAGATTCGACGTTTTGAATTTGAAAAATTATGGGACTTCAGTGAAGGACTGCCTGCAGACCCTTCGCTACTTATACCTGGCGCCCTTCAAGAAAGCGCGATGGAGCAGGCGCTGGCTGATACTATTATCCCAACAAAGCCCGTTGATGATGATGAAATTTCTGCTGAAATTCCTGAGTCTTTTATCTCTGAAGCTGAGTTTGAAATTGCAAAGCAACATGCGTTTGATGAAGGGTTCGCTAAAGGTAAAATGGAAGGCGAAACAGCTGCAATGCAAAAAGCGGAAGAAGAGCGCATTGCAACGGAAATGCAGCTCAAGATTTTGGTTGAACAATTTAAAGAGATGCAGCGCCGCTATGCATTTGTGAATGATGCGATTGCCGAAGAGCTTAAAACGCTCACCCTTGCGGTAGGACGCCATGTCGCGGATACGGCACTGGATGCGCTCCCGATTCAATGCATTGAACAGACCATTGAACAATGCGCTCCGCTCTTTATGGAAGAACCTGCAGTGATTCTGACTGTACACCCAACCGTTTCGGAGCGATTCAAAGATGCGCTAACGGTGATTATGGGGGAAATTGGCTATCAAGGGAAGTTTAAAGTCGTGGGTGATGCTTCGCTTCATGTATCCGATATTCGTATTGAATGGGAAGGCGGCGATGCCGCACGTAACACAGAAGAGTTGTGGAGCGATATTGAGAACATCGTCAAGGCCATGCCATTGACCGACACGTTGAATCAAATAGAGATTCCTGAAGCGGAGGCGGAACTTGCTCATCATACCACAGAACCTGCTGCGCCTGTAGCAGATACAATACCCGTTGATAATCCTGGTGATTCCATCGCGCCAGAACCAGAACCGGTTCAATTAGAAAACACTGAAGCGCAAGCAACACCCGATGTTGAGGAAGATCCTGAAGAAGAAGTGCTCCGCATGGCCGCCATGCAGGAAATCGAACCGAATTCACCCGATGATCAAGGAGAAGTGTGATGTCTGAAGAAATGGAAGAAGAAATCAAAAGTGAAGACGATCTCGCCAATGTGCTCTCGGATGATAATGAGGGCAACTTAACATTTGATGCGGTGAGCGACATTCCTGTTAACATCTCGGTCGTGCTCGGAAAGACAAATATGCAGGTGAGTAACTTGCTTAAGCTTGGCCGCGGGGCGGTGATCGAACTCGATCGTAAAGTCGGTGAGCCGATTGATATCTATGTGAATAGTCGTCTCGTCGCGCGCGGCGAAGTTGTAGTCGTCGAAGATCGTATTGGTGTCACCATGACCGAAATTATGAAACCCGAACAGCAACAAAAATAGCTTTATGCGACTGCTTATCATTGGAGATTTAGACGGACAGATTGGTGCAGCTTGTACGATCGCGCGCAATAATGGGGCTAAAGTTTCTCAGGCGCGTAATATTGACGCAGCGCTAGAGATGCTTCGCGCAGGTGAAGGTGCGGATTTAATCTTGATTGAGGTCCATGAAGATATTGGTGCTTTGGTTGCTGCACTCGCACAAGAGCGCATTAGCATTGATGTCGCTGCGTGTGGTGTCGCCGCCGATTCAGGCGCAGCTGTTAGAGCGATCAAATCGGGTGCGAAGGAATATGTACCGCTCCCACCAGATGAAGACTTAATCGCAGCAGTTCTCGAAGCGATTACTGAAGAATCGAGTTCTGTGGTCTTTACCAGTGAAGCAATGCGCCGGGTTATTGCTATGGCAGAACAAATTGCTCAGTCAGATGCGAGCGTATTGATCACGGGAGAATCAGGAACAGGTAAAGAAGTGATTGCGCGCACGATTCATGAGAAAAGCAACCGCGCCAAGAAACCGTTCATTTCGGTGAATTGTGCAGCCATTCCAGAAAACTTGCTCGAGTCAGAGCTTTTTGGTCATGAAAAAGGTTCTTTTACTGGTGCAGTGTCGAGACGTATTGGTAAGTTTGAGGAATCAAGCGGTGGTACGTTGCTACTCGATGAGATCAGTGAAATGGACTTGAAGTTACAAGCCAAACTTCTTCGTGCGATTCAAGAAAAAGAAATTGAACGCATTGGTAGCAATAAACCGGTGAAAATCGATTTGCGCATTCTCGCAACAAGTAATAGGAATTTGCCTAAATATGTTAAGGAAGGCCATTTTCGCGAAGATTTATATTTCCGCCTGAATGTGATTAATCTTTCGATTCCGCCACTTCGTGAGCGTGTGGATGATATTCAGCCTATTGCAGAACATTTCATTACGAAATATTCGAAAGCCAATAGCATGCCTGCGCGCCCAATAGACCCAGCAGCCATTCAAAAGATGCATGGCTATCACTGGCCAGGAAATGTACGCGAACTTGAAAACACCATGCACCGCGCTGTACTCATGGCCCAAGGAAACACTATTGATGAACAGGCGGTGATATTACAAGAAGCTATGGATAGCTCTGCACACGCCTCTGTTACCACACCCAAACCTCAAGTTCCTCAGGCGATTACGGATGACCCAATTCAGGACTCATCTACCGCTTTGGTCGGCCAAACGGTGGCAGAAGTGGAACGCCAACTCATTATAAACACACTTGATCACTGCCTTGGAAACCGTACGCATGCGGCGAATATTCTAGGGATTTCCATTCGTACGTTACGCAATAAATTAAAACAATATTCTGAAGAAGACCCTGCCAGCAAGGCGGGCTAGCCGAAGACGTTAGGCCGAAGGGGGCTGGATGGCAGACGAACAACCACAGAAATCAGGCATGACTGTGATGGGCGGATTGAGCATTGCCTCAAAACGTCGCGATATCATGTTCGCTATGGGAATCGTGGGCATTCTCACAGTCTTGCTACTCCCAGTGCCACCGATTCTACTCGATTTACTACTTGGTATTTCTATTACTTTTTCAGTGCTCATCTTAATGAGCGTACTCTTTGTCGACAAACCCCTCGGTTTGAGCGCCTTCCCGACAATTCTTCTCATTTCAACCATGCTTAGGCTCTCATTAAACATCGCGTCGACACGACTCATCTTAGGAAATGGGCATGAGGGATCGGACGCAGCGGGTAAGGTGATCGAAGCGTTTGGTAGCTTTATCATGAGTGATTCCGCGCTTATTGGTGCGATTATTTTCGGAATTCTTACAATCATTAACTTTGTCGTCATCACCAAAGGTTCTGGCCGTATCGCTGAAGTGTCCGCACGTTTTAGTTTGGACGCGATGCCAGGAAAACAAATGGCAATTGATGCAGATTTATCTGCCGGGTTGATCAATGAAGATGATGCGCGTACGCGCCGCAAAGATTTAGAAGATGAAAGCTCGTTCTTTGGAGCAATGGATGGCGCGAGTAAGTTCGTGCGTGGTGACGCGATTGCCGGCTTGCTGATTACTTTCATCAATTTCATCGGTGGTATGATCATTGGTATGGCCATGAACGGTCTAAGTTTTGGTGATGCGGTGAGCACCTACACTAAGCTGACTATCGGGGATGGCTTGGTATCACAGATCCCGGCCCTAATCGTTTCCACTGCGGCCGGTCTCTTGGTTACTAAAGCGGGGGAAGTCGGCTCTGCAGATAAAGCAGTGATTAGCCAATTAGGTAAAAATGCTGCTCCAATGGGCATTACCAGCACACTTCTCTTTGCGATGGGGCTTATTCCTGGAATTCCTACCGCACCATTCTTTGCACTTTCACTCATCACAGGTTACCTGGCCTATGTTATTTATAAATCCACTCCGAAAGAAGAAATTGGTCCGGATGGCAAGCCGCTTCTTCCTGCGCCTAGTGGAGAATCGGCAGAAGGTGGATTGCCAAGCGCTGAACAGGAAATTAGTGATAGCCTTTCGATTGATGCTGTTCGGCTTGAGCTAGGCTATGGTCTTTTGCCTCTCATTAATTACCAAAAAGGCCATCGTCTTACCGAACAAATCAAAGCGCTCCGCAAACAGCTTGCACGCGATCTTGGCTTTGTCATGCCATCGGTACGAATTCAAGATAATATGCAGCTTCCGGCCAATAGCTACGTGATTAAGATCAAAGAAGTGGAAACGGCAAGCGGTGAAGTCCGCCCCGACATGTTCCTTGTGATGGACCCGACGGGACAGCCAATTACCTTGCCTGGTGAAGAAACCGTTGAGCCTACCTTTGGCCTGCCCGCCATGTGGATCGGTGACACTCAGCGTGAGGAAGCCATGTTCCGAAACTATACGGTCGTGGACCCGCCGACCGTCCTCACGACGCACCTTACCGAGTCGGTGAAAGACAATATGTCGGATCTACTCTCCTATGCAGATACTCAGCGCCTGCTTGATGAGCTTGGCAAAGAAGAGCAGAAACTGATCTCTGAAATTACTCCGGCACAAATTTCTGTCAGTTCGATTCAGCGTATTCTTCAGAATCTTCTAACAGAAATGATTTCCATTCGCGACTTGCCAACCATTGTTGAGGCGATTGCCGAGGCCTCGCGCGTTACCACGAATGTGACCTTGATTACTGAGCATGTACGCACGCGGCTCGCTCGCCAAATCAGTAACGCCGTTTCGAATGAAGATGGGTTTATTCCGATTATCGCACTGTCCCCGCCATGGGAGAAAAGCTTCGCAGAATCACTGGTGGGCGACGGCGAAGAAAAACAGCTCAGCATGGCGCCGACCAAAATTCAAGATTTCATTCATCAGGTGCGTAACATGTTTGATGAGCTTGCGATGCAGGGCCATATGCCCGTATTGTTAACGAGTCCGTTAATCCGGCCTTATGTGCGCTCGATTATTGAGCGTTTCCGGCCTTCAACCATGGTGATCTCGCAGAATGAAATTCACCCTCGCGCACGTATTAAAACACTTGGTCAGCTTGGTGCAAATCAGCAGCAAGCCGCCCCGCAGCAGCCAGCTTAAGGAGAGGGTATGCGCTTAAAAACTCTCTCTGCTCCAGATATGAACGAAGCCATGCGTATGGCGAAAGAAATGCTCGGCGATGATGCGGTGATTCTCTCTAGTATGCGCCAGCCCAAGGGGCAAGGCGTCCAAGTCACAGTGGCCATTGAAGATGATGAGCCCGATGATCTGCCAGAAACAGCCCTTGAGTTGGTTGAAACCGGGGAAGACGAATCGACTGATGAAGAGGCGAGTACTCCTCAAGAGCCTTCCGAAAAGCAAGTGGTCCATGAGAACCCCTATGTAAAGAATGCCGCGCGTTACTCTAAAGACCATGAGCGAGACGATCGTGATCGCCCATGCGAAATGATTGAAGATATTTTGGCATTTCATGCCATGCCGCAGGAGCTCATGCAGAGCGTGATCGAAAAGGCCAATGACGCGCCGCATGCCGCCCATGGTAATATTGCCGACACGCAAGCGTTGCTAACAGGGGTTTTACCAGATTGTTTAACGTTTGATCCTATCGATTTTAGCCAGCCGGGCTGCTTTATGCTTGTTGGCCCTGCGGGCGCGGGGAAAACCACGGCAATTGGTAAACTCGCCGCTGAACTCGTGATGAATAAGCGCGAATTGGTTCTGATTTCGACAGATAATAAACGCGCGGGTGGTGTGGAGCAGCTTTCTGCCTATGCGAGTATCATGGATACGCCGGTGGAATATGCAGAAACCAAAGCCGAGTTAAAAGACATGCTTATTAATGCGCCGGATAAGGCAACTATTCTTATCGATAGCTTTGGCGGCAACCCCTATGATTTTCAAGAGATGCGTGAGTTAGGTGAGCTGGCGAGCATGAATATCATTACACCAATTCTGGTTATGCCTTCAGGAATGGACGCGGGCGAAGCAGAAGAGCTAGCACGCACCTTCAGTTTTTTAAGCATAGAACATGTGATTATCAGCAAATCAGATGCCGCAAAGCGTTATGGTGCGATTTTGGGCGCAGCATTTTCGGCAGGGCTCAAACTTAGCCACGTTACGGATTCGCCTCACGTCTCAAAGCCATTACGGCCGCTTGATGCGCTTGGGATCAGCCAATTATTAATGCAACATCAACGGGATAAATTCGCGAAATCATGAGTGGTCAGAACATCATCGCAGTGGCATCGGGCAAGGGCGGCGTCGGTAAGACGTGGCTTTCCGTCACGCTTAGCCATCTGATTGCACGCACCGGACGTGAGATGCTTCTTTTTGATGGCGATATAGGCCTTGCGAATGTTGATGTTCAGCTAGGACTTTCTCCACCTCACGATCTCGCCTCAGTATTCAGCGGAAAAAAATCATTACGTGATGTGTTGTTTCGCTGTAGCCAGGGTGGGTTTGATGTACTTGCAGGTCGCTCCGGTTCCACTGGCATGTCGAGCCTAACGCTGGCGCAGCTGAAAAAAGTCGGTAATGAGTTACATGAAATCGCCGAAGATTATGATCATGTGATTCTCGATATTGGCGCAGGCATTGAACAGAATGTACAGCTTTTGGCATCATTTGCGGCTCAATGCTTAGTCGTCATCACGGATGAGCCAACATCTTTAACCGATGCGTACGCCTTTATCAAGCTCTGCTCTCAGCGCCAGAATATGCCAAAAATCGGGATTGTGGTGAATATGGCAGCATCACAAAAAGAGGGCGAACGCGCCTACAATGCGATTAGCACGGCCTGCTCGAATTTCCTCAAATCATCCCCGCCGCTGATCGGCATTATCCGCCGTGATAATAAAGTGAAGGAGGCGATTCGCCATCAAGAATCGTTGATTTCGCGTGCGCCAGGCACTTTAGCGGCCACTGACGCAGCCGCGCTTTCGGTTAAAATCATGAAGAAGAATTTCTTAGGCTAGCTATGAGCAGCTCAAGCGGCGGTAGCGGACTTCCTTCGATCTCCTCCCAGGTGACCATTCAGGGGCTGTCGACGAGCCAAGTTTCTGCATCATCGAGCCAGCTTCCTCAATCATCTCCTCTCGCGCAGCTTGGCGCAGGAACGGTGTTAGAAGGCTTTGTGCTCAATCGCGGCGCAGGCGGCGAGTTCACACTGCGCACCGCTCAAGGCGATGTCACATTGCAATCGCAACTTTTTCTTAAAACCGGTGCCCAGGTAAGCTTGCGTATCGAGCGCCCTGGCGCTGGGGTCACACAAGCGAATATTCTCACGATCGATAAACGCCCGTTTGTTGAAGTCGCACGCGAGCAGCAAGCCCAACAAGCAGCGCGGCCCAATGATGTCGTCGCAACAACCCGCACGCAGGCAACTCAGCCTTCTTCGCAAGCTGCTGTCAGCCTTTTCGCTCAAGCATTACTCTTGGAAACAACCGATCAGGCAAAACAACAGCTTCGAGAGTTCGCTCTTTTACTGGGCTTGAAACAGTTCCCTAGCAACGCAAAATTAGATATCGCAGTTCAGCAGCCAAAAACATCTCCACAGCCGCCTAACCAGAACGCGCCCTCCGCATCCCCTTCCCCAACGCCTAGTAACACTCCCCCTCCTCCACCTCAAGGCCCTTCCTATCAAGCTGCCGCACTTTCTCGGGCAGCCAACCCGCAAGTGGAAACAGAATTAGAGCTGCTTCGGCTCAACACAGGTAGCACGCCAGATAAAACGGAGGCAAAGCCTAACACCACTCCGCAATCGCCTCAAAATACGCCCCTATCTGGAAAAGCGGGAGAAGTGAGTCACCACTACCGTCAATTACAGACGGGTGAGCACGGGCACCGGTTACATGCTAGCACACCGGGCAATGCTCCCACTGTGATTCAACGTTCTTTGCCGCCAGGAATCCCGCCAGTGCAACTGCAAGCCACGGTGATTGGACAAGATAGCACAGGCGATACCCTACTGCGCACGAATCTTGGCACCATGCTCGTATCGCTCCAACCGCCGCCCACTAAAGGAAGCGAACTAACCATTCAGCTCCTTGGCTTAACCACAAGCGCTTCGGCAGGGTCAGCGCACGTCTTCAACCGGCTTGATGCGTTGCTTCAGCAGCTCACTGGCCTGGGTAAAGACGGCAGTTCGCCCCACGCCGCACAGCTTGTTGATGGCCCACGCCATATGGTGCCTAAGGTTGGGCCCAGCTTTGCCAATGATCTGCTGTTTCTGATGAGCGCCCTACGTTCAGGTAATGCCGATCAATGGCTTGGCGCACAGGCCGTGAGAGAACTACTGCAGAATGGGCATGACGAGCTGGTGAACCAGCTACGCTCGGAGTTCCAATTAATGCGCGGTGCCTCAGGCATTTCTCGGGATGAGAGCCAATGGCAGTCTTTCATATTTCCGTATCTTGAAGATGATGAACTTCGCCAGGGGACCTTGCATTACCGGAAAGAGCAATCGAAGGACAGTGAAGATAGCGAACGCTTCACCCGCTTTGTGATCGAGCTTAGTCTGACAGTGTTTGGCCTGATGCAGCTTGATGGGTTGATTCAAAAACGCCTGCGTGAACAGCAGAAGCCACTGATGGACGTGGCCATTCGCATGAACAGCCCCTTGCCGCATGAGATTGAAGATAATATCCGCCTCCTCTACAACAACGCGTCGGAATTAGGCAGCTTTGAGGGAAGCGTACGCTTTCATTATGGCGAAGAGGCGCTCTTTGTGTTGGAGCAAGACCCAACCACCTCTCACAGCGATCATGACGGTATTTTAACGTAAACGCTTTTCATTTGCCTCACACGCATGGAAACGCTATAGAACCTCCATGCAACAGGCCGAATTACACGACCCACGGACTCCCACGATCGACGCGCTCAAGCAGCTTGTTTCGAGTGATATGGAGAAGGTTAATGCGCGCATTTTGAGCGCGATCGATAATGATGTGCCGCTCATTCAACAAATTGCTCAACATATTATCGTTTCAGGCGGGAAGCGCTTGCGCCCTGCCCTGACCATTGCATGCGCCAAACTCCTTGATTATCAGGGCGATCGCCATGTGGATCTGGCGACATCGATTGAATTCATTCATACCGCGACATTGCTTCATGATGATGTGGTCGATAAAAGCGAGCTGCGCCGCGGAGAAGCGACCGCTAATGAGGTCTGGGGTAATAAGGCGAGCGTGCTCGTCGGTGATTTCCTCTTGAGCCGCGCTTTTCAGCTTATGGTTCAAGATGGCTCACTGGATGTGCTAAGCATCCTCTCCAATGCCTCGGCTATCATTGCGCAAGGCGAGGTACGCCAGCTGATCGTTGCAGGCGACATTGAAACCTCCGAGACCGAGTATATGCAGGTGATTTCTGACAAAACGGCTGCCCTCTTCGCTGCCGCATGTGAGCTTGGCGGTATCGTCAATGATGCGGATGAAGCGCAGCGCGCAGCTCTCCGTACGTTTGGCTTAGAGCTCGGTATCGCTTTCCAGCTTGTTGATGACGCACTGGATTATGTCGCGGATGAAGAGGCGATGGGCAAAGCCGTTGGTGATGATTTCCGCGATCGCAAGATTACGCTCCCTATTATTGCCGCATATGCTGAGGGATCCGATGCGGAGAGAGCATTCTGGCGCGAGGCGATGGATGAAGACACACCGCAAGCTCCGGCTGACCTTGAAACAGCGCTCGGCTATATCAAAGAGCACCAAACCATCGGATTTACGCTAACCAAGGCGCGCGACGCAGCGGAGAAAGCCCGCAAGGCACTTTATCTGTTTCCGGAGAATCAGGTGCGCGCGATTTTAGATGAGACCATTGATTTCTGTATTGAACGGGCGTATTAATACATCTTCGGATCACGAATGACCAAGACCGGGCGGTCAGAGTGGCGCACGACGCGCGCCGCGTTCGGCCCCAGAAGATATTCTTTCAGCTCGGTGCGGTGCGCACCCATAATGATCAAATCGGCATCAATCTTCTTCGCGGCGTTGATAATCGATTCATAGACGACGCCCTGCCCTACAATATGACGAAGCTTAATGTCCTCATTAATATTCGTCTCAGTAAATTCATGCAGCGCGTTTTGTACCTGCTCAATGATCTTCTCTTCGGCATCTTTCGGGAAAAAGTTTCCTACGATACTCATGCCGAAATCCGGCGCGACCGTCATCGCATGCAGCGTCGCATCGAACGTTTTTGAAAAGGTGATCGCAGTCGGCAGCGTTAACTTCCATGTGCTTGCCTGCAAATCAACGGGGTAGAGAATATTCTTATACATAAGGGCTCCTTGTCCTATCGGTGCATGTTACTTCTTTTTCGCCGGTTTTGCAGCATGAAAACGCCACCCAATACAAAGAGTGCCGGAATGATCATTAAATATGGATTCGGCTGGTCCTTAGGCACGCGCACCGCAGCGATCTCATCATCAAAGAAGATACCTGCACGGTCGGCCGCGCTTGCGAAGGCCACATCATCGACATAGACTTTACCTTCTTCGCTACGCAGCGCCATACCCATCGCATAGAGCTTCTCTTTCGCTGTTGCACCCTTTCCAACATCAAGACGCACATACACGGCTTTCGGATCACCCAGCTGCGTCTCGCCTTTCACGTAAAACTCAATCGACTCGCCAGGCTCAATGGTTTTGATTGAGGATTCGAGATGCGTTCCTGGAATCGTCTCGAATGGCGAAACAATGCGATCCATCCATAGATGAGGGATAAAGCATGTCACTGCAACAGCCAGCAATAGGAGAGATTCAAAAATCGTACTGCGTATCACAAAGTAATTCTGCATGGCCGCTGAAAAACTCAACACCCCAATCGTTGCAGCAACAAAGACAAGCAATCCGTAACCATAGGAATCGATATCGATCAATAGTATGTCTGTATTAAACAGGAAGAAGAAGGGCAAAATCGCGGTTCGTGTACTGTAGACAAACGCTATTGCACCCGTTCGGATCGGGTCGCCTTTTGAAATAGCAGCGGCAGCAAAGGAGGCCAAACCCACCGGAGGCGTCACATCCGCCATAATGCCAAAGTAGAAAACAAATAGGTGAATTGCAATCGCAGGGACAATCAAGCCATGCTGCGCCCCTAGCTCTTGGACAACGCCAACCATGATACTCGACACAACAATATAGTTTGCTGTGGTCGGCAAGCCCATGCCAAGAATGAGGCTAATGATCGCGGTAAAGATCAACACCAACATCAACGAACCGCCCGAGAGCACTTCCACGATCTCGGTCATGATTTGGCCAATACCAGTTAAAGAAACCGTCCCAACAATAATGCCCGCTGCTGCCGTCGCAATCCCAATCCCGATCATATTGCGCGCACCAGCAATCAGCCCTTCTTTTAAGTCAGTCAGCCCTTGCTTCAAGCCTGCGACATAATTTGCCTGATTACGAAAATAATGGAAAATTGGGCGTTGCGTTACGAGAATGAACATCATCACGATACATGCCCAGAATGCAGAAAGCCCCGGCGATAAACGCTCAACCATCAAACACCAGATCAATACGACAACAGGAATCAAATAGTGTAGCCCCGTTTTCACTGTCGGCCCTACTTCCGGAAGTTTGATCACCTTACTCTTGGTGTCATCCGGCTCGAGATCGGGATATTGCGCGGCATAGCGAATCAGTGCGACATACACGCCTAACATGACTACCCCGATCAAATAAGGTGCAATTGCCCCCGCCACTTCGCTAATCGCTTTAATTGCATAGTAGCTAGCTCCTGCAACAATGAAGAGACTACTGACGATAATTCCCCATACGATTATCTTATGTTTTATCGTCGTTACTACAGGCTTCTTCAGTGCCTTCATGTCTTGCTTCAACGCCTCAAGATGGACGATGTAAAGAAGGGCGATGTAGGAAATAAGCGCAGGAATCAGTGCATGTTTAATCACCTCACTGTACGGAATCCCAACATACTCCACCATAAGGAAGGCCGCCGCTCCCATCACCGGTGGCATAATCTGACCATTCACCGAACCCGAAACCTCAACAGCCCCTGCCTGCTCTGCTTTAAAGCCCACACGCTTCATAAGCGGAATCGTAAAAGTCCCCGTCGTCACCACATTGGCGATGGAAGAACCTGAGATAAACCCGGTGAGCCCCGAGGCCAATACCGCGGCTTTCGCAGGGCCACCGCGCAGATGTCCGAGAAGCGCAAAGGCGACTTTAATGAAATAGTTCCCGGCTCCTGCTTTATCGAGCAGCGAACCGAAGAGCACGAAAAGGAAGACAAAACTCGTTGAAACGCCAAGCGCAATCCCGAACACCCCTTCCGTGGCGAGCCACTGGTGGGAAGCAACTTTATTAAAGGATTGCCCTTTGTGGGAGATTAGCTCTGGCATCCACGCGGCTGCCCCAAAGAATGTATAGAGAAGAAAAACAATACCCACTAGCATGAGCGGCATTCCGAGCGAACGGCGCGCAGCCTCTAATAGAAGCACCATTCCGATACATGCGACGATAATATCCACATCACTCGGGAGCCCTGGGCGCATTGCCAGCTCTTCATAGAAAAGGAATAAATAGCCAGCGCAAAACGCGCTTACGAGCGATAGTAGCCAATCCGTAATCGGGATTGAATGGCGTGGCGATGTGGCGCTCCGTGGATAAGCGGTATATGCAAGGAACATGGCGAACGCTAAGTGAATCGAACGTGCACGCGTATCGTCAAAAATGAGAAAATCGAGATTAAGTACAAATGGTAGTGGAGAACTAATCCAAAGCTGAAAAAATGACCAAGCCAGCGCCGTGTATATTAGAATGTGACCTGGAAGCCCTTCAGGCTGACGCGCTCCGGTATCTTTTTCTAATATAAGATCCTGGACATCAACGTCCTTCTTCTGTGCGCGTCCTTTGGCCATCCCGCTCCCTATTCTTATTATGAAAGCGGGAGATTACCAATGAATGACAAAAAAGCAATCGCTTACTGCGCAGGCGCACAAAAGGCTATTTGATGAGCCCAACTTCCTTGAAGTATTTCTCAGCACCCTTATGAAGCGGTGCGGTCAGCCCATCGGTAATCATCTTCTCTTTATTGAGTGTTGCAAATACAAAATGTAGTGTTTTGAAACTATCAAAATTCTCGAACACAGCCCTAACGATCTGATAGATCATATCTTCGCTCACATTCTCTGATGTCACAAACGTCGCTTTCACACCAAACGTCTCAATATCATCTGGGTTGCCATTATACATTCCGCCAGGGATAATCGCTTTGGCATAATAGCTATTGTCATCGATCAATTTCTGAATCTTTGGTCCCGTCACTGGGATCAAATTGGTGTCACATGTCGTGGTCACTTCCTGAATTGAACCATTTGGATGGCCCGCTGCGAACACCATTGCATCAATTTTGTTATCACACAACGCTTGTGACTGCTCTGATGCTTTTAGCTCAGAGACTAGGCTAAAAACATCACGGTCCCAACCTTTTACACGCATGACTTCTTCCATCGTCGCACGCATACCAGAACCTGGATTACCAATATTTACACGCTTACCTTTAAGATCATCAAAGGTTTTGATACCGCTATCTTCACGAGCAACCACTGTGAATGGCTCACTATGTAATGAAAACACAGCACGAAGCTTAGAGTTTGGTCCTTGGCTGCTAAATACTCCCTTGCCGTGATACGCATTATAGTGCCAATCAGACTGGGCCACGCCAAGATCAAGTTCACCCTGACTAATAGCGTTCAAATTGTAAATTGAGCCACCTGTAGATTCAACAGAACAACGGATTCCATGGTTTTTTCGACCACGATTCACAAGGCGACAGATGGCACCACCAGCAGGATAATAGACACCGGTTACACCACCCGTTCCGATGGTTACGAATTTATCCGCGGCAATCGCAGATGTAGAGGGGGATAGGGTAAAGGCTGCAGTAAAAAGGGCAATTATCGCTAGCAGAAATTTCATACTAAGTATCCTTATTCTTTTGTTTTTTCTTATCTTTCTGCGCGCTTACTTTATTCTCTATCATGTCTAGCAAAGATCACCCGTAAAGACAAGTTAGAAAATGGTAAGCTTTTGAAGTAAGAGTGATCTTTACGCGTGGAATGCTCGTCGAATGCACTCTGTCCAGAAACGCTCAAGCGAGCCCAATGTATCATTGAGCGCTTTTAATCCGCCCGGCATTTGCTCAGACTCTTGAAGGGCCTGAAGGTGCGATTCATACATCGCATCAATCTTATCGCAGAGTTCCTGACCTTTGTCAGAAAGGCGAACGCGCGTCGAGCGCTTATCATGCTGCGCACGCTCTTGAATCAAATAACCATTCTCGACTAGTTTTTTCACATTATATGAAACGTTCGACCCAAGATAATACCCACGATTTGTCAACTCACCGACGGTCAATTGCTCTCCGCTAATATTGTAAAGAATGAGTGTTTGAACGTTATTAATATCATCGATGTGCAAACGATCCAGCTCAGTTTTAACTACGTCAAGAAAACGTCTATGTAGACGCTCTACCAACAAAATCGTTTCGATATATTGCTCTTTCAAGGATCACTCCATTCTTATTGATATTTAGTTGTAATAAATTTCAGCTATTTAATCAAGCCTGGATCAGAAATAAAGCGCAGCGTGACGGTTGTCCCCTTCCCGACTTCGCTTCGGATTTCCATCGATGCGTTGTGTAACTCAACCAGCTTGTGTGTCAGTGGGAGACCGAGGCCTGTCCCTTCATATTTACGGTTCAGCCCGCTATCGATCTGGCCGAATGGCTGCAGTGCCTGCTCCACGTCGCGACGGCTCATACCGATTCCAGTATCCTGAATCGTCAGCGTGAAGAATGAGATATGATTATTTCCCTCTTGCACTTCGATTGAAATATCAATCTTTCCGCCTTTTTCAGTAAATTTCACCGCATTTGATAAGATATTGAGCACAATCTGCGTGAACCGCACACGATCCGCCACCATGTAAGGCATTCGCTCGGGGAAATGTGTATTAATCGTAACATCACTTTGCGATGCGCGCTCCGAGAGAATATTGATGCATTTCTGAATCATTTTATCCGTGCGGAACTCTTCAAGGTCAAGCGTGAGCTTGCCTGCCTCCGCTTTCGACAGATCAAGAATATCGTTGATAATGTCGAGCAAATGCGCACCCGACTCATTGATATCGTTGATATATTCGAGATATTTAGGGTCTCCGAGCGGTCCGAAGGTTTGATTTCCCAAAATATTCGAGAATCCGATAATCGCATTGAGTGGCGTTCGCAGCTCATGGCTAATATTGGCCAAAAACTGGGATTTTGAGAGGTTCGCGGCTTCTGCCATCTCTTTAGATTGCACGAGTTCCGTGTTTTTCTTACGAAGCTTCCGGTCGCGGTCTTCAATTTCTGTCAGCATGCTGTTGAACGATTGGTAAAGCGTCAAAATTTCCTTGGGCAGATCTTCGAGATCTTTCCCCTGCGCCCGCACTGAATAATCCTTATACGTCGATACATTCTTAGCGAGATCAGAAAGCGCATAAATCGGACGCGATAAGGAGCGTTGAAAATACGCTGCCAAGAAATAGGTGACGAGAATAACACCAAGCGTCACCATAGCTGAGACTAAGAAGGTGTTGTAGAAATATTCACTAATACGGCTATCATTTCCTTCAAAATAAAGATACCCAATCACATCTTCATCATCGCTAACACCGTCGATCGACTGTAGTCTACTGATGGGCTTCCATGAGCGCAACACGTCTGATTCGATATCCTTAAGCGCAAGTGTGCCTCTTTGTGGACACCCGCTCTGAACCAATGAACTCGCATATTCCGCATATACTTTCTCATCAATCGTATACAAACACGCGCGCACGATCACTTGGTTCGTATTCAGTGTGTTGAGAATATCCTGCGCGCGGATCGGGTCATTAAACGCAAGCGCTGAGCGTAATCGTGAAATCGTTAGTTCAGCTGTGATATCAATCTCATTCGCCAATTCTTTATTAGCGGTCAAATAGTGGCTAACACTCACCATTGTTACCGCTACAAATACTGCCAAACTTGTCGCCACTGTGATAATCACGGTGAGACGTTGCCTAATCGATCCTGTGAGTGAACCTAACATTACCTTCGTATAAATTCGTTAAATCGTATCGTAGCATAGCGAATTTCGATTGAAATAACAAAAGATTATTCATTATCGTTCATGCAATCGTCCTTACAATCTCGCTTTCTATTCACAAACCCATTGATCCGAACCCAGAAACCGTTACCTTCTCCCGAAATAATTGAGGAAGCATATGTGCGGCATTATTGGAGTGATCGGTCAGCAGGCGGCGCAGCCATTGCTTTTAGAAACACTGAAGCGCTTGGAGTATCGTGGCTATGATTCCGCGGGCATCGCGACACTTCATGAGGGGAGTATTGTCCGTGAGCGTGCAGAAGGAAAGTTAAACAACCTCGAAACAAAGCTCTCTGAATCACCGCTAAATGGCACCACGGGTATTGGACACACGCGCTGGGCAACGCATGGTATTCCGAATGAGACCAACGCCCACCCACACGCTACCGATAAAGTCGCGGTTGTCCATAATGGCATTATCGAGAATTACGCTGAGCTGCGTGAGGAGCTCATTGCAAAGGGGCAAAACTTTCAATCGCAAACCGATTCCGAAGTCATTCCGCAACTTCTCACCTTATTGTTGGAAAGCGGTCTCTCCCCTGAAGACGCCATGAAAGCCTGTCTTGATCGGCTTGAGGGCGCATTTGCATTGGCTATCTTGCTGGCAGATTATCCGGATTTTATTTTGTGCGCGCGCAAGGGCTCTCCGCTTGCAATCGGCATTGGCGAAGAGGAGATGTTTGTCGGCTCAGACGCGATTGCTCTGGCGCCCCTAACTAACACCATATGCTATTTAGAAGATGGGGATTGGGCACTCATTAGGCGTGATGGGTTTGAAATCTTCGATGTGAATCATGCACCGGTCGAACGTAATATTAAAGTGACTGCTCTCACTGGCGCGGCAATAGGTAAAGGTAATTTCCGCCATTATATGCATAAAGAGATTTACGAACAACCGACCGTCATTGGCCAGACTTATAATGTCTATTACAACCCCGAGCAGGGGCATATGGTCATGCCTGAGCTGCCGTTCGATCTGGTAGACATTGAGCGTATCAGCATCGTCGCGTGTGGCACCTCCTATTATGCTGGCTGCGTCGCACGTTATTGGATTGAATCCATCGCCAAAATCCCTGTCGACATCGATATTGCCTCAGAATTTCGATACCGCGAACCTCTATTGCCTAAGAATACGGCAGCTATTTTCATTTCTCAGTCAGGAGAAACGGCTGACACCCTTGCCGCGATGAATTACGTTAAAGATGCTGGCCATCGCACCTTAGCCGTGGTCAATGTCACGGAAAGCAGTATGGCCAACCTAGCCGACGCCGTACTCCCAACATATGCAGGTCCCGAGATAGGCGTTGCATCTACCAAGGCTTTCACCACGCAGCTGACCACTCTCGCTTGTTTTACGCTGGCGCTAGCAAAAGCAAAAAATGCAATCAAAGAGGCGCACTATCAGCGCCTTTGCCATACGATTAGCGAAATCCCGTCAAAAATTTCTGAGATTCTACACCATGAGGACCATATCAAGCAGACTGCAACGAAATTGATTCATGTGCGCGATATGTTGTTTATTGGACGCGGCACGGGCTATGCCATTGCCTATGAGGCAGCCCTTAAGATGAAAGAGATTTCCTATATCCATGCCGAAGCTTACCCTGCAGGAGAAATGAAGCACGGACCTATAGCGCTGATTGACGAAGATGTCCCAGTCATTGCCATCGCGCCAACAGACGCACTGTTTGATAAGATGGCCTCTAATATTCAAGAGGCAGCCGCCCGTAGCGCCCCGATTTTTGTTATCAGTGATAAAAATGGTGCCTCACTTCTGAGTAATGTGGCTGCGGAGACAATCATCATGCCTGAAGTGGACCCATTTGTTGCGCCAATTCTATACGCGATTCCTGCGCAATTGCTGGCCTATCATGTGGCCGTTCAGAAAGGCACGGATGTCGATCAGCCGCGTAACCTCGCAAAATCGGTAACGGTTGAATAAATTAATGCAGCTCTTTTGAAACGTAATTAGGGTCGAGTGCAATGCGTGGCTCTTGCTCCACCGAGCTCGCATCCACCATAGAATCCGGTGCTTCGAGCGCAGCTTCTTCATAACGATTCAATGTCTCACGATAGCCTTGATGCTGTGCGGAAGGCTTAGTCAGCCCCTCATAGACCGGCCCATCGAGTTTAGCGCCACGAATAGCTGGGGTTGGGGCGTTTGCTACTTTGCTGCCAACCTTTTCTATCATCTGCTTCGGCACCATATGCTGTGCATACGGCGCAAAGCTGACGCCTTTTGCTATAGCTTCCTTAATCATACTTTCTTGGTGTTTCACACGCGCGCGTTGGTGTTTTTCTTTCGCTCGATCCAGACCAGTCTGTCGACTAGCCGATTGATCAACTAACGAAATGGGTGGGTGCGTAATTAGGTTCTGAACCGTTCTCACGCCTGAGATTATCTTGTGGCGATCCAGCTCTGTTAGACCATCGATCGTTTTATAAAGCGCTTTATCCATCAGCGCATTATCGTAGAGAATAGCGGTTTCCCCTTTGGCGATCATATAAGGCGTATATGCTAGACTCGCATTTGCAAAGTCACGCATAAAGGTGTTATGCTGCATTTCATGGGTGGTGCCCGTAATGAACTTACTGAAATTCTTAGTTCTGGCTGCCAATCCTTCTCCGATCCAATTGGTAAATTTTCCTGGCCATTTCAGCAGACGCCCCGTTCCAGCCACTCCTTTGCCTTGAATTGGCCATTCGGCATATTTGCCATCGACAATATGTTTTAGCTTAATTGGTTTAGCACCAGCATAAACTGTTGTCTCCCCTGAAGGATCTAAAGAGCGATAGTCAAAAGTGTCGATCAAGTGATCCCCATATTGCTTAGCCGTTAGTGGACGGACCTCACCGTTAACTTCCATCATGGGGATCCCTTTAAACAAGGTCTGCGGGGTACGCGTCACCCAGAAGAATGGCACAGCAGGTGCCATATAAATCGCTGATTTCATCAAGCTCTTTGTTACATAACGTGCCGTATGCCCTACGCCGCCAACGACATCACTCGCCAGCTCTACGGGGTTCAAGCTAATCTCCGGCACTCCTACAGGGTATCCCTCGCTGCGCCAATCACGCCAACGGTCTTTGATTTCCTTATGCAAATCACGGAACATGAGCGTGTACCAGTTATAGCCCATAAAACGAAATTGAAGATCCAATAGCCCAGGTAATGCAAAACTTCTAAGCGCTGTCCCATCTTCTGAGAAGACGTGCCCACCACCATTTCGCTGATGATCCGCTACATATTTAAACCCAGGGAAAACTTTGTTGAGGATGTAGCGTTGTGCGCGCATTTGCGGGATATAAAATGGCGCAGCGAACCAATCCTCCAATTGATTATACGTTAGGGTTTTCCACACGGTCCGCCCCAAATGGTTCACAAAGGCTTTTTCATTAAACTTACCGCCGATCATCCAATCTTTCGGATAGTTCGGATCGAATATATTCGCGATAGCACGACCCATCGCATCACCCACACTTCCCATCGCGAAATCAAAGGTCATACCGACCATATCGGCACCAATACTGCGGCCTAGGCCATTGGCTTCCATGTAATGCATGAATGCTTCTGTTCCCATCTCTGCTTCACGAGCAAAGTAACGTGCCCCGCGCTGCATGAAGTAGCTATGGCCGATGGCTCTGGCATCCTCCACCGACTTCCCGGCAAAGCGCGCAATGCCGTATGCTAGATTTTCAACTCCTTTGCCGTATGTAATGTCAAACCCCCGCGCAATATAGCGTAGTGGCATAAAGGCTTGGCCGTTATGAAGCTCGTTTAACTTTCCAACATGGCTATATTCCGAGAGCTGACGCGTAATTTGTGTTTGCCCCCACATAAAGAGCGCTGAGCCAAGAATCCCACGCGAAAAGATACGAATTGCGGCACGGCCGCCGAATGATTTCGCCCATGGGTCACGGAAAACATTCTTGTCACGCTCAAGAGGACGCTCAAAGGTTTTACCAAAGAGATACTCACCAAAGCCCGCCTGAACATCTTCAGGCTCCAAGCCACCATTGGGAAGCGATGGATCATAATCAGGGTCCCACGGTTTTTTCTCCCGTTTAGGAAGATTGTAACTATTTTTTTGGTCGCGTGCTGTGCGCGAAAACACCTTCTTCGTTTCATCACTCGCTTCAGTCGTGACGTCTTCAGCCTTTTCATTACTGCGTTTGTCCTGAAATAGATAATGAGGACGCCGAGATAAGAGCGTGCGCGTGCGATCGCTCATCTTTAGAGACGTATCCGCATACTTTTGGTCTAGATTGTTGGTTTTACTTTCCACACACTCTCATTTTATTCATTAATATCATGTGCTTGTGCAATTTTTAGTTACACAAACCCACATTTTCACTCTTTTATTGTAACACAAGGCATTCGGGAGTTTTTTGAAGCTTTTGTGACAATCCGTCGCTATCTCACTGAGAAAAAAGCACTATTCCGCCCAAGAAAAGGCTTGTGCTCGGGGCATAATTCCTTTAAACATCCGTTCGCATTACACACATAGGCATATGGGCCTCGCCCATCCGGTGTTTTGGGAGACCAAGACCACGCCTATGGAGGCCTAACCGGAAAAAGGAGTTATGTTATGGCACAAGCTGCATTCAGCATGCGTGAATTAATCGACGCAGGCGTCCACTTCGGACACAAAACCAAGCGCTGGAACCCCAAAATGAGCCCGTTCATTTACGGTTCACGCAACAATGTTCACATTATTGACCTACAAAAAACCGTTCCATTGATGAATCGCGCACTTAAAGCGATCCGCGAGAATGTCTCTCACAATGGCCGTATCCTGTTTGTGGGCACCAAGCGTCAGGCATCTGACCTGGTGAAAGAAGCAGCAGAACGCTGTGGCCAATATTATGTCAATGAGCGCTGGCTCGGCGGCATGCTCACCAACTGGAAAACGATTCAAAATTCAATTCGTCAGCTTAAAAAGCTTGAAGAGCAGCTTGCAGACGAAGAGAACCTGCGTTTGACGAAAAAGGAAATTTTGAGGCTTCAGCGTCAACATGGTAAGTTACAAAGCTCACTCGGCGGAATTCGTGATATGGGTGGTCTGCCAAGCATGCTATTTATCATTGATGTGGTAAAAGAAGAGCTCGCTGTGAAAGAAGCGCAAAAACTCGGAATTCCAGTGGTTGCCATCGTTGATAGTAACGCTGAAATCGAGGGTATCGATTACCCAATCCCAGGTAATGATGATGCGATTCGTGCCATTCGTCTCTACTGTAAGCTTATTTCGGACGCTGTTCTCGGCGGTATCGAAGAGAGCTTGAGTCATACCGTTTCAGACCCAGGCGAATCAGAAGGCGCAAGCGCACTTGATGCTGCTCCAGAAGCTAAGGCTGAAGAAACCGCACCTGCGGAAGCAAAGACCGAGTCAAAAGACGCGAAAAAGAAAACTCGCGCCACGACAAAGAAAGAAGCATTTGCAGAAGTAGCGAAGAAGAAGAAAGCTGCAACGAAGGCGAAAAAGACGAAAGACGAGCTTGAAGCGAAGAAAGAAGAATCTGAGCCAAAAGCCGAAGCGGCTGCAACGGACGATTCTGGTGATGTCGACGCAAAAGAAGCATCTTAAGTCATTACACTAATTACATTTAAAGGAGAGTATGATGAGTATTAGCTCAGCTACGATTAAAGAACTGCGTGAAAAAACGGGCGCAGGCATGATGGACTGTAAAAAGGCACTGACCGAGTCTGGCGGTGACGTCGAAGCGGCGATCGATTGGCTTCGCAAGAAGGGCCTTGCCTCTGCTGCGAAGAAATCAGGCCGTGTTGCTGCTGAAGGACTTGTAGCCGTAGCGCAAAGCGATGACAAAACTTCTGCATCCGTGATTGAGCTGAATTCAGAAACGGATTTTGTCGCGCGTAATGATCAATTCCAAGAGTTAGCCGAAGCTGTAGCAGCGTATGCACTCAACGTTCAGGGCAAGATCGAAGATCTTTATGAGTATACCTGCGATAAGTTTGGTAAGCCGGTCAAAGACGTGGTGACAGAAGCAATTGCGACAATTGGTGAGAATATCCAGCTTCGCCGCAGTAACGCACTCTCTGTTGGGAATGGCGTAGTTGCGAGTTACATCCACACCGCTGTTAAGCCTGGTATGGGCAAGATCGGCGTTCTTGTCGCTCTTGAGTCTGAAGGTGATAAAGCGAAACTTGAAGCGCTGGGCAAGCAGATCGCAATGCATATTGCAGCAGCGAAACCTGAAGCTCTAACGCGTGATGATGTTGATTCAAGCAAACTTGACCGCGAACGCGAAGTCTTGAAAGAACAAGCAATCGCTTCAGGTAAGTCTGCTGAGATCGCAGAAAAAATGGTAGATGGCCGTATCCGTAAATATTATGAAGAAATCGTGCTGCTTGAGCAAGCGTATGTGATCGACAATAAGATGTCAGTGACCGATGCTCTCAAAGAAGCAGAAAAAGAGGTCGGTGCACCAATTACGATCTCTGCATTCGAGCGCTTTACCTTGGGTGAAGGCGTTGAAAAAGCCGAAGAAGATTTCGCTGAAGAAGTGAAAAAAGCAGCCGGCGCTGCTTAAAGCAATCAATGCTGGTCGTTAGCCATAGCTGTAGAATAGCAATAGCATATTCATCAGCCCAACGAGCATGACGACCAGCGTTTCTCTTTTCTGAAGACGTTTTTTAGCCCCCCACTCTATTCCATGAGCCACTGCAATCGTTGCAAGAGCAATTGGCCACCCATTCAGCAGTGCTGCGAGCATCCATACTCCGCCCATATTGAGAGTAATTTTCTCTGTGCGATAGGCCCAGCAGGCGAATAACACCATCACCACACCATCGAAGAAGAATGGATAAATCGAATGATCGTCAAGAACGCGCAGTATAACGACTAAGCCGAGCAGCCAATAGAGCAGGATTGTTTCGATATACTGGCTGCGTATGGCGATAGCCGCGAGCATGATCCAAAAAATTCCGATAGCACAAAGCAGAATATACTGCTCACTCAGACCCACTGTAAAATAGGCCGCCATCAGCACGCTGATGCTAAGCAACTCGACCATGAAGTGCACCCGCGGAATTTTGACACCGCAAAACCGGCACTTCCCAAGATTCCAAAGAAATGAAAAGACCGGAAATAAATCACGGGGTTTCAGAAAGTTTTTACAGCTACCGCAAAAGGGGTGCTTCTCAAAAAGCGGCTCTTTAACCGGCAACCGGTGGACGAGGCTTGTCGCATAATTCCCAAGCGCGCCGCCCAGCACAAAGTTCAGGATCACAGCAATAAGAATTGCTTCGGTGCTCATGTGCTTAATTCTCGATATTAGAGTTTGGATTCAGCTGCCTATCTAAGTAGCGCCCTTGGAACAGAGTAATACCTAAGCTCTTACCGAAAGTGATCGCATCTTCATTATCGCAGCGGCACAGAATAATGCGGTTCTTACCGCAATGATTCACCGCCTCCAAGATGCGTTTATAATTCTCCGGATTAATCTCATCGACCACATGAGAGTTCCAAATAAGTTTAACCAAATCAAACCCAAGATATTTACGGTCAATAAGTGATAAGGTACTCTCGCTGACCCCATCCAAACAAATACGGTACCCTAGCGACTGCGCAGTTTCTTTAGCAGCCAAGAAGGCCGTCATGTCGGTATAGACATCGGCAATTTGCACCTCGATCACGATCGACACTTTCGTTGCTGGCTTGATCATCGTATCGAATTCCATGAACTGACTCGATAGCAGCGTTTTTACATTTAAATTGAGACTAATTGGTTCATCAAGATAACGCGAAGGTGATCTCTGCAACATCGCAAGCATCCGCTCATCAAGGATTTCAGTCAAATATTTGAACAGCCACTTATTGCTCAGCAAATTCACTTTCAGACCAAGCATTCCTTGAAGATGTGCAATATTGATATACATCTCACTAAAGATATTATTCGCTTCGCCTTTTTCATTTACGACACAGACAGGCTGTTGACGCACGACGCGGCTTATATCTGCATGAGCAAGGTCCTTCTCCACTCCTCCCAGGCGTGTCGCAGTTAATAATTTGCTATCCTCTTTAGGGTCAAAATCTCTTAATACCTCACGATAGCCTTTTTGTTTATTCCTGCGATTTTTCAATATCGATTGGAGGCGGCGCTGAGAGAGGTCCTGGAAGTCTTCCCAATCCTCTTCAAGATTATAGAAATGAACGAATTCAGGGTTTTCTTCTCCTTCCGCATTATACGCAAGCGGGTCATCCATAAATAGGTAACGAATCTGGAACGTGATTTTATCGATCAGGCTCTTCGTAGCCGCTTTAATCATCACATACATTGCAAAATCATCGAAAAGATAGACGACACCCTCGACATCCGTGCATAAATCTTTGATCAGATTGATCGCAATCTTCATCTGATTATTGTTTTTGTTGTGCTGTTCTAAGCGGTACGTATTAAAACACAGCCCTGTCCAGGCATCTGCCTCCACTTCAACGTTCTGCAAGAATTCGATCAGCCGAGCTTCCGAGCTTTGCGAAATTACTTTAATGGGAGGCGGCCTATCATCTAACATGCCCTGAATGTAGCATATTCTCAAAGTAGAGTGAAGGCGATTCGATTGGTATTATTGTACCTGACGCGTAATGTAACGCTCAATGGATACAGTGTTCACTTTGTGAGAGAGCGCACCAGCTGGGCCAGTAATTTCTACAAGTAAATCGGGGGCAGAGCTGCCTAGCGTGATCAATTTTGCCTCCAGTTCCATCGCGGCCAGCATGGTTGAAATGTCGAAGTCACCCGTAATCTTCCCTACAGCAGAACGCGAACTCATGAGCCATTTGCTTGGTTTAATTGCGCCATTCTTAATCAGTAGATTCATGTCCGCGCGATCAAACACCGTAGACCCATTTTGATAGACCTCATTAACTACTTTCGTTAGCTGGCGCACATTCGGTTTAGCTTTAACTTGCTTAGCGACTCCATTGATATTAACCCCTTCAACTTTCATATTTCGTGCGCTTACATTAATGCTTCCTTCAAGATTATTCACCCAGCCATCTGTGGTGATGCCACCCGTTTTGAGCTGCATCCCCAGACTCGCTACACCGCCAATGCTCTTCACATTGAGGAGTGCCTCGAACATGGCTTCTATATCATAATCTTGTAGCGTTACATTCATTCCCATGGAGGGAACTTCACCTGACTTAAAAGTGGCCGCCACACCTAGCTCCCCATCATAGAGTCGGCCCGTTCCACGCGAAAAGGTGACAGCATTATCTTTGAGCTGCCACTTCGTGCGCAAGTTACTCACATCAATAGATTGGAAAGTGAACTTCCCGATACGAATATCGCCATTCCCATCAAAATGGTTGAGGGGCACCATCGAGATGCGCTGCTCCGCCCAGATTGATTCCTTCACCACATTATTGCGCTTACCTGTCAATCCAGTTTTGGCCTCATCCTTAAACAAATAGGGCGCCCAATGATGATCGAGAGAGAAGTCTGAGAAGATCAAATTACTGATAATACGTGGCTTATCCCGTGCATCTCCGAGGCTTAGCAAGACTGAGCCCGCGAGCGTCGACTCACCAAGTTTCCCTTGAATACGCCCCACTTCAAACTTATCTTCGCGAACGGTGATCCGGCCTTTGACAGACGAAACCTCATCCCATTCTGGCAACATGTTTTCCATCTCGAGCTGAAGATCCACATCGAAGCGCGGCTCACGAAGCCATTCAAAAAGGTACGGATTCGTGCCCTTAATATTTGCGGGATAATCAAATACGCTTGTCTCGCCTTGCCACACGGCAATGATCGGGCTGAGCTCAATATTTTTCGTTTGTAGCCCACTCTCAATGATTGGGCGCTTCCCTTCGGCAGCGATATAGTTCACCCCGCCTGAAATCGTTGCATCGCCAAGCGTTGACTCAAGATTCGAGACCGACACCGAATCACCACGAAGCACCACCTGAGAAGAAAGTTCATAAGGCTGGGCGAAATCGACGCCAACCTCTGGCAATGGTATATCCGCTTCCTTAAAGAACGTACCAAAGTTCTCGCCTTTGGCCTTCATTTTTAGGCTGGCCTGTAAGCTCTCTGTACTCGAATAAATATACCCCACGCTACTCACAGCGCCATTAACAAGATCTGACTTCAGCGCAGAAACATTCAGCACACGCCCTTCCCATGCCCCCATCATTGAAAAGTTAGACGCAACATTCTTCTCTTTCACACTAATGTCTTTAATGGTGATTTCTGCTTCACCTTCAACACTATCAGTTTGCACCAGCGCACCATTACCTCGCTTGAGCAAGAAAGAGACAAACCCCAAATCGCCCCCCTTCTCTTTAGTGATGTGGAGCTTTTCAAGAGCAACGGACAGATCGAACCCGGTGGGTTGTTCATCTTCGGCCGGCATCTGAACCGCCATGTTAAACGCACCGCGCGTTTCACCGGAGCTAAATTGATTCGCCTTCAGCGCGATGGTTTTTTCATTAAGTGTCAGCTCTCCCGTCAAAATGAGAGGGAGCGTTAATTCTTCATGTTCTTTCTGATGCTCAACCCACCACCAGCGATATAGCGTGTCACTCACATTCGGTGCGTTGACATTTACATTACCCGCAAATCCCCATGCTTCGTCAGCAAAATCGACTTCACCCTTGAAACCATATTGATTCTGATCCTCCTTGTAACTGACATCACACTGGCTCTTAAATGGCTGCGGATATTGCAGCGCGGACGTATCACATGCCGCCTTGAATGTGACACTCATACCATCCGTTTTTCCCTTAATCGAAACATTTAATTGATTAGAGATAATCAGCTCACCTGAAAACGGGTCCATACTGAAATGTCGATCGAGCAACGCATTATAATATTGAATTTCTCCGTTCTGAAACACAATATCTACTGGTTTTTCTGGACCGGTATCATGCATCACTTTCTCTAAAAAGGACCAATTACGAAAACCATCACGATACACTTCAAGCAAGACTTCCGGCCTATCAAGCACAACCTTTTCTGGCATTGGTTGCGACTCAAAAAGAGCACCCCACCCCAAATGAATCACCATTCTCGATGCACGCATAAAGTAAGGTTCTTCTGAACGGTAATCATTGCTCAGTTGAACTTTATGGATTGTTACTTTTGGCGAAGGGAAAAAGGAAACATCTATCTTCTTTCCGGTGTTCCATTGCCGTGAGGTCTGCGCTTCGAGGTATATTTGCGCATCTTGAGCGATTCGTTTTTCATTAATAAGCAGCGCTAGGGTGATCCATCCCACGATGAAAAGCGTCAAAAGCACAATCACAGGAATAGTAAAGCGATAAACCAAATGCTGATTCCGACGCAGCACCTGTTTCTTCTCTTCAGGAAGCGGTAAGCGTTCGATCAGCTGGATAAGGGTCGGTATTTTCGGTGTTTCCACATAGCCTCTATTTTTGCCATGTTATAGCAAACGAGGGGAAGAGACACAAATAAATCCTGTGATTTGTAAGACGCTTGATTTAAGCGCGCATGTCGTCGCCATCAATCGTATCGAATTCTTGAAGCAGCTCCACATCGCCATGTGCTAATTCGTCCATAAACATCTCATCATCGGCATCGTCTGAATTAACATCAACTTCCGATGCTTCATGGTGGTCTTCCACCTCTTCGAAATGATCAACATCTAAGTAATCTTCATCCGCTTCAAGCGTTTCAATTGCTTTTAAGCTTTTGATTTCAACTTCACCATCCTCTGTTTGAGGCACTGCTTTTTTCTTAGATTTAGATTTTGAAACAATCGCAATCGTTGCCTCTTTAACTGCTGATGTTGAAGCCATGAGATCACTATCAGAAAACGCATACTTACATTTGGGGCACACAATAGAGGATGCGCCAAAATCATAGAACTTACCTCCGCAATCGGGGCAGCTGCGTTTTGTACCGAGGGCTGCTGTCATAGCATCTCCTTCCGTGTGTGCGAAAGTTGCTTCTAGCGTTTTTTATTATGCTATGATATTAGCCTATTTCCGAGCCTAAGAGAACGAGAAAATACATTTTCATGGAAAAAAAATCGCTTGATTCTTTATCCTCTTTTTGCACCCAAACGTTTGGTGGCGCCGCGCGCGTGCCAGGTGATAAATCGATCTCACACCGTGCACTCATGATCGGATCACAGCTCCTCGGGACGCTTGAAATCAGCGGCTTACTTGAAGGAGAAGATGTTTTGTGCACTGCCCAGGCATTGCGCGAAATGGGCATTAACATTGAACAAAACAACGATCAATGGACCGTTCACGGTAATGGCATTGGCGGGCTACATGAACCTAAAACAGTTCTAAAAATGGGCAACTCAGGCACCTCCACACGCCTGCTTATGGGCCTGCTTGCCCCCTACCCGTTTAGCAGCTTTTTCGAGGGTGATGCGAGCCTTTCACAGCGTCCAATGCAGCGTGTGATTACCCCCCTGTCAAGAGTAGGTGCACACTTCACGGCACGCGATGGCGATAAGCTACCACTCGCGATGACGGGCGCATCAACCGCTATGCCTATCACTTATGAGCTGCCGGTCGCTTCGGCACAGGTGAAATCAGCACTCTTATTATCAGGGATCAATACGGCTGGTACTACAACCGTGATCGAACCCGTTCCGACGCGCGACCACACAGAACGTATGTTTTCCGCGTTTGGAATTCCGATTCAAAGTGCAATGAAAGATGGCGGGAACCATATTTCCGTAACGGGGCACCCTGAGCAGCGTAGTGAAACTCGCTCTCTATCGGTTCCGGGCGATCCTTCTTCGGCCGCCTTTCTCATCGCCGCCGCATTATTAGTGCCAGGGAGTTCGCTTACGATTGAAAATGTACTGATGAACGAACACCGCACCGGTCTCTTCACCACGCTCATCGAAATGGGTGCATCGATTAAATATACGAATGAACGCGAACATCATGGCGAACCTGTCGCTGATATTCTTGTGTCACACGCGCCACTTAAAGGCATTCACGTACCAGCCGATCGTGCGCCTTCCATGATTGATGAATACCCAATCCTCTCAGTCATCGCAGCTTTTGCTGAAGGCACTACACGTATGGATGGTGTGGCCGAGCTTCGTGTGAAGGAAAGTAATCGCCTGCAAGCGATGATCGATGGGCTCACCACCTGCGGCATCAAGGCGAAAGAAGAGGGCGACAGCTTAATCGTCACCGGTGTCGGTGATGCGCAGGCCAAAGGCGACGCGGTCATTGAAACTCATCATGATCACCGTATTGCAATGAGCTTTTTGGTCATGGGCATGCGCTGCGAGCAACGTGTCACCGTTGATGATGCAAGCCCAATTCAAACCAGTTTTCCGAATTTCGTTAGCTTAATGAATCAGCTCGGGGGCAAGATTCGCAGCGAAGAAAGTGGACTGATCGAACCACAAACCCTGCCACCAATGGTGATCGCGATTGACGGGCCCGCTGCTTCAGGTAAAGGAACGCTCGGCAGACGCCTCTCCGATGCGCTCGGCTTCTCATATCTTGATACCGGAAGTCTCTACCGCGCCGTCGGGCTACGTACGATCATCAATAATGTGAATCCGCGCGATGAAGAAGAAGCGGTTCGAGCCGCTTATGATCTCAAGCCTAGCGATTTGACGGATTTTCGACTCCGCAGTGAAGAGGTGGGCAATGCTGCTTCGATCGTCTCAGCGGTGCCAAAAGTGCGTGAGATTCTGCTCGATTACCAGCGTAATTACGCCGCAAACCATGGTGGCGCTGTGCTTGATGGGCGCGACATTGGTACCGTGGTGTGCCCTGACGCAGATGTGAAATTCTTCATCAGCGCTGGCATTGAGACACGCGCGCGCCGACGCTATAACCAACTGGTAAGTCAGGGAATATCTGCTGAATTCAATGCGGTGAAACAAGATCTTGTCGAGCGCGATGAGCGTGATTCAAAGCGCAAAACAGCGCCCCTTACCGCTGCAAAGGACGCGATCAGCATTGATACCAGCGACATGACGGCCGATGAGGTTTACGACACGGTTCTGAGCACGATTCAGCAGCGCTTTCATAGCATTTAACACCAAAAAACCCCTTGATTTTTATTTATTTACCGCTAGATATAGGGCCAATTTTGAACGGTTTGCCATATTTCCGTTTTATGTGCCTGTAAATCAACGCAAAGGCATTGAATAAAACCCCACGAAATACGGCAGATGAAGATAACTATAACCAATAGAAAAGACTGAATTATGACTGGTAACGCCGCCCTCCAATTTGAAGACGTACTCAACGACGCATCCCTCGCTGCAAACGAAAATTTCGCAGACTTATTTGAATCTAAAGACGAAGCCTCTGCCTCAGAAGGCAGCGTGGTTAAAGGCGTGATCGTTGGCTTCGACAAAGACATGATCGTCGTCGATGTTGGCATTAAGTCAGAAGGCCGTATTCCTAAGAAAGAATTCCTCCAAAGCGGTAAAATGCCTGAACTTGAAGTGGGCGACACGGTGGATGTGTATGTCGAGCGTTTCGAGAATCGCCAAGGCGAAGCGTCTCTAAGCCGTGAAAAAGCACTACGCGAGCGCGTTTGGGAAGATCTTGAAGAGAAATGTGAGTCTGGTGAGCAGGTTGAAGGCGTGATCTTCAGCCGTGTGAAAGGTGGCTTTACGGTAGATATTCAAGGCGCGATTGCGTTCTTGCCTGGAAGCCAGGTGGATATTCGCCCAATCAAAGACCCGTCTGCTCTGATGAATGTTGCTCAACCATTCCAAATTCTGAAAATGGATCGTCGCCGCGGAAACATCGTTGTTTCTCGCCGTGCGATCATGGAAGAGTCTCGCAGCGAAGCGCGCGATGAACTGCTCAACAACATCCATGAAGGCCAGACACTTGAAGGGATTGTTAAAAATATCACTGATTACGGCGCATTCATCGATATGGGCGGCATTGACGGCCTCCTGCATGTGACCGATATTTCTTGGAAGCGCATCAATCACCCATCAGAAGTACTTAGCATTGGCGACACCATCAATGTGCTCGTGACCAAATTTGATGAGAAGACCAAGCGCGTTTCTCTCGGCATGAAACAGCTCGAGACGGATCCGTGGAAAGAAGTGGAAGCAAACTACGCAATTGGTAGTGAGCTAACAGGCCAGATCACCAATATCACTGACTATGGTGCATTCGTTCAACTGAGCGATGACGGCATTGAAGGCCTCGTTCACGTTTCTGAAATGAGTTGGACGATTAAAAACGCTCACCCAAGCAAGATTGTACAGCCAGGCCAGGAAGTGAAAGTCAAAATCTTGGACGTTGACACATCGAAACACCGTATCAGCCTTGGCATGAAGCAGTGTGTTGACAATCCATGGAGCACATTCGCTACGAAATACAAACAAGATGACATTATCAATGGCGAGATTCGCAACCTTACTGACTTTGGTCTCTTCGTTCGTTTGGATGGCGAGATTGATGGGTTGATTCACCACTCTGATTTGAATTGGGAACTGACCGGAGAAGAAGCTGTGAACCAGTTCAATAAAGGCGACACGGTTCAAGCGAAGATCCTTTTGATCGACCCAGAAAAAGAGCGTATCAGTCTAGGTATCAAGCAGCTGACTGAGAATCCTAAACAGGAAGCGCTAGATAGCTTTGGTAAGGGCCAGACAATCACCTGTGAAGTCACTGCCGTTCAAGATGATGGCATCGAAGTGAAACTTGGCGATGACATGATTGCCTTCATTAAGAAGTCTGACCTTGCGCGCGAACGCCAAGAGCAACGTCCGAATCGTTTTGCTGTGGGTGACCGCGTGGATGCGAAAATCACCTCTGTCGATAATAAAAATCATAAGGTGAATGTTTCAATCCGTGCGCTTGAACTCGATCAGCACAAGCATGCGATTGAGGAATATGGTTCAAGCGATAGTGGTGCAAGCCTGGGGGACATTCTCGGCGCCGCACTTGACGAAGCGAAAAAAGATAAATAATCCAGCGCTCAGCGCTCGAATCTGGGAGGAATCATGGCACTCGATGCAGATACACTGCTCGATCGCATCTATTTGAAAGAAAAAGCCACAAAATGGCGAAATGTTGCTTTCTTTGCGTTCGGTGTGATTGCCGTGATTCTCTTTACCAGCTTCGAAGACACTTCCCTCGAACGCGATTATGTTGCTCGTATCACCATTGACGGCATCGTTATGGACAGCCTCAAGCTTGAGCGAACGCTGAAGAAAATCGAGGAGAATGATGACATACGCGCGGTCATCTTACGCCTTGATACACCAGGAGGCACAGCCGTCGCAGGAGAAGAGATTCATCTTCGGCTCCTTAAAATTGCAGAGAAAAAGCCGGTTATCGCGACCATGCGTACCGTATGTGCCTCAGCGGGATACATGATTGCGAGTGCCGCGGATCATATTATTGCGCGCGAAGGCACGCTCACTGGTTCGGTGGGTGTCATTCTGCAAACCGTCGAAGTCACGGATCTGGCAGAAAATTTAGGAATCACACCTATCACTGTGAAATCCGCTGACCTTAAAGGTATCCCCTCACCTGCCGAAAAGCTTACCGCGCAAGGCCGCCGCATGATGGAAGATGTGGTTGCGAGCTATTACGCGAACTTCCTCGAAATGGTGGTAGATCGCCGCAAATTAGACGATAAGACAAAAGAAATTATTTCTTCAGGGCGTGTCTTTACGGGTACGCAGGCGCTCGAGCTGAATCTTATTGATGCGCTCGGCGGAGAAGACGAAGCCATGGCCTGGCTTGAAGAAAATCATGAGATTTCAAAGGATATTTCCGTAAAAAGTGTCTGGCCACAGCGTAAACAAAATAGTATTTGGGGTCAGCTCCAATCGGCAATCGAATCATTTTCTCTCACTAAATTAGCTTATCCGCTTGACGGGCTTCTGCTTATTTGGCAAGGTACATGACAACGTTAGCCATTGTAATTGAACACATTTTGAGGGTAATATGACCAAGTCTGAGCTGATACAGCGTTTATGCAAAAAGTTTCCCCACCTGTTTCAGCGCGACATTGAAACCCTTGTTAGCACTATCTTTGATTCTGTTTCTGATGCCCTCGCAAAGGACCAACGCGTTGAGCTACGCGGCTTTGGTGCCTTTTCGATCCGTACACGTGAAGCACGCGCCGCTCGCAACCCGAAGAACGGCGAGATCGTCAATATCGGTAAGCGTAGCGCAATTTATTTTCGTACAGGTAAAGAGCTTCGTGAGCGCATTAATAAGAACATCCCCGGCAACAGTGGCAGCGCAAGCGAAGGCTAACACATGTCTAGCTTACTCTTTTGGGCTAAGCGTCTCGTCTTATTTGTTCTGTTTGCCTGCATTTGCGGGTTCTTCGTCGCTAACAAGCAAACCATTACGCTTAATCTGATTCCTTCATCTATGGTGATTGAGTTGCCATTTTATGTTGTTGCGCTTAGCGTTTTCCTCATTGGCCTTGGCTTTGGCTGGTTTGTTATGATGATCAGCAAATTCTCGCTCAAGACGCAGCTTAAACGTAAAGAGAAGAAGATCTCAGCGCTCGAAGATGAAATCAAACAGCTCAAAACCGCTAAATCAACGACTTCAGCGCTTTTAAAATCCTCCTAAATGCCGTATATAGGCTGTCATGGCGATTCATATCAAAAATTGCGGACTGCGAACGACGGCTGACATTGAAACAGCCGTGTCTTCGGGCGCCGACTATTTGGGCTTCCTCCATTACACCCCTTCGCCGCGCCATATTGAGCTGAATGATGCGATTTCGCTCATGCAACACATTCCTTCAAGCGTGCGTTCTGTCGCTGTGCTTGTGAATCCCGACGATGCGTTACTAGATGATATCGCCCAGCGCTGGAGACCGGATTATGTACAGCTCCATGGCGATGAGTCTATAGAACGTGTGCGTGAAATTCGTAGTCGTTATGGCATACCGCTGATTAAAGCAATTGGGGTGTGCGATGCTACAGACATAAATGCTGCTTCTGATTATGCTGCTGAGGTAGATATGCTCTTGTTCGACACCAAAGCGCCGAGCACCAATGATTTGCCAGGCGGGCGCGGTGAGTCATTCGATTGGACGCTACTAAAAGATCTTGATGTGAATATCCCGTGGTTCCTCGCTGGCGGCATTACGGCAGACAATGTTGCCGAAGCATTACAGATTAGTGGGGCGCGCATGGTCGATGTATCATCTGCTCTCGAATCTGAGCCAGGCGTTAAAGACCCAAATAAAATCACCGCCTTCAACCAGGCAGTACATGCGTTCGAGCGCGAGATGGCAGGTACCTCATGAATAACCGACTCGACAATGCACTATATGAAGGGCCGGATGACGCGGGCCATTTCGGTATCTATGGTGGGCGCTATGTTGCTGAAACGCTTATGCCGCTTATTCTTGAAGTTGAAAAAGCGTATCATGAGCTACGCGATGATGCAGCGTTTCAGAATGAGCTACAACATTATCTAACCCATTATGTTGGCCGACCAAGCCCACTCTATCATGCAGCGCGACTGAGTGAGTATTTAGGGGAAGCAAAAATCTATTTCAAGCGCGACGAGCTCAATCATACCGGCGCGCATAAAATCAATAACTGCATTGCACAAGTACTACTCGCGAAGCATATGGGTAAAACCCGAATCATCGCCGAAACTGGCGCCGGGCAACATGGTGTTGCAACCGCTACTGTGTGCGCACTCTTCGGCCTTCCCTGCACGGTCTATATGGGTAGCAAAGACATGGAGCGGCAAAAGCCAAACCTCTTCCGCATGAAACTGCTTGGCGCGGAGATCGTTCCGGTTGAGATTGGTTCACGCAGCTTGAAAGATGCGATGAATGAGGCGCTGCGCGACTGGGTAAGCCATGTCGATGATACGTTTTATGTAATCGGTACTGCGGCCGGGCCACACCCCTACCCTGCGATGGTGCGCGATTTTCAGCGCGTCATTGGCGATGAAGTCCGTACGCAAATGCATGATGCTGAGGGCCGTTTGCCCGATAGTTTGGTCGCCTGCATTGGTGGCGGGTCAAACGCACTCGGCTTGTTTTACCCATTTCTTAATGATCAAACTGTCGCGATGACAGCAGTCGAAGCGGCGGGCAAAGGCCTTGATTCTGGCGCTCATGCTGCCTCTATCGCGGCCGGCTCACCGGGTGTCCTTCATGGCTCACGTACCTATCTTCTGCAAGATGATGATGGCCAAATTACCGAAGCACATTCGATTTCCGCTGGGCTTGATTACCCAGGCATCGGCCCAGAGCACGCCTATTTAAGTGATATTGAGCGTGTGAAGTATGTCTCCGTTACCGATGAGGAAGCGCTTGAGGCATTCCAGCTTTGTTGCAAACTGGAAGGTATTATTCCCGCGCTTGAGCCATCCCATGCGCTCGCATATGTGATCAAAGTGGCACCAGAGCTACCGAATGATCACCTGATGGTGATGAATATGTGCGGCCGTGGCGATAAGGACATCTTTACCGTCGCTGAAGCGCTCGGAGTGGAGCTGTGAACCCACGTATCCAACAATGCTTTGCTACATTAAAAACGGAAGGCCGCGCCGCCTTTATTCCATTCATCATGGGTGGCGATCCGAATACTCAACATAGCGCATCACTTCTCTCTGCGCTGCCAGAAGCCGGCGCCGATATCATCGAAGTCGGCATCCCTTTTTCTGATCCAATGGCGGACGGGCCAACGATTCAAGCGGCAGGACTACGCGCGCTCAAGGCCGGCATGACACTCAAGGCACTCCTCGCAATGATCCGTGTCTTCCGAAAAACGAATGACACGACTCCCATCGTGCTGATGGGTTATTATAATCCGATCTATCATTATGGTGTTGAAGCATTTGCAAAGGACGCTTCAGAGGCAGGTGTCGATGGGCTGATCTGTGTCGATGTCCCCTATGAAGAGATGAATGAGCTGAAACCATCGCTCGACGCACATCAGATTGATATTGTTCCTTTAGTAGCCCCGACATCTCTTAGCGATGCGCGCTTGCCGAAGCTTCTATCGCAAGCCAATGGTTATCTGTATTATGTGAGTATCGCAGGAATTACGGGCGCGGCTGGTGCTACGCGTGATTCTATCCAAGGGGCCATTGATACGATACGAAATCATACAGATCTTCCCGTATGCGTTGGGTTTGGTATTAAAACACCCGAAGATGTTGCAGCGTTAAAAGATGTGGCTGATGGGGTTGTCGTCGGCTCCGCGATTGTTAAAACCATCGAAACCGAGCAGGATAATCCGGATTTACTCTCTTTAATTACGACGCAAGTGGCTGATCTATCAGCGGCGCTGAAATAACAGCCTCCATGCCGCACTCTTTGGCATAGCGCTGCATCAGTTCGTCACTTTGATAGGCGCGCCACGCCTCATGGGTGTTACGAGGGAGCTGCGGTAACCCATATTGCAGATCATTGGCATTGCCATAAATCGCATCGGGCGCGGTAATATACTCACTGAGCCCCACCTCAACGCCAACCAATAACGCCCACATAGCATGCTCAACATTCGCATCCGCACCGCACACACGATGTTCAACGCGCTTTTGAGGCTCTCTATTCTCAGGAATACGCAACGCAACGGTTCGGTTATTCATCCCCCAACTGATCGTATGCGGCACATAGTCAACATCCAAAAAACGCTGATAGCTTGTTTCTGATGGCATGAAGAACGGCATGCTCGCTGGCATCATACGGAGCATTCCCCCAAGCGCATGGGAGAGATAATCACTCATCGCATCGCCTTCTTTGGTGAAGAGATGCTCACCTGCCTCGTTCTCTAAATGAAGATGAAGGTGGAGCCCTGACGAGGGCTGATCCGCAACCGGCTTCGCTCGGCGATCGATAGTGATGCCTAACATCTCGGACGCACGCTCAAGCATCGACATAAAATTTGCATAGTCCGTAAGCGCCTTCTTTGGCGTTGCCGGCGCGAGCGCTACTTCCCACTGCCCTGCCCCATCTTCCGCTTTCCATTCGGTGAGTGCAATCTCATGCGAGAGTAACTCGGGTTCAATATGATGAGCGAGTTCGTCAACACGGCTTGTATCCGTATAGAATTCAAGCTCAATCCCTATAACGGGAATCACACAATGCTTTTGTAAAAGTGATTCGGTAATGGCTCGCAGCGGATCATGGTTCATGGTGAACCAAGCGCACTAGGCTGCCGTAGAAGATTCGATCCAATCGACAAGCTTGCTTTTTGGAATGGAGCCCACTTTGGTCGCCACCGCTTCGCCATCTTTGAAGAGAATCATAGTTGGAATCCCGCGCACACCATATTTGGTTGGTGTGTCAGGGTTCTCATCAATGTTCACTTTTGCTACGGTGACCTTACCTTCCATATCGCCAGCAATTTCATCCAAGATCGGAGAAAGCTGCTTACATGGACCACACCACTCCGCCCAGAAATCCACCAAAACATGGCCTTCTGATTTTAATACTTTTTCGTCGAATTCTGCATCGCTAATGTGCTGTGTTGCCATGTGGCTCTCCTTACATTCTGTTCTGCTACATATGTAGGTTTGATATAGGCTTAGGTCAAGATGTATCCCCGTTTATGCGTGCAGTGCAGCATGCTTAGTGTTCGCTTCGCCAATATATTCACTCCAGTCGCAAAAACGCGTCCAGATGATAGCTGAGCGCGTTTGAAGGTGAGGATAAAGCGGTACAACTAGTCGTTGATATTCAGAAAGTTGTGCACGGTATATCTCAGGAATGATGTTCCCCTCAGGTTTCGCCTGGTCTGTCTTGTAATCAATGATCCATACGATCTTGGGCGTCACGACAAGCCGGTCAATTATGCGATGAACGGATTGGTTTTTCGACTCCCCCTCCCCAATCAGTGGCATCTCTGTGTAGACCTGATTCTCAAAGTCATGATCAAACACCCACGCCAGTCCGGGCGCATTCAATACATTCATGACATGCGCTTGCAACACCTCACATTCTTCTACCGAAAACAGACCATATGCAGACAGCAGCGCTCGTGCCGCCTGCGGTCTCTCGTTTGGTAGAACGCTCGGAAGATGCTCAAGCAAATGGTGCACCACAGTTCCAAGCAGCGCCGCATCATATGCCTCAAGCCCATGAAGCGGATTCGACGGCTCTTGGCTACCCGCTTCTGAACGCGCATGCAGATGCGAGGCTTTCTGCCAACGCTTCTCAGCGGGAGGAACAGGGTCGAAGCGAATAGGCATAACGTCATTAGTGTTTTCAGTAACTGCACCGCCTGACTCATCAGAAACACTCCCAATACGGTAGCCCTGCTCGCCTTCCTCTTCATAGGCAATCGCATCAGCGTGACTTCTTATGCTTTCAGACGCGTAGTGATACCAGCAGTTCTCTGGCGCTTCGCCTCTCGAGGGCGCGGCGCCACATAGATAGAGCTCATCCTCTGCCCGAGTCATCGCAACATAGAGCAGACGGTGATATTCTTCATGCGCCTTGATTTTCATCGCCTCACGTGTGCGCGTCAGCTTCTCTGGCGCCATGGTCGCGCTGGGCCAATATTCAAACAGCGCGGCTCCATCATCCGTTTGCGAAAAGCAGAGGCTATCGTGACGCAATTCGGGCTTCGAAACTGTATCCGGCATGATCACAATCGGCGCTTGCAGCCCTTTTGCTCCATGCACCGTCATCACCCGAACGCAGTCATTCGCACTGCTCATATCTTGTTTCAACTCAAACGTGCTGCTTTCCATCAGCTGAATAAACTCATGAAGCGACACTGTATCTTGGTGCTCATAATCACGCAGCTGCGACATAAACGCATCGATCATCTGGTTTCCCTCAGCGCCGAACGCTTTGCTAAAGCGCTCACGAGCATTCCTTTCAGAAAGTAACGTGGTGTAAAGCTCATAGTAAGAGCACTGGCCAGCGCGCGACAATAGAGCCGAGAGTTCTTCATAAACCATCTGGCATATCGAATTATCCTGCTGCTCTTTAATGCGTTGCCACAATGATCCCTCGCGCTCATGGCAAAGCTGAAATAGCTGTTCTTCCGAAACGCGATAAAGCGGCGATTTTAGAACACAGGCCAATGTGTAGTCATCATCAGGCAACAACAAAAATTTTGCGACCGCAAGGAGGTCATGGACCACTAAGTGCCCCTGAAGATCGAGGCGGTCTTGCCCTGCAAGGGGGATGTCATGGCGAAGTAGCGCCGCATTAATCGCGTGATAAAGCGGGTTTCGGTGGCGCACCAGAATCATGATGTCACCCGCACGCACGGAACGCCCTTTCGCAGCAAGCATCCTCCCAGAACGTAGCCAATTCTGAATCTGGCCCGCAATTTTATCCGCAAGCGCTTCGATCGCGGAGTGTGAGCGCACATAATCAGCAGGCACTGCCCATGGCTCGATTTCTTCATTTTCGGCGCATTTCACAAGAGGCCACAGCTCCACATAGCCTTTGTCATGACGGTGGGCAGCATGCGTGCTGGTGAGATCGAGCAACACTCCCTCTGAGGCCCCTGTCGTACTAAATAGATGATCCACGAACGATAAAATCTGCGGCGTAGAACGAAACGAGCGGTCGAGCTCAACCGCCTTTAATGTTTCCTGCGCCGCTTCGGCCTGCTGCGCATAGGCGTGCTGATAATAAACAAAAAGCTCGGGCCGCGCGCCCTGGAAACTATAGATTGATTGCTTATAATCACCGACCACGAACAGGGTGTTTGCAGGCGCATCTGTATCCCGGCTACCCTCCCCTACAAAAAATTCAGAGGTGAGTGACTCAATCAGCGCCCATTGCTCGGGGCTTGTGTCCTGCGCTTCATCGAGCAGGATATGGTCAATGCGTTGATCAAGCTGATATAGGACCCAAGAAGCCGTTTCTGACTGCCACAGCAAGCGCCGCGCTGCTAAGATGACATCCTCAAAATCCATCGCCTGCTTTTCACGTTTAAGCGCATCATAGAGCGCCAGCATACTATCGGCGATCATGTACACCGCATTGCTAAGAGCAATGGAACGGCGCGCTTTTTGTTCCTCAAGATAATGAAGCACGCGCTGCTGCTCACTCAGCATCCACTCATTTTCCGACGGATTCGCAAGTCGCAGGTCTTTAGTCATAAGGCGAGAGACATCTGCTGGGCCGCCATCACTCCTCCTGAATACTGAGGCATATATCTCAATAGCTTCCTGTGGTGCCTCACAAAAACGTCGTATTTTTTCAGCGTGCTTTTGGTCGGTGGCCTTACCCTGCGCAAGAATCTCACTCAGCGCACGTAGTCGCGCTATTTCAGCATCATGGATAAAACGCTCGATTACGGCATCATCACTCACTTCCGTATCCAGCGCATAATGCTCGTATAGCGCCTGACGATATGTTTCACCCGCACCATACGCATCACATATGGGTGCGATATCTTTCCTTGCCGCAACGAGCTTCTCTAGCAGCTCATGGAACGTCTTCGGGGCCATATGAAGCGCTAAAAGCGAAAGCGCCTGGCGCAGCTCATCATTCTGCGTATCAAGCATTAAGCGCTGCTTCGCTTCTTGCATCAGCAGCATACTTTCACGCTCATTTAGCAGCGTCATGTCAGGCGAAAGCCCTGCCTCGAAAGGAAAGTAACGCAGGAGCGTTAGGCAGAACTGGTGTATTGTCCCCATTGTAGGCCGCTCATTTTCCAGAAAGCTCTGATAGAGCGAACGGGCATGAGCAGTCTTTTCAGAAGATGGTGATTCACCGGTCAATTCACTGAGCGCTGCCACCAGCGCCTTTTCCTCCAAACGGGACCAACCTTTCAACATTTCGAGCAGCCGCGATTCCATCTCGCGCGCCGCCGCATTCGTATAGGTCAGGCATAAAATCGTGCTGGGCCGCGCCCCGTCGAGCATCAAGCGTAGCACACGGTCAACCAACACTTTGGTTTTCCCTGTCCCCGCATTCGCAGACACCCAACATGAGTGTTTCGGATCGGCCGCTTGCTGTTGTTGCTTGGTCATGCGCCTTTTAAGCTATTGGAATATAGAGCGAAAATTTAACCAGCATTTAGTTCAAATTGATATCAATAGTTATGAAATATTAACATAAGTTCGCTACACTCCAAGAATAAGAAAATCAATAAAATGAATGTCTTACAATGGGACGAGGTGACAATGACACAGAAGAATGAGACGATAGTCTTTTCCACCAGCTTGCTCGAAGAAGCAACAGAACTGCTCTATGATGCGCAAGAATATTTCGAATATTTGAGCATGGACGAAAAAATAGAGCACCATCCTCGCACATGGCTACAATACTCCACGGAAATGTCGCGCGTGACGCTCCGCCTCTCCAGCATTATTGCATGGCTTGGCGCTCGCCGCGCAGTCACCGCTGGAGCACTCACTACGGAAGAGGCCGAGCGCGAATATCGCCTCAAAGGCCGCCTTATTGGTTCCATGCATGATGAAGAGTCAACACGCAGCTTGCCACCACATTTGCAACACCTACTGCGGGAGAGTCACCGCCTCTTTATGCGTGTACTACATATCGAGAACCAGGAATATGGCGAGATGGATGCGGAAGAGATGGCATCGATGATGCAAGCGGAAGCCCCCTCAGCTTTTCCTCCGCTCAACGGCTAATTACGCGACCCAATCACGCCATTCAGACTGGCGTTCTAAATGTTCGTAGCGATTAAAATGCGGCGCATACTGCTCTATTGGGCAGGCTAGAAACGGGGTGTCCTCTTTCAGGTACTTTTCCATCATTTCATTAAGCGCAATCACCACATGCTCGATTTGGGTAGCCTCACCTGCCGTTCGATCTTGAACGCCTCCTGGTTCATTGCCGCCCTTACAATGCCAATAATGCAGCTCGATTGGCTGATCTCTCTCTGGCTCAGCCACGAGCCAACGCAACAAAGGCAGCTGAAGCGCATAACCAAGCTCCATCTCTTTTTTGGTGGGTAGCACGCCCGTTTTGTAATCCGCAATCACATAGTGATCATTCGCTTTTTCGAGACGATCAATCCGGCCATGAATCATCATTTCGATACCATCATGCAGCAGAGCTCGCTCATGTGTTGTTTCCGGGATAATCTGATAGCTCTGTTGGCGCCTATGCATGTCTTGTTCATGAAACCAGGTCACAATTGACATGATTCTTGGCCACCATAACGGATCCACCAGCCCCATATCACGGCGTCTATAGCCAAGCTTCGCGCACAAGGTTTCGATCGATGCCTCATCAATGACCACCGAATGTCCCTCATTCTCTTGCAGCGTCAGATGCTCAAACAAGCCATGGAGCAATTGGCCAAATTCTGCACTACCTGGAAGTGGTTGAATTTCTTCGAGTGGGGCCAGACCGAGAATCTTCTTTGCGTAAAACCCATAGGGGTCGCGGCGCAGCAACTCCATATCAGTGACACTCACACGCTCAGGGAAACTGCCGCTAAGTGAGGGTCGAGGCGCGTTAAGCGGTGTATACTCTTCCGATGAGACATCATACGTCCTCGCGCGCTGTAACAATTCGCCCACAAGGGGGTGGTCAACATCGTTGTGCCACTGCTGCCATACGGCCGACGGACTCATCTCTCGGCCTTCTTTCTTTTTTGCCCGAACGAAAAAACATTCCTGCGCAACGCCCATGAGCGTCACTAAATCATGCGCCGCATGGTCCTGTGCAACGCGTTCTGGCAAACCAATCCATCGCATGGCCATGGGTGACAGCCACGACTCACCTGAACGTTCTTCAAGCGGCCAACTTCCCTCATTCATTTCCGCGATAATTAGCCGGTCAAACCGCTGCAGGCGAGCTTCCTGCGGTGAAAGAATCATCACCCGCGGATCTGCCGTTTTTGAATCGCGTATAGTGGCCTGTGAAAGCCATTGCACCAGCAGCGCGTGATAGGCGTGATAGTGCTCTTTATGTTTTCCAATAACGGTTTCAAACAAACTATTCAATTGTTCCCGCAGCGTAGCACCTTCATGGGCTGCATAGAACTCAACTCCGTTCGTAACCTTCTCTAGCATTTGGCATAAAAACGCATGATGCTGAGACAATGTGTACTCGCCTCTGTGACTGGTAATATGTTCACAGACTTCAATCAACACCTCAATCAATTCATAATGAGGCTCCGCTTCTTCCACCCTTCGCGATTGATGTAACAGTGAGAGAGCATCATGCCGCTTAAAACCGCGCCGCCGAGCGATGTTTACCTCTAAAAGCCGTGCTAACGCTACGACCTCGTCATGCGTCGCACCAAAGGGACAAAGCGGATGATGAAGCAGACTCAAAAATGCAGTCAGATCTCTCCCCTGGCGCGCTACCATATGCGAGAGGAGGGTTACGAGCCTGCCTGCGCTTGTATGATGAAGCGGAACACCATCTGGATTATCTACTTGAATAGCAAAACGTTCAAGCTCTAGGCGCACATCCTGGCTCAGCGTATTATCGTTCGTTACGACGCAGATGGTGTGTGTTTCAACCGCTTCACGAATCAGTAATGTGGTTGCAATCACCTCTTCGCGCATATCGCTGCATTCGACAAGAACAGGCATGGCCTGCTTCGCCTCAACTGGCTCATAGCGCAGCTTCCCCCATCGATCCTCCACTGTATCCTTTAACCGCTCAAAGATATGGTTCGATGGCTCAGCTTCATCTTTGCGATATCCAGGAAGCACGACCATGCCGTTCGGCAGTTGTGCAATCACACTCAGAAGTGTGGAGGTCGCAGGAATTGATCCCGTACTTCCCGCCGCGACAATTCTATGGATAGCCGGCGCATTTTGCCATAATTCCGCCTGTAACATGAGTAATTGCGCCCGCCGCGCTTCAGGAAGGGCGCATTGATGCGTATGGCAATAATGTAGCCACCCCTTCGTCACACGCTGTAACAAGCGACCTCGAATTTGCCAATGCTCTGCCGCAAACTCAGTAAACACATGGTTTAATTTCTCGAGCGGCACATTATATTGATGGCAGCGGCTATAAAGCGCCACCATATCTTTTGCGAGACTTAGTGCCTCCACAAAATCAAAACTAGGATCATCAAAACCTTGATACGCTTGCTTTTCATTCTCGCCACGGATCATGCCCGCAAGCACGTAATGCGCTGCCTGTTTGGAAATAGCTTTCGGAATGGATCGATATCGCTCCATGAAGCTCTCATCTTGCGCCATATCGATAATGAGCTGCGCTTCATCTACCTCGCCGATTGGTTTCATTTTCGGCAGCGGCATCGCAGCCATTCCTCGCTGCTTGCGAAAATCATCAAACGCATCACGCATGGCGCGAATGCTACGCTGTGTCGGCAACAGCAATGTTAGCTGCGGCCATTCAGAAAGAGGAGAATGCGCTTCTAGCAGAGGAATTAATGCGTCCGTAAAACACTGCTCTGGCGCGATGGAGTGAATACCAGCCACTATGCGGCGCCAGATGCCTCGCCTGCCTCCGCGAGATTCGCCACATGTATTGTTTGCGTTGGGAAAGCCATTTCAGCGTCAGCTTTTTCAACAATCTCAGCAATCTTCAAGAGTACATCATGCTTGATTTCGTGATAGGTCTTCCAATCGGTCGTTTGCGTAAAACAATACACCATAAAATCACACGATGATGCATTGAATGCATTGAAATAGACGAGCAACGTCTGATCCGCAGCAATCCCTTCATGCTCACGTAGCATGAGCCTTACGCGGTCAGTTACATCCTGCATCACCCCAATATCATCATAACGAATTCCGATAGTTTCATAGATTCGGCGATGTGACATGCGCGACGGGTTTTCTACTGAAATAGTGGTAAACACAGAATTCGGGACATAGAGGGGGCGCTTATCAAAGGTCCGAATCGTCGTCATACGCCAGCCGATTTCTTCGACGGTGCCCTCAATATTCTGATCGGGCGAGCGAATCCAGTCGCCAACTTTAAAGGGCTTATCAAAATAAATAATCAGTGCGCCGAAGAAATTCGCAAGCATATCCTTCGCGGCAAAGCCAACCGCAATTCCGCCAACCCCGCCAAATGCAAGAATGCCACTAATGCTCACACCAAGGTTCTGGAGCGTGATCAACACGGCCGTGATGACAACCGTTATTTTGAGCAGCTTCGTGATGGCTTGAACGGCAGTCTCATCATATTTCTCGCCAGCCACACGCTTACTTTTAACGTAATGATTTTTTCCTCGATGGATAAAGCGATTGAGCGCCCAAGCGATAGTAAGAACCAGCGCAATATCGCGAAGTTCACTAATATCCCGGAAAATTTCAGCACGCGATTCTTCGTAGATTTCTTCTACCGCATAGGAAATACCAAGCAGCCATATCAAGAGCTTAACAGGCTTAATCGCCGCATCGAGAAGCAAATCATCCCATTGATTCCTAGTAACGCTCAACCGATTAGATATGGTGCGCAATATCATGCCGACGACAAAACTCGCAACGGCGGTGAAGAACAGAACGACAAAGATGTTGATCATCCAGTCATAGTCGCTGGAGAGCATTACATGCTCAGCCACCCAGTCGCGGGCGGCCTTCAAATCAATTTCAATGGTTTTTACATCGGTCATGGCTTTATCCTAATCAGACAGCCCTTGGCGTCAAATCAGAAGCGATCTTTATGCGCACGCAGTTTCGCGAATGCCTCAGCTGATTCAGCGCGCAGAAATGGGTTGAGCTCTTTCTCAATCGCCATCATGGATGGAATGCTAGGCTTGCCTTGGGCACGAAATTCTTGAACCTTGCCAGCATAGTCACTAAGCGCGGCATTGTCTGGTTCAACTGCCATAGCAAAACGCAGATTCGCTTCCGTATATTCATGTCCACAATAAAGCTGCACATTATCAGGAAGCGCCGCCAACGTTTGAAGACTATGATACATCTGCTCCATCGTGCCCTCAAACACACGCCCGCATCCAATAGAAAACAATGTATCACCAGGAAAAAGCAGTTTGTCAGCCTCAAAATAATAGGCGATATGACCAAGCGTGTGACCAGGAATGAACAACACTTCCGCCTCGCTCTCGCCCAATACGAAACTCTCTCCCTCTTCCAGCTGAATCGAAATATGTGGTATCCGTTCCGCATCCCCCGCATAGCCCACCACTTGAGCATCCGTCTTCTTCAGCAATTTTGGAATACCACTCACATGGTCCCAGTGGTGGTGAGTCGTCAGAATGTAGTCAAGCCCCCACCTTTTTTTCGATAAAAACGCTAAAATCGGTTCTGCATCTGACGCGTCGACCACTGCCGTCTTACCGCTCGCTTCATCGCGCAGCACATAGTTATAATTCTGCTCGACATGCAACGCATCGATTATATGTATCTCTATCATTCCTCAAACCTGTTCCATGGGCGCGCGCCTTGCCAACCGGCAGTCGTACCGACCCTAATCGTTTCATCTAGCCATAGCCAATGGCCGCCCCTATACTTCAACCTACCGCGGTCAATCAAAACATCAACCGCTTCGCAGGATTCACGCTTAATATAAAATGGCGCTACAATCACATCCGCCATGGCGCAATCGTTTCTCAGCGCCGTTTTCACATAGGGCAACATAATGGTTCGATTATGAATCTTTAACGCACAGCCGAGCGCATCACAGCGATAGCTTTCAGAGGTTTTAATCATGGGGATCGATATCTCTCCCAAACCTTCAGCCCATTGTGACGTCACAAAATAGCCTTCGCGGCCGCGTACCATGCGGTAACCATCCTCGGTGCGCGCGGCAATCTGTTTCATATCATGGCTGATCAAGAGTTGCGGCGGTGTAAACGATACAAAGTCCAGCATGCCGATTGCGATCAATACGGCACCTAGATAGCGAACCCGCTGCTGCCATAGGCATAGCCAGGAAAGCCCGAACACATAAAATAACATGCCCGTAGTGCTTAGTCCCGCTACCGTATAACTCGCGCCCGGAAACTCACTCACTGTTTCAGCAATTTGCAGCATCCAGGTAATCCCAACTTCCATCAGCCAGAAACTGATACCTTCGAGGCCAAGCGGCATAAGAAAAAAGCTAATTACCAATGCTGGCATAATTAGAAATGTCACGATCGGCATCACGAGTAAATTCGCGAGTAATCCATAAAGCGACACCATATGGAAATGATAGGCAACTAAAGGCCCGGTCGCTAATTCAGCAACGACCGTCGTCAGCATCGTCACACCAAGAAATAGCAGCGCTTTATGCAGAATACCATAATCATGATCGCGCTCCCCATACTCTTTCGCCACCCACTCATAGACGGCGATCAAAGCCAGCGTCGCAGCGAAGGAAAGCTGGAACCCTGGCTCGAGAATATTTGATGGGTCATAGAGCAATAGAAGGAACGCCGCGAACGCAAGCGATCGCATCGGCGCCGCTTGCCGGTAGAGTAAAATCGCACCAAAAATGCATAATACCATGACATAGGCACGTGCCGCCGAAATCGGAATCCCCGCAACCAGCAAATAGCCAAGCCCCCCAACAATTCCAAGCCAGGCCGCTCGCTGTTTATTATGAGCAGAGAGCCGAGTTTTGGGAATTAATAGAAGCCCCCAACGCGCCATAGCGAATAACCAGCCCGTCACCATTGCCATATGCAGCCCTGAAATCGCCAGCAAATGGGATAGATTCGTATGCTGCATAATCTCTTTCGTATGATCATCAATGGCCGAACGATCGCCGAGCATGAGCGCCGCCGCAACCGCGCCTGCAGGTTCCTGAATCTGTGCAATGACTCGCGCGCTCATCCCCTCGCGCACATGCTGCCACCAGAGCGAAACCAATTCTAGCGTGTCAGGTTTGCCTGGCTCGAGGATGTGAATCGGCCCAGTGCCATAGCCCACCGCCCCTATCTCTCGAAAATAAAAGAAACGCGCAAAATCAAACCCATCGGGCATCACCGGCCCCGCCGGCGGCATGAGCGCGGCGCGAAAACGGATACGCTGGCCCACCTGAAGCAAGCTCTCATCAATGCCGCGAAGCCTTAAACGAATCCGGCTAGGCCCTCTCTCCTCTTCAACGCCAGGAATTTCCATCTGATCGAACGTCACACGCAGCCCAGTGTCCGTATGCTCCAGCACCCGAATCCGGCCAGCCATTTCGCGCATGGAGAGCTCCTGAGTGAGCATGGCCGTATCCGTGCGCTGCGTATGCCAGAAAGCGACGAGCATTCCCGCCATCACCACGCTGAGTACACCTAGCACCCAGGCAGCACGTTGATAGCGCCGGCGATAGCAATAGACAATCGGGATCAACAGATGTGGAATCACCGCCATCTCCCACCAACCCGGCTCACGTGGCAGTGTGTAATACAGCGCCATCCCCGCACCGAGCAGCACCGGTACCCAAAGTAGCCAGCGCATACGTTCGGAAATGAGCCAATCAGTGATCGCATTCATGGGGATGTCATGGCACGGCTTGCCCAGACGATCCATTCTTTTTTAGCCACCGCATATAAATCGGCAGATGACAGGCGGCTAAAAATCGCTTAGATTACCGGCCTTATGACAGTCACGACACGATTCGCTCCCTCGCCTACCGGCTTCCTCCATATTGGCGGCGCGCGCACGGCGCTCTTCAACCATCTCTTCGCTCGCGCTAATGGCGGGAAATATCTATTGCGCGTGGAAGACACCGATAAGGAACGTTCGACCGATGAGGCAAAACAGGCCATCATCGATGGGCTTGAATGGTTAGGCCTGAGCCCAGATGATGCGGTCGTATTTCAATCAGAGGGACTGAAGCGTCATCAAGAAGTGGTCCAGAAGCTGCTCGATGAAGGCAAAGCGTATAAATGTTTCTGCACGCCGGAAGAGCTTCAGGAAATGCGTAATGCCGCCGAAAAGAACAAACAACCGTTCAAATATGACCGGCACTGGCGCGATCGTGACCCAAGCGAAGCCCCGGAAGGCGCGCCCTATTCTGTCCGCATCAAAGCGCCACTCGAAGACAGCATCACCCTCAAGGACCATGTCCAAGGCGAGGTCACCATCACGCCCGAGCAGCTTGATGATTTTGTGATTCTGCGTTCAGACGGTACGCCCACCTATATGCTCGCGGTGGTCGTCGATGATCATGATATGGGCATCACCCATGTGATTCGCGGCGATGATCATATGAATAATGCGTTTCGTCAGGCGGTGATTTTCAGTGCGATGGGCTGGGATCTGCCTGAGTTTGCGCATATTCCGCTGATTCACGGGCCAGATGGCGCAAAGCTTTCCAAACGCCATGGCGCGCTTGGTGTAGAGGCCTACCGCGAGATGGGATATCTCCCCGAAGCACTGCGTAACTACCTGCTTCGCCTTGGTTTTTCGCATGGCGATGCGGAAATTATTTCGGACAGCCAGGCCATTGAATGGTTCCGCCTCGATGCCATCAACAAAGCGCCTTCGCGTATCGATTTCGACAAGCTCGACCATGTGAATGGACATTATATCCGTGAGGCGGATGATGAACGTATTTATGCGCTATGTGAGCCCCATTTTACCGCGCTTTATCAGGAAATGACGGGCGAGACCGCCTTACCAGACACGATTATCGAACGATTGACACGCTCTATGGCTAGCTTAAAGCAACGCACGAAGAATCTAAAACAACTTACTGATTCAGCTAAATTTTTAATGATTGAAATAAATGCAAAAGCGCAAGATATGCCGATCAACGACCCGAAAGCCGCGGCACTCGTGAGCGATAATGCCTCACTTCTTGGTGACGCCGCCGATGCGCTCGCCTCGCTCGACCCTTTCACTCATGACGCGCTCTACGCATGGGCGCAGCGTTTTGCGGAATCAAAAGATCTCAAGCTGGGTAAGCTGATGAACCCGATCCGTGCGGCCATCACCGCTTCGACCGCATCACCATCGATGTTTGAAGTGATGGAAATTCTCGGCAAAGAGGAGTCTATCGCCCGGCTGAAGGCTGCGCTCGCGCTTGACCCTCAAGCCAAAACGGCATAAACTACTGATATGACTGCACTTCCACTCGTTATCGCCCCCGACCCACGGCTGAACCAATCCTCAGAGCCGGTGGCCGAGGTGAATGATGACATCCGCACTCTGCTCGACGATCTGCTCGACACCATGTATTCGAATAATGGGATTGGGCTCGCAGCGGTCCAAGTGGGCGTGATGAAGCGGGTGATCGTTGTCGATATTGAATGGTCAACCGCAGAGCGCCCCGATGACCCAAACGCCCGGGCGAGTGGCAAAGATGGTAAGCCCATCAAAATGGTGAACCCGCAAATTATCGGCGAAGATAGCGCGCAATCCACCTATAAAGAGGGCTGCCTGTCTTTTCCAGAGCAATATTCTGATGTTGAGCGCCCCAAAGCGATTAAAGTCAGATATTTAGACGAGAACGGTGAGGAGCAGATTATCGAAGCCGACGGCTTACTCGCCACCTGTATTCAGCACGAAATCGACCATATTAATGGCGTCGTTTTCGTTGATCATATCTCCCGCCTTAAACGCGAGATGATTCTAAAGAAACTGGCGAAATTAAAGAAATCGGGCGTGTTTGATGCGGAAGAAACACCCGTTTCTACTATGTAGAATATTAAGCGGCTGTATTCTTTTTCGCCTTCTCTGAACGGTGATGATCGACATAAAGCCCAACAAATGTCCCAACGATCGCGCCAATCATGCTGCCGACAAGCGCCGCTTCATTCATCACAGCAAGATCTGTTGCATGCGTTGTTATGTAGCCGAGTGCTGAAAATCCAAGAACTGAAGGAATCATAAGTAACCTCTCTATTAATCTAAACACCACTATATAGCAAATTGAGTGCCAGTTAGATGACAGTTCTGTGACATTTGATTTCCCCATAACAAATTGATATATATAACTATTTATTCCTAAGAAATATTTGCATAACTCTTTCTAGCGCCTATACAGCGGCCATTTTTTCCGCTAAAAGGAAATCTATGACATTACGCGCTATCACATTCACGTTATTGGCTTGTACCCTCGCATTTCCTGCCCTCGCGCAGACCTCTGGGAGCGTTACTAAAAGCACGAATAATCAGGCAACGCTGAATTCCGCTTCGAAACGTGCTTTCATGACGAGTTGCGCCGGCTTTAGCCGCGAATTGGTAGAGCCGTGCCAGTGTATTCTTCGTGAAATTGAAACGCGCTATAGCCAAAAAGAACTCGAGGAGGTGCTTGCAGCACCACCAGCAAAACGCACGGAAGTCATTCAATCTCTCAGCAAATATTGCGTCCAGTAAGCTATGCGCATCATTTTCATGGGCAGCCCAGACTTTGCGGTGCCAACGCTGGAAGCATTGGTTGCCTCAGACCATGAGGTGATCGCAGCCTATGCCCAGGCGCCCAAACCTGCGGGCCGCGGCCATAAGCTCCGCCCCTGCCCGGTCCATGCCTACGCCGAAGAACATAATATTCCCGTCTTTACTCCCGCGAGTTTAAAGGGCGAGGAAGAACAAACGCAATTCGCTTCGCTCAATGCCGAGGTTGCCGTCGTCGCAGCCTACGGCATGCTGCTACCCAAAGCGATTCTTGAAGCGCCGACACATGGCTGCATTAATGTGCACCCATCAGACTTACCACGCTGGCGCGGTGCGGCACCGTTGCAGCGCGCCCTTATGGCTGGCGACACCCAAACCGCTATGTGCATCATGCAAATGGATGAAGGGCTGGATACGGGCGATATTTTATGGCGAAAAGAAGTAAAAATTGAAGAATGGTATGATGCAGGGCTACTCCATCATCATATGGCTGAGCATGGCGCCGAAGGGATATTGGAGACGCTCACACTCATTGAGTCTGGAAACCACATCCCCCAAAAGCAGTCCGAACACGGCGTCACCTACGCCAAGAAAATCGATAAGGCGGAGGCAAAGATCGATTGGAATCGTTCATCTCGAGAAATTTTCAATCATATCCGTGCTCTTTCTCCTTATCCTGGGGCTTATTTCACATATAAAGACGAAAAAATTAAAGTGCTTCAGGCCGTATACATAGAAGAAGATTTTGATGAACACTCACAAGTGATTCCAGGAGAGATAGGCAAACGTTTCTTACTGGATGTACGGTGTGGCGATGGCAAGCTGTTGGCGTTAGCACGGCTGCAGCGGCAAGGTAAAAAGCCAATGGAGGCCAAAGAGTTTATGAATGGCTTTTCGTTTAATGAAGGCGACATGGTTGAGTAACTTAAATCTATCTAGCCTTCTAACGCCTTACCGCTTATAACTTTCATATGAAACGCTATAAACTTACTATTGAATATGATGGCTCGCCCTATTCTGGCTGGCAAAAACAAGATCACGCCACCTCGGTCCAGCAGACGATTGAAGAAGCCGTCCATGAATATTGCCAAGAAAAAACAGGCGTCTATGGCTCGGGGCGAACCGACGCAGGGGTACATGCGCGTGGCCAAGTCGCCCACGTTGATCTAACCGTCGATCGCAGCGTTTTCAGCATTCGCCAGGGCCTGAATTATCATTTGGAAGGGCATCCGATTTCAATACTTGATGTGGAAGAAGTGCCGAAGGATTTCGAAGCACGTTTCAGCGCGAAAAAGCGCCATTATTTTTACCGCATTATCGAACGCCCATCGAAACTAGCCATCGATCAATTCCGCGCCTGGCATGTGTTTGAGGAGCTTGATCTAGAAGCGATGCGCGAGGCCGCGAAACATCTAATTGGCAACCATGATTTCACCAGTTTCCGCGCCGCAGAATGCCAATCAAAATCACCGGTCAAAACCCTCGATCGGCTCGACATCTTCCGTCACCCGGAACATTACGAATATGTGCACTTCTATGTCTCAGCGCAATCCTTCTTGCACAATCAAGTGCGTATCATGGTGGGGACGCTTAAGCAGGTGGGTGAAGGTAAGCTACGCCCCGACGAGATTCCATCGATCTTTGAGACGCGTGACCGCAAAGTCGCCGGCCCCACCGCGCCAGCCTGCGGGCTGTATTTGACGAAGGTGGATTACTAGCTGATTGCACAGCCTAAGTTAGGTTTTTTAAGCTCATTAATAACTTCTGTTGGCACGAACTGCTCAATGATCTCCTCTAGCTCGTTGTGATAACGAATACCGTCTACATCCATCCCTTTAACTGCCTTTTCTAAGCCTGCAAGATCTTGAACCGTCATGCGCCTTCCAGATTTATCAAGCACCGGTTCGCCATTGTGCATAATCACCCCGTTAGCTCGAATAGAGAGCTTATCGTAAGAACACGTATCGTCCGTTTCTAATATCGGTTTAGCTCTTTTAGCTCCCATATCAAACCTCGCATATCTCTGTTTCATTTAAAAGAGAGCACATTCCCTACCGTCTTTTACCATTAAGTCTCTAATATGTTGCGGAAGGTACTGATCCGGCACCCCTTGTAGCTCTAGGCTATACTCAACGGAGTTTTGATCCAGAGCCTCAATCGCCTCTTTAAATGCCTCATAAGTATTATATAATATTACAGAAAAGAGCTTAATTAAGCCTTAAAATATCGCTCTAGCATTTTGCGGTAAATCACCGTCAAATCTTCCAGCGTTTTCACCGCCACCCGCTCATCCACCTTGTGCGCCGTTGGGCCTGTCGTGCCGAACTCGATCACGCTGGTGTAATCCTTGATAAAGCGCGCATCGGATGTGCCGCCAGTAGTCGAAAGCTCGGCGCGGTGGTCGGTCACTTCTTCGGCCACATCGCGAACAATGTGCGCGAGCGTGTGGTCATGTGAGAGGAACGACTCTCCACTCACCCGACATTCCAAACTAAACTCCCCGCCAATCGCTTCACACTGCGTCCGCATCCACGCTTGAATCGACTCTGGATCATGCTGATCATTGAAGCGAATGTTAAAACGCGCCTTCGCATCTGCTGGAATCAGATTCTCGACTTTATTGTCAACATCAACACTTGTCACCTCAAGGTTACTCGGTGGGAAGAACTCAGACCCTCCGTCAATCGGCTCACTCTTCAGCCGATCGAGCATATGCACCAGCCGCGTAATCGGATTCTCCGCTTTTTCCGGATAGGCGACATGGCCTTGCACCCCATGGACGGTCAGATGGCCATTCACACTGCCGCGCCGACCAACCTTGATCATGGTGCCCAAAATTTCGGGGTTCGTTGGTTCACCATCAATGCAATGATCGATCGCCTCACCTTTCTCTTTGAGCCATTCGAGCATTGGCTTCATACCGTTAATGCCGCTGCCCTCTTCATCACAGGTGATCAGCACTGAGATGGAGCCGCTGAACTCACCTTGCGCAACGAACTCGCTCACCGCCGCGACAAAGCACGCCACCGCGCCTTTCATATCCTCCGCACCGCGGCCATAGAGATAGCCATCGTCAATCGTCGGCTCAAACGGATCGAATTTCCACTTTGTATAATCGCCCGGCGGCACCACATCGACATGGCCAGCAAAACACAGATTCGGCGAGGCGGTCCCAAGCCGCGCATAAAAATTCTCGGTTGGCTCTTCACCGGGGTTGTCGAAGGTGACGCGATGAACTTCAAAACCCAGCGGCGTCAACGCCTCTTCGAGCACATCGAGCGCGCCCGCCTCATGCGGCGTAATCGAGCGGCAGGCGATGAGGGCTTTGGCGAGGTTAATGCACTCTAGTTTCATGTCATCCTCGGACGAATCGTCAGTAGGCGATTTGATCCGGGGATCCAGAATTGAAATGTCAGTAGACATTTCAATATTCCATAATGTCTGCTGACATTATGGAACTGGATTGCCTGGATGCGCTCGCTATCTGCTCGCTTACCGCGGCAATGACACCTCACACCGCCTCCCGCAAAATCTCATTCACACCGGTCTTGCTGCGGGTCTGCTCATCGACTTTCTTCACGATCACCGCGCAATAAAGCGATGGGCTGTCCGGCGTTTTGCCTGGCAGCGTGCCTGGCACCACTACCGAATAGGCCGGCACGCGGCCGCGGTGAATCTCGCCACTCTCGCGGTCAACAATCTTGGTCGAAGCGCCAATAAACACGCCCATCGACAGCACTGCGCCTTCTTCCACAATCACGCCTTCGGCGACTTCACTTCGCGCGCCGATAAAGACGTTATCTTCCAGAATCACTGGGTTGGCCTGCAGCGGCTCGAGCACGCCACCAATCCCTGTGCCACCTGAAATATGACAATGTTTTCCAATCTGCGCACATGAGCCAATCGTCGCCCAGGTGTCGACCATTGTCCCTTCATCGACATACGCACCAAGATTCACGAAACTCGGCATCAGCACCACATTCGGCGCGATATAGGCCGAATGGCGCACGACACAGTTCGGCACGGCGCGGAAGCCAGCCTCTGCAAAATTCGCAGCGTTCCAGCCCTCAAATTTACTCGGCACCTTATCCCACCAATGCGACTCATGCCCCGCCATCGCCGGGCCTCCGGCAATCGGCTTCATCGGGTTCAAACGGAACGATAGCAGTACCGCCTTCTTCACCCACTGATTCACGACCCAGTCTCCGTCACTCTTTTCTGCGACACGGATCAGTCCTTCATCGAGCAGCGTTAATGTTTGCTCTACGCAGCTGCGCACCTCACCGCCTGTCTCAGCGTTAAGTGTATCGCGAGCATCCCACGCGCTTTCAATCGATTGCTCTAGCTCTTGCGGGGTGCGCATGCCTTGGGCCTTCTCTGCTTTCATGGAATATCCTTTCATTCTTGATAGTACGGTAATGGCGCAAACCATAGGCAGATGAAGGGAAAATGCAATAAACTATTCCCTTTTTGCCTCGGATACCTTATATCCTAGTATATTAGTAGGATATTGACGTTTTCGTCATCCTGAGCAACGCGAAGGATCTATTTCGCCTTAACCATAGATTCTTCGTCAGGCTGGCGCCTTCCTCAGAATGACGTTGTTTTAAAAGGAGAAAATATGTTTATTCAAACCGAAACCACGCCAAACCCAGCCACGCTGAAGTTTTTACCAGGCAAGGAAGTGCTTGGCGATTCCACCGCCTTTTTCACCAATAAGGATGAGGCGAAGCGCTCACCCCTCGCCGCTGCAATCTTCGAAATTCCTGAGGTAAAAGCCGTGTTTTTCGGCTCTGACTTCGTGACTATTACGAAACAGGAAGCCGATGAGTGGGATGTGGTGAAGCCGCTCGTGCTCACCACCATTATGGAGCATTACGTTTCGGGCAACCCGATGATGCTTGAAGAAAAGGCCCAGAGCGCGAAAAAGACTGATTACAGTGATGATGAGCAGAAAATCGTGGAGCAGATTAAAGAGCTGCTCGAGACGCGGGTACGCCCGGCCGTCGCGATGGATGGGGGCGATATTGTCTTTCATGGCTTTGAGCAAGGAGTAGTCAAACTTGAACTACATGGCGCCTGCTCAGGCTGCCCAAGCTCCACCATTACCCTGAAACAGGGCATTGAAGGCATGCTCAAACATTATGTGCCGGAAGTGTATGCGGTGGAAGCAGTTGAGGCCTAAGAATCAAGTGCCTTATTCAGCGTTTCTGCGAGGTCTTTGACCGTCGAAATCACCTGCGCATTCGCCTTATATTGGTTCGCCGCCTGCGCGACACTGATCAACTCTTGATCAAGATTCACATTCGGAAACTCAGCGACCAAACCTGCTGGAGTCAGCGATTGAACCGTTGCTGGGTCACGCGGAGTTGTGAAAGCCTGCGTGCCACCTGAAGGCTGCGCTACCGTATAGGTATCAACCGGCTGGTATACGCCAGCCCCTTGTGAGCTACTCGTTGATTGCGCATTCACAATATTATTCGCATTATTCGCTATTTTATATGCGTTTGCTTGAATCCCTGAAGTGGCTGTGCCGAGCGCCTTGTCTAGCATATGTCGTCTCCTAGTATTTTTGTCTTATCTTTTAATTGCTTTTAGTATGCCCGAGAAAGGTTAATTCGGGCTTAACGATAGGTTGGATTTTACGAGAATATGCGCGATATTGTGCTGATAAATAATAATATTCTAAATATTTACAGATTATTTTTTCAACTCTCTGTTGTCATTACCTGAATCGTGAAACGATTCTAAGGTAATCCAGTGCGCACAAGCAGTGCTCTGGATTACCTCAGAATTTCTGCGAAATTCAGGCGATGACCAAGCGGCTACATCATGCTGGTGCCAGCCTCTTCATCACTCCAAAGCGTGTATTCACGGGAGTTAAAGAGCTGATAATGCCACCATTCATTACGGTAAAAATCCCAGCCGGCGGTGGTCATAATCCCCATCAAAAGATGGCGGTTTTTCTGTGCTTCTGCTGAGATTTCTTGGTTTCCGTGATGTGACAACGGGGTGAAGGCGTCAAACCCTGTCCCCATATCAAGCTCATTTCCCTTGCCATCACAAAGGGTTAAGTCAATCGCAACGCCGCGCGAATGGGGCGAACCACGTTCTGGATTCGCCAGAAAATCTGGGTCTGGCGTGTGATTCCATAGCTTCCACTGCGCCTCCGTCGGGCGATAGGCATCGAAGATTTTCATATGATAGCCCAATGGCTTGGCATAGGCGACCGCTGATTTTAAACATTCCGCCGCTTCAGGATGCAGGTAACAGATTTTCTCTTGATGAAAACTCGGAGTATAGACCGGCTCGCCGGTAAAATTATCATCTGTCGCATAACGGATGTCGATGGTGACGTCGAAGTCATCTTCTGTGATTTTTTGGAGTGGATCTGCCATCACAGCAAAATACGCGATTGTGAACAGAATCGCAAGCTACGAGCATCGCCACAATCTGTCACCCCGCACTTGCGAGCCATGCGAAGCCTTGGCGCAGCATGGCTGCGGGGTCTGGAGCAAAAAGCACCATAATATTTGGGTCACCGGACCCCGTCATAAAGACGGGGCGACAATGTCACATTATTTTAGCCAGCTCTTTCTGGAGCGTTTCGCTAATTTCAACCTCACACGCCTTGCACAGTTCTTTGCGCGACTCAAAATCTTCCATCTTCATCGGCTTGCCAATTATCACCGTTGCGCGAATACTTCGTAGCCCCAGAAGCCCTATGAAATGGCTCGCGAAATCCGTGTCACCATACCAGGCGATTTGCTCCCTCGCATCTTTTTCATTCGGCAGCTGCTGGCCGTTTGCATGCGTGTAGGTAATGGTCACTGGCTGCACCGGCAAAGGTGGATCAGTCTGTGCGGCCAGTTCAAAAAAACCACTCTTAAACGCCTTCACCTTTTGGCCATCATTTGTAGTCCCTTCGGGAAAAATCACCAGAATCTTATCATCGGTCAGCCGCTGCTGCATCTCTTCCTGCGCTTGCTTCATAGCGCGCGGTGTGCGCTCTACAAACACGCAGTCTGCGATCATGCACAGCCAGCCAATCACCGGCCAACCGCGAACCTCACGTTTCGGCGTAAAGCTCATCGGAAACAAGCTACCTAGCACGAACACATCGACATAGCTCGCATGGTTACTCACCAAAAGAAGCGGCCGCTTTTTCGAGAGTGAGCCTTTAATATCGAGCTTGAGCCCCACCATATGAATCATGAATTCGTAATAGGTCATGATCAGTCGGCGACGCATTTTCTCCCAGCCGAACGCCCGCGAAAGTGCCGCCGGGCCGATGAGCAAAGCGACATAGAGGATCATGCAGATCAGTTTGAGTATGCCTAGGAACTTGTATGAGGTTGGTTGGTTCATAACTTATCTTGTCATCCCCGTGAAAACGGGGATCCATTGAATTCCAGAGAATGTCGTTAGTGTAATTGGATTCCCGCTTTCGCGGGAATGACAAAAACGCCTAATTATCCCTCCGGCTTATACCGCGAGGCATATTTCGCCGCCACCTTATCTGTCTCCACGACGATACTCACGTCGGTCGTGTTGTAATCATGGTCCAGAAACGCGCCATCACCAATATAGCCGCCAATGCGAAGATAGCCCTTAATCAGCGCCGGCATGGCGCGGAGTGCATCTCGCGTATCCACCTGATCTTCCGGAAGCTGATTCATAGGCACATAGAGCTCCTCAAGCGTCCGAGGACACAGGTGATCGGGTGCACGGTGGGTATAATGAAGATACGATAGCGCAAGCGCATGTTCTTCAGGATTATCGCCAGTAAAGCTGGCGCAGCCAAACATGATTTTCACATCATATTGATTCACATAGGCGCCAATGCCGCGCCACAACAAATCCATCACTGCGCGGTTGCGATAGTCTTCATCGACGCATGAGCGCCCCAGCTCCATAATTTCGCCATCCACCGCTTTGAGCTTCGACACATCATACTCTGCTTCTGAGTAATAACGGCCAATTTTTGGCATGACGGAGGAACGCAACAGACGGTAAGTGCCAACCACTTGGTTGCCTTCAGGCCTTGTAATATCAAGTACTAATAGGTGATCACACACCACATCAAACTCATCAAAATCGCGTTGTTGCGCCTGAATTTCAGGCGAAGCTTTCCCACCCATCTCGAGGCAAAAAATGCGGTAGCGCAGCTTTTGCGACTCGATCACTTCGCTTTCTTGCTCCGCGATTTTCACAGTCAAATCGCCCGCAGTAATCGGCTCAAACTTAGAACTATTCATAACGATTGGTTATAAAGTAGATCCGGAAAAATGCAAAGGAATGCGGGGCGCTGTGGATGATTTTACTCGTCAAGTGGCACGGCATAGAGCTCGAGGCGATGATCGACCAATTTATAGCCAAGTTCTTTAGCGACCGTTTCTTGCAGTCGTTCGATCTCTTCATTGGTGAATTCGATCACCTTACCAGATTTCACATCGATCAAATGGTCGTGATGATCGTCGCCCGCCTCTTCAAATCGCGCACGGCCATCACCGAAATCATGTTTCTCGATAATACCCGACTCTTCGAACAGTTTTACCGTTCGATATACCGTCGCAATGGAGATATTAGGATCCACTTCAACCGAGCGCTGATAAAGCATCTCGACATCGGGATGATCATCCGATTGGGAAAGCACACGCGCAATCACTTTGCGCTGTTCGGTCATTTTTAGACCGCGTTCCTGGCATTTATTTTCTAATGTATTTGGCATATGCGACTCATGTGCGGTTATCTCGTCTTAGGCAAAGCGCCGACCAGAATCAACCTAATAATCCACGTCCCAGCTATTAACGCCTTCACCGATCCTAATGCTCCCACCAGCAATATTACCTTGATTCTTAGACGCTTCTTCAAAGACCTGACTAAAGTCTGTTCCATAGGCCATTTTCGGCAACCATGTAGCTGTCGATGGTACTAGCGCAATGAATGTCAACATTAGGAGCTGGATGACAACGAATGGCAGCACCCCTTTATAGATATCCTTGGTGAGGACTTCTTTCGGCGCAACTCCTCTAAGATAAAAGAGTGAAAAGCCAAATGGAGGCGTTAAGAATGAGGTTTGTAAGTTAATCGCCATCAGAATCGCGAGCCAAATTGGGTCAGCCCCCATGGTTAGCAGCGCCGGTGCCACAATCGGCACCATCACGAAAATAATTTGAATAAAGTCTAAAAAGAAACCAAGCAAAAACATAATCAGCATGGTAAAGAAGAGCGCTCCGACCATTCCACCAGGAAGGTTCTCAATCAGTTGCTGCACCAACTCGTCACCATTATAACCTCGGAATACCAAGGTAAAAATTGCTGCTCCGATTAGAATCAAAAACACCATAGCACTCATATCAAGCGTACCTTCCATGACCGTACGCATATTCTTAAAACTAAGGCGTCCCTTCAGGGCTGACAGGCCAATAGCTCCCAGCGCACCCACCGCAGCCGACTCCGTTGCAGTCGCAATACCACCCAAAATCGAGCCTAGAACAATGGCGATTAGGGCCAGTGGCGGGAAAAGAGTCCGCAAAATCGCTTTCAATTTGCCATCATCAAACATACGCTGACGCTCATTCGCACACAGTGGCGGCATCCGTGAGGCATCTGCCGCACTATAAATCAGCTGCCAAATCACGTAAATCGCGACCAAGCCAAAGCCTGGAATCAGCGCGGCAACAAAGAGATCCGACACGCTGACCGGCACCGGAGTCAATACGCCCATATTGAGCTGTGCTGTTTGCCATGAGCTCGAGATTTGATCTGCGAGAAGAATCAACACGATCGATGGTGGGATGATCTGACCAAGCGTTCCCGCAGCACAAATCGTTCCCGTCGAGATTTTTTTACAGTAGCCATTTTTGATCATCGCAGGCAGTGAAAACAGCCCCATCGTCACAACCGTTGCGCCAACAATCCCGGTAGACGCCGCAAGCACAGCACCAACCAGCAATACGGAGATGCCTAGTCCGGCACGCATCGACCCAAACAGCCCAGCCATAGTTTCAAGGAGCTCTTCCGCAATCTTGGCGCGCTCCAACGTGATTCCCATAAATACAAACAGCGGAACAGCAATCAGTAGATCACTGGTCATCACCCCATACACACTGCTCGGCAGTGCACTCATTGTACTGAGATTAAAGATCCCGAATGCTTCGCCTAACAGTGCATATATAATCGCCACACCGCCGAGTGTGAACGCAACGGGATAGCCGATAATGAGTCCTGCGAATATACTTACCACCATCAGAATTGGCATTAATTCAGCCATTAGACATGCTCCTCATGGTGACTTTGAATCGCCGGTTCTTTGCCTTGCAAAGTACGAATACTATGAATGATCGAAGAAACGCCCTGCAGAATGAGCGTCCCACCAGCGACCCAGATAAATGTCTTGAAGATGAAGACGCCAGGCATGCCCTTATATTCCGTCGAACCTTCATAGATCGCCCATGACCCAAGCACATAGTGGAGTGAGAAATAGATCAGCGCGATCGCGACTGGAAACAGGAACATAAGCGTTCCTATAATATTGACCCACGCTTTCTTTCGGTCACAAAACCCCTGATAGAGAATATCCACGCGCACATGCTGCTCGCGCTGAAGCGCATAGGCGGCGCCCGCTAAGAACACAATCCCATGCATAAAACGTACAATTTCTTGCTGCCATGGTGTACCCTCGGAGAACAAATACCGCATCGCTACATTTGTGCTCATCATGACCACCATTCCAAGGGCAAGCCACGAAACGCTTTTGCCAAGAAAGCGGTTGAGGGAGTCGATCATCAGAGCCACTGCTAACATCACACCGCCACATCCAATCCAATATCGACACTACGCACCGAATGCGTCAAACGCCCTATCGAAATATAATCTACGCCACTTTCAGCGATTGCCTTCACGTTCTCCAACGACACATTTCCTGACGCTTCGGTTTTAGCCTGATCCCCGATAAGCGCGACCGCTTCTTTCAACTTTTCAGGGCTCATATTGTCGAGCAAGATGACATCCACTCCAATCGCAAGCACGTCTTTCACCTGGTCAAGCGTATCACATTCCACTTCGATGGTTGCCGTCACTGGTGCGGCTGTTTTGGCACGTGACAACGCTTCTGAAACGCTTCCTGCCGCCGCGATATGGTTATCTTTGATTAGAATCGCATCATCCAGACGCATGCGATGGTTCCTCCCACCGCCAACACGCACGGCATATTTATCAATCGCCCGCAACCCCGGCATGGTCTTGCGCGTATCTAGGATCGTTGCCTTCGTACCAGCAACAGCATCGGTATAGGCTTTTGTTTCAGTCGCAATACCGCACATACGCTGCAGCAAGTTAAGCGCCACGCGCTCGCCTGTCAGGATAGCGCGTGTGGGCCCAGATACTTGAGCGAGTGACTCCCCCGCTTTAATACGTGCGCCGTCTTCACTGATATAGGTAATCTCAATCGTTGGGTCGACCACCTGGAGAATTTGCGCTGCGATCTGCGCACCACACGACACCATATCTTCGCGTGCGACAAAGGCGTAGTGGCTCTGATGTTCTGCATCAATGCATAGTTCCGAGGTGATATCGCCATTGCCGATATCTTCCGTGAGCGCCATTACAATAATACGCTGTAATTCTTCGATGTTTGGTTGCACTCCCCGCCCCGCTTGTTTCGCGAAAGTCGGATAGTTGTAATAGAATCATTGAGTTGAGTCAAAGAGCTGCTTCGCAGGTGCAGTATTTATGAGTCGCCCTACTTTAGCCTCTTGGCCTTACACTATTTTATGCAGTTACCTTTACCCTTTAAGGCTTCATCAATCATGTACGTAAAAATTCTCAATGAATTGTATAGATTTGTCGGAATTTCGACCCACAACACCGTATTCATCTCTGGTAGCTTGGGAAAGGCAATGGTCTCTTTCACCTCCCCGCATGTTGCTTCGAGCACGAAGGGTTTTGGAAGTTTCACTCCAGCCCGATTAGGCGGCGGCATGGTATCTAGCGTGGTCGGCGTTTTATTGTTCTGCTTGCTGCCATATTTTAAATACGCCGTCATTGGCTCAACCTGCTTAACGCGGTATGTGTTCTGGTTGCCGTTGCGGCCATAAATCACCTTAATCGGCTCAAGCCACTCCACTTTTGTACGCGTGTAATTGCCTACCGATTCAAGCGTAAACGCGATGCGGTGGCTGTGAATCTCTAAATGCTCAATCCCGTCATCACTCACTAAACTTGAATGAGACATCACCACACGATTCTCGAATGGGAAGCCCTCTATCGCAAAACCCTCGGTCACTACTTCCATGCCCTTTGGCATATTCATCTCATAGCTCTCAATCATATATTTGATATAACCGAGATACGCTTCAGTCTTTGCTTGCCATGAGTAATAAAGCCCGCCGGCGCACGCCCCAATGAGAAGAAGAATGATAATTAATACGCGCATATATGCCTCCGTAATCTGTCATCCTCGGGGCTTTTGTCAGCAAGACAAAAGATCCCGGGGATCCAGAATAAAAATGTCAGAAGACATTTTTATTTCCATTGATGTCTCCTGACATCAATGGAATGGATTGCCTGGATGCGCTCGCTATCTGCTCGCTTACCGTGGCAATGACAAAATAATGTGTTATTTCTTTATCGGGATATCTTGCGACATCTCTAACATCTTCGCAAGTGGCTTATGTGCCGCTGTGATAAGCTCGGGAGAAAGCGTGAGCTCTGGCGCGCGCTGATCCATACAGAGATAGAGCTTTTCCATCGTATTCATTTTCATATAAGGGCAATGATTACACGACACACAGCCCGAATCCATCGCGCCGGGCACATCATAAAAAGTGCTGCCTTTCGAGCGCAGCTCCATCTGATGCAGAATCCCTGGCTCGGTCAGCACGATGAATTCTTCACCCGGGCGTTCTTCTGTGAATTTCAGCAAGGAGGAGGTCGAACCAATATGGTTCGCATGATTCAGCAATGCTTCGGGGCACTCCGGATGCGCAATTACATGCGCGCCTGCATGGCGGGTTTTAAGTTTCACTAATTCCTGTTCAGAAAAACGCTCATGCACAATACATGTCCCGTCCCACAAGAGCATCTCACGGCCCGTTTTCTTCGCCAAATAGCCGCCGAGAAATTTATCCGGTGCCCACAAAATTGGCTGGTCTTCGGGAATTTGGTTGATGATATGTTCCGCATTCGTCGAAGTCACAATAATATCCGATAGCGCTTTCACCTCGGCCGAGCAATTGATGTAGGTCAGCGAGAGATGGTCCGGGTGTGCCTCACGAAACGCTTTGAATTTCTCTGGTTGGCAGGAATCTTCAAGCGAACACCCTGCCTTCAAATCCGGAAGTAGCACCGTTTTCTCTGGGCTCAAAATTTTTGCGGTTTCCGCCATGAATTTAACACCGCAAAACACGATCACATCCGCATCCGTCGCCGCCGCCTTACGCGAGAGATCGAGCGAATCACCCACAAAGTCGGCAATGTCCTGAATCTCGTCCTCTTGATAGTAATGAGCCAAAATGACTGCGTTCATTTCCGTGCGCAGGCGATCAATCTCACCTTCCAAATCACGTGGAATTGCAGGCGTGATAGCTGAACGATCGTTCGACTGTGGCGTAATCTCAGTCATTAACCTTTGCCAGAATATTAACTATATTTGACATTATGACGCGAAAAAAAGTTTCCGCAATTAATATTTGATGACGGGAATGTAAGATTAGTGTCATTGCCACGGTAAGCAAGTAGCAAGCGAGCGCATCCAGGCAATCTAGTTCATTGATGTCAGTAGACATCAGTGAATATCAAAAGGTCTCCTGACCTTTTGATTCTGGATCCCCGGGCTCTTTTGTCTACTAACAAAAGCCCCGAGGATGACAGTTAAGAGGAAAGCACCGCTTCATACTCCGCGTCTTTGAAGCCCATCACCATCGGCGCGCCATTGTCATCCGTCACAATCGGCCGCTTAATCACCGACGGTTTCTCCATCGCCAGCGCCATCGCAGACGCATCATCATTCACCGCATTTTTCTCATCATCACTCAGCTTCCGCCACGTCATCCCGGCGCGGTTGATCACTTTTTCCCAGCCCCATTTCTCCATCGCGCTTTTAAGCACCGCCTCATCGGGCGATTGCTTCTTGTAGTCATGGAATTCATAAGCCAGCCCCTGCGTATCGCACCAGTCGAGCGCTTTTTTCACCGTGTTACAATTCTTGATTCCGTGCAGTTTCATATCACTTCCTTTCATTGTCATCCTGTGAGACTGCGATAGCAGGCTGCACAGGATCTTTCCATCAGATTCTGTGCTCTCGCTATGCTCGCCACAGAATGACGAGTGTATTAGACATTCCGCCCCTCATCCCCTTCAAAGTCGGTGTCATCTTCCGAGATCAGCTCGCCTTTCATCGACGGGCCCGAGCGGTGCACTTCTTGCCGGTCGCCGCAGATCAAATAATGCCATTCGGGCAGGTCAAAGCCTTGATAGACCAACCGATACGCGCAAGTGCCAGGGAGCCAATCCAGCTCAGCAATATTCTGCGGCGTCACCTTGACGCAATCGGGCACATTCTTTTGACGGTTCTCATAATCGCTGCAGCGGTGCGTGCATAAATCCAGATAGCGGCAGGCCGCATTCGTCAGCGCCCGCTCCCCCGAATCACCGCATTCGACCTGAATCTGACAGCATAGCCCGCAACCATCGCATAGCGACTCCCATTCTTGGGGCGTCATATGCTTCATTGGTTTATTGAGGAAGGTAGGCTGTTTACTCATATAATATTGTCATTCCCGCGAAAGCGGGAATCTAATGAATCCCAGAGAACGCAGTTTGTTTAATTGGATCCCCGCGTTGGCTTGCGCCGCCCTTCGGGTCGCGGGGATGACATCACGTTTTATAGTTTCTAAACCACCGCTCAATATGCGCAAGCACCTCTTCACGCTTACGGTTCAAGAAATGATCACCGCCCGCATGCAGAATCAGCTCATGCGGCGCACCAATCGCCTCTAACTTCTCCGCAAGCAGCTTTGCGCCTTCCACGCTCACCTGTTCATCCGCATCACCATGCTGAAGCTGGAACGGCGCGCTGATCGCCTCGGGCCAGTGAATGGCGGAACGCTCGCGCATATCCTGCTCCAGCTTTTCTTGGCTCGTAATCCCAATCCGCCGCTCATAGGTGTCGCGCATGCCTGGGCGCTTTTCGAGCATATCCTTTAAATCAAACGCCCCGCCAATCGCCGCCGCTGCCGTAAGCTCGGCGCCCTGCTTCATCGCCAGTGCCGCCATCATGCCGCCGCGCGACCAGCCAGCCATAAAAATATTCTTCCCATCCCACTGCGGCATTTTCTTGCCTTCCTCGATCAGCGCGAGCACATCGGCCACATCCGCGCCGCCAAATTCATCGAGCCGCTCATCCAGCGCCGCCTCGGTGTCATTCCCGCGATAATTACTGCCCAGCACAATCGCGCCGCCCCAGAATTTCGCCATCGGATGTAGCAGATAGACGATCTGCAGCGTGGTGATCATACCATAGCTGCCACTGCCACCGCGGTTGAAGATAATGAGGGGGTAGGAAGCATCGTCATTGCGAGCATCCGAAGGATGCGTGGCAATCTCGTGAGGCGTGGCGTCATCTTGAGGGAGATTGCCGCGGTCGCTGGCGCTCCCTCGCAATGACGGTTCAAGAGCCGGCATCACACGCACCCCCGAGACGGGCACACCGCCCACCTCATAGGCAATGCGCTCCGTCACTAGCGCTTCTTCCCGCGCGAGCTTTGTGTTCCACTGCGCATAGACCTCTTCGCCAATGGGCTTGGGGAATACGTGATGGGAGATGGTTTCATAAGGGTGCGGGGTGAAGGGAGTAATCTGCATGTGAGGAATCTTGACGGTTTGCGGCCTAGAGTCAATGCATAAAGTGCCATTTCGCGAGGCGCGAATGTCATGAGCAACGAAGCGATCCATTCACATCTCGTCATCCTGAGGAGCGAGTGAAACGAACGATGTGAGGATCTCGGGCAATATCATGAGATTTAGCTTCGCTTCGGCTCTCCTCCCGCTGCGCGGTCGTTCGAAATGACGATGCTAGACATTTCGCGAGGAGATGCCACGCATCGACGACCAGCCTTCGCCAAGGCTACGGCGGGCAAGCGCGATCCAGAGCGTGTTGCTAGATTCTGCTGGACTGCGTCGCTTGACACTGCGTGTCCGCTCGCAGAACGAAAGATATCGTCATCCTGAGCGCATGCGAAGGATCCATAGTGCCACACAAAAGAAAGAGGGGGGAGAACCTTGCGGCCCTCACCCCCTTGAGTGTTTGAAGCGCCCCCTCCCGAAGGAGGGGATGCTTCAGTGGCTCGACGTCTCTAGCCTGTCGCGGTGTTCCGCTTCTCAGATCCAGATGAAGTCGCCTGAGGTATACTCCCCAGCCAAGTCGGCTTGAGCGATGTTCTCCTGGCTTCCCGCGAAGGCCTCCAGGATCTCGACCCGCGTCTCTACGCTCGAATCGCCACGCTCATCGACCCCGGCCCAGAAGTCCAGGCCACCGGCCTTGGCCTCGCGGTCGAGGACGTTCTCGTAGAGCGCACCGACGAAGTGGAACGAGTCCATCGTCTCCACGTCTCCCACATTCTCCTGAAACTCCAGAGAGTACAGGAAGTGGTAGGCGAGGAAGTTGGACCCTTCCTCGGCGTCCTCGAAGCTTTCGAAGACATCGAGCCAGAACGCCTTGCCGGCGCCCTGCGCAGGACGGTTCAGACCCGCCTCGTAGAGGAGCTCGACCCAGGCCGATTCCAGCGAATCGATCTCGTCGTCACCAGAGGGCGTATCGTGCCCATCGCCATTGTCGATGTCGATGTCGATGTCAACGTCCCCGTCCACGGGGCCGTCGATGTCGATGTCGATCACCGGTCCGTCGATGTCGATATCGATGTCGTTATCACCGTCGCCGATGATGTCGATATCGATAAAGTCCGGGTCGCCGCCCGTGCCCGGCGTTTCCACCGGGTCGGGGTCGACCGGCTGCTCGACGGCGAAAACGCCGAACAGCTCGTGATCGGGCGTTTCCCGCACGAGGCGGGCCTCGAAGTCGGTGACACCGTCACCGTCGTCGAGAAGCCAAACACCATTGCCGTTGGCGTCTTCGAAACCGAACTCGGCCATGTGGGCGACACCGTTGATCACATAGATGATCGTCCGGTCGACCCCGCACAGGAGGTCGCCGTCCACGTCGAACTCGTTGACGTGAACGGTGCTTCCCGTCTGGAAGCCACCGTCAAGAATGTCGGCACCGGCACCTCCGAAGAGGGTGTCGACGCCAAGCCCACCCCAGAGGGTGTCATCACCTTCGTTGCCGCGGAGGACATCATTGCCCCCGTTGCCGAAGATGACGTCGTCGCCGTTGGTTCCGTTGAGGGTTTCCCCTCCGTCGGAACCGATGATGGTGTTACTCATCTCAGTAGTCTCCTACAGTTGTATCCCCCACACAAGCACCACGCTTGCGGGTAGGAATCGGAGCTTTCTCCATCGGTTCGGTCCACGCGGGTATCCGAACGGTCATGATGAAAAAAGCAGCCAGCTTTCAGTATATCTGAGAATCGCCTCAAACAATGTGACAATTTGATGACAAAAAATGAAAAATCAGGGGGTTAGAGTTTTTTTGATCGCTCCCGTTCGCGCTTCTGCGCTCACGATAAGCCTAAGCGCTTCCGCGCACTGAAGGGCTACGCCTGCTGGCTTCGCGCCGTCATTTCGAACAGGAGCCCCGCGAATGGAGAAATCTAAGATCTCTCCACTGCTTCGCTCACGCTGCGCCGTGTTCGAGATGACGAGATTATGCCGTTTCGCGAGAAGGCACATCGTGCCGGCGACCAGCCTTTGCCAAGGCTATAGCGGGCAAGCGCGATCCAAAGCGTAATGCACAATGTTAATGGACTGCTTCGTCGCTTCGCTTCTCGCAGAACGGGAGACGTCGTCATCCTGAGCGAATGCGAAGGATCTATCGCGTCAAACGCAAGGAGATTCTTCGTTGCGTTGCGCTGCGCTTCACTCAGAATGACGCTCGCTGTTAGTCGCTAACAACTAGAGACTAATAACTAGCGACTTTCATCACCCCACCTTCTGGTAAATCTCACTACCTTTTTCGCGAAATTTTTCGGCCATCTCCTGCATGCCCTCTTCAGCGCCTTCGCTATTGTGGCCGATGGTAGCGTTCTCGATTTTCGCGAATTCGCGCACTTCCTGGCTGATCTTCATCGAGCAGAATTTCGGGCCGCACATCGAGCAGAAATGGGCGTGTTTCGCGCCGTCGGCGGGGAGCGTCTCATCATGGAATTCCATGGCCCGCTCTGGGTCAAGGCCCAGATTGAACTGATCCATCCAGCGGAATTCGAAGCGCGCGCGGGAGAGCGCATCATCGCGCAGACGCGCCGCCGGGTGGCCCTTGGCGAGATCCGCCGCATGCGCCGCCAGCTTATAGGTAATCACCCCCTCTTTTACATCATCGCGATTCGGCAGGCCGAGATGCTCCTTCGGCGTCACATAGCACAGCATCGCGCAGCCAAACCAGCCAATCATCGCCGCGCCAATGCCGCTGGTGATATGGTCATAGCCCGGCGCGATGTCGGTCGTCAGCGGCCCAAGCGTGTAGAATGGCGCCTCATGGCATGCCTCTAGCTGCTTGGTCATATTCTCATGAATCAGATGCATCGGCACATGGCCCGGCCCCTCGACCATCACCTGACAATCGCGGTCCCACGCTTTTTTCGTGAGCTCGCCCAGCGTTTTCAGCTCGGCAAATTGCGCGGCATCATTCGCATCCGCCGTCGCGCCCGGGCGCAAACCATCGCCGAGGCTGAAGCTCACATCATAAGCACGGCAAATCTCGCAAATCTCTTCGAAATGCTCATACGCAAAGTTTTCCTTATGGTGCGCCATCGACCATTTCGCATGGATCGACCCGCCACGCGAGACAATCCCCGTCACGCGTTTTTCGGTCAGTGGAATGTAGGGCAGCAGCACGCCAGCGTGAATGGTGAAGTAATCCACCCCCTGCTCTGCCTGCTCAATCAGCGTGTCACGGAAAACATCCCAAGTGAGATCTTCCGCCACGCCACCCACTTTCTCGAGCGCCTGATAAATCGGCACGGTTCCCACCGGCACCGGCGAGTTACGCAAAATCCATTCGCGGGTGGCATGAATGTTCTTACCTGTCGAAAGATCCATAATGGTATCCGCGCCCCAGCGCGTCGCCCAGACCATTTTCTCCACCTCTTCCGCGATCGAGCTGGTCACGGCCGAATTACCAATATTGCCGTTAATTTTCACTTTGAAATTCCGGCCAATAATCATCGGCTCCGACTCGGGGTGATTGATATTGTTAGGGATGATCGCTCGGCCGCGTGCAATTTCATCGCGGACAAATTCCGGCGTGATCAACTCAGGGATATTCGCGCCCCACGGGTTCGCCGCGTGCATGTTATCTGGTCGCTGCTTATCGCCCAATTGTGCCTTATATTCCTCAAGCAATTGATTCTCGCGGATCGCAATATATTCCATCTCCGGCGTGATGATGCCTTTACGCGCATAGGCAATCTGCGTCACCGCATCGCCTGACTTCGCGCGCATCGGCTTTTCCGGCACATTCGGAAATTCCATCACTTCGATTTTCTGATGCGCCTTATACCCATTATCTTCCGGCTTAATCGCACGGCCATCATAGGCTTCGACATCGCCGCGCGCTTCAATCCACTCCGCGCGCAGCTTCGGCAAGCCTTTGCGAATATCGATGCTCTGCTTCTCATCCGTGTATGGACCCGACGTGTCATAGGTTGGGAAGTCTGGTTCCTCAGCATTTTCATGCAGCGAAATCATCCGCATCCCGACATTAATGCCGCCCAAACGCTCACTTCCCTTCACATAAATTTTCTGCGACGCAGGAAGCGCTCCCGTCGTAACAGTAAAGGTTTCCGTCGTTTCTGTTTTCTCAGATGATGTGGGGATAGACGCAGCGCTGGTCATGAGGACTCCTTAGTTGATTGCCATAGGAGTAGAATGCTAGAACGGAAAAAACAAGCATTACCGCGCATTTAACAGATAGCTAGCGTATTATTGGCCCCATATTTTCTGTCGGCGCTCATCTGCCTCGCGCTTGATTTTATCCCATTTCTCTTGGCGCGCCTTAGCTTTACGTTGCTGCTCAAGCTCTTTTTCGCGGTCGAAAGTTTCAATTCGCTTTCCGTAAACTTCGCGTATGGCTTGTAGAATATAAGGGGTCAGTTTTTTTGCTAACACTTCCTTTCCTTGCTCATTCGGCGTGATTTCATCCGCCATCAAAAGCTCCCAATTTCCCTCAAGATCTTTCATGTAATCTTGAACATGATGTACCTTGTTGCGCGCTGCTGTATTACCGAAGATAAGGTTATAATGCGCAGAATATGAGTGCGGCACGTGTTTTGGGGCACGCATACTCACCAGAATTGGATAAGCATAGGCGCCTCGAATATCAACGAGCAATCGGCCTAACGCGCTTTCAAGAAGCGATGGGTCTTGTTGCGCTAGTGCGTCATTGGTTCCAAGCTGAACAATCACAATGTCAGGGCGCACCTGAGTAATGTAGTCCACGTAAGATGGTGCGGTCAGAATCGACAAGCCCGCCGCAGAAAGGTTCGTCACTTGCAGTTTTTTGACGCGCATCGCTGAGTATTGAGGAATTTCTTTAATCGAATAACGAATTTGTTCTTCAATGAGCGTGCTTAAATGAAACTGCTCTGGCATATCCGCATCGCTACTAAACTGGTCGCCGAGAATCACAATATGATAATCCGCAGGTGGCTTAAGCGCTTGTGTCGCATGCGCTGTAACCGCCAAGAGGCACGAGATAATGGTAAATAATAGAAATTTCATAAGACCCATTATACACTTGTAACTTCTAACAAAATCCTAACATATAGCAGAAAATAAACCAAGTTTGTAAGCTAGCCACGCATGCCCGCCCTCTCCAAAAAAGAGATATCTGCCTTCCATCATACACTACGCGAATGGTATGCCGCACACGGCCGAAAAGACCTGCCATGGCGCAACACCGATGATCCTTATACGATTTATCTCAGTGAAATCATGCTCCAGCAGACCCAAGTAAAAACCGTATTAGAGCGGTTTTATGGTCCATTTTTGGAAAAATTCCCCAATTTAGCCTCTCTTTCGGTCGCTAAAGAAGAGGATGTGCTTAAAGCCTGGGAAGGGCTCGGCTACTACTCTAGAGCTCGCAATCTTCATAAAACAGCGAAACAAATAGCCCCCGAGCTGCCTAAAACGATCGAGGAGCTCATGGCGCTGCCCGGAATTGGCAAGAACACCGCGCATGCGATTGCCACGTTCGCCTTTCACCAGCCTGTCCCAGTAATGGAAGCGAATGTGAAACGCGTTTTATGTCGGTTGTTTGCCCTCAGCTCGCCAAGCAAAAAAGAATTATGGAATACTGCTCACACACTTGTCGATACGGAGGATCCCTTTACCTATAACCAGGCGATGATGGACATCGGATCGATGATCTGTACCCCTAAAACACCTCAATGCGACACGTGCCCCGCAAGCATGCTATGCAGAGGCAAAAACACCCCAGAGGCGTACCCCGAAAAGAAGCAAAAGAAATCAGTTCCGACGCGTGAACGACTCATTATCATCGCGCAGGATATTAATCGGCGTATTTATGTCACGCCGCGTGAGTCACGCTTTTTAGGGGGCATGTATCAGTTTATTGAAGTTGAGCCTCCACTAAAAATCATGCGGATAGGTGGCCGCGAAGCAGGAATGACTGATCTTCAATATCTCGGTCAGATCAAACACACCTATAGCCACTTCAAGCTCGAAGCAAAGGTGTATAAATGGGTATCAGACCGGCTTGAAAACAGTCAAAATTGGATTGACTATGAAGAGGTCCCTTCTCTGCCACTCTCGAAAGCAGACCAAAAGGCATTAGCACTCTTTACCCGTTCTTCTCTGTAATGACATTACGCTCCGCTTCACTCAAACCTGCTTTGGGCAAACTTATCTGAAGCAAAATCATTCCCCAGATTGTTGAGAGGAGCGACCCGGAAAGCACACCGAGCTTAACATAATTATGCAGCAGGTCAGTGGTATACGCAAGATTGCCAATGAACAGACTCATGGTAAAACCAATCCCGGCAAGCGCGCTGGCAGCATAAAACTGCCCCCAATTCACATTACGTGGGAGCTTCGCAAAACCGAACAATATGAGAAGATAGCAAATCGCCATAATTCCAACTTGCTTACCAACAAAGAGCCCTGCCGTAATCCCAAGCACTACGGGGTGATTGAACGAATCCATACTCAGCCCATCGAACGAGACTCCGGCATTTGCAAATGCGAAAATAGGAAGAATGAGATAAGCCACCCACGGGTGTAAATCATGCTCCAAACGGTTCGCAAAACATTTGCCATCTTTGTCGCGTGCATCATGTGGAATCAAGAAGCCAAGCACCACGCCCGCAAGCGTCGCATGCACACCTGACTTGAGGACAGCATACCACATCACTAGGCCGAAGATTACGTAGATCCAGATCCGCGAAGACCGTGCAAAGTTGAAATATAGTAGCACCAGAATCATCGCACCAGCAAGCCCCAGCGCATCCATATTTAAATCACCACTGTAAAACACACCAATGATCGCGATGGCCGCCAAATCATCCATCACCGCAACGGCCGTCAAAAACAACTTAAGCGCCAACGGGACGCGCTTACCGAAGAGAGACAAGATCCCGAGCGCAAACGCGATATCTGTCGCCGAAGGAATCGCCCAGCCATGCACTGCAACCGGGTCATGCATGTTCATATAATAGAAAATTCCGGCCGGCGCCGCGATTCCGCCAATCGCCGCCACAATGGGAAGCAATGCTTGTGCCGGGGTGGAGAGTTCTCCCTCAATCACTTCACGTTTTATCTCTAACCCAACCAGCAGGAAGAAGATCGCCATCAAGCCATCATTGATCCAATGCGACAGGCCCTTATCAATCCCGAAGCCGCCAATCGTCAGCGTAAGATGGGTGTGCATGGTTTCATGATACCAGTGCGACAGTTCGGTATTCGCCGCGATCAGCGCTAGGATCATTCCTAAAATAAGAAGCAATCCACCTGATGCTTCGGTGCGCAAAAAGTTACGTAGTGGTGCAAAAACAATCTTGTCTGCCTTATGGTGCGCGTTCAGCGCGGCTCCTTCGACCTCATCTGACAATCTTTTCAATTTCCCCCTCGACACTTCTTCCTTCGCCATGTGTTCTCCTATTTGTCGCAGCGCTTACGCTGCTATGCACAATATTCTTTACCTTGTCTGCTCGATCGCGTATTATTTCGCCATATTTATTGTTGTTGTATGCACATTACGTAAGGGAGGCCTAAATGGCAAGTACGAGTAAAAAAACGAAATCAACGAAAGCAAAACCCACCACTAAGAAGAAGAACGCATCGAAAGTAACGTCACGTAGCGCAAGCACTCGTATCTCGGCACGCAAATCAACTCCTGCCAAAAAAGCCGCAATCAGCAACACTGCTAAAGCGAGCGGTAGTGCACAAGTCATTATCGGGAAAAAGAATTTTGAATTCCCGATCCTAACAGCCAATGACGGGCCAGCGGCGATTGACATGAGTAACCTGTATAAGGACACAGGCTACTTCACTTACGACCCTGGCTTTATGTCCACTGCTTCATGTGAGTCATCCATTACGTTTATCGATGGTGACAAGGGAATCCTGCGTTACGGCGGATATGATATTGGTGAGCTTGCGCAAAAGAGTGATTACCCGGAAGTGTGTTATCTTCTATTGAATGGTGAGCTTCCAACAGCGAAGCAAAAGAAACTTTTTGATCGCGAAATGACTCTCCACACGATGGTTCATGAGCAAATTCAATTCCTATTCCGTGGCTTCCCTCGCCGTGCGCACCCAATGGCAATTCTCTGTGGTTCGTTCGCGTCGCTCTCAGCGTTCTACCATGATAGCCTAGATATTCGCGACCCTGAGCAGGTAGAGCTGTCTGCCTTCCGTATGATCGCGAAGATGCCAACGCTTGCTGCCATGTGTTACAAATATGCAGTGGGCCAGCCATTCATCTACCCTGATAATGACCTCACACTGGCTGAGAATTTCCTCTACATGATGTTCGCAACACCATGCGAAGCGTATGAAGTAAACCCTGTGCTTGCACGCACGATGGACATGCTGTTCATCCTCCATGCCGATCATGAGCAAAACGCGTCAACATCGACCGTTCGCCTTGCTAGCTCATCCGGCGCGAACCCGTTCGCCTGTGTCGGCGCGGGCATCGCATCGCTCTGGGGCCCTGCGCATGGTGGCGCAAACGAAGCGGTAATCAACATGCTCGAAGAAATCGGTGATGTGAAAAACATCCCTGAATTCATTAAGCGTGCGAAAGATAAAAACGATCCATTCCGCCTCATGGGCTTTGGCCACCGCGTCTACAAAAACTATGACCCGCGTGCTGCAGTGATTCGCAAAGCCTGCCACGCAACATTGAAGGAGCTTGGCCAAGAGAATGAGCCCATGTTGAAAATTGCGATGGAGCTAGAGAAAATCGCGCTTGAAGACCCATATTTCGTCGAGCGCAAACTCTATCCGAACGTCGATTTCTACTCAGGCATTATCTACCGCGCGATGGGTATTCCTACTTCGCTCTTCACGGTGATGTTCGCAGTGGCGCGTACTGCCGGCTGGGTCGCGCAGTGGAAAGAAATGCTTAATGATCCAAAGCAAAAGATTGGCCGCCCGCGTCAGCTCTTTGTGGGATCGAAGGGACGGAAATATCAGGCATTGGGTCAACGGAAGTAAGCCAATGCTTCCCCCTCCTGTTGTTCAGCTCATTGTTAGCATTCTCGAGCTACTTAATCTCGCCATCATCATTTGGGTGGTGATGAGCTTATTGATCAATTTCGAGGTGATTAATCGTTTCAATCAGTTCGTGAAAGTGGTCTACAACTTCTTAGAACAACTTCTAAACCCTATGCTAAAGCCGATCCGTAAGGTCGTGCCCGTGATTGGCGGGATTGACTTGTCGCCGCTCGTTCTTCTGCTAGGGGTTCAGTTTCTACAAGGGATGATTATTTATTATCTTTAGGTTAGCGGCCAAAGCGCGTTGTCGCGCCGAAATACGCCACGCCTAATCCCGCAGCTGCTTCAATCGCGCGCAAGCCGGTTTCCATCCAGTTACGGTGAACATATTTGTATTCTTCCGCGTCTTCTTTTACCTCAAAGGCGTTAAGCGCTCCTCGTGTTCCATCCGACATCAATACACCACCAGCAGCCATCAACCCAACCTTCCCCGCACGCCCTGACCAGTTCGATTTCGTGAAAGTTCCAATAAGATCAACCGTCACGTTTCGCATGACATGGTGCGACAAATCAAGTAAGCGTGATGCTTCATTTTGTATCGCAATCAATGATTCACTAAGCCCATGCTTTCCCATAAACTTTGCAAAATCCGCATGCACGGCCTTCGAATGCTCTTTTACATTTTGCTGAATCGGGTAAAGAAAATCCTCAACATAAGCTCTTGTGCTTCCATGACGCGCAAATTCCATATCACTCACGACTGCCCAGTTCTTCTCTGACCAAAAATCATCGAATACCTTAGGAGAAAGAGGCATATTACGAATAAATTCTGGAAGACTCATCGTTATTTTATCTGCTTTTTTTCCACCAGAAATATCCAGCAGCGCTTTCTCTAGGCAAGCCTCGAGAATTTGCGCTACTTGCATATCGACAATTACGCCAAAGTGATCCACCATTTGGGCTGAAAATCTTTCCACTAGAGGAGTGCTTCCCTGAAAATAAAGATCAAGCCCCTCAAACACTTCGTTAATTCTAAGTTCTCTGTAAAGCTTTTGTGCTAATTCGCTCTTAAGCTTAGTCGCAGCTTCGTCTTTCCCTCCGCCGCCAATAAAATCTTCAACGCATTTACTAGCGTCTAAAAAGAGACCAGGTTGTCGGCTATGTAGCTCTACTTCTAGTGCTTTAATACGATCAAACCGGTCTGCTCCTAGATACAGTTTTACACGGCTTCTCATAAGCCTTTCATAATACGTCTCACTTATCTTTGTTTCAAAATCAGGTTGGCAGCGCTTATGTACTCCGCCAATACAAGAGGACAGTGCATCCACACATTGCGCACGCATGCGAGCGAACAGGTCGCTTGTCGTCTGCATCGGTTTGAGTGTGCTATTCTCAGGCATAAGGTTCCAAAAATTCTAATATCTCACTATTAGAATACCGGATCCATGTGACAAAATGATGACAATCGACTGAGAAATATAGATTTCTTCAGGAAAAGATATGCAATCTATTGAAAAACAACAGTTTTATGGTCATTGAGAATTACACGATGTTCGGTATGAAGCTTTACCGCTTTCGCCAAAACCGTGCGTTCAATGTCATGCCCCAGCGTTACCAAGTCGTCTGGTAAATTGTTATGGCTCACACGGACGACTTCTTGTTCGATAATCGGCCCTTCATCCAGATCACCTGTGACATAATGCGCCGTTGCCCCAATGATTTTCACGCCTCGGTCAAAGGCCTGGTGATAGGGTCTCGCCCCTTTAAAACTAGGCAAAAAGGAATGGTGAATATTGATCGCACGCCCGACCAACTTCTCACACAAATCGGCCGACAAAATTTGCATATAGCGCGCTAATACCAAAAGGTCTGCGCCCGACTGCTCAAACACGTCCCATACTTTTGCTTCTTGCGCTTCCTTCGTGTCACTCGTGATCGGGAAATAATGAAACGGAATACCATGCCATTCGACAATACCGCGCAAATCATCATGATTTGAAATTACCGCGGGAATTTCGACTGGCAGCTTCCCACTACGGTAACGGTGCAGTAAATCATAGAGGCAGTGCCCTGTTTTAGACACCATGATGACGAGTTTTGGCTTACTTTCCTTGGGGTGTAATTCGAAATGCATGCCATATTTCGCACCAACTTCCTGCTCAAACGCTGCTTTGAGCGCTTCATATTCGGGGGTTTTAGGCCCAGCTTCTAGCTCCATGCGTAAGAAAAACTGCTTCGTCGAAGGGTCGCCGAACTGTGTCGACTCTAGAATAAACCCGTCTTTTTGAGCCACAAATGCCGTAACCGCGGCCACAATACCGCGCACATCATTGCATGACAGCGCAAGAATATATCGTTTTGACTCTTCAGACATTAGCGTCGCTCGCGGTTTCTTCGTCCGCGTTCTTAGCGATTTCCGGCTCTTTTGGCAACTGATTTGGGAATAAGCATTGAATTTTCGTCCCTTTCTTCGGCGCTGAGCGAATCTCTACATTCCCACCATGAAGCTCCACGAGCCTTTTCACCATTGAGAGGCCTAGCCCTGAACCCACCTGATCGCCATAGGTTGGGCCGCTCCGGAAGAAAGTCTCAAACACATGTTCCAGACGATCAGACTCAATCCCCGTACCATTATCTTCCACCGAAACGATCACACCCTTTTCTTTAGTCAGATGCGCCTTAAGCGTGATACGCCCACTTTCTTGTGTAAACTTAACCGCATTACTAAGTAGCTGGAATAGGATCTGCTTGAGTCTTTTTTCATCCGCAAAGAAGCTCGAGACTTCCTCGCTAATATCAATTTTGATGTGTTGTCGTTTCTGTTCTGCACGCACATTAAAGAGGCTAATCGTCTCTTCAAACAACTGACGAATATTCACTTCCGAGATTTCAAGATTGAGATAGCCCGCCTCTATAGACGCCAAATCGAGAATATTCCCAATCAGTTCGCTAAGCTGCTCAGAGGAATCGTGGATGCCTTGAATATATTCTTTTTGCTCCGCTTTAAGTCGGCCGACATAGCCACGCAATAAAATATCGGCAAAGCCCATGATTGATGTAAGGGGCGAACGTAGCTCATACGAAACATTCGCCAAGAATTCTGTCTTTAGCCGATCTGCCGCTTCGAGTGCTTCATTCTTTTCACGAAGTGAACGCTCAACTAATTTTGAATCGGTTACATCAATGAAGGTGAGTAGGGTTGCGCCATCTGGAAGCGGCACACTGCTCCAATCAAGCACTTTACCGTCTGTGCGTTCCATCCGCCCGGCTTGAATCGCACGTGCCTGCACACGCCCAATGAAATCCTGCTTATAGCGTTCCCAATCCACCCAAGCATGAAGCGGCTTGGTCGATTCTAAAAAGTCCGCCACATGTGGCTCGCTGATCACATCACTCGCATCAAGCTTCCACATATTCAGGAACGCTGGATTGTTCAATGACAAACGACCACTTTCGTTAAACACAGCGACACCCTCATGAAGATTATCAAGCGTTTCTTTTTGCACTGCAATAAGTGTATTATACGATCGTTCAAGTGCTAAGCGATCTGTGACATCCTCATACACAAATAAAATGCCGCCTAAGGCATGTGGAATCGCGAGTACGCGGAGTGTCTTTCCATCCGGTAGATAAAAGAATTCTTCTTCTGCCTCGATCAGCTCTTTGAAGCGCTTTACTCGGGTCTCTTTATACATTTGGAAGTTTGCCTGCTCCGGCAAACGGCGGTTCACTCGCAATGCTTCCAAGACCTCGGCATAGGTCGGGCCGCCATCAAGCCAGCGCTCTTCGAGTTTCCACAACGCCGCATACGAAAAGTTGTAAAATTTAAGCTGCATGTCGCTGCCGAAAATCGCCATACCGTTGGTCGAACTTTCTAGCAAGTCGCGCTGCGACGACACATAACGCTTCAGCTCCTCTTCTGATTCATCTAATTGGCTAATATTGATCGCATAGCCCGCCACCATCTCCTCGCCAGGAACCGGCGTAATGCGTACTTCATAAAGCTCACGATCACCATCAACAACGATATGCTGCTTAAAGATTTCTTCCGTGCCTGTTTCTAAGACGGTTTGCGATCGTGTTTTTTCGTTACGAAATAGCTCAAGCGCCGCAAACGCATCATCAACGTCGTCTTCCTCTTCCGCTACAGAAGCAAATGCGAGATTACTAAAGACCAAGCGCATTTCGGTGTCGCGGAGCCATACGGGGTTATTGGATAAATTAATGAGATTCGCATAGCGCCGCGCTTCTGATTTGACGATTGCATTTTCACGCTCGATTTGACTTTCAGGAACGTTCACAAGACTCGAAACAGGTACGCTCTTTGGTGTTGGCTTGATCACAAAGCGCTGCCAAAGAAGCAACACGCATATGCCCCCGACAGCGCCTATGATAAATGCCATGGGTTCCATAAGACCCTACATGCCGATTAGTAACGGTATTCGTTAGCCTTATACGGACCCGCAACATCGACGCCAATATAATCTGCCTGCTCTTTCGTAAGCTGAGACAATTTCACACCAATCTTCTCAAGGTGCAAACGTGCTACTTTCTCATCAAGATGTTTCGGTAATACGTAAACCTTATTTTCATAATTACTCGCATTTTGCCACAGCTCTATTTGTGCAAGCACCTGGTTTGTGAATGATGTACTCATAACAAAGCTTGGATGCCCTGTTGCACAGCCAAGATTCACCAAGCGGCCTTTCGCAAGTATGATGATGCGTTTCCCATCCGGGAATTCCACCTCATCGACCTGTGGCTTCACTTCGTGCCACTTCATATTCGATAAGCCTTCGACTTGAATCTCATTATCGAAGTGACCGATGTTACAGACAATCGCGCGGTCTTTCATCGCACGCATGTGATCAACCGTGATGACGTCTTTATTTCCCGTCGCCGTCACAAAGATATCCGCTCTTGGCGCCATCTCATCCATGGTCAGAACTTCATACCCTTCCATCGCTGCTTGCAATGCACAGATTGGATCTACTTCTGTTACAGCCACACGCGCACCATGACTCTTCAGCGCATCGGCGCAGCCTTTACCAACATCGCCGTAACCAGCTACCACGCAGAGCTTACCCGCAAGCATGATGTCTGTCGCACGTTTCAGCCCATCCGGAAGACTTTCGCGACACCCATACAGGTTATCAAATTTCGACTTCGTGACCGAGTCATTCACATTAATCGCTGGAACTTTCAAATTACCGGCTTTTTCCATTTCATAAAGACGCAACACACCTGTCGTGGTCTCTTCGGAAACACCCTTTACATCTTTCATAAGATCCGCGTAATCGTTATGCATGATCTTCGTGAGATCCCCTCCATCATCGAGAATCATATTTGGCACCCAGCCATCTGGCCCCTTAATCGTCTGATGCACACACCATTCATATTCTTCTTCGGTCTCACCTTTCCATGCAAACACCGGGACACCTGTCGCTGCAATAGCCGCCGCCGCTTGGTCTTGCGTCGAATAGATATTGCATGAACTCCAACGCACTTCTGCGCCGAGCGCCGTCAGTGTTTCAATCAGCACTGCGGTTTGAATCGTCATATGCAGACATCCTGCGATGCGCGCCCCCTTCAGAGGCTGAGACGCACCAAACTCTTCGCGAAGCGCCATGAGCCCAGGCATTTCCGTTTCAGCAATTGCGATTTCACGACGCCCCCACTCGGCTTGTGAAATATCGGCTACCTTAAAATCTTCATTGGTGGCTAATGCAGGTTGTGCGCTCATATAAATCTCCAGTTATGTTTATATATTTAAGAGGCCCCTAACATACCGATTTTCTGATGGTTAGCAACCCATGAATCCATGGTTGCGTCACCTATCCACGACATTTTGCGTATAACAGTATGGAGAGCTATTCTCGCTTTATAGCTGAAGCTGTCCACTTGAGAAAAAACAAAAAAAAGGCTAGTATAAAGAGAAACTTAGCTTTTTAAATCAGATGAGGCATTGGGAGGGCCAGTCATGGCTAGTCAGGGGTTAGATGGGATGTATCCGAAAGCTGATGCGGAAACGCGCCAGCTCGAGGAAAGCACGATCGTCAAACTTCAGCAAATTCTTGAGGAATATCGTAGTTCTTATGCTCCTTCCACTTCACCAACAGACGTGCTCCATCATCAGTACCGTATTAATGTTGATAAACCGCTCCCTCACTTAGAAACAAAATTCACACGCGCCTATGAAGCAACATCAAAAGCGCATCCTGATGTGCGGTACTATGCGCTTGTGCTTGACCATCAATATGCGCACCGTGCCACAGCGACTGAAGCACTCTTGCGATTTAATCATCCAAACGGAATTCGATCGCTTGATTACGGTCGTACAAAAATTAGTATCGATAATGATTACCGGCGCGTTTTTGTGTTTGAGCAGCCCCCTAAAACACGCCTCAGAGAATTACTCTCTAAAGGGCAGCGGTTCCATGAGCGGCAAATCGTCTATCAGGTGCTCACCCCAATCATCGAGTACCTTACTGCGATGAAAGAGAAAGGCGTTTCACATGGGCGAATCAATCCAGGCAATATTTTCTTAGGACGTAATGTCGTGCTTGGTGAATGTATGGGCGAGCGCAGCGGCTATTCGCAAATTGATTGCTACGAACCGGTTGAGCGCATGCTCGCTGATCCATGTGCACGTGGCGAGCCTACTGAGAAAACTGATGTCTATGCACTTGGTATGGTGATGTATGCGATGCTCTTTGGTACAGAGAAGATCGAGAAAATCCCCAAAAAACTTCTAGCAGATCAGATTCTTGTGAAAGGCTCATATGCTCTTTACCTGGGAAGCCGCGAGATGACCAACACTCTAGAAGATTTTTTTCGTGGCACGCTAGTAGACGACCCGAGAGATCGTTGGGGATTAGAACAGCTTGCCTCATGGCTTGACGGAAAACGGTTTAACCTTATTTACCCAAATCCACCGCGTGATACAAGCCGTCCGTTCCTCTATAATGAGCAGGAATACTTCAACCTTAAAGCCGTTGCCAACGCAATGCATGAGAAGTGGACCAGTGCGATCCGTGAGCTAAGTAACACACGGATGGATCGATGGATCGAAAGCGGGCCAGATGTTAAACATCTAGCCGCGCCTATTGCACAAATCATCAATAATGCAGAAGACACAGACCGTGCACGGCATGATATGGTCACGCGCGTCCTTGCGACGTTAGATAATTTTGGTCCGATGCGCGCGAAAGAAATGGCCGTGCATATCGATGGAATTGGCACCGGAATGCTCGAATATTTTCGTGAAGGCGACATGAAAAAGGTCGACGCTTTAATCGACATGATTTGGAACAACCTCCCACAATATATTCTTGATCTAAACCCTCTACGTATGAATACACACACGCAAGCAATGTTGTGGAATATTCCGAATATTCGCAAATATCTGACAATCGATAATTACGGGTTTGGTGTGGAGCGTATTATCTATGAGCTAAACCGCTCCTTGCCATGCCAAAGCCCTATTATCGTTGAATATTCGATCGATGATCTCAAAGATGCACTTCGCACATTAGATATGATTTCAAAAGAAAAGGCCATGAACACATCTTTCGATGATCGTGAACTCGCAGCGTTCTTGGCGTCACGGCTTGGTATTGTAAAAGAACAGCGCGTGAAGAAATTGTCTTTCTCAACCGGTCAAATCGCGCCGGAAGAGTTGGTCGTCATCAACATCATCGCAATGGCGCAGAACAGCTTCAAGAAGCTCTCGCTTATTGGTTTAAGCACTTGGGTCGCCATTCGTATCTCAGAATATATGAATAACATCCACAACCGTACTACGCGCCGGCGCATGCGTAAACAGCTTCTGCTTGCAGCACAAACCGGCAAAGTTCAGAATGTGTTGAATGTTGTGTTTGACCCGGAAGTCATTGATAGGGACGAAAAACTGTTTAAGCGTGCAGGAGATGTCTATGAGCGAACGGATATGACAATCGCTCACCTCAAGCGTAAAGAGACAGCAAACCGGATGGCTCGGCGAAGCGGTGACCGGCTTTCGGTGAGTATGGGGTATGTGGTGATGCTGATCACTACCATGTTACTTTTATATCAATATTGGGTATAGCATATGGCTTCACTTCAAGATCAGGTTGATCCAACTCGTACGAACGATATTGCGGAGCGGCGCAAAGCATATTTGAGACGTAAGAGGCGCCATAACCGAAAACACTTCTTTTTGTTCATGACAGCCTCTTTGGTGCTGATCTTTTGGCTCAAAATAACGTATATTTTTATTCTGATCGCCCTTATGCCTTCGATTATTTCATATTTCATTGAGATGTCGAGTACGCGAAGCCCATTCAAAACAGTCTTTGCGTGTAATTTAGCCGGGCTCATTCCTCTGCTGATTGATCTGATATTACAAGGCAACTCACCCGCCATGGTGATGAACATGATGGCGAGCATCAACACATGGGTCATTGTTTATGGCTCGGCGCTACTTGGATGGCTTTTAATTACCGCCGCTCCCCTTGCCACCACGTTTTTCATCGAATTCGTAAACAAGACCTATGTCACACGATTGCGTGATCAACAAAAAGATTTAATGGAAGAATGGGGACCTGAAATCAGGCGGCGCCGCTCGATTGGTGAAGAGATTCTTCTTGACGAGGAAGAAGAGAAACCTGCTGACGCTGCGCAATAATCCAGCCGCCACCCAAAAGCCTTTCCCCATCATAAAACACGCATGCCTGACCAGGCGCGGTTCCTTCCTGGGGTGTTTTCAAAATCACGCGCGCACTGCCGTTTTCCATGGGCTCGATATAGGCCGGAACAGGCTTTTGCATCGAACGCATCTTAACCATCACTTCATCGCTCCGACCATTTAAAGGGACATCGCCCAGCCAGTTCAGTTCCTGGATCACGAAGGATTCCACCGCCAGCGCCTCTTTGGGCCCCACAATCACTTGTTTTTTCTCTGCATCCACGCGCACCACATAGAGCGGGTCCATCGTGCCGCCAATGTTCAAACCACGGCGCTGGCCCACCGTGTAATGGATAATCCCTTGATGAATCCCTAGCCGCGTGCCGTCCAGATGGATGATCTCGCCTGGCTCACTCGCGCCAGGGTGCAGCTTTTCGATCACTTTCGCATAACCGCCCGTGGGCACGAAACAAATATCCTGAGAATCCGGCTTATCTGCTACCGACAGCCCATATTTCGTCGCAAGTGCCCGGGTTTCGTCTTTGCTCATACCGCCGAGCGGGAAACGTAGAAAATCAAGCTGTTCTTGTGTGGTTGCGAACAGGAAATAGCTTTGATCTTTACTATGATCCGCGCCGCGATGAAGCTGCGCACGCCCATCGTCACCGACAACCCGCTGAATGTAATGCCCTGTCGCCATACACTCGGCGCCAAGATCACGCGCAGTTTGAAGCAAATCTTTGAATTTCACCGTCTGATTACAGCGCACACACGGAATCGGAGTCGCTCCCGCAAGATAAGTCTCGACGAAATCATCCATCACTGATTCTTTAAACTTATCCTGGTAATTCAATACGTAATGCGGAACTCCTAATGTTTCACATACGCGTGCTGCGTCATGAATATCTTGCCCCGCGCAACAGGCGCCCTTCTTACCCACCGCCGCGCCGTGGTCATAAAGCTGAAGCGTGATGCCAATCACCTCATGGCCTTGCTCATGCAGCAATGCGGCGGTGACAGAGCTATCCACTCCGCCCGACATGGCGACAACAATACGTTGTTTCTGTTGGTTTTCCATTGACTTATTCAGACACTATTTCTATAACAAAGTCAATTATTAACGAAAGTTAGGATTATGGCAATCAAAGTACATGCGCCAGAATCAAAAGGTAGATTGAAAAATTTACTGATTGATTTCATGGCACAACATGACTTCACGGCTCTGCAATCACAAACAATCAAACAACATAACAATGCTGGATATATTACACTTTACATAGGCTTCGTTCCTAAAAGTTCACGAACGTACAGACCACTATCACATGAAGTAACCGGGTTAAAAGAAGAGCTATGCACGCATTATGGAATCAATCGAAAATTAATTGATAAAAACCCTTTAGGCATTGCTCAAATGGGCCATTTCAATTTTTGCGTCAAAATCCCTAAAGAAACAGATGATTATGACCGCTCTGGTATAGATCGAATCCAAAAAGACGCGGAAGCGATCATCGCACGGCAAGGGCCGACACCCTAACCCTCCTTCCCACCAACCCGATCGGCGAGCGCGGCAAAGATAAACGGGTCCAAATCACCATCGAGCGTGGCTTGTGTGTTCCCCGTCTCAACCCCCGTGCGCAAATCCTTCACCATCTGATACGGGTGCAGCACATAGGAGCGAATCTGATGGCCCCAAGCATTATCGCCTTTGCTCGCCTGCTCCGCCGCCGCCGCATCTTCGCGTAGCTGAAGCTCTCTCTCGTAGAGCCGCGCGCGCAGCATCTTCCACGCTTCGGCCCGGTTCGCATGCTGCGAGCGTGAATTCTGACATTGCACGACAATGCCGGTTGGCTCATGGGTCAATCGCACCGCAGAATCGGTTTTGTTCACATGCTGACCACCCGCGCCCGACGCCCGATAGGTGTCCACCCGCACCTGAGATTCATCGATATCGATATCGATATTATCATCTACCTCGGGATATACCCAGATACTTGCAAAGCTGGTATGGCGGCGCGACGCAGAATCGAACGGCGAGATGCGCACTAAGCGGTGCGTTCCCGATTCGGTCTTCGTCCAGCCATAGGCATTATGGCCAACAATCTTGATGGTGGCCGATTTAATACCCGCCTCTTCGCCCGACTGTTCTTCGACAATTTCTGTTTTAAACCCACGACGCTCAGCCCAGCGCAGCACCATCCGGTAAAGCATACTGCACCAATCATGGCTCTCCGTTCCGCCCGCACCGGGATGAAATTCCACAAAACAGTTATTCGCATCCGCTTCCCCGGCTAGGAGTGATTCAATTTCGAGGCGCTTGGACGTTTCAAGTGTCTTCTGGAGTATCGCCTCAGCCTCATTAACCGAGTCTTGATCTCCCTCTTCTTCACCCAATTCCGCAAGCGCAATGGCGTCCTCATGTTCCGATTCGAGGCTGCGCACGCCGTTGATCATCGTTTCAAGCGCCGTGCGTTCTTTCAATATCGATTGCGCTTTCGCCTGATCATTCCAAAGATCAGGGTCTTCCGCCTTGGCGTTTAGTTCGTCGAGCTTTGTGAGGCTCACCTCCCAGTCAAAGATACCTCCTCAGCAAGGCGAGGCTTTGCTGAATATCATCCGACAAGGTTTTGATTTCGGCTTTCATAATGGTGGGTGGTAGGCAGTTAGCGACATATTGTCAATAGAATCCGCCGGTTCCGCCCTGATATTGATTGCCCTGCTGGTCACGGCGTTCACGTTCATCGATCTCAGCTTGGCGGAGCTGGTAGAGATTCTCCGAGTTATCTTGGAACGAAGGGTTGCCTTGGGGCACACGGCGCTCATCCTCTCCATTTAGCACACCCAGCCGCTGATTACGCGGGTCATAATCATTGGGATACCCCCCTGCTCCGCCCGTTTGTGGTGCGCGCGACCCAGGTTGCTGCGAACCTGTATAATCCCCGTAACGCTCGTTCACATAGGGGTTGGGAGGCACGGTGTAGTTCCCATTATCTTCATACTCGAAATCATAATCATCACCCGCATGCCAAAGCTCTTCAATTTCATCATCGGCATAAATCACTGGTGGGTCGGCCTTAATGCCATCACCGCCATCAGACTCTGGACGAAAAAGGCTTTCATAATCCGTGATGAAGGATTCCGTAATAATCTTCGCGTTTGGGTCATAAGAAGAATAGGCCGGGATGCCTGTTTTGCGCTCAATACGCACCTGCTGAATCCCAGGCGGGATACGGAATGGGCGTTCTGGCTGATCTTTGAGCGCACTGCTCATGAAATTCACAAATGCTGGCAGCGCGACGCGCCCGCCCGTTTCCTTGTCGCCCAAACCTTTCGGCGTGTCATGACCAATAAACACCCCCGCCACCAAGTCGGGCGAGAAACCAACAAACCACGCATCGCGGCTGTCATTCGTCGTTCCAGTTTTTCCGCCTACGGGCTTTCCAATCTGACGCGCGCGGACACCAGTACCGCGCTGAACCACACCTTCAAGCATCGATACGATTTGATAAGCCACTCGCTCATCGACAATCCGTGGGCGGTTATCTGGGACAAGAGGAGGCTCTGGGCTAACAATCGGCTGAGTCAGGTCTACCTGACATTTCTGGCAATCACGTGTGTCACGGCGATAGACAATTTTCCCTTCGCGATCATCAATCCGCTCGATCAGTGCTGGACTGACTTCATGGCCGCCATTCACGAACATCGAATACGCATTAATGAGCCTCAGCAAAGTCGTTTCTTGTGACCCTAGCACCATTGAAAAATTACGAGGTAGATCATCATAGAGGCCAAAACGCTTCACGAGACGAATCACCCGGTTCAAACTCAGCATCTGAGCAAGACGCACCGTCATCGTGTTACGCGACTTCTCAAGGCCCATGCGCAGCGTGGTAGGCCCTAAGAAATCGCCGCCATAGTTTTGCGGTTTCCAGAGTGGCTTGTTTGGCCCTTGTTCAATTGCGATCTCACCATCCATGACAATTGTCGCTGGCGTAAACCCGTTCTCTAGCGCCGTTAAGTAGACGAATGGTTTGAGCGCAGAGCCCGGCTGACGGCGTGCTTGCGTTGCACGGTTAAACTCACTTTTTTGGTAACTATAGCCACCCACCATCGCGAGCACTTTGCCGGTATGCGGCTCCATCACCAGCATTGCACCATTCACTTTCGGAATCTGGTGCAGCGTAAAGGTGTTTTTATCAGCATCCTTTTCGCGCACCAAAATAACATCGCCCTTTTCCATCACCTGACTCATCTTTGCGATGGATGCCCCAAGCTTATTATTACCTAAATCCTTACGTGCCCACGTCGTATCCGAACGAGCAATGCTTCCCTTTTCACCATTCGGCAGTCCAATCTCTGCATTATCCTTCGACGTGGAAAGCACTACGGCAATATCTTCTTTCTCATATAGCGGAACCGTTAACTCATTCTTCATTAGCGCCACTGATTTCTGCCATCCATCAACACTCGCCATTGCATTCACCGGACCCCGGTAACCATGGCGTTTATCATAATCTATAAGTGCTTTACGCAGCGCATTCTCTGCAAATTGTTGAAGCTCTGGCTGCAATGTGGTGTGGACCGTCAACCCTCCTTTATAGAGGACATCCGAACCATATTGCTCAGCCAGGGTACGGCGCACTTCCTCGGCAAAGAAATCACCCCGTGCCAAATTTGCATGCGTCATCTTTCCGGTAGTAATCGGTTCAGCAAGTCTTTTGTCAAGCGCGACCGCATCAATATAACCATCCGCATGCATTCGCCGTAGCACGTAATTTCGGCGCGTGAGAGCATCATCATAATTTTTATCGGGGTCTAACCGGGCGGGCTGCTGAGGGAGTGCCGCCAAAAATGCCATCTCTTGCACTTCCAAATCATTCAGCGCTTTACCGAAATAATTGAGCGCCGCAGCAGCGACCCCGTAGGAGCCTCGGCCGAGATAGATTTCGTTCAAATATAATTCGAGAATTTTTTCTTTGCTATAAGCCCGACTGATTCGAAAGGCGAGAAGCGCTTCTTTGATTTTTCGCTCAAACGATTTTTCATTGGTGAGCAAAAAGTTTTTGACGACTTGCTGCGTAATCGTTGAGCCCCCTACGAGCCTTCGTCCGGTACCATAATTTTTGACATTCTCAAGCACGGCCCGTGCGACTCCACGGATATCCACTCCAGGATGCTCATAGAAATCCTTATCTTCCGCTGCAATAAACGCGTGTTGAAGTTGTTTTGGGATAGCGTTCAGCGGAACAAATATGCGCTTCTGCGTCGCATATTCCGCAAGCAGACCACCATTTGCCGCATAAAGCCGCGTCACAATCGGCGGATTATATTCCGAGAGCTGCTGATAATCCGGGAGGTCTTTATTGTAGTAATGAATCAGCCCCGCCACTGCGACGACGCCTACCAAACCCATCATAAAAAACATCCCGACAATACCCGCAATAAAGCGTAACGAAGGGTTTTGCGTGACGGCGTGTAAAATCATAGAACAGCTATAGCATTGGAAGAAAGAATCACAACTGCGCAGAAAAAGTGACCCACATGCCTCTAGCGAAACGCTTTAAGGCCCGCGACGAGGCCTTTAACAAACTCTTGCTGGTACCATTCAGTTTGAAGCAGCTTTTCATCATGACGATTGGTCAAGAATCCGATTTCAATCAGTACAGAGGGAATATCGGGCGCTTTCAACACGCGAAACCCAGCAAACCGGTGCGTATTCGTCGTGCCGCGAATCGTTTTTGGCATGTGATCGATAATCGTCTCGGCTAGTTCGGACGATTTATTGTTGGTTTCGCGCTGCGCTAAATCAATCAAGATGTTCGCGACATCTTCATCTTCCACCGACAAATCCATACCTGACAAAATATCGGCCTTATTCTCCTGCTTGGCGAGCGCGGCCGCCTCGTCATCCGATGCCTCTTCCGACAATGTATAAATCGAAAACCCCCGCGCCCTAGGCGATGGGTTTGCATCCGCATGGAGCGAGAGGAATAAGTCACCATCATAGCCGCGCGCCACCTCAATACGTTCGTTGAGAAGAAGATAGCGGTCATCTTGCCGCGTAAGCTTTACACGAAATTCTTCACTATCCTCGAGCGCTTTCTTGAGCGCCTTCGCGTAACGCATGGTTAAGTCCTTTTCTTTCAGACCTTTCGGACCTATCGCGCCGGTATCTTTCCCCCCATGGCCGGCATCAATCACCACGAGCGGCTTACGCTGTTCGCGCTTGGGCTTAGGTTCCGGCATAACAATACCCTCTAACGCTTCATAGACACTTTTTTTCACATCCTTTGAAGTAACGATCTTGCCATCACGAATCGATCGTTTTGCCGCTTTCGTTGCATAGGCGCCCTGCTTCGGGCTAATGCTCACCACTAAACGGTTAGCCGACGGTTCAAGCGAATGCGTTGCAATGGCTGCACTTTTAGCATCTAACACAATTCGCATGGTCGTGGCGTCATATTGCCCAAAGCGCACGCCTTTGATAAGCTTACTCTTACCCACATCTGGCGCACTCAATGCATTTGGATTATCCACCGCTGGCAGATCAATCACAACACGCGGCGGGTTATCGAGCGTAAAAACTGCTTTTGGCGGATACACGTCATCCATCTCGATGAGGAGCTGCTCTTCCTCTTCGCCAGAGACATAAGATAGCGAAACAATTTCAATAGCATAAGCTGTAGATATAAGAGCGCAGTACATCCATAATGCGGAAAATAATGAATGAAACAAACGGCTGACAATCATGATGGCTTTCATCATACGAATTTTCGCTGTTCGAGCAATCGCCTTTATCGTCAACACTCAAGCAGAAAATAGCTAACAATCTCATTCATATAGTTTTTCTACCACATATTTTCATTGTATTTCCCGTTTCTGGTCGCTATGCTTGCTAATAAGGTGAAATGAGTCACCTGACATAAGTAATTGATAAAGTGGCGTTTAAAGCATTGATGAACGCTGTTTTAGTGATAACGAAGAAAACATATTTGAGGATACGCTCGAAAGCGATAGCACCTACAAAATAGACAGATTTTTTGGAGATTCTTTTGATTCATCATAGTGATATGCCATTAACCCCGCCCCTGGAGTGTTTTTCGCTGACGTAAGTGGGCGATCGCATATCTATTTGTCACGCTAGCGCATCGGCGATTCCTCGATAGAGAGGAGAGATCATGTCTAAACTAATGCTTATTGATGCCCAAAATGAGGGTGAAACGCGTGTCGTCATCTCGGATGAAGATGATAAAATCATCGATTTTGATTTTATCACCGCCGCAAAAAAACAAATCAAAAGTAATATTTATCTTGCGAAAGTAACCCGGGTGGAACCATCACTTCAAGCGGCTTTCGTCGAATATGGTGGCAATCGCCAAGGCTTTTTGCCTTTTTCAGAAATCCACCCGGACTATTACCAAATCCCCGTAGAGGATAAGAAACGCCTGCTTAAAGAAGAAGAAGAAGAAGCGGAAGCGGAAGAAGCTGAAGAAGAAGCACGTGAAGAAGCTGAACAGGAACGCCGTGAGAAACGCAAGGGTCGCCGTCGTGGATTAAACCGCCGTGACAAAGAAACTCGTTCTGAAGAAGTTGAAGGAGACAGCGAAGAGACTTTTATCAACTCAGAAGATGACGCTGCCAAAGAACAAGTTGAGATCACTGAAAATAATAATGCGAACTCTAACGAGGGAATTTCTCCCGCAGATGACGAAGAATATGAAGCGCTCGACGATATCGATGAAGATGACGAGGATGAGGTTGAGACAATCACCGGTGATGATGAAGACGAAGTTGAGTCTAAAAAGCGAGGCACAAAACGCCGCGCTTTTCGTCGCTATAAAATTCAGGAAGTCATTAAGCGCAACCAAGTCATGCTCGTCCAAGTCATAAAAGAGGAACGTGGGAATAAGGGCTGTTCGATGAGCACGTATATCTCACTTCCAGGACGTTACTGCGTTCTTATGCCGAATGCCCATAAAGGTGGCGGGGTGTCGCGTAAAATTACCAACCGGGAAGACCGTAAACGGCTCAAAGAAATGATGGCCGAATTGAAAGACAAATACGGCATGAACGCAATCATCCGTACCGCCGGATCAGAAAAAACACGCGCAGAGATTCGTCGTGACTTTGATTATCTCATTAAAATGTGGAATCAAATCCGCGAAGATACGATGCAGGCCACCGCTCCCGCCTTGATTTATGAAGAAGGCGACGTGATCAAAAGATCGATTCGCGATCTCTACACTACAGATATTGAAGAAGTTCTTATCGATGGTGAAGAGGCTTATAAAGATGCAAAAGCCTTTATGAAAATTCTTATGCCGTCGCATGCGGCACGTGTGAAACGATATAAAGGCGACACACCACTTTACTATGAGTATGACATCGAAAATCAACTCGACAGCATGTATGAGCCAGAGGTAAAACTTCCATCGGGTGGGTATATTGTTATTCACCCAACTGAGGCGTTGATCTCAATTGATGTAAACTCGGGGCGCTCCACTACCGAACGAAGCGTAGAAGAGACCGCACTCAAGACGAATTGCGAAGCCGCAGAGGAAGTTGCACGCCAGCTTCGTTTACGTGATCTTGCTGGCCTTGTGGTCATCGATTTCATTGACATGTATTATGGCAAAAACCGACGTATCGTAGAGAAGACGCTGCGCAATGCGCTGAAAGTCGATCGCGCTAAGATTCAGCTTTCACGGCTATCCATGTTCGGTTTGATGGAGCTTTCGCGTCAACGCCTGCGTTCTAGCATCAGCGAAACTGCTGGCCTGCTCTGCCCGCACTGTAACGGCATGGGAACGATTAAGAGCAATGATACGGTGGTGATTCAGATGATCCGTATCATTCAAAAAGAGGCGAGCACGGAAGAATATAAAGAGTTTCGAATATTCACCAACACGGAAACCGCGCTGCACCTTCTTAATCATAAACGTGAGATGATCCAGCAGGTTGAAGAGCAATATAATGTGAAGATAGTGATCACTGTTGATCATACGATCAGCACGAATGGTTACCGGATCATCAAAGTCCGTAACGATGGTAGCGAAGTTGGTCATGATGAAAGTAAGGCGAAAAAGAATCGTCGTCGTGGTGGTAAAGGGCGTCACCGTCCACAGCACAGTAATAGTCGTAACCGTAATGAAGATCGCGATGAAACAGATGATAGTGACGAAGAGTCAGCCTCTTCAAATGACAATGCCGAATCAGAATCAGATGATGAAGAAAATGAGGGCCGTTCGCGTCGCAGAGGTCGCTCACGCGGCAATCGTGGTGGCCGGAACCGGCGCTCACGTGATCGCTCAAAAGAGAATAGTGACAACTCATCTGAGGAGAATCAGCCCAAAACATCAGATAATGATGATCAAGCGGCAGATTCATCTCAAGAAAGTACAGATGATGCTCCAAAAAACACACAAAATGATTACTCCGAGCCTGTAGCAGAAGAGACACTTGAAGAAGCACATTACGTCAACCCAACGCATGAGCTACACGCCAATGAAAATGGCGGGGAGCTAGACCCGAAAGATAAAAAAAGCGGTTGGTGGAATAAGATTACGGGGTAATAATGTCGGAATCTGACTTTCTTGATCTCTGCCGCGAGCGTGGCTTCTTCTATCAGCTCACAGATGAACAGGGCACGCGCGCATTACTAAACGCCGGTGAACCCGCAACCGCCTATGTGGGCTATGATTGTACCGGGCCAAGCCTTCATGTTGGCCACTTGCTGCCAACCATGATGCTACGCTGGTGGCAGAAGACCGGCAATCAACCCATTGTGATTTTGGGTGGAGGCACCACCAAAATTGGTGACCCATCAGGAAAAGACACCGAACGCCCGCTTATTTCTGAGGAAACAATCGCCAAGAATATGGCATCGATCAAAGTGGCGTTCCCGAAGCTTTTGAATCAAGGGTTAGAGACAATTTATGTCGATAATGCCGAGTGGCTCGAAACGTTCAATTTCATTGAATTTTTGAATATGCATGGGCGACATTTTTCTTTGAACCGCATGCTTCGCAACAAGAGTGTTCAGCTGCGCTTGGAGCGCGATCAGGAAATGAGTTTGCTGGAATTTAACTATATGATTTTTCAGGCTGTTGATTTCGTCGAGCTTTACAAACGCTACGGCTGCCGCGTACAGTTTGGTGGTTCCGATCAATGGGGAAACATCACGCAAGGAATCGAGCTTCATCGCCGCTTAGCTGGTGACGGCTCGGCGCCACCACTGTTCGGCATCACCTCGCCACTACTCACCACGGCTTCAGGCAAAAAAATGGGCAAAAGTGAAGATGGCGCCGTCTGGCTAAACCCTGATATGCTCAGCGCCTATGATTATTGGCAATATTGGCGCAACACCGAAGATGCGGATGTCGGGAAATTTCTCCGGCTGTTTACCGAGCTTCCGATGGATGAAATTGCGCGCCTCGAGGCGCTTGAAGGTTCTGAGATCAATGAAGCGAAAAAGGTGCTGGCGAATGAAGCGACTGTATTACTCCACGGAGAGGCGGCCGCACAAGAAGCCGCTGAGACTGCTCAAAAAACCTTTGAGCAAGGAGCGACGGGAGATGCTCTTCCCGAAGTTGCGATCGAAAAAACTGAACTTGAAAAGGGGATCCCCGCTTTCAAAGCCTTTCACCTTGCCGGGCTTGCTGAGTCAGGAAAAAAAGCTCGCCAACTTATTCAAGGCGGCGGCGCGCGCATCAATGATGAGAAAGTGGACGACGAGAATAGCCCTGTAACACTTTCACATGTGACTGGCGAAGGGCATATTAAGCTTTCTGCGGGGAAGAAGAAACACGTGCTCGTCAAAGCAGCCTAAAGCGCCGGCACGACTTCCACATCTTGTTTCTCGAGGGGTGGCAATGCTTCTTCTTGGTTCAGAATTGTTCCGCGCTCTTCCGGCGCCTCTTTTACTGGCTCTTCTGCCGCCCCACTGCCGCTCTCAAAAGCATCAAAGAAATTACGCGTGAAGCCTGGCGTTAATGCCGAGAGAGGATTTACCCCTACTTTAGGATCGCTAGCATTTCCTTTAACACTATAACGAATCCCGACAATTCCTTCACCTTCACCCCCCGCAATTAGCTCACCCAAAATTGGTACATTACTGATCAACGTGTTCAAGAAGTAAGCAGGGAATAGAGTCCCTTTCAAATTCAGTATATTCTGATCAATTCGAATATCCCCTTCAATAGTCGCACCGATTGCATCCCCTTTAACACGCCCCTCTTGAAGGGTAAGCGTATCATCAGCTAAACGGAAATGGCTCGAGAATTTCTCAAACTTAATGCCTTTCCCTTGCAATGTATCAAGCAGCCCCGTGAATGAGCCTAGCGTCAACAGTTTACCCAAGATCGGTGCGTTTCTAAGCGTAAAATCTGTCGCAAGAACACGGCCATTGAGCGGGCTATTCGGTTTACTATCATCGTAGGTCCCTTTGATATCAAGCGTGCCACCCGTAACATCATCGTGGATATCGGTGGCTTTCATAAGCCCCGCCGCATCATTTGTACTGAGCGAAAACCCTCGCTGCCCGCCTTCTCTACCAATCGCCATATTAATACCTTCACCACTGGGTAGAAAGGCCGTCACTTCACCACTCATACATCGGCCGCGTTCTCCATGGCAATGTAAATTGCCTTTCACATTACTCAATTGCTTGCCCTTACCAAAGCTGACCGCTTCAATATCAACCATAGCCACAAAGGGCGACAGGGTGCTTAATGAAAACCCGGAATCTATATTTTCCTCTGTTTCTTCTTCTCGTAGGCTTAACATTGGCCCTTCAACCGTGATATGATGCACACCCGAATTAACATGATAATCGAGCGCGAGTTCGGTTTGGTTAAACTTCAAACTGGGAAGCGTCGCTCGGCGAATCCCAAGCGCTCCATCAGTCACTACATTTCCTTTAATCATGAAACCCTCACCGCTATAGCGAAACTGCTTCAACTCTGTCTCATTACTCTTGTGGGGTGCGTGCGCGACGAACGACATGTTTGCCTTTTTCCCCGACTCTTTCATACCAAGCGCACCAAGATCAACCGTAGCATTGGTCAGACCTACGTTGAGCTTTGTGACTTGCTTCGAAGCATATTCCGTGACATCTGCATCGAGCGATACCCAGCCTGTCAGCGCATCAATTTCAGGGAACCCAAATTTAGAGAGCTTGGCTTTAGGCAGTGAACCGCTATAGGTGTAATGTGTTGGTTTTCCTTCGACACTCTCGATACTGAATTTTGATTTTTCACCATGAATCAGGCCAATCCCTTTCATCTCCACGCCCTTGGCGTCTGCAACAACTTCGGCGTCTACATTCGCAAAATCCCAAACGCCTTGAATGCCTTTCTGGCCAACCTTGTGAAGCTGCGCGTTGATTGCATAATAAACGTCGCCCATTGCATCATCATTTTCTTGAGTCGTCTCTTCGCCCCCTCCAGGAACAGGCGTGCTCGTATTAAAACGCAGCGTAATCTCCCCCGTAGCACGCCCCTTGATCGTCTTTGGATTGAACTTTAGCTTCTTAGCGAAGGTGTAGCGCGGCGGATTAATAAAACGCGCGACGTCCGCTGCGGATGTATCAACCATGAGATCGATCTCCATCGGCATGCCATTCACCGAAAAGTCAGGAATACGGACCGTCCCCTCAAGCACTTTAGAATCTTTCAGCGTTTTTCCATCCGCAATCACGACCGCCATCTCCTTCGCTGTAAACATCACACTCGCGTCGAGTAGTTCAACTTTGGGATAATTAGGCAAATATAAAAGTGTTGCATCTTGGACATCAAGCTCAGCGAATAACGCTTCTGTCGGGAAGATTTCTTTCTGCCAATCTGCGCGATCAATGTCTACTTTCACCGACGCTTTCGTGACTGTTCCTGCAAGCAAATGGTCCGTTACCCAGTTACGAGCATCAACAGCAATATGCGTCGGCCAGTACGTATTAAGTTCAGCAATATCGATATTTGCACCGCTCAGGCTTGCTTCAATTGTAGGGTCTGCGTCGAGATACTGGGCATGCCCTACCCCTTCGATAGTAGCTTTCGGTAATTCCATGCGCAACTGTTTGATTTTGAGGTCATTTTCTAGCGCCGCATATTCCCCCTCAAGCAGATAATGCTCAAGCATCGCGGGTGCCGTAAACCACTCCGGATGAGTGACCGCGGTTTGCTCACCTTTAAACGCAAAATCGACGAGCTCTAGGCCATTCTCAGCCGAGACTTCAACCCCAACCTTTCCAGAAACAGGGAATGATAGCGCTGCAAGTTCACCGCATTGTTTGGGCTTAACCGCACAAACCGATGCGATATCCAGCTCCGAAAACTCAAGTGACACATCAACACGCCCTGAACTCACCTCCTCTGCAATCACATTAACCAAGGCCGTTTGCGTTGGGAGTTCAAATGATGCGCGCCCATTCCCCTTGAGTACACCATCCTCTTCTTGCAGTGCGATAGTCACATCGTTCCAATGCACGCTACGCTTTTCAATTTCATCTACGAGCTCAAAATGGAAACCTCTCAATGTCAGCTCATCTGGTAGTGAAGAAAGAAAACCGAACAGCTCTTCTGCCCTGATCAGTGTTTCATTACTCACACCAGGTTTCTCTTCTACAGATGGAGCATTTTCTTGTTCTTCATCAATATTTTTCTGAAGCACTTGCTCCATCTTACGCACCATCGCGATCGGAACATGGCTCACCACTTCTTCTTGTTCATTCTTTGTGCTAAACCAGGTTTCTCCATTCACACGCCGCGTGAGCATAAAATATGGGTTCTCGACCATCACGCGTTCAATCGAAACATACCCCAACAAAAGCGCATGCCAATTAAGCGTAAGGTTGAGATTGGGAATGGTGGCGATACGGAAGGTACCGTTTTTTATCATTGATAATGAGGAGAAAGACACCGCCATGCTGCCATCCCAATCCACATTCGTAACTTCAAGCCGTTCAAACTCTGCGCTGTACACGTCACCCTGAAGCGCCGAGGTAATCATATTGGGGGCGATCTGATTCAGAGTTTCTTCGTCATATAATAGCCACGCCGTTACCGCCCCTAGCAAAAGTATAAGGGTAAACGCAGCGGCAGAAAACCATTTCACAAGTCGAAGGATCATAAGCGTCTCAAAACTGGCATCTTGTATGAAGCATTTGCCTCATCATAGCAAGCATAGAGGTAGATGGAATACCCCTTGTGAGATGGCGATCATGCCCTATATCTTATGCAACAAAGGAGAGACTTCATGGGACAAGCCGCATTAAAAGACAATAGCTTACAAGAGGGCGACCAAGCGCCTATCATTGATTTACCAACGGATGGCGAAGGGCGAATCAACACAGCCGAATTAGTTGGTTCAAAGAATGTGGTCGTCTACTTTTATCCGAAAGACGCAACACCGGGATGTACCACAGAAGCACAGAACTTTCGTGATTTACACGATGCCTTCGCTAAGCAAGATACGGTAATCATTGGTATTTCTAAAGATGGCATAGCGTCGCATGATAAGTTTAAAGCAAAGCAGTCTCTCAATTTTGCACTCGCGTCTGATGAAGAAGGTGATGTGTGCGAACGTTACGGCGTATGGGTTGAAAAGAATATGTATGGCAAGAAATATATGGGCGTGCAGCGAGCCACTTTTTTGATTGATAAAGAAGGCAAAATTGCCAAACTATGGCCGAAAGTCAAAGTTGATGGACACGTTCAAGCCGTCCTCGATGCGGTGACTGAACATAACGCCTAACCCCAGGAGGTTTTCATGGCCGATATCACGGTTTATTCCACTCCCATATGCCCATACTGCGTGCGTGCAAAAGATTTACTTAAACGCAAAGGCGCTGACTACAGCGAAATCGATGTGTCCGACGATGCTGAGCGCGAGAAAATGATTGAGCGCGCAGGTGGGCGACGCACGGTTCCACAAATTTTCATTGGCGACACACATGTGGGCGGGTTTGACGACCTCGCCGCGCTAGATCGCAAAGGGGAACTCGACGCACTAATCGCAGCGTAAATTTCTTATCCACACAGTGCACTATTCCATTCTCAAGCCGCATGACATCGATTATGCTGTGGTACTATTGAGGAACACCTACGAGATCTTGTGGTATTATGTACTGGATGTTCATGCGCGACTTTTATCGTTCTGGCTCAGATGCGTCGTCTGATCAGAAGGAAATTATAGAAGAAAAACCAACTCAGCCTGCTCTTTCACAACCAAAATCACCTCCCAGCGAAGAACGGTTGCAATCAGATGCTGCTTATAAACGGCTCTGGGAAGAGTGTATGCAGCACAAAAATGAAGCCGAACTTGCGAAACGTAGCCGCACGGAATTTTTGGCCAATATGAGCCATGAGCTTCGAACGCCGCTCAACGCGATCATCGGTTTCTCACAAATGCTGCAAAGCTGCGATCAAGATTATGACCATGACACACGCCGCGAATATCTCGACCACATTCAAGAAAGCGGCTATTTATTGCTCAATAAAATTCGTGACTTACTGGAAATTGCGGAAATCGATAGTGGCCGTTTAAAACTGCGTGACCAACATATTAATCTGTCCGATATTGCCGAGGATGCCGTTTCGCTACATGCGAAGCGTATCCAAGAAAAGCAGCTAAAGATTCATACCGACCTTAAACAACGTGCTGTCGTGGTCAATATCGACCGCGCCAAGCTAACCCAGGCTATGAGCCATCTGCTGAGTAATGCGATCAACTTCTCAGAAGAATATGGCAATATCTGGCTACGTGCAGAAGTTGCACCGAACGGTTCACTCGTCCTGTCGATTGAGGATGAAGGGACCGGCATTCAGACTGACCATTTAGAGAAAATTCGTGAAGGGCTCGCTCAGCCCAATTCTGTGTTTGCGACTGACCCCAAAGGGATACGCCTAGGGTTAGCGCTGGCAAAAGAGTTTACTCACTTACATGACGGGAACATCACTCTCTTCAGTACCTTTGGTCATGGCACTCTTGCGAGCATCACGCTTCCAGAAGAACGCGTGATTAGCGTTGGCGTGCGGATTCGTCATAAACTTGAGGCGCTCAAACAAGGACATCACCAAAGAGATCCAATTCGTCGTGCACAGATCATCAAAGCACAATTCGTACAAAATTCTAAGCTGGCGGAATCCGCATAGTAACTTGCCGCTTGTGGCAGCCCCAATTTTCTCTATATTAATATGATGGCATTGATTGATAAAGATGCGCTCCTTGACGCCATGCTCCCTCACATCGTGTTCGATGGGTGGAGTGATGCGTCGTTGCGCTCTGCCTGCCTTGAGCTCCACGGAAAATATGATGACGCGCTAATTCACTTTCCTAACGGTGGAACCGACGCCCTCTCCTATCATTCTGAACGCGCCGATCAGCGTATGATGGACGCTCTCACCAATGATTATACGTTCGACACTATGAAAATCCGCGACCGCATTGCTACCGCCGTTATGGTTCGCCTCGAACAGAATGAAGCGCATAAAGATGCGATTCGCCGCGGCATTGCGCATTTTAATTTGCCGTGGAACATGCCAGAGGGGCTTCGCCTCTTGGGGAATACAGTGGACCAGATGTGGATTGCGGCAGGTGATGAGTCAACGGATTATAACTGGTACACCAAACGTGCTCTGCTCAGCAAAGTCTATATGACAACGCTGTATTTTTGGCTTGAAGACACCTCAGAAAACCATGAAGATACACGCGAATTTCTGCACCGACGTATTAATGACGTGATGCAAATTGGGAAGCTTCAGTCGAAGTTGAGCGACCCGGTGGGCATGGTAAAGCAGTTCTTTTCGGCGGGACCACAAGCGCGTTAGTTTCCTCCCATCCTTTCTCGAACAGTGCCTGTTTCGTGACATCACTCGTACGGTTTTGAATCGCGCTAATCATATCTGGCGCGTTTAGAATTGCCGCATCATCGGTATTGAACGCATAAAATAACGTAGAGCCAGAGATCAGGGAGAGCGTTCGGAAGTTCTGGAATTTTAGCGTATGGACTTTGCGTTGAAGCAGATCCATCAGCACCCCTTTGTTCATGCAGACATTGCCATCTTCCTCCAACACCAGATCGCAATATTCCATATCTGGCACTGCGGCTTTATAGAGCGGGAGTTTATAATTCTTTTTCTTGATGCGGTACATCGTCAGATCGGCGACGCGATGCTCCGCGCGCGTATCGACATATTCATCCATATTCTGGATTGGCCAATAATTTAGCCCGCTTTTCAGCCAGACCTGATAATCCTGCGTGGTGACTTTGGTCATCTCCACGCCGAAATAGGCGCCATTACGAATCGTAAAGTCTGGCCCCTGCCCTTGAAAATGTTTCATAATATCGAGCGGGAAATGGACCCGGTCATGATAGTTTAGCACGGCGAGATATTGATGAAGACAGCCGGTTTCAATACGATCTTGTGGACTATGCGGCAGGGTGTGAATTTCTTCAAAAGAGGTTTGCAACTCCTGCGCGGAGTAGATGCTTCGAAAAAACTGCGCCCCCAACATGCTTTTATGATAGCAAATTTTGGGGGGTGTTTAAAGAAGGAAATTAGCGGGATTGGCCTCGTACCTGTGCTGCAGCGAGTTCATCATATTTTTGAACTGCCTCGACACCCCTAAATACTGAAGAATCTATCACCGCTTGATTCTTTTTAATAAACTCACTCGGTGCATAACGCTCACCTGCCATTCCCGGGAAAATTGTTGGACGTGTTGGCGGGTTAATATGGATATGACTAAAGCCTTCTTCCTTGGTTGGCATTTCAAACTTTTTCATTTTGGAAGCCATCACAAAACCCGGGATTTCTTTAGGGTTCGAGCGTTCATAGCGTGATGCAATCTCTTCTGAAGATGGCACCATAACTACCGCTTCGACATCATATTTATCGCCTAGCTTTTCAATAACAGCTGCGCGCTCTTGCTGAGTTGTATTCGTGCGATTGAACAAAATATTTTTGCCCGCAGCAATTGCCTCATCTAACTTCTTGTCCACCTCATCAATTGCCTCTCGATATAAATCACTCACCGGCTTGTCTTTGGGATGCCAATCATCGTACGTCATAACGTCTTGGTAACGAACATACTCATCTCTGCCTTGTAAATCGGAAGTAACACAGTGTTTACACCCAACAGTATATACTTCATTATCGGTGGAAATCACGTTAAAGGTCGCACCGTCCGACTTACGTTTATATAGGCCTAGATCCGCTGAGCTAGTCCCCTGAAAATCAAAGTTCTGGCCGATCCAGCTGTCCTTGCCGGACATGGGAACGCCTACCATCATAATAAATTTGGGTTTGTTAAAATCTGTCATAGTGTATCTCCGCGTTTAATTGGCCGAAATATAGCCACTAAGTAGGAAGGGTGTGTGGCAGTTTCGTGAAGATTTAGAGCTGGAGATCCCGTGCTCGCTTCGCCCCACACATGTCACCCCGCACTTGTTGCGGGGTCTGGGGCGTTATGCTTCATATAGCCTGCTGCTCTGGATCCCCGCCGGAGTTTATGCCCGCGTAGGCGGGTACGGGGATAAATTCCGGCACAGCTGGTATCGTAAAGTAAGGCCAGTAGGCCGATACTTTAGTCGCCGAAGGCGTTAGCTTCATCGCGCAGGCCAGGAGGCCGGAGCGGGAAGAAACGCAAAAATCACATATGAATCACCTGCCCATACGCATCCAGCACCGACTCATGCATCATTTCCGACAGCGTCGGATGCGGGAAGATGGTGTGCATCAGGTCTTTTTCAGTCGCCTCCAGCTGCTTCGCGATGACGTAGCCCTGAATCATTTCGGTCACTTCCGCGCCGGCCATATGCGCGCCGAGTAGCTCACCCGTCTGCGCATCAAACACGGTTTTCACGATGCCTTCCGGCTCGCCCAGTGCAATCGCTTTGCCATTACCGATGAATGGGAAATTGCCGACTTTGACCTCATGCCCTGCCTCTTTCGCCTTCGCCTCAGTCAGCCCAACGCTCGCCACTTGCGGGCGGCAATAGGTGCAGCCCGGAATATTTTCCTTCACCATCGCGTGCGGCTTTTTGCCGGCAATCGCTTCGATACAAATCACCCCCTCATGCGAGGCTTTATGCGCGAGCCACGGCGCGCCGGTAATGTCACCGATCGCATAGACGCCCTTCTCACCGGTGCGGTAATATTCATCCACCACAATATGGCCGCGCTCGGTTTTCACGCGCGTACCCTCAATGCCGATCCCTTCAATATTGCCGACAATCCCCACCGCCATAATCACATTATCGAACGTCTCGGTGGTTTCCTTATCCTTTTTATCCTTCATCGTCGCTTTGACATTGCTTTTGCCCTTCTCGAGCTTGGTCACGGTCGTCGCGGTTTTGACCTTCATGCCCTGCGCCTCGAACTGCTTCTTCATAAATTTCGAGATGTCTTCATCTTCGACGGGCAGCACACGATCAAGCACTTCCACCAGCGTCACATCGACGCCCATATTCAGGTAAAAACTCGCAAATTCCGAACCGATCGCGCCCGAACCAACGACGAGTAATTTCTTCGGCATTTTGGTTGGCACCATCGCCTCGCGGTACGTCCAGATCAGCGTGCCATCGGACTCAAGGCCCGGAAGCTGACGCGCCCGTGCACCGGTCGCGAGAATAATATGTTCCGCTTCAATCTCGGTGACTTTCTTCTCGCCCTTTTCGCGCGCTTCTTTGTCAAATTCGGTCACGGTCACTTTACCCGCGCCCGCGAGCGCGCCATGGCCTTCATAGACGGTCACTCTGTTCTTCTTCATCAGCGCACTGATTCCGCCGGTGAGCTGCCCCGACACATCGCGCGAACGCTTCACCACTTTTTTCAAATCATACGAAATATTATCATTGCTCAGGCCGAAACTTTCCGACTCCTGCATCAGATGCATCACCTCCGATGAGCGCAGCAGCGCCTTGGTCGGAATACAGCCCCAATTCAGGCAAATCCCGCCCATATGTTCGCGCTCGACCACCGCCGCATTCATGCCCAGCTGCGCCGCGCGAATCGCCGCGACATACCCGCCCGGGCCACCGCCTAAAATTACGATATCATGTTTGTTTGTATTCGCCATAATGTTCCTCATAGTAAGCTAATAATGTGTTTCTCAAGTCTGGTAGTTTGTTCTCTAACACAAGCCAGACGGCATCATGATTGATGTTTCCCAAATATCCATGCACCAACGCATTTCTAAAAGCGTGAATTTCTTCCCATTCGATATTTGGCATCGCGGTCTTAGCTTCGCCCGAAAGCTTGCTAGCGGATTCAGACAGGGTATGAAGCCCGCGCAATGTGGCGCCTTGGCGAATCCAATCGTCTTGATAGGCCTTGCGGGCATTCTCTTCCTTCACGAGTCCCAACAATTTCTCTGAGGTGGAGAGAATATAATGAATGTGAGCCTGATCGCCATTCTCCTTCATAGCTCGACCGCCTCGCTTAATACGCGTTCTTTGAAAATGGGATATAGGTTACTATCAAACACCATGTCGACTTTGGACACACCAAACATTTTTTCCATTTCTATCGGAAACCCATACACTTCCCAGCCCTTACCGCTTTCTGGCATGTAGCTGACCAAGAAATCAATGTCGCTATCTTCGGTGGCATCACCGCGCGCGATGGAGCCAAACACACGGATATTCGTAAGCCCGCGTTCCTCCGCTATACGCAAAATATCCTCGCGTTTAGCGCGGATATCTTCGAAGGTGATGACGGGTTTTTCTGTCATGCTAGCTCTCTTAATAAATCTTCTAAATCTTTTTTATAATGATTATATTCATCAATAAAGTGATCCAAGAAAGCTGTAGCATCTTGTTTATTTGGATTTGTTTCTTTCAGTTCTGTGAATCTTTTAAAAAATAAATCCGTAGTAGATGCAAAATTTAAGATAAAATTATGCATTAGCACCATTTGTTTGTCTGTTAAGAATTCATAGACCATGCCTTGAGAAATCAAATAATTCAATATAACGCTACTTTCACTTCTACCTATTGCTGTAGTTGCTTCAATCATACGTTCTGACAAGGCATACTTGTTTCTTATTTGGTAAAGCTCATTAATATTGTGCTCTACTCTAGATATATTAAATTTTATTTCTCTGATAATATATTCGTGTAACTTTTTTCTAAGTTCTTCTCTGTTTTTCCACTCAAACACTTTGTTCGTAAGAGCACCAACAGCTCCAGCTACTAACGTTACTAAAAGTAACAAAATTTCATAATAGTAAGTATGTTCCCACTCTTCCATCACACAAACATTAGCACCGGCTGTTCGATATATTTCTTAAAGGCTTGCAGCCATTCCGCGCCGAGGGCGCCATCGACGGAGCGGTGATCAACGGACAGGGTAACTTTCACCACCTGTTTCGCCGTGACCTGGCCATCGACCAGCGCGAGTTTTTCCTCTCCCGCGCCAACCGCAAGGATGCAGCTTTGCGGCGGGTTCACAATGGCGCTGAAACTTTGCACGCCGAACATGCCGAGGTTTGAAATCGAGAAACCGCCACCCTGATATTCCTCAGGCTTCAGCGCATTTTTACGCGCGCGGCCCGCGAGGTCTTTCATCTCGGCAGAAATTTGCGGCAGTGATTTTTGATCGGCATTGCGAATGATCGGCGTGATCAGGCCGCCCTCAGTCGCCACCGCCACCGAAATATCGACATTATTATACTGCACCACCGCATCATCATACCAGCTAGCATTCGCCGCTGGCTTGTCACGCAGCGCGCAAGCTGAGGCTTTGATGACCATATCATTGACCGAAATTTTGTAAGGCGGCTTACCATCCGCGTCCGCTTGCGAGGCGGCCAGACCATTAATTTGCTTACGCACTTCGAGCATCGCATCCAGCTCGCACTCCACCGTCAGATAGAAATGCGGCATGGTCTGCTTCGCCTCAAGCAGGCGCTTGGCGATGGTTTTGCGCATATTATTGTTCGGCAATTTATAGAAATCAACCGGGTGGCGCGTCACCTTGCTCGCCCCGGCATTGCCCGACAGCAGCGCCTCTTCAATATCAGATTTAATGATACGTCCGTTCGGGCCGCTGCCCATCACACGACTCAAATCGAGCATATTCTGTTCAGCAATGCGCTTGGCCAGCGGCGAGGCCTTCACGCGATCACCGGTTTGTGCAGCTTTCCCTTTTGCCGGCATGACCGGGCCATCGGGCGCGGTCGTTGCTTGCTGCTGAATCATCGCCGCGCCGCCTGAACCGCTCGGCTTTTTCGTTTCTTTTTTCTCACCGCCCGAATCGTCACCAGAGGCGTCCTCTTCCTCTGCTGATTCCTCCTCCAGCTTCGGCGGCGTATAATCTTTGAGTACACTCTTATCTTCACCCTCATCCAGCAGCACCGCGATCACTTGATTGACCTTCACATTATCCGTGCCGTCACCCACAAAAATTTTGCCAAGTACGCCTTCATCGACCGCTTCGACTTCCATCGTCGCCTTATCGGTCTCGATCTCTGCGAGAATATCCCCCGACTCGACCGTATCGCCTTCTTTCTTGAGCCATTTGGCAAGCGTACCCTCGGTCATGGTTGGCGACAGCGCCGGCATTAAAATTTCTGTGGTCATAGCGTTCCCTTACTATTCTTCTAACTCATAAGTGACATAGACATGCGCGTGAATCGCTTGCTCTCCGGCAGGGGGAGTAACAGGCGCGGATTCCATCGCCGAAAACGAAACCGAATCAGCGCGAATCATACCGCGGTTTACAATAGCTGGCCGCGGTGACTGGTAGCGGTCTGAAATACTGATGGCCTTCCCCACCTTCAAATCAGCCTGCTTCGCAAGCGCTTCCGCTTTCGCATACGCATCTTTCATCGCCGACACACGCACCTTATCGCGGATCGGTTTCGTGTCATCCATGTGATAATTCGGGCCGTTCATCTGATGGGGCTTGGTGCGGACCACATCTTCTAAAAACGCGCCCACATCTTTGATGTCTTCCAGCGTAAAACTCACCGTGGTCGACACGGTGTATCCCTTAAAGACTTGCGTGTTTTTTTCCCAACGCCATTCCGGATGAATCCGGCTTGATACCGTGCGCTGGTCTTTGTCATCAACATCATATTTCTTCGCCAGAGCCAAAAGGCTGCGAAGCTTCGCATCATGCTCTTTCTTTGCGGCGTCTAAGTTTTGGTTCTTTGCCTGTACCGTGCTGCTAATGGTTGCGCGGTCTGGGGTGAGTGATTCTTTTGCTTCGCCCACCACGCTCACACTGCGTACGAGATCATCGTCGGCATGGGCAATGGAAGTGAACACTAAAAGTGTCATTCCCGCGAAAATAATATACGTCATTTCGAACGGCTGCTTTAGCAGACGGAGAAATCTCAACATGACGCCGACAGATTTCTCGTCGCGCTGATGCGCTCGCTCGAAATGACGTTGCTTCATTTTTCTCACGCCACCGCCCCCATTGGAAAACAGACTTCCTGCGCCGCATTGACAATGTCATCTACACCGGGCAGTGCGAGTTTTTCAAGGTTCGCCGCATACGGCATCGGCACGTCTTTGCCCGTCACACGAATCATCGGTGCATCCAGCTCGTCAAACAAATCTTCCATACAAATGGCTGCGAGCTCGGAGCCAATTCCAGCAAAGGGCCAGCCCTCTTCAACGGAAATCAAACGATGGGTTTTGCGCACCGAATCAATGATGGTTTGCGTATCGAGCGGACGAATCGTGCGCAGGTCAATCACCTCCGCGCTAATGCCCTCTTTGGCAAGTTTCTCTGCCGCATCGAGCGCATATTTCACATTGATCGAAAAGGCGGTGATGGTCACGTCCGTGCCTTCGCGCTTCACAGCCGCTTTGCCGATCGGAATCAGATCATCTTCGCCTTCCATCACATCGTCAAATTCCCAGCCATAGGTCACTTCATTCTCAAGGAAGATCACCGGATTGGGACTGCGAATCGCGGATTTGAGCAGGCCTTTGCAATCGCCGGCGCTGTAAGGCGCGATGACGGTAAGGCCCGGAATATGCGCGTACCAGCTGGAATATTCCTGGGAATGCTGTGCACCTACGCGCGCGGCCGCGCCGTTCGGCCCACGAAACACGATCGGACATTTGATCTGCCCGCCGGACATGTAAAGCGTCTTGCCGGCAGAGTTAATGATCTGGTCAATCGCTTGCATCGCAAAATTCCACGTCATGAATTCGACAACGGGCTTCAGCCCCGCCATCGCTGCGCCGACACCAATCCCCGCAAAGCCATGCTCGGTGATCGGTGTATCAATAATGCGCTTGTCGCCAAATTCCTCAAGCAAGCCTTCCGTTACCTTATACGCGCCCTGATATTCGGCGACTTCCTCGCCCATCACGAACACTTCTTCATCGCGGCGAAGCTCCTCCGCCATGGCGTCTCTCAGCGCGACCCGTATTGTTTGTGTTGCCATTTTATCCTCTTTCCATGCCAGCGCGTAATTCAGCGTGCTGATCCACTCTGCCCGCTAACACATACGCAATATTCTCTGCTTGAAGTGTTGAAATTGTTATTTCTGGGAACGCTTCTTTGACAGCTGCCACGATGCCACCTTCTTGTTCAATTCGGGGTTCAATTCGGGTTTCACCGCTTTCGTCTTGGCTTCTTTTTCTATCACGAGACACATAATAGGTTGCACCAATTTCATATTCTGGATTATCGTAACCAAGGCCTTTTAATCTGCTAATAATACTATCTCTTTCGCCTGCATGATCTGTCACATCAAAGTCTGTGGGATTTAGACCAGCCTTATCCATAATCTGTCTGAGTTTCTCTGGGTCTTGTAAATCGTATAGTTTCATAACTCACCCCCCTACTGCGTAATATCCGTCCAAAGCTCTGACGGATCAGGCTCGGGCGATTCTTTTGCAAATTCTGCCGCATCGGCGATGCGGTCTTTGATCTTTTTATCAATCTCTTTCAGCGCCTCTTCCTTCACGCCATGCTCCTTCTCGAGCAGCGCCGCGAGGTTCTTGATGCAGTCATTATCTTGCTTGAAGCTGTCGACTTCTTCCTTGGTACGATATTTCGCCGGGTCAGACATGGAATGACCACGATAGCGATAGGTTTTTACCTCGAGCAGCATCGGCCCTTTGCCCGAGCGCACATGCTCCACCGCTTCGACGCCCGCCTTATAAACCTCGGTCACATCCATCCCGTTCACCTGCTTACCCGGAATGCCGAACGGCTCACCATGCGTATAGAGCGCCGGCGAGGAATGGTGACGCTTGATGCTCGTACCCATCGCATATTCGTTATTCTCAATCACAAAGATAATCGGCAGCTGCCATAGCGCCGCCATATTATAGGTTTCATACACCTGACCTTGGTTCGCCGCGCCATCACCGTAGTAACAGAAGTTCAAACTATCTTCGTTGCGATATTTATGCGCAAAAGCGAGGCCCGCACCGATCGGCACCGACGCGCCGACAATTCCATGCCCACCGTAAAATTTCTTCTCGACGGAAAACATATGCATCGAGCCGCCCTTCCCTTTGGAAAAGCCATCAATACGCCCGGTCAACTCGGCCATAATCCCCTTCGGGTCCATCCCACAGGCTAGCATATGGCCATGATCACGGTAGGTCGTGACGACGGTATCGCCTTCCTTGCCCGCGTGCTGAAGGCCGGTCACCACCGCCTCCTGGCCAATGTAAAGATGACAAAACCCGCCAATCAGGCCCATACCGTAAAGCTGGCCCGCCTTCTCTTCGAAGCGCCGGATCAGCAGCATTTCTTCATACATTTTCAGGAGAGTGTCTTTGTTGAGCTCGGGGCTGCGCGAATCCGCCGAGATATTGACCACTTTATCTTTGGCTTTGCTGGCTGATTTCGCCATCTGTTCCTCCAAACGAACCGTATTGCAACGTTGCAAGGAATGTACTGATCAAAATTCTATAAAACAAGGGGAAAGGCCTGAATTTCTTGAGAAAAAGTTGCTGCGGCGCAGCAAGCACCCCTTTCCTTGTCATCCTCGATCAATCTGCGACATATGACCCGCTGGCCATCCGTGCGTGGCAATGACATCAATACAAACACATCACTGAGAGAGCAAAATCATATATTCATTTTCGGGCGCGAGCCCCATACGTCGACGAAGCTGTTCATCAAGTAGATCTAGATCCATATGCGCCGACTGAAACCGTGCGATCCGGTTTTCAATGGCTTCACGCTTTTCTACCACAAGCGCGAGCTCATGATTCAATGCTTCTTGCTTTTGTTGCTCTTTGAAAAGTGCGTATAAGCCGCGCTCACCATGAAGTGAATGAAACCCGAGATAGAACATAGCCGCTGCGATTAACAGTGGCTTCCCAAGGCGTTTGGGTTGCAACAAGGCGCGCAGATTTAACAGAGGTTCCATCCTTCACTTATAGCGGAAAAACAGTGCTACTTCAAGATCATATGGCCGGCATAATTCGCCGAATCGCCCAAATATTCTTCAATACGGATCAGCTCATTATATTTGGCAGTTCGATCCGAACGGCAGAGCGATCCGGTTTTGATCTGGCCACAATTGGTTGCCACCGCAATATGCGCAATGGTCGTATCTTCGGTTTCACCTGAACGGTGTGACAAAACCGCTTTATAACCCGCCATTTGCGCCATCTCAACCGCGCGCAGCGTTTCCGACAAGGTACCAATCTGATTGACCTTCACTAGCAGCGCATTGGCCAGCCCATCTTCAATACCCTGCGCCAAAATCTTCGGATTCGTGACAAACACATCATCGCCCACCAGCTGAATTTTATCACCCAATACATTGGTGATCATCTTCCAGCCCGCATGATCGTCTTCCGCCATCGCATCCTCAATAGAGAAAATCGGATAGGCCGCAATCAAGTCTTCATAATAGTTGATCATGCCTTCGCTATCGAGGCTTTTCTTCTCGCCCGCCAGCTCATAGGTGCCGTTTTCATAAAACTCAGACGAAGCCGAATCGAGCGCTAAAAGCATGTCTTTACCCGGCGTATACCCCGCCGTTTCGATGGCTTTCATGATAGCATCAAGCGCTTCATTCGCCGAACCGATATCCGGCGCAAACCCGCCCTCATCGCCGACGCTGGTGCTGAGGCCTTGCTGTTTCAGCTGGCTTTTCAGTGCGTGGAACACTTCCGCCCCCATCCGAACTGCGTCACGCATGTTCGTTGCAGCCACCGGCATCACCATAAACTCCTGAATATCAATCGGATTGTCTGCGTGCGCACCACCATTCAGGATATTCATCATCGGCACGGGCATCACATGCGCTGCCGCGCCGCCAATATAGCGAAAGAGCGGAACACCCAGCGAATCCGCTGCCGCATGCGCTACCGCCAGCGACACGCCCAAAATTGCGTTCGCCCCCAGCCGGGCCTTGTTTTCCGTGCCATCGAGCTCACAGAGCATGGTGTCAATCTTCACCTGGTCCAGCGCGTCAAAACCTTGCAACGCGTCAGTAATCTCACTGTTTACATGATCGACGGCCTGAAGCACGCCCTTGCCGAGGTAACGATCATCCTTATCGCGCAGCTCCAGCGCCTCAAGTGCGCCGGTCGATGCCCCAGACGGCACTGCCGCGCGTCCCATCGCGCCATCTTCGAGCAATACTTCGACTTCAACCGTCGGGTTCCCGCGGCTGTCTAGAATTTCTCTCCCTCGAATCGCTTCAATCGCTGTCATGATCTAGTCTCTAGTCGTTGGTCATTAGTCTGTAGTAGGGTGATAGCAAAATCGTGCACCAACGCAAGCAAGGAACTACCCTTACTAACGACTAAAGACCTCAGACTAAGGAGTTTTATCGATTGTCATAAAACTGTCACGCATACGGATCGATTTTGTGCTATGCAACATGTAGCAACTACGGAGGTATCCATGTCAGAATCAATCGAACCAGAGCTCGCTTCGGCATTATCGGGATGTAAGATGGCTGTGGTTTTCACACTAGATCAAAGCGGCTCCATGACAACTGCACGCGTTCCGGGAATGAAAGATGTTAGACCGTGGACACTTCAAGTGGATGCACACACTGATGCACTTAATAGTGAGCGTGTACTTGATGAAATCGAAAAAAACCTTCCCATGGTGTTTATTGCTCGTTCTTTTGATACAAGAACTCACCCTTTAGTGAACTGGAAGATGATACACTCAAAGGAAGATGCATTGTCATTTGCATCGGAGCTTGCTTCTTTGAGAGAATTAAGGAGATACTCAGCAAGGGCTTCAGATATATCGGTAGGCATAGATGATGGCATTAATCTTATGGGAAGCGCTGAAAGACAACAGCTATGTCCAAACCCTAAAAAAATGGTCATAGATGTTTCTACAGATGGAGCAAATAATATAGGAAATCCACTAGGTGCTATTGGCAGAGCAGAATCAGCAGGCATTACCGTTAACTCTATCGGAATTGATGAAGACACGCGAAATTATGACTTCTTACATAATTATGTCCGTACAAGAGAGCCGCTGGGCATTGCTTTTCATACCGAATGGTCATCGGTGGCAGATATGATGGAAGAAAAGTTCCTGACTGATTTACAGCTCATTGCGCAAGCAAGAGGGGGAGAAGACCAGGAATATGACGGCTCAGGCCCAGCGCGGACACCCACGATACCAGACGCTGAGCGCCCTGCCGCGCGCCTTGAAACCCGCTAACACCCCTTCATCACTTGATCGAGCGCTTTGAGCTGAGTTAGCAGCGCTTCCATCTCAGCGAGCGGAATCATGTTCGGCCCGTCAGACGGCGCATTGTCGGGGTCAGGATGGGTTTCGATGAACAGCCCGGCGCAGCTTCCCGTCGCAATCGCGCAGCGCGCCATGACCGGAGCAAATTCGCGCTGACCGCCCGAGCTGGTGCCCTGCCCGCCTGGCTGCTGCACCGAATGGGTCGAATCCATAATCACCGGATAGCCGGTCTGCTGCGCCATGATCGGCAAGCTACGGAAATCCGCCACCAGTGTGTTATAACCAAAACTCGAGCCGCGCTCGGTGAGAATAATTCGCTCATTGCCCGACTCGGCCACCTTCGCCGCGACATTCTTCATGTCCCACGGCGCAAGGAACTGACCCTTTTTGATATTCACCACCGCGCCGGTCTTGGCCGCGGCAATCAACAGATCGGTCTGGCGGCACAAAAAGGCGGGGATTTGCAGCACATCCACCACTTCCGCCACCTTCGCGCATTGCTCTTTCTCATGCACATCGGTCAGCACCGGAATACCTAGCGATTCTTTGATCTCGGCAAACACCGGCAGCGACGCATCAAGCCCTACCCCGCGCTTGCCGCCAAGGCTCGTGCGGTTGGCCTTATCGAAGCTGGTTTTGTAAATCAGTGGAATATCGAGCTTTTCACATATGGCTTTTAGCTCCCCCGCCACTTCCAGCGCATGCTCACGGCTCTCCATCTGGCACGGGCCAGCGATGAGGGTAAAGGGCTTGTCATTGGCGATCCGAATCTCGCCGAGGGAAATGGTTTTGGTCATATTCTTCCTTTTCTATTGTCATTACCCGAATCGCGCGTGCGATTCTAGGTTAATCCAGTAATTAATCGAACTTTTTCTGGATTGCCTTAGAATTTCAATGGAAATTCAGGCAATGACATCGAAGGAATTGCTAACTAAATACTCGCGCCGACAACAATCGCGACGATCACGACGACAATCGCCGTTTCGAAGAATACCAAAGTCAAATTTGCGTTAGCATCAGCATGTTGCTCTGCGCTGCGTCTTCTGTGCGTGCTCATAAGAATACCTTTCTTTGTATAACACGCACATCATACCAAAAAATGAGGAAAAAACAATCGCTGTAATTTATTTCTTTGTCTGCATCCCCTTCGCCGCTTTCACAAAGCTTACAAAGAGCGGGTGTGGGGCGTGGGGGCGGGATTTGAATTCAGGGTGGAACTGCACGCCGATGAACCAGGGGTGCTTCTTCAGCTCGACAATTTCGGGCAGCTGGCCGCCGGGAGACATGCCCGAGAAGACCGCGCCTTGCGCCTCAAGCTCCTGAATATACGCTACATTCACCTCATAGCGGTGGCGGTGGCGCTCGGAAATTTTCTTCTCGCCATAGACTTTCGCCGCGAGCGAACCAGCTTTTAGCTCACACGGATAGGCGCCGAGGCGCATCGTGCCACCCATATCATCATCATGACCGCGAGTTTCCAGCTCACTGCCGCGCATCCATTCAGTCAGCAAGCCAATCAGCGGCCCACGATTGTCACTTGTCTCTTTTGCTCCGAATTCCACCGAGCCCGCATCTTTAAGATCGACTAGATTCCGTGCCATCTCCGTGATCGCAAGCTGCATGCCATAGCAAATACCGAAATAGGGAATCCCATGCTCGCGCGCATAGGTGACCGCCGCAATCTTGCCGCTCACCCCCTGCTCGCCAAAACCGCCCGGCACCAAAATCGCATCGACGCCCTTCAGCGCCTTATGAATCGCCGCGCCTTTATAATCGCGCGCATTGATCCATTTCACATGGACGCGCACATTATTGACAATCCCTGCGTGATCGAGCGCTTCGGTGATCGATTTGTACGTATCGCCGATCGAGACATATTTCCCGACCATCGCCACCGTTACCTCGCCTTGCGGCTCCTCGAAACGCTTGGTGATCTTGTCCCACGGCTTGAGATCGATCTCCTGTTTCGACTTCATCTTGAAATGCGCCAGCACCTGCTCATCCATCCCCTCTTCATGCAGTAGGCGCGGCACGCGGTAGATCGAATCGGCATCAAGCGCCTGAATCACGGATTTTTCCGGGATGTTACAGAACAGGCCAATTTTCTTGCGCTCGCTCATCGGAATTTCACGGTCCGCGCGGCAAAGCAACATATCGGGCTGAATCCCGATTGAGCGTAGTTCTTTCACCGAATGCTGGGTCGGCTTGGTTTTCAGCTCTTTCGCAGCCGCCACATAGGGCACGAGCGTTAAATGCACAAACATCACCCGGTCATGGCCCAGCTCATAGCCGAGCTGGCGGATCGCTTCAAAGAAGGGCAGCCCTTCAATATCGCCCACGGTGCCACCAATCTCACATAAGACGAAATCTTCTTTTTCCGTGTCTTTGAGGACGAAATCTTTAATCAAATCCGTCACATGGGGGATGACCTGCACCGTGCCGCCGAGATAGTCGCCGCGGCGCTCTTTGGCGAGCAAGGTGGAATAAATCTGACCGGTCGTGACATTATCGGACTTTTTCGCATCCACGCCGGTGAAGCGCTCATAATGGCCGAGATCAAGGTCGGTTTCCGCGCCATCTTCAGTGACGAACACTTCGCCATGCTGCGTTGGGTTCATGGTTCCGGGGTCGACATTCAAATACGGATCCAACTTACGCAGGCGGACTTTATAACCGCGCGCTTGCAGCAATGCGCCGAGGCTCGCCGATGCGAGGCCTTTACCAAGCGAAGAGACCACCCCGCCGGTGATGAAAATGAATTTGGTGGAAGTTTTACTCACGAGCCCCCCCGTCATCCTCGAGTCGGCCTAGCCGATCTCGGGGATCTAACATAAGATTCCCAACACGCACAGCAGTGCGGTCGAGAATGACGAATATTTGCAAATCTCTCATGAAATCCCCGTAGGTTGCTACGGGATATAAGGTATAACTCGGCTTTTAGGGGAGCGCAAGGAGTAGTTTCGAATTATTCCGCGAGCGGCACTATAGGCTCACTCGGCATTTCCTTTATTTTCACAGGAGCAACGTCTTGCGTCGCTGTCTCGCCATCACCCACCAGCGGAACACCCAGCTCTTCTTGCCCTTCGATCACTGCAGTCGGCGCTTCATCCAGAATCGAGGTCCCACGGTCACTGGCCGCTAGAATAGAGAGCAACAAGCTATTCGCCATAAAGATGGCCGCCAATATACCCGTAGTGCGCGTCATAAAATTCGCCGTCTGGCGCCCAGACATCAGCCCTGCACCACTTCCGCCCCCAAGCCCAAAACCATCAGTGCTGCTTTTCTGCAACAGAATAAATCCGATCATCAACAAGGTGACAACCACATGCAGCGCGAGTAAAATTGTTTGTAGTTCCATGTTCTTACCTTAGTTGCCGTCATCCTCGAGCGAACTGCTGTTCGTCTCGGGGATCTATCTCGATTAGATTCCCGACACTCGCTAGGCTCGGTCGAGAATGACGAAACGTTATTTCTCAATCATTTTTCGGAAACTCTCCGAATCAATACTGGCGCTACCTACTAATACACCATCGACGGTTTGTACAGTGAGAATTTCATCCAAATTCGCAGGTTTCACCGAGCCACCATAGAGCACCGCCGCCCCACCGCTGACCTGTTTAATATGTGCATGTGCCGCTTCAATCTGTTCGAGACTGGGTGTATGGCCCGTTCCAATCGCCCAAACCGGCTCATAAGCGATGAGATAATCACCCGAGTCTGGTATGGATGCTGCGACTTGTTTCTCGAGCACCTCAAGAACAAAACCACCTTCACGCTCTGCTAATGTCTCGCCCACGCAAATAATAGGCGTGAGCCCTGCCTTCATAGCTGCTTCCGCTTTCGCTTTGACTAACACATCTTTCTCGCCGTGGTGCTGGCGGCGCTCTGAATGCCCAAGAATCACATAGCTGCAACCCAAGTCCTTAAGCATGGGCGCCGAAACATCACCCGTATACGCACCATGTTCGTACGGCGAACAATCCTGGCCGCCCATTTCGCATGAAAAAACGCTATTTACTCGGTCCAGTAATGGAGCGGGTGGACAAATGACGATAGAGTCAAAACGGCTAGATTCCGGCATTGCTTGCGCCAACTCCGAGACAAGCGCCTGATTGCCATACATTTTCCAATTTGCGACGAAATAACTCATGGCGCGAGCCTAATCATTTTTTATGATCGCGCAACTGAAAGAGGACATCCCTTCAGTTTCTTTTGATTTTTCAATTTTGCACCCTATAACCAAGGGTTACAACTAGACAAAAACAGGGACTCCTATGCTTGATACGATGCGCAAAGGCGCGCATAGCCTCTTCTCTAAGCTGTTACTCGGCACGCTGATCCTCAGTTTTGCCGTTTGGGGGATCGGTGACATTATCACCGGGCCTCCCAGTAATGCTGTCGCGGTCGTTGGCGACATATCGATTACGGCAAGCCGCTATGATCGGGCACTTCAGCGTGTACGCCGCTCTTTTGGTAATAATTACTCAAGCGAGCTTTTCGCTCAGCTTAATGTACCGCAGCAGGTGCTCAGCGCCTTAGTGAATAATGCCCTGCTGTTTCAAGAAGCCGATGAGCTGGGTGTTCGCATTTCTGACGAATTACTCGCAGAACACATCAGGACCAACCCAGACTTTATCAATAATAGCGGGGAATTCGACCGCCAGCTCTTCTCCCTAATGCTTCGTGATAATCGCTTGAGCGAAAGCACCTATCTTAATTTTCTGCGTGAAGAGCTGAGTATTGACCTGCTTGAGAGCGTGATTACGAATATTCCTCTCGTGTCAGAGCCACTTGTCCGCCGCATCTATTTAACGGAAGGTGAGCGCCGCGTGGTTCAACTCGGTTTGGTGACAAATCGCAATGTAGGTGAATTACCCAAGCCAAGCGACGAAGAACTGCAAGAGTTATACGAAAAACAGCAACCGCTCTACCGTACGCCGGAATATCGTGCCTTTGAGTATGTCGTCATTGAACCAGAAGCGATCATCAATTCAGTTAACGTGTCGAATGATGAGCTCAAATCATCCTATGAAGCGAATAAAGATTTATACGCCTCGCCAGAGTCACGCAGCGTCGCGCAATGGTTGTTTGCCACTTACGACGACGCGGCCACAGCGCAAGCGCTCCTTGATGAGAATGGGGTTAGTTCACCGGCAAAAGCACCGGTAGCGCATGGCACTTATTCTGACCTTGGAGATGTTACTCTAGGCGACTTACCGGAAAGCGCTGAAGAGATCGTGTTCAACAGCGCAGCAGGCAGCGTCACGGAACCGATCAATACAAGCTTTGGCTGGCATGTCTTTATTATTCGTTCGATCAATGCACCTACAGTCAAAGCATTCGACGAGGTTAAGGATACATTAGAAAAAGAATTGCTTCAGAGTAAGCGTGCTAAAGCACTAAACGATTTCACAGTAACCATTGAAGATGCCGTTGCGGGGGGCTCATCGCTTCAAGAGATCGCTAAGAAATATAGTTCTCGCGTGGGCACGATTGCACCTGTCTCTCGTTCGCTCGAACGCCAAGGATCTTCCGGTGCAATGAAACCATCCGATGTGGAAGCACAAATTCTAGCGAAACATTATGATGACGAGAAAGACCTTATTTCAAATCTCGAGGTAGGTCCGAATCAAGTGTATTTCCTGACCAAAGTCACGCAAGTGATTGAGAGTCAGCCCAAAGCCTTTGACGCCGTCAGAGGAGAAGTTACTGAGAGCTGGAACGCGTTAAAACGCCAAGAGCTGAAAGTACAAAAAGCATCCGAGATTGCCGAAAAAGCAAACGCCTCGGATGCACCCGCGGACGTGCTTCGCCTAAGTCAGCTCTCTCTCATCACAAGCAAGCCGCTTGCTCGTAACGACGAAAGTATTTCCATCCAGGACAGTTCGAAAAAAATCAATACAACGAATGGCTTTGTAAAAGAATTGTTCGATGACAAAGAGATCAATGACAGCACCGGCGCCTATCCGCTACCCGACGGCGACTTTGCCATAGGTGTTGTGAAGAAAATCATTCCAGCGAAACCATTTGAGAATGCCAAAAAAGCCGAACTGGATGCGCTACGCCAGAGGCTCGCGAAAGAGTATCGCATTGAGTTGCTTGACCAATATTTGCACTATCTACGCGCGAAATATCCGGTAACGATCAATGAATCGTTGCTGCAAGAGATCGCCCGGTAGTCTAGCCATGCAATTTCCTGAAAAACAAACCGTCACTGACCAGCTTCTGGCCGGAAATCCAAGTATGATGTGGACACGGTTTGTTGCCGATGTGGAAACGCCTGTTTCTGCAGTACTCAAACTACGGAAACAACACTCTGTATGCTTCTTACTAGAATCGGTTGAGGGCGGCGCCGCACGCGGCCGTTACTCTATTATTGGCATGCAACCCGATATCGTGTGGCGCTGTTTTGGGAGCACTTCTGAGATTAACGAAGATGCACTCACTCAACCAGACCATTTCGAGCCATGCTATGAAGATGCGCTTAGCTCGATGCGCCAGCTGGTAAAACGCTGCACCATGGAACTACCTTCCGAACTGCCGCCCATGGCCGCAGGAATCGTAGGTTATTTTGGCTATGATATGGTCAAGCTGATGGAAAAATTACCAGATACAAATCCTGACCCAATCGATATTCCGGATGCATGTTTTATGCGCCCTTCAATGCTCGCCATTTTTGATTCGGTTGATGGGGTTGTCTATTTGTGTCGCCCGATTTGGGCAGAAACAACGTTCGACGAATACAGTGCAGGAAAAGCCTATCAAGACGCGCGTCAAGAAATTGAAGCCGTGATCGACACGCTCCAAGGCCCTCTTGATCAACGCAGCTATTACAAGCCCGTGGATACAGAAACACTCTCATTCGAATCAAATGTCACCGAGCCTGAGTTTCACGGCATGGTTAATAAAGCCAAAGACTACATCATGGCCGGAGATATTTTCCAGACGGTACTCTCTCAGAGATTTTCTACTCCGTTTGAGCACCACCCGTTCGCGCTCTATCGTTCACTGCGCCAGATGAACCCTTCGCCTTTCCTCTTTTATTTAGAGTTTGGCGACTATGCACTAGTAGGATCAAGCCCAGAGATTTTGGTGCGTGTGCGCGATGATGAAATCACTATTCGTCCGATCGCTGGGACGCGTAAACGCGGCAAAACACCTGCAGAAGATATGGCGCTCGCGAAAGACCTTCTTTCTGATGAAAAAGAAACAGCAGAACATTTGATGCTTCTCGATCTTGGGCGTAACGATGTTGGCCGTGTTGCTAAAGCAGGCACCGTCAACGTTGATGAGCAGATGCAGATCGAATATTATTCGCATGTGATGCATATTGCATCGCACGTAACAGGAACACTCGATCGCGACAAATATGATGCGATCGATGCGCTGATCGCCGGCTTCCCCGCAGGCACCGTTAGCGGCGCACCGAAAATTCGCGCTATGGAAATCATTGATGAGTTAGAGCCCGAACGCCGCAGCTTCTATGCCGGCGGTGTCGGCTATATTTCGGCCAATGGTGCAATGGATACCTGTATCACACTGCGCACGGGCTTGATTAAAGATGGAAAGCTTCATATTCAAGCTGGCGGCGGCGTGGTCGCAGACAGCAGTCCTGAAGGTGAATATCAAGAGTCATGGAACAAGGCCAAAGCGCTGATGAAGGCTGCAGAGCAAGCACGGAGGTTTGAATGAAACAGATTCTCCTAATCGATAATTACGATAGCTTCACCTATAATCTATCACATTACGTGCAAGAACTGGGTTCACCGATCGAAGTGGTGCGCAATGATGCGGTCAGCGTGAGTGATATTGAAGCTAAGAAAGCGGCAGGAACGGTTGATGGCATTATCATTTCGCCAGGCCCGGCAACACCTGATGAAGCGGGTATTTGCCTCGAGCTCGTCGCAAAACTCGGCCCATCCATTCCCATGCTTGGCGTGTGTTTGGGACATCAATCCATCGCACAGGCTTATGGCGGAAAAATCATCCGTGCAAAAAAACCGATGCACGGCAAAACGAGTATGATTACCCATACAAGCAAGTCCGTCTTTAAAGGGCTGAGTAGCCCGTTTGAAGCAACGCGCTATCATTCTTTGATTGTCGAACGTGAATCGCTGCCAGACTGTTTCGAGATCACTTCTGAAATTGAAGATGGCACCATCATGGGAATCGCGCACAAGAAACACCCGCTGCACGGCGTGCAATTTCACCCGGAAAGTATTGCCTCGCAGTATGGGCATGATGTGTTGAGAAATTTCCTCGAACTGATATAAAGCAGCTATGGCCACTTCATTAACCCCTCTCATTGATAAGATTGACGCGGGTAATTCGCTTACACGCGCTGAGAGCAAGCGCGCCTTCACACGCATTATGAAGGGTGATGCGAATGATGATGAAATTGAAGGATTCCTTCTCGCATTGAAGAAAAAAGGCGAAACAGCTGATGAAATCACCGGCGCTGTCGAAGTACTCCGAAAACTAGCCAAACCGATTAAAGCACCCGCAGATGCAATCGACACATGTGGCACGGGAGGCGATGCAAAAGGGACGTATAATATTTCCACTGCCTCTGCGCTCGTCGTGGCCGCGTGCGGCATTCCCGTTGCTAAGCACGGTAATCGCTCTGTCTCGTCAAAGTCAGGGTCTGCTGATGTTCTCGAAGCGTTGGGTATTAATATTATGGCGGAAAAGCATGTGCTTGAGCAGTGCCTTAAAAAAGCAAACATTTGTTTCATGATGGCAACGCAATTTCATGATGCTATGAAACACGTTGCGCCCATTCGCAAGAAACTAAAAACACGCACTATCTTTAACGTCCTAGGCCCACTTATTAATCCGGCGCGGACGCAGCGCCAGCTTCTCGGCGTATACGACAAATCACTCATCGATTCGATTGTCCGTGTCTTAAAGTTGCTCAATATGGAACATGCCTGGGTCGTGCATGGCGAGGACGGGCTTGACGAGCTCACCATCACCGGCCAATCCTATGTTGCTTCGCTCAACAAAGGGCGCATCAAAACCTTCAGCGTGACGCCTGAAGATGCCGGACTCGCGCGAGCACAGCTTAAAGATATTCAGGGTGGTGACGCGCAAACCAATGCAGAAGCGATTAAAGCGCTGCTCTATGGCGAACAAGGTGCCTACCGTGATGCTGTGTTACTCAACAGTGCCGCATCCCTGATCATTGCGGGCACCGCCGACACCTTGAAAGACGGGGTACGCGAGGCCAAGCTCGCTATTGATAGCGGCCGTGCGCGGAATACTCTGAAAGAGCTGATTCATTGGAGTAACCAGAGCTGATATGTCTGATAAACTCGATGAAATTTGTGAGGTAAAACGTGAATATGTGGTTAAGCAAAAACAAGCAGTCCCTCTTAGCGACCTAGAAGAGCGTATCAAGACGCAAAGTGAAACCCGGGGCTTTATGAAAGCCCTCAAAACAAAAGCGGACACAGCTCAAATCGGGCTTATCAGTGAGATAAAGAAAGCATCGCCAAGCAAGGGGCTCATTCGTGAAGCTTTTGACCCAGCGGCAATAGCAAAAGAATATGAACGCGCGGGAGTAGGCTGTCTTTCCGTCCTCACAGACGCGCCTTATTTTCAAGGGAATGATGGCGATTTGATTACGGCACGAGAGGCATGCACCCTCCCCGTACTTCGTAAAGACTTCATGGTCGATTCCTATCAGATTATAGAATCACGCGCTATCGGCGCGGATTGTATTCTGATCATCATGGCGGCGCTCTCCGATGCGCAGGCAAAAGAACTCGAAGCCGCCACGCATGAGCTTGGGATGGACGTACTCATCGAGGTCCATGATGAAGAAGAGCGCGACCGCGCGCTAACGCATCTGAGCTCTCGTCTTATTGGCGTCAATAATCGCAACCTTAAAACCCTTGAAGTGAACCTCGAGAACACCCCCCGTATCGCGCAGGGAATTCCCGCTGATTACGTAATAGTATGTGAAAGTGGCATCAAAACACATGATGATGTCAAAGCCATTCAAGCACATGATATTCATTGCTTCTTGGTCGGCGAATCACTTTTGTTGCAGCGCAATATATATGATGCTACGGTATCATTATTGGGAACGGGATAACATCTCACATATGAAGATTCGCGCATATTTCATTTCATTCATGGTGGTTTTTGCTTCCACCTTGCTGACGAACCACGCTCATGCAAAATGTGTCCCCGAATCAGACTACACACCTATCTTGGAGCAGAAGCTAAACACACTGCTCTATCGCTTAGAGCCTTGTGACACTAATCACAAAGTAGGCTATTTGTTCGGCACTTTTCACTCTGACAGCCCAGCCTTGCAGCCTATTACCAAAAAAGCTGCGCGCTATATTTATGAAACCGATGCCGCTGCATTTGAAGTCGTGCTTGACGAAGAACTCCAGCGCCGAACCATTCAAATCTCTCTACTTCCAAAAGAGCATAAGGGGCTCTTCACACTCATGAACGAAACGCGCTACAAACAACTCAGGGCGCTTGCTAAACGCACAGGCGCCATTCCTATAGAAGCTCTTTCGCGCCTAAAACCGTGGGCCGCTGCAATTATTCTACAATACCCGATCCCTGAGAATGATGGACTCGTCGTCGACAAACGCCTTCAACAAATGGCCAGTGCAGAGGGTAAGCCTATCTTTGCACTTGAGGATATTCATGATCAGTTTGACGTGTTTGAGAATTTATCAGTCGATGAACAGCTCTCCTTTTTGTTTTACACGCTGGATTCATTTCAGCGCCTCAAATCCATGGAATTGAGCCTCAAACGCGCCTATTTGAGTGGTGATTTAGAAAAGATTCAACATGTAGGCACCGAAGCATTACTCGACATTCCACAAGAAACATTATCGCAGTACATTTCAGAAGAGCTTATTGAAAAGCGTAATCACAACATGACGAAACGTGCGCTCGATAAGTTACAAACAATGTCGCTATTTATCGCCGTCGGCGCGCTTCATTTACCCGGTGATGACGGTATGCTTTCTTTGCTTGAAGCAGAGGGATATCAAATTCATCCAGTTAAGTTAACCGCTGAAACAGGGACTCCCTAATCATGGCCTCCAATAATAAACAGAACGAGAAAACCATTAACCTCGCGCTTCAAGGCGGCGGTGCGCATGGGGCCTTTACCTGGGGCGTATTAGACATGCTGTGCGAAGATGGCCGCGTTGATATTGACGGTATTTCTGCTACCAGCGCGGGTGCGATGAATGCTGCGGTATATACGGCGGGCATTATGGAAGGCGGCCTCGATGGTGCACGCCAAAAGATGCACGACTTCTGGGAAGATATTTCAGATTCCGGGAAGTTTTATAGTCCGATCAAGCCCACCTTTTGGGAAGCCTTTATGGGCGGTGGCACAGGGGCGATGAATCAGAACATGTCTTACTTATGGTTTGAGAATTTCACTAAAACCTTTTCACCCTATGATTTCAACCCGCTCAACCTAAACCCGCTGCGTGACGTGCTCCAATTCCATGTAGACTTTGATAAAATTCACGCGTGCGACAGCGTCAAACTGTTCATTTGCGCGACCAACGTGAAAACCAACAAGCTCAAAGTGTTCAAAAACGAACAAGTGGGCTGCGAAGAGGTCATGGCATCCGCCTGCCTCCCCATGCTGTTTCAAGCGATCGAAATTGAAGGGGAGCATTATTGGGATGGCGGCTATATGGGCAACCCAGCGATTCACCCGCTCGTTTATGACACAACCACCGATGATATTATGGTCGTCAATGTGAACCCTATTGCGCGTGAAGACATCCCGAAAAAATCACAGGAAATTTTCAACCGCATCAATGAAATTGCCTTTAATTCTTCGCTGATTCACGAAATGCGGGCGATTGCCTTCGTCAAAAAACTCGTCGAACAAGACTGGATTAAAGACGAGCATAAAGATCATTTCAATTTCACTGAACTCCGGCTACATGCGATTGGCGCTGATGAAACGACGAAAGATTATAGCGTTGCTAGCAAACTCTCTCCCAAATGGAGCTTCTTGACGGAGCTGCGTGACAAAGGCCGCGAAGCGACCAAAGAATGGCTAGATAGGCATTATGATGATCTAGGCACGCGCTCTACACTAGATATTGAGAAGACCTATCTCGAGCCAGAGCTGCATGATCACACCGTGAAAGAGCTGGTTTAAACGCGTTCTTTTCGATTGGCTATTTTTAGAGCACGCCTATGTTGCTCTTCAAAAGCACTCGGTTTTGTAGCTCTAATATGATCGATACAATTTTCAATCAATGGCTTCAGATCCTTCTCAAGTTCTGATAAACACTCAGCCATCTTAGATGCCTTATCTATTTGAGCTTGTGTAAAAGGAAAATTCGCATCAGAAGGATCTAGTTTTCCCATGCGCTCGAAACCGCTTTGAATTGCCTCCAACCGCGCCGGCATTCGACATAAAGCAAACATGTCTCTTGGGCCAGCCGAATTCACGTCATTCATAATGCGTATCAACAAATCTGGCCATTCTTTAGGTGATCTAGATCCGAGATGATGATTTTTAGTTTGAGGATCTAGAACCATAAAACGATACCCATTGAAACGAGACGGGTATGTGCGCTGAATTCCAGGATTCGTTTGGCGGTCAAGCTCATCCAGAAATTGTGTTAATTCATTTAAGGTTTCTTGCCAGTATTCTTTGAAATGTGACGCGGGCGATGTGAGTTTCGCACTCATCACATCCCCGTATAGACGGGACCGCCACCGCCTTCCGGCGTGACCCAATGAATGTTTTGGGTCGGGTCTTTAATATCGCAGGTTTTACAATGCACACAGTTTTGCGCATTGATTTGCAGCCGCTGCTCCCCCGCCTCTTCAACAATCTCATACACGCCTGCCGGGCAATAACGCTGCGCTGGTTCGTCATAGAGGGCGAGGTTATGTTCTACCGGCACTTTCGAATCACGCAGCTGCAAATGCACGGGCTGATCTTCTTCGTGATTCGTGTTCGAGAGGAACACCGAGCTCATGCGATCAAAGGTCAGTACACCATCGGGTTTCGGATAGTCGATTTTCTTGGCTTTATCTTTATGAAGCAGTTGCGTATGATCGGGATGGTGATGCAATGTTTTGTTGGAACGGCCGCGCGCGAGGAAGGTCTCCAGCGCCGAGTAAATAAGCCCGCCCCACAAGCCTTTGTGAAAGGCCGGGCGGATATTACGCACCAAATAGAGCTCTTCCGCCACCCATGAGTCACGCACCGCTTCAGGATAGGATGTGAGCAACGTGTCGTCAGCTTCCATCTGCGCCACCACCGCTTCTGCCGCGAGCATACCCGACTTCATCGCCGTATGGGTGCCCTTAATTTTGGGTACATTCAAGAAACCGGCCGCACAGCCAATCAACGCACCGCCTGGAAATATCAGCTTCGGAATCGACTGCCATCCGCCTTCATTCAGCGCCCGCGCGCCATAGCTGATCCGCTTGCCGCCTTCGAGCAACGCGCGAATCGCCTTATGCGTCTTGAAACGCTGGAATTCCATATACGGGTCCATATGCGGGTTTGTATAATCCAGCCCGATCACATAGCCGATGAAGAGCTGGTTATTTTCCGCATGATACATGAACGAGCCGCCATAGGTGCTGCTGTCGAGCGGCCAGCCGATCGTATGCACCACCTCCCCTAGCGTGTGTTTCTCGGGGTCAATTTCCCAGACTTCTTTGATGCCCAGCGCATAGGTTTGCGGGTCGCAATGCTCGCGCAGATTAAATGTCTCCATCAGCTCCTGTGACAGCGAACCGCGACACCCTTCCGCCATCAATGTATATTTCGCACGCAATTCCATTGGCGGCTGATAGCTGTCTTTCTTGCTGCCATCACGCGCGACGCCAAACGCGCCCGTGCGCACGCCTTTGAGCTGGCCCTCTTCGATAATCGCCTCTGCGGCTGGAAAGCCTGGGAAGATTTGCACGCCTGCAGCCTCGGCTTGTTCGCCTAACCAACGCACGAAATTCCCGAGTGAAATAATATAATTCCCATGATTCTTCATCTGCGGCGGGGTTGGTAACGTAATGCTGCTATTTTCAAACAACAGCTTGAAACTGTCCTTATTCACGGGCGTGATAAGCGGCGCACCGAGCCCGCGCCAATCGGGGAGCAGCTCATCCAGCGCGCGCGGCTCGAGCACACAGCCCGAGAGAATATGCGCGCCGACTTCCGCGCCTTTCTCGAGTACGATGACATTGATGTCTTTGCCCTGCTCTTCTGCTAGCTGGCGCAGTCGGATGGCGGCTGATAGCCCAGCCGGCCCCGCGCCGACAATCAGCACATCGCATTCCATTACTTCAGATTCGTCAGACATGGCCACCCCTTTATATATTCTTCAGGATAGTATCGCATAATTTGGAGAAAAAATCACGGCTTAGCCGTGCAGTGCGGAAAGGAAATTATCCGCCAACTTGGATATCGTTGCTTTGCTCTTGACCCACTTGAATCGCAGCCCCTACCTGATCTACATTCGCAAGATTAATGCCCTCAAGAGCGGCACCAATATCAGGGTTTGCCGCCATCGTGCGCTCGGCTAATAATCCGGTTGCGGTTGCAATGATGGCACCGCGCGCTTCATCGGCCAATCCGGTCACATCTCTAGCCACTCACCACCTCCTGCTCACGATCGAGCTCGTTAAGGAAATTTTGCGCCTTTTTCTGCTGGTCTAAGGTGGGAAGATGCCCCGGCACGCAGTCACGCACCATTTTAATCTGCTTATAACTGACCCCGCAGGACGCCAAATGGCCTTTAGTGTTCGTCATACGCGGATCCGCAAGCAGGGCGTTTGCATACTCCATATCCTCTTTTGCGCGCAGCGCTGTATTGAGCTCGATGACGGCTTTGGCAGCAATATCAGGCTCGTAAATATATGACATAGCGCGCTTTTCCTTCTTTAAGGGCGGATTGTGTAAAATATTCCGTATTTTAATGATATTATAGCCATTAAGCGTTAACAAAGTGTTTACGAATCGACGAAACGGCAGATAACTGCGAAATTTTATGCATGCACAGGCACTAGCAGCACTGGAATGGTACCAAATAGCAGGGGTGGATGAGCTCACTCTTGATACGCCAGTCGATCATTATGAATTGGCGAAAGAAACTGTAGCAAAGCCAGTTCCAGCAGCCACATCTACACCGACTGCTGCGATTAACCCCTCTAAATCCCAAGCGACGCCTGCGCCGGCTCCAGCCTCATCGGTGGATAGCGCAGCCATGGCCCGCCAGCTAGCGGATCAGGCTTCGAGCTTAGAGATGCTCCGTGAAAGCGTCACGAATTTCGATGGCTGTGCACTCAAAGAAACCGCCATGAACTGCGTGTTTGCTGACGGCACGGCTGACAGTGACATTATGCTGATCGGTGAAGCGCCTGGCGCAGAAGAGGATAAGCGCGGTATTCCGTTTTGTGGTGCGTCAGGGCAACTACTCGACGAAATGCTGAGCTATATTGACCTTCGGCGACATGATGACCCTCAAAATGATACGAAGAAAGGCAATCTTTACATTACCAATACACTGTTCTGGCGCCCTCCTGGGAATCGAACCCCTACCGCCGACGAATTAGCGAGCTGCCTCCCATTTGTTGAAAAACACATTGCGCTCATTGACCCCAAAGCGCTTATTTTGGTTGGCGGCACCTCCGCCAAGTCGCTTTTAGGCGAGTCACGTGGCATTACGCGCCTACACGGTCAACGTTTCACCTACACAAACGACTATTTGAACGGAAAAGAGCTCCCCGTTTTCGTCTTTTTCCACCCCTCCTATTTATTAAGACAGCCGATGCAGAAAAAACTCGCTTGGCAGGATATGCTTGATTTTCGAAGCTGGTGCGATGAGGCGAGGGTTCTTTAAGCGCACACCTTACCAAAAATTAACCCGAAAATATCTTTAAACTGCTGATATACATAGCATTTCCCTTATCCACACGAGTGTGACAATTTAGTGAAGATCACCCCTTGCCTATGGTATAAATCTACGCTATATGATACCATCAATTATTAACAAAACATTAATATAGACGGCATTTATGGCAAGTTTTTGGGATAACCCATTCATCGGCGCATCACTCGTGACTATGGTACTCGCGAGCCTCGCTTATGGCGCATTATTCACCTCGTATGACGTGGCGTATCGTCCTGCCTATGAGCAAAGCTACACAGATTACTACGCAAATCAGGACAAATCTGTTGCTGAAGCACGCCAAGAAAGCCTTACCTTCGCATTCAAAACCCAAGAAAAATGTGGCACAGCGAACATGCCATGTGAAAAGCCCGGCGTCATTCGCGTCAATGATGAAGTCGCGGCAATTATTGGTGATCGCAACACGCGAAATGTAATGCTGAAAAGGTTTAAGCAAGCGCACTACCCGATCAAAGACTGGCGTCCCGTCCATGGCTATAAGGTTAGTAAGGCGCTCTTACTCGCTATTATGAAGCAAGAATCAAACTTCAACCCTTATGCGAAAAGCCGCGTGGGTGCACGCGGTGTCATGCAGATCATGCCGGATACTGCCCGCTACATTATCAAAAAGAAGCGCTTGAACGAGATCAATGTCGCTTCAACGAGTAACGTTGCGATCCCTGAGATTTCAACGCGTACTTTACACAAACCAGCCGTTAATATGGCGATTGGTCAGGCTTACATCGAATATCTCGCGAATAAGCCCTACATTCAAGGCGACCTCGTGAAGATTCTCGCAGCCTATAATGCAGGCCCAGGAAGCCTAAAACGCTGGAACAATGAATTTGGTGACCACTATAGCGCCGATGTCAATTTTGTGAAACAGATTCCTTATAAGGAAACACGCGACTATGTTCGCAAAGTGGTCAGCAACTACCTGATCTATTGTTACCTCTTGGGCGAGAAGCCTGAGATGAATCTTTTCGTTTCGACGCTCTAAAACTTTCGTAATTCTCTGTGGATGAGTCTGCGCTTCTCATGGGCGTAAAGGATAGGGCCGTGCCATGCTCGCCTCATGTTCTTACAGCCCGATGATCCCCTCAAAACACATTACATGGAACGCCCGATCTGCGGCATTGACGAGGCTGGGCGTGGCCCATGGGCTGGCCCTGTGGTCGCGGCAGCCGTGGTTTGGCCAGAGAGATTATCCGTCCCTGAAGCGCTCGATGATTCAAAGAATGTAAGCAAAGATAAGCGCGAGCAGCTCTATGACTACATCACGCGCAATACAGATTACGGCGTAGGCATCACTTCTGTCTATATGATTGACGAACTTAATATTCTGAACGCCACTAAGATCGCCATGCATGAAGCCTTCCTCAAGCTTCAAACCACGCCAAAGACGGCACTCGTGGATGGCAATCAACCCCCTAACCTTCCTTGCACCACGATCAGTGTGATCAAAGGCGATAGCCGGGTCGTTGCGATTGCCGCCGCGTCCATCATTGCGAAAGTCACGCGTGATCGGATGATGCATGAGCTGAGTGAGATCTTCCCCGGCTATGGCTGGGACACGAACGCCGGCTATGGTACGAAAAAGCACCAGGAGGCCATTGCACGTTTCGGCGTCACAGAACATCACCGCCGTTCTTTTGCTCCGATCAAAGCAGCATTAAAGGCGAGACAAGCCGAAGAGGCTGTGCTAGAGGAGTAATATGAATTCCGCACACACTCCGCCAAAGCAACCCAAACGCAGATTAGGTAAAAGCCTAGGCGACGCGATTCGTTGGGCGAGTAAACCGATTTACAAAAAACGCAGCCAGCTTGAGCAACGCATTTTTAGTGAATGGAATTTGGTCGTGGGTGATGAGATTGCGGGCTATAGTATTCCTGAAAAAATGAGTCGTCGTAATGGCGAGTTATGTTTAGTCGTTGCCGCAGATAGCATGGCAGCGCTGACATTACAGCATCAAGAACCTAAAATTCTCGAGCGTATCGCCACCTATTTTGGCTATCGCGGCATTCATCGCCTAATGATTCAACAAAAGCCACATCTCTTTATGGACCGTTTCGCAAATATACCCTCGCCGTTTCCGGTTGAGAAAATGCAGGTCGCGCTTCCCAAGGAGTTGACGAACGAAATCAACCGTGGAGAGAATGAAGAACTCAAAGAAGCCCTGAATCGTTTGGCAGAACAATTTCATGCTCGACGAAAGGAAGAGGCTTAGTTACAACGTATGATAACAGATTAGGGAGATGATTATGAAATCATGGCTGTTCGGACTCATTGCACTATTGCTCGCACTTCCTGCGCAGGCGCAATCCACGCTCAATATTCTCGAAAATGATATGTTCATCGGACAACCCAGCGCCCCTGTCCAGATTTTCGAATATGCTTCTATGTCATGCCCACATTGCGCGAGCTTCCACAATAATGTGCTGCCTACGCTGAAAGAAAAATATATTAACGCCGGCAAAGTGGTGCTGATTCATCGTCACTTCCCGCACAATGAGCCTGCGCTGAAAGCGGCTATGGTCACACGCTGCGTCCCTAAAGAACAATATTTCACCTTTGTTGATGTGTTCTTTGAATTGCAAGATCAGTGGGCCTTCACCACCGACTTCTTATCAAAGATCATCTCTATCGCTAAAGTAGGAGGCCTCGCGCCCGATCACGTGTCTGCCTGCATGACCAATGTTGATCTCGAAAAGGAAATCCTTCTCGCGCGCAAGGAAGCTGGCGAAACACTCCCCATCGATGGCATCCCGTTCTTCTTTATTAATGGACAGCCCTATGAAGGGCCGCGTACCGTCGAAGGTTTTAGCCAAGCCATTGATAGCCATCTGAACCGAAATAATCCTTAACCCCATAATAATGTCATCCTTGGGGCTTTTGTCAGCAGGCAAAAGATCCCGGGGATCCACCATTGAAATGTCAGAAGACATTTCAATATTCCATGATGTCTACTGACATCATGGAACTGGGTTGCCTGGATGCGCTCGCTTTCTGCTCGCTTACCGTGGCAATAACAAACTTAGAGATTGACTTGACTTCCGGCGCGCCTGTGCCTAATCATCTCCCTGCACAAGTATCCGTGAGCAAGAGAGATGACTGAATCTGATGATAATCTCCCCTCGCTCGATACGCTGAAGCAGAAGATTGACCAAACCGAAGAACGTATTGGTCGCCCTTCTGAAACATCCAAAGGCCCGTCTAAAACCGGACTTGCCATGCGGATGGGAGTTGATTTGGTC